>JAVBJX010000023.1:0-65275 GCA_031546705.1 Caryophanales bacterium
CTGATTATAGGAGTTTTAAATTTGTGCTTAGTAATTTTGAACAAAAACTGTAATTTTGTCTATTTGTTGCAATTATTCATGCTATATTTAATAAATTTTGAGCGTTTTTTATTGAAAAAGGGCTAAAACAACTAGCACAACGAGTTTAGTATGAAAATAATTAACAGAAAGGAATTAATGAATATGTCTATAAAACTTGTTTCTTTTTTTAAAAAGATATTATTTCCAATTGCTATAGGTTCTTTTTTTATCTTAGGTGAAGAAAATCATCAAAGTAAAATAATAGTTTTACTTATAGTTGGGGTATTCTTCATTTTAAGTGGTATTATCATTTATTCCATTAATAAGCAAGATAGTTTTTTAGATATTATTCTTGGGATTTCTTTTATTGTGTTATCTTTTTCTGAAAATCACAAAAATTATCTATACTTTTTGGACTTTTTATTAATCTATTTTTTTATAATTTTATTTAAAACATTTTTACGAATTAAGAAAAAATAATTGGATGTGAGTCAATAAATTGGACACAAAAATATCAAATATTGCGATAGAGCCAAATATTGACGGAAATGAAGAGGGATATTTTAGAGTTGAAGGAGAGATTCCAAAAAATTATTTAAAAAATAAAAAAGGAAGTACGGTAAATTTAAAGATTGGAATGGAATGTGAGAGTTCAATAGTAGTAAGAAAGCTTTCATATTTTAGAATTAGGAGAAAACAGATGAGTAAATCTTTTGAATCAATAAAAATCCGCTATTTCACATTACCACTTATTTTAAGCATATTATCATTGCTACTAATTCCTAATCTATCTAAAGCAGGATTTGTGCTAGCAACAAACACAATGATTCTTTCAACTTTCATAGTTATCTTTGTTGTCAAAAAAAATAGTTTCAAACAAGAATTTGAAGGTATAAAAAAAATTGACTGGAAAGAACTTATACTTTTAGAAATTTTCTGTTGCTTTTTATCGTTGGGGATTATTTTTTTGTTTATATTTGTTCTGTTTCACTACTTTCCAAACTTATCAGAAATTATGGATGAAGAATCATTTGATGCCTCTCGATCATTTGGTTATAACTTACTAAGCGGGGTAATAATGGCTCCGATTATTGAGGAGTTCATTTTTCGTGGAGTTATCCTACATAGAATCTCTAAAAAATGGGGATTGTGTGTAGGGACTATTGTATCATCCGTCATTTTCGGAATCTTACATATTGAAGTAGCGATAATCGGTGCGTTTATCACAGGGTTAATATGTTGCTTTTTGTACCTAAAATATAAAAGCATTCTTGTTCCTATTCTATTTCATTTTTTAAATAATTTGTTCGTGTTTATGGCTAATATAATTGACAGCGGTTCAGGAAATGAAGATCCGCTAACAAAAGATATAGCAAATCTCCTAGGTGGAGTAGGTACATTTTTATTGATTGTTTCTTCAATTTATTTACTAAAATTTTTTAAAAAAACTTGGACACTAATCAAAGAAGCTCGTTAGGGAAAGTAAAGGTTTCATAAAATCTTGGATCTGAGTCAATATTTTGGACATAAAGAAATTAACTTTCCCTTTTAAGAAACTTGTTCTATTCAATACTCGTATTCTAACATCAATAAAAACTAAAAAGAAACTACTAAAATTTTCTTTTTTCCATCAGTAATCAGTTGAATAGTCTACAATAAATCAAGGTGTATCCACTATACCAACTCGAGTTCAATTTCAAAAACACCAGTAACAACATGAATATTTGTCTTTACTGGTGTTTTTGAAAACTGATTTAATTGTTTGAGGTATTACTCATAGTTTAAAAAATTAATTTACATTCTTAATCCTCAATGCTTATTATCCCCCCGAGCCTCTTCTGGCGTATCCAATCTCGTTGCTCCATCATAAGAAATAGACTGATCCCGATCAGATTCTACTCGTTTTGACTCTTTTAACTTTTTCTCTTGACGATCTTTACTCACATAAATCCCTCCTTTTCTTTACTATTTCACTTTTTTCCTTACTTATTCTAATACTTTCTATTGTCCTTAGGTGTATTGTTCTGATAGAATAAAGACTGTTGTATGCAGAGAGGGGTAAAAGAATGCCAAAACCAATTATAGCTATCGTAGGTCGTCCAAATGTTGGAAAGTCCACGATTTTTAATCGACTTGTTGGAGAGCGTGTTTCCATTGTCGAAGATATACCGGGAATTACACGAGATAGAATTTATAGTAGTGGAGAATGGTTAACACACACATTTAATATTATTGATACAGGTGGAATAGAAAGTGGAGATGCTCCATTTCTCACACAAATTCGTGAGCAAGCGGCTATTGCCATTGATGAAGCGGATGTTATTATCTTTTTAACAAACGGACGTGATGGGGTAACGAATGCGGATGAGGAAGTAGCAAAAATCCTTCATCGCTCCAAAAAACCAATTGTTTTAGCGGTAAATAAAGTCGATAATCCTGACATGCAGGAAAATTTGTATGAGTTTTATTCGCTTGGATTCGA
The DNA here is from genome assembly GCA_031546705.1 of Caryophanales bacterium. Classification (GTDB taxonomy): domain Bacteria; phylum Bacillota; class Bacilli; order Bacillales; family JAVBJX01; genus JAVBJX01. The sequence goes on from JAVBJX010000023.1 coordinate 2,504, forward strand.
TACGCCTTTCCCAATTTCAGGAACGCATGGTTTAGGAATAGGTGATTTATTAGATGCTGTAGTTACTTTTTTCCCAAAAGATGTAGGGGAAGATTATGGGGAAGATGCGATAAAATTTTGTGCAATTGGTCGCCCAAATGTTGGGAAATCATCACTTGTCAATGCCATTCTTGGAGAAGAGCGAGTGATTGTTAGTGATATTGCCGGAACAACAAGAGATGCCGTAGACTCTATTTTTAAACGAGAAGAACAAGAATATGTAGTTATTGATACAGCAGGGATTAGAAAAAGAGGAAAAGTGTATGAGAGTACCGAAAAGTATAGTGTACTAAGGGCTCTAAAAGCAATTGACCGCTCAGATGTTGTACTTGTACTGTTGGATGCAGAAGAAGGCATTATTGAGCAGGACAAAAAAATTGCAGGTTATGCTCATCAAGCAGGACGAGCAGTCATTATTGTTGTGAACAAATGGGATGCGGTAGAAAAAGATGATAAAACAATGAAGAAGTTTGAAGAGAATGTTCGTGTTCATTTTCAATTTCTTGATTATGCTCCAATTGTCTTTTTATCAGCAAAAACAAAACAACGATTACACAAATTGTTACCAGTTATTCAAACGGTAAGTGAAAGTCATACCCTTCGTGTCCAAACGAATGTCTTAAATGAAGTTGTTTTAGATGCGGTAGCCATGAATCCAACACCAACACATCAAGGTCAGAGATTAAAAATTTACTATACTACACAAGTAGCAGTAAAACCGCCAGCATTTGCGATTTTTGTTAATGATCCTGAGTTGATGCATTTTTCTTATGAAAGATTTTTGGAAAATCGAATTCGAGAAGCGTTTGGATTTACTGGAACACCGCTTCGTTTATTTGCCAGAAAACGAAAATAGGAGGGTACTTATGAAAACAGTTGCTATACTCGGAGCAGGAAGTTGGGGAACAGCGTTAGCAATGGTTTTAGCGGATAATGGATGTGATGTGAGAATTTGGGGAAACCAACTAGAGCAGATTAATGAAATTAATGAACGTCATACAAATGAACGCTATTTAAAAAACATTCAATTGCCAAAGAAAATTGTTGGCTATCATTCATTAAAAGAAACATTGAATAGTATTGATGCTGTCGTACTTGCGATACCAATGCAACCACTTCGTGAAGTGATTCAACAAATGATACCACTTTTACAAAATCCTATTTTAGCAATTGCGGTTAGTAAGGGAATAGAACCAGATACACATAAACGGGTAACAGAAATTATTGAAGAAGAATTTGCGAGCACAGAATTACTTCGTCACGCTGTGTTATTATCTGGTCCAAGTCATGCAGAAGAAGTAGCACTACGTCACCCAACAACAGTTACTGCTTCAGCAAAAGATATGACTGCTGCAAAACAAGTACAAGATTTATTTATGAATTCCTCTTACTTTCGTGTGTACACGCACTCTGATTTAGTTGGAGCGGAAATTGGCGGGGCATTAAAAAATATTATTGCCCTAGCTGCTGGAGCAATGGATGGGCTAGGATACGGTGACAACGCTAAAGCGGCATTAATGACGAGAGGTTTAGCAGAAATTGCTCGTCTTGGTGTTGCATTTGGAGCGAATCCACTTACATTCTTAGGGCTTACGGGAATTGGCGATTTAATCGTTACATGTACAAGTGTGCATTCACGCAACTGGCGGGCAGGAAATATGCTTGGCAAAGGGAAAAATTTAGATGAAGTGTTAGAAAGTATGGGAATGGTAGTAGAAGGTGTACGAACAACAAAAGCTGCCTACCAATTAGCAAAAGAATTAAACGTGAAAATGCCGATTACTGAAGCGTTACACGCTGTGTTATTTGACGGGAAAGATGCGAAAGCAGCTGTTGATACGTTAATGGCTCGTGATAAAACAAATGAGCTAGAGGACTTGGCAAGTATTTTAGGTGGACATGAAAGTGGTGATACTTAAAAGAGGATGATAGAATCAAGGTGATTTTTGTCTTGGAGCTATCATTCTCTTTTTTTTAGACAAAATGTGGTATAATCATCTTTTGGAAAGGGTGTGTTTTTTGTGAGTGTGTCAATGGCAAAAATGTGGATTTCTATTTTTGGAATGGGTTGTATGGCAGTATCTGTTTTAATTGTGTATGTATGTCGGTTTAAATTACAACACCCAGTTATTAAATCTATATTGATGACGATTGCTTTTTTTCTAATTATTATTGCAGGAATTACGGCATATGTTACGGTGCTTTGAGGTGGAGAAAATGAAATATACAAAATGGCTAGGACTTGTCTGTATTATTTTGTTATGTGGTTGTATGTATCCAGAAGAAAGACTTGCGAAAAATCAAATTCCATATAAAGATCAGTTAGTTTCTGTACAAACAGCTGTTGATGCATATAAGAAAGATACCGGTGTGCTACCAATTAAAACAAGAGATATGTCTACACCAATTTATCAAAAGTATCCAATTAACTTTAGTATTCTTGTTCCAAAATATTTAAGTGATACGCCAGGGAATTCGTTTGAAAATGGTGGTATTTTTCAGTATGTATTAATAGAAGCAGAAACGAATCCACAAGTTAAACTGATTGATGTAAGAATGGCTAGTGATATTCAAGATATAAAATTGAGAATTAATTTTAACAAATATCCTCCATTTAATAAGTTGATTAGTGAAGGTGTATATTCACTTGATTTTAGTAAATTAAATTATAAAGAAGAGCTTTATACAGTCAGCCCATATTCAGGTGATAATTTGCCATTTGTTGTGGATACAACTGGGGAAATTTATATTGATTATCGAAGTGATTTATACAAGGCGTTAAAGAAAACTACGAAAGTAATCAAAGAAGGAGAAGATATTCGTTATCTTCTTACAGAAGGAGATAACCAAATAGTACCAGCTTTTTCACTGCCTTATACGGTGGATAAGAATAGAGAACCTGTGTTTATGCAGAGTAAAAAATAAAATTAGGTTGAAACATAAATTTGTTTGAAGGATTTTACGAGGATGGGTAATTGGGGTGTTTTTCTCCCCCTTTTGCTCATCCTCATTTTATTTTCCATAAACAGGCATAAACAATAGGGACAACATCATAATTATTATAGTGTTACAAGGGAATCCCATATAAACATAGAATGTTTGAGTTGGTTAAGGAGGGAAGCGAATGGAAAAGGTGAATATTTTTAAAGATATTGCCGAGCGTACAGGCGGTGACATATACCTAGGGGTGGTTGGAGCCGTTCGCACAGGTAAATCAACATTTATTAAAAAATTTATGGAGTTAGTGGTCATTCCAAATATTGAGAATGAAGCAGATAAAGCACGTGCTCAAGATGAGTTGCCACAAAGTGCCGCTGGAAAAACAATTATGACAACTGAGCCAAAATTTGTACCAAATCAAGCCGTCGCTGTAAAAGTTGGTGATGGATTAGATGTATTTATTCGATTAGTCGATTGTGTTGGATACGCTGTTCCGGGAGCTAAAGGCTACGAAGATGAAAATGGTCCACGCATGATTCACACACCATGGTATGAAGAACCAATTCCATTTCACGAAGCGGCAGAAATTGGCACGAGAAAAGTAATTCAAGAACATTCTACTATTGGTGTTGTCATTACAACGGATGGCTCGATTGGTGAAATTCCTCGCCATTCTTATGTCGAAGCAGAAGAAAGAGTCATTAAAGAATTAAAAGAAGTTGGAAAACCATTTATTATGGTTATTAACACAGTTCGTCCTCATTCGCATGAAACAGAAACATTACGTCAAGAACTAAGTAAAAAATATGATATTTCAGTTGTTGCACTAAGTGTTGAAAGTATGCAAGAACAAGATGTACACACTGTACTTAGAGAAGCATTGTACGAATTTCCAGTGCTGGAAGTAAATGTAAATTTACCAAGCTGGGTTATGGTTCTTCGTGAAAATCATTGGCTTCGGGAAAGCTATCATGAAGCTGTACGTGATACAGTGAAAGACATTAAGCGGTTGCGTGATGTAGAACGGGTGGTTTCGCAATTTAGCTCGTATGATTTTATTGAACGGGCAGGACTGGCTGGAATTGAAATGGGCCAGGGCATTGCCGAAATTGATTTACATGCTCCTGATGATTTATATGATCAAATTTTGAAAGAAGTAGTTGGGACAGAAATTCGTGGGAAAGATCATTTACTACAATTGATGCAAGATTTTTCACATGCCAAAGCGGAATACGATCAAGTTGCGGATGCTTTAAAAATGGTTAAACAAACAGGTTATGGTATTGCTGCGCCATCACTTGCGGATATGAGTTTAGATGAGCCAGAAATTATTCGCCAAGGTCCAAGATTTGGTGTTCGATTAAAAGCAGTTGCTCCATCTATTCATATGATTAAAGTAGATGTGGAATCCGAGTTTGCTCCAATTATCGGAACGGAAAAACAAAGTGAAGAACTTGTGCGGTACTTAATGCAAGATTTTGAGGACAATCCATTGTCCATTTGGAACTCTGATATTTTCGGACGTTCTTTAAATAGTATTGTTCGGGAAGGAATTCAAGCAAAACTTGCCTTGATGCCAGAAAATGCTCGCTATAAATTAAAGGAAACGTTAGAGCGAATTATTAACGAAGGATCTGGCGGATTAATTGCAATCATACTGTGAATGATTCGGGGGGGAAATCCCTCGAATCATTCACCAAAATGAACAGTAACTTAAATCCAGTGAGGAATGGATTTTGGTGACTGTTCATTTTGTTTAAAACCTTCTAAAAGGAATCTGTTTGAACCGCATACATAAAAAAGTGATTAATTATTTTGACATGTGATACAATGACAGGTAAAAAAAGAAGAATAAATGGTGGAGAAAACTGTATAGAAAAAATCTTTCAGAAGATACAAGCAGATAGACGGTAATATTGTTTTCAGTGGAGAGAAAATATAAACCTTACAACTATTCATGTTTGATACAAATACTCCTAAAACAGCTGAAATCTTTTTACTGTCTATACAGATAATTTCCTGCAAGCAATATACTTTAATAATCCACGAAATCAGAGGTGAAAAAATGTCACACAAATATCTTATTGGTGTAATTATTATTACTGGTATGATTCATTTGGCAACACTGAATACGGATAGTACACTTTTGCACTGGTTTTTTAAACTTATACCAATGTTGTTAATTATTACTTTGGCTGTAACATCATCTAGCGTACAGAAATATAAAAGACTCATAGTGATTGGTTTAGTTTTTTGTATCCTGGGCGATACGTTTTTACTTCTTAGTGATAACTGGTTTATATATGGATTAGGTTCGTTTTTAATCGGACATGTTTTGTATATTGTTGCTATGACGACTCGTTTGCGTTTTTCTATTCTGACACTGCTTGCGGTCATTCCAATTGGTATGTATGGTTTTATTATGGGTGGAAAAATTCATGGACAAATCATAAATAGTAGTGATAATGGGATGTGGATACCTATGCTCATTTATTTGATTGTTATTAGCACAATGCTTCAAACGGCAATCATGAGCCGAAATGTATCTGCTGCTATTGGGGCATTATTTTTTGTGATATCAGATTCTATTTTGGCGTGGAATAAATTTGTTAGTCCGCTTTCAGCATCAAGTGAGTGGATTATGGCAACTTATTTTACCGCACAATTATTGATTGCTTTGAGTATTACGAAGGGTTTGAAAAATGATCAACAGAGATTTTTATTATAATATTTAGAGAGGATTTACAATGAATAAAAAAATTTTTTGGCAATTGATAGACAACGCAAAAACTGGAACAGATGGTGATATAGATAAGGTATATGATAATTTATTTAACATTTTATTTGATTTAGATGCTCCTGAAATTGTGATTTGGGGAAAAATTTTCAATGAATATCAGAATCTGTCCTATAAGGAAAAGTTATGGGCAGCACCTTATGTCATAGATAATGGTTGCAGTGATGATGGATTTGATTATTTCAGAGGATGGCTGACTGCACAAGGTAAAACAGTTTTTATGAATGCTTTAAAAGACCCAGATTCGTTGGTAGATGTGGAAGAAGCGAAAGGAGGTGAGCTTTACTTTGCGAAAGTGCTGAGCGTTGCTAGTAAAGTATACTTTAAGAAAACAGGAAATGAAGAAGAGTTGTATGCGACTTCTCTGTCAGATGAAGTGAAATCTACTATGCTTGCAGAAATCCAATATGCAGAAGATATGGATTATAAGTGGGAAGATGATGAGTTAGAGAGGATTGTTCCTAAATTATGTAAGAAATTTAATTTTAAATCATATGGATTGATAAATTGAAAATTTTATGTAACAAAAAACGATAGAATAGAGGTCAGGTGAATTTACTAAAAAAATAGGCAATTTATTTTCTAAACAGAAAGTAGATAACTGTATATAGAAGACACTTGCAAAAAACAAGAGGTGACAGCGATTGTGTTGTCACCTCTTGTTTTTATATAAGTTTCTTCTTCAAAAGTAGCGTCTCCATCTCACTAACAAGCCCATCAAAATGCACAAGCAATTTCTCAATTGGAAGAGGAGAAGTCATATCCACTCCAGCATCTTTCAATAATTGAATTGGATCTTTGGATGAACCTGCGGCTAAAAAGTTTAAATATTTCTCCTTACCATCTTGTGTATTTTTAATCAAATCAACAAGTGCATAGGAAGCGGACATAGAAGTGGCATATTTATATACATAATATTGACTGTAAAAGTGGGGGATTTTCATCCAACCAATGCCATCATCTGCTTTGTAACTTTTTCCGTTATATTTTTCGACAAGTGAACGCCATTTGGTGTTTAAATCTTCGGCAGTAAGTGTTTCGTCATTTTGAACTTTTCCATGGATAAATTGTTCGAACTCTGTGTACATCATTTGGGTAAAAACTGTTCCTCGAATATTATCAATTTCGTCAGCGAGTAAAGAAAGTTTTTCGTCATCTGTTTTGACATTTTTTTGAGCGAAATCATTCATAAACCATTCGTTGGTGGTAGAAGCTACTTCGGCTGTAAAAATGGAGTGATTAGCATTCATATACGGTTGTTTTTCATTGGTGAGTAGGGAATTCATGGCGTGTCCAAGTTCGTGAGCCATTGTAAATACGGAATCCATCGTGCCATCATAATTTAAGAGGACAAACGGGTGTGTATCATATGTTCCCCAGTTATAGGCACCACGATATTTTTTGACACTTGGATGGGCATCAATCCAGCGTTCATGAAAAGCATGTTCTAAATTTTTGGTATATGCTGAACCAAGTGGTTTTAAACCTTGTAATAGTAAATGTTCTGCTTCATGGAGTGGGATATTTTTTTCTATTTTTTTGACAAGCGGGACAAATAAATCATAGCTGTGTAAGGTGTCGAGTTTTAATACTTTTCTTCGTAAATCCATGTACTTGTGCATAGATGGAAGATGATTTTGGACAGTTGTTAAAGCATTATTAAAAACAGCTTCTGAAATATTATCATGTGAGAGAGAAGCATCTAAGCCGCTTTCATAATGACGGGCTTTGGCATATAGTTCATCTTTTTTGATAGATGCATACAAAACAGCAGCTGATGTATGTTGCGTTTGGGCATAGTGTTTTGTGTAAATAGTATATGCTTCTTTACGGATTGTTCGATTTTTATCTACCATTTTTTTAGAAAATAAAGCAGGAGTTAGTGTTTCGATTTTGCCATTTTTTGTAAATATTGGATAGGTAGAGTCTGCACGAGATAAGCGGTTATAAATTTGTTCTGGGTCACTGGCAAGTGGTGATAGGGTGGCAAATAATTCTTCTTCTTCTTTGGAAAGAGTGTGTTCTTTTTTTCGTTCTAATACGGAAAAATAACGATTGTAGAGTTTGAGTTGTTCGTCATTTTTTATTGTATCGAATTGTTTTTTTGAGAGTGATAATAGTTCTGGTTCGACAAATGAAGTTGCTTTTAAATAATCACTGTACAAAGCTTCAGAAGTTGCTAATAATTCAGCGGACTGTTTGTCATTAATATTTAAGTCTTGTTTAAGCTTACTGTATAGATATAATTTCTCTAACATTCGACTTGTTTGCTCATCATGTTTTAGAAACTCAAGAACTGTTTTTGGCTGATTCAAGTGATTTTCAAAGGTTGGGTAAGTAAGTAGTAATTTCTTTAACTTTGCTTCTTCCATGTGGAAATCTAAGGTAGATTTGTAAATGTCACTCATATTCCAAGTGTAGTTATTCTCTGCGTATGTAGCAGTTGGATAGGTCAATAATAAAAACAATAAGATTAATTTTTTCATCTAAACACTCCTCATACAAAATAGGTTGAACAAAAGTTCCTTATTAAAATGAATGGTTCTCTAAAACATTGATTTTATCGTATTTCTACAACCATTCATTTCGTTTTTTTGAATTAAGGGGGATTTTTCCCTTTAATTCAAAAAAAATGCTAACACATATAGTGTCAGCATTTTTCTGTAAGTCATGCAATTGTCTGTTTAATTTCTTCAATTTGTGCAACATGGCGTTGTTCGTGAAGACCTATAAAATCAATTAATTGTTTTAGACTAACAGTTCCCAGTGGTGGAAAGTGGAATGATTTATTAACAAAATTAGTTTTGTCTTCTACGCTATTGTAAAGATTAAGTAATACTTCTCTTGATTCTGCAAGTGCTTGCTTTAACTCAGCTTTTGTTTTTGGAACATTAGGTATTTCAGCAGGCCCTTTTACTTTTTTAGAGCGATTAACAACAAAATCAAGATTTTTCTCTTCTACTTTTTCAGCGGCATCTTTTAATCCTTGTGCTACCTTAGAAGCAAAATGTGTCTCTGTACCACTAAGATGCATAACAACTTGTGCTACACTCCATTTGTCTTCTGCTGGTTGTTGATTTAATTGCTCATCAGTTAGTGATTCAAAACTTGCTAATAATTCTTTTCTTGCTTGTTCAATAATTTGTAACATCCTGTTCACCTCTTCTATTTTTTTATTGTATCATTATTGTTGGGTGGAGTAAAAAATTGTGTTCATTCATTTTAATATTTTTTCATAGAAGGAGAAGTAAAATGACTAGGAAAATTATTTTATACATTGCTACAAGTTTGGACTCGTATATTGCTCGGGAAAATGGCGAGATTGATTGGTTATTTACCGATCAAGAATATGGATATGGAGCTTTTTTAGAACGAATAGATACAGTGCTAATGGGAAGAAAAACGTATGAACAAGTGTTGACGTTTGGAGAATATCCATACAAGGAGCAGCAAACATATGTATTTACTTCAACAAAAAGTGGAGTGGATGAATATGCTACTTTTATCAATAAAGATGTGTCATCCTTTGTATCAAATTTAATGGAAAAAGAAGGCTCTGATATTTGGCTTGTTGGCGGGGGAGAACTTATTCGAGAGTTGCAAAAACATAATTTGATTGATGAATACATTATTTCTATCCATCCAACTATTTTAGGAAGTGGTATTCCGCTATTTCAAGCAGGAGTAATTGAAACAAATTTGAAATTTGTGCATATGGAGTCATTTAGTAGCGGGCTTGTACAGTTGATATATCATACAAAAAAGTAAGCGAATTCACTAGGAATTCGCCTTTTTTTCTAAAATCTTTTTGCTGAAAATAAGGAAATATCATATTGTGTTTGTTTGTTCATAATTAGTTCGCCAAGTATTTCACCAATAACACTAGCGAATTGAAAGCCATATCCAGAAAATGCTGTAGCAACTGCAACATGTGAAAACTCTGGATGCAAATCAATAATAAAATTATTATCGGGTGTTTTTGAAGTTGTATATACAGCACCGTCTTGTAACGAAGAAACAAAAGGTAGGTATTTGTATGTAAAGTCAGTTATTTCTGGAATATCTTCCTCATATTCACCAAATTCTTTCACATACGCTCCTTCTTCCAGAATTTGTCCTCCATCATATCTTCCAGCCTTCAATCCCTTTCCTCCAGCAATATTCGGAAATCCGAAGAATCTACCATCTTCTGTATTGATATGATAAGCAGGGAAGGAATCAGAATGGTATAGATGATTTGCATAAAACCAAGCAGTCGCTTTACGAAAAACAGTGAGTGGGAACGTTAAACCGGCCATTTTTAATAAATTGTGTCCGCTACTTAATACAAGTGAAGCACCATGATATGTTTCATCTTTTGTTTTGACGGATACACTATCTGCTTGAATATCAATATCAATAATTGGTGTATTGGTAATAAGTTTTCCACCCAAATTAAAAAATAATTGACGATATGCTCGAAGACATTCTTCCCCTCTTAAAATACCAGCATTTGGTTCGAATAAAGCTGTATAGTTAGGTGGAAGAGAAAATCCTTTCCAACGTGATTTTACATCTACAGGTGTCATTGTTTCCATAGTAATATTATGTATACTAGCAATATCAATAAGATTTTGAATACTAGTAGATGTTGCTACATCGGCATTTAAAATCCCTGTCTTATGAAATAAAGGCTTATCCCATTGATTTTCTAATTCTTCCCAAAGTTGTTGAGATTTCAAAGCAAGTGAAATATACTGTTCTCTCACATGAACGTGGCGAATGACTTTTGTTAATCCATGGTGAGCACCCTGTATATGTGGCGGATCATACGCATCAATCATTAATACTTTCTTTCCTTGTTTCGCCAAAAAATATCCTGTAGCCATCCCCATTGAACCAGCCCCAGCAATAATTACATCATAATTCATCGTCAAATACTCCTCTCAATCTACTTATTACTTATTTTATATAGAATAACACATTTTCGCAATACAGAAACATAGATGATATAATAATTATATAAAAATTTACGAAAGAAGGGTGAACATGAGTATTTTTGTAGTATATGGAAGTTCTAGAGAGAATGGAAATGCAGAACAATTAACAAATATGGTACTAGGAAGTATTCCTCATACAGCTGTTCATTTACGTGAGCAACATATCAAGCCAATAGTAGATGCCCGTCATACAGAAGCAGGCTTCTTAAAAGTAGATGATGATTACGATGCGATTGTAAAAAATATGCTTGACCACGATACAATTATTTTTTCCACACCACTTTATTGGTTTGGAATGTCTGGCGAAATGAAAAATTTTATTGATCGTTGGTCACAAAGTTTGCGTAATAAAGAAATAAATTTTAAAACAGAAATGGCACAAAAAAAAGCATATACTATTGTTGTAGGTGGAGAATCAGCACGAATAAAAGCATTGCCACTTATTGAACAATTCACCTATATCTTTGAATTTATGGGTATGAAATATGATGGATATTTAATTGGGGAAGCCGTTAAACCCGGAGAGATAGCTCAAGATGCACAAGCAATAGTAGGGGCAAAATTCTTGAATGACAAATTACAAAAAAATTAGGATATCTCAAAAAGAAATCCAATAAATTTCTCATAAGATAACTCAATTTTTTAAGATACATGTTTTATATGCACTTTTGGAGGATGGGAAACTTATGATAAAGAAACTGGTTGGAAAAATAGAGAATTTACTTATGCAATATATGGAAGATGATGAGGACACTGAAAATTTTAAAGCATATACGAAAGTTTTAGGTGCATCTGATAAACAACTAGCGGACTTTGAAGAGGAATTTCAAATAAAACTTCCTAGTGACTTTAGAGAGTTTTATACATACAAAAATGGGAGTAGCTATCCATATAATTTTCTATATGCCACTTATAACGAGGGGTGTGAGTGCATATTTTACATTATGTCACTTGATGAAATTAGGGAAGCTAAGAGATTTTTCTGTAATGAAAATGAACATATGGAAGATTTTGAAGATTTCTTTGAACAGGCTGATATTGATAAATTGGATAAGAGAATAAAACCATATTTATTTAATAAAAAATGGATTCCATTTGCACAATTGGTAGGTGGTTCTCTTTATTTGATGCTGGACTTTGACCCTACAGAAAGTGGAACAGAGGGACAAATAATTATTTATGTTCATGATCCAGATTTTATTTATTATGTAACGGATACGTTTACTCATCTTTTAGAAGATACGATTCAATCTTTGAAAGATCAATTGGATGAGGAATTTTACGAATAAATAATGGGAAAACCTTGCAGAATGGAGAACAGTCCACTTCTACAAGGTTTTTTAACTACATATCGTGACTAGCGTGATTTTTTTGTCTGGAATGATTTTTTTGTTTTACTTTATGTGAACCACTTAACGGTGCTGGATTGCCACCGCTTTTATTTTTTTTAACATCATCGTTATCGTTGTTTCCCAATATAATCACCTCTTTCTGTTATTAGCATGATATACACAAGCCATTTGTATACATACATAAAATTGTTTCTATCGTCACAGACTAACAGAGATAATAAATTGTGAGGTGTTCTTATGCCATACCATGAAGGCAAGCAACAGGCATTTAATGATGCAAATCAAATAACAGATAAAATCAAAGTTAACTTTGAGCAATTAGACACAACAACAGCCCATTATGGAAAAGAATTGAAGCATTTAAAGGAAGAAGTTAACGAAGCATTTGAGCAAATTAATAACGCTTTGGAAGTGGCATCAGAAAAACAAAGAAAGCATTTGTATAAGTTTCGTGATGACTTAGAAGAAATTGTAACTGCGGTTAATGAAGAGGAATAAGTAGTGAATAGGAAAAGGGTTGGTTAAATAGGGAAGTCTTTTATCTCTTTTAACCAAGCCTTTTTCTTTTTTTTATATAAATTTTTCTTTTTTATCTATCTTTTTAGCCAATATTTGCATATAATAGTTTTGTAATGAAATCTCGTTAAGGAGTGATGTTTTATGGAAAATTTTAACAGCAACAAGCACACAAACAAAGGCGAGGTTCGTTTTTTCTAAGGAAAAGAGTCCCTCCCTATTCAAATTTAAACATGGTGGAGGAAAAAAATGTTAGAACAATATGGATTTAATGAACAATGGATGGAAAAGTTTCGTTCATATGAAAAAGATTACACTGTAGGACGTGTTACGCTAGAACATAAGCGTTTGTATCGGGTAATAACAAATACAGATGAGTTATTAGCAGATGTAACTGGGAAAATGAATTTTGAAGCACGTGGAAGAGAAGACTATCCAGCTGTTGGTGATTGGGTGGTTATAAAAGCTAGACCAGAAGAAGGAAAAGCAACGATTCATGCGATTTTGCCAAGAAAAAGCAAATTTTCTCGTAAAGTAGCAGGAGATACATCAGTAGAACAAATTGTAGCAACTAATGTAGATACATTGTTTTTGGTTAGTTCGTTAAATCAAGATTTAAATACTAGACGGATCGAACGCTACTTAGTAATGGCGTGGGAAAGTGGAGCAAATCCTGTTATTGTTTTGAACAAAGCGGATATTTGCCCTGATGTGGATGGAGTGTTAGCAGAAGTCGAAACAGTAGCTTTAGGCGTTCCAGTTCACATTGTCAGTGCATTAACAGATGATGGTATAGATGAGCTTCGTGCTTATGCAATGGGTGGAAAAACAATTGCTTTAGTTGGTTCATCTGGGGTTGGAAAATCGACTCTGTTAAATAGACTTGTAGAACGAGATGCCCAAAAAATTAGTCATATTCGCTCAGAAGATGATAAAGGTCGGCATACAACAACGCATCGGGAATTATTTGTTTTACCAAATGGTGGTGTTGTAATTGATACACCAGGAATGCGGGAATTGCAATTATGGGAAGCAGATAGTGGTTTAACAGAAACATTTTCTGATGTAGAAACGCTTGCTGAAAACTGTCGCTTTCGAGATTGTCAACATGAAGGTGAACCGGGTTGTGCTATTGAAGAAGCACTTGAAAATGGAAGTTTACTAAAAGAACGATTGGATAGTTATATTAAATTGCAACGAGAACTAGCTTTTATGGAACGAAAAGCAGACAAACGGGCTCAGAAAGTTGAAAAAGAGAAGTGGAAACAAATTACAAAGGATATGAGAAAAAAGCCAATAAAGCATTAAATATTAGTCCTCTTTGAGAAATCAGAGGGGATTTTTTGTTGCATTTTTTGTCGAACGATTACATATGATTCGACAAAAATAGTGATAATTTGTTAGATAGTAAAAGATGGCGAAAAAAAGAGGGATATACCAATAGCAAAAGAGAAAGAAATAGGTCGAAAAACGAAGAAATGTTTATGTTTTTTCGACAAAACCTCCCATTGAAACACAGTATAAATGCCGATTATGATGGATTTATAACGAAATTGGGAGGTATTATTATGAAATTTGGTTGGCTTTTAAATCGATTGCGATTTGCAGAAAAGTTTTTGTTAATTACAATGGTATTTGTGTTGTCACTTGGGAGTATTAGTTTCTTTTACATGAAAGAATTAGGGGCAAAAAAAGGTATTGTTGCAAAAGAAAAACTAGGGCTTACATACATGAATCATTTTGTAGGTTTATTAGATGGTATAGAACACCATATGACTTATAATATTTCGTACTTGGAAGGGAATACAGCAAGTGAAGCAGATGGTATAAAAACGGTTACTGATGAAATGAAATCTATTAATCAACTTCAACAAACAGAAAAAGATCCATTTGTTTTAAAAGAAAAATGGGCGAATTTTCAAGAAAGCTGGGAGCAAATCAAAAAAAATAGTAGTACATACACAGTAGGAGAAGCGGCAAAACGCCACAGTTTCCTTATAAGCGATTTAGTAGTTATTATGTCTGAAACAGCGGATTACTCAAAATTAAGTTTAGATAGCGACCTTGGAAATATGCAACTTATCACGCATTTAGTGGATAAATTACCAAATCTAACAGCAATTATTGGAAGTGTTGAAGCAATTGGAGCAAATGTTGCATTCCAAAAAAGTATGTCCGATGTAGAAAAAACGTTCTTATTGACGGATATTTCATCTATTGAGAGAGTAGTGATTGAAGTAAATAAATCTATAGAAAAGCTTTCTATAGATGATAAAGCAAAAAAAGAAGCATATCAAAAAAATGTGGTGAAATCATTAGATGATGTAATGAAGATGTCTACGTTTGTTGGTAATCACTTTATGCTAGAGGGTGAGGTGAACGTAGATATAGGAGAGTTCACAACATCTGTACAAGAAAGTTTGAATGGTTTAATTAATGTAATGAAGTATGACTTAGATATGTTAAATGAACGAATTAACGAACAGTACAGTGGCTTAAATAAAAATATGATAATCGCTATTACTTTCATAGCATTAGTAATTTTATTTGTTTCTTATTTATTTGTTGCATTTTATGTATCTGTTCGTAGAGAAATTAGCAAAATAGAAAAAATTACAAATGAAGCATCTAATGGGAATTTGGCGGTCATAATGGAAATAGCAACGAAGGATGAATTTGCTCAAATTGCTACATCATTGAATCAATTAATTGGCTCATTTCGTTCTGTCGTTGTTGCAAATCAACAATTGGTTGAAGAAGTTTCCGCTTCCTCACAGCAATTATTTTCGATTACAGAAGCGACAACAAAAGCATCTGAGCATGTTTGTGAAACAATTGAAGAAGTTTTTACTGGAGCAACGAATCAAATGCAGTTTGCTAAGCAAAATACAGAAGAAGTACATTTACTTGTAACCAATACAGATTTTATTGCTGAACGTTCCAATGAAGTAACGATTGTTTCAGATACAATGATGAATGAAGCAACTGCTGGTGTAGAAACGGTTCAACAAATGATTGGGCAAATGGAAAATGTTCATATGCTTGTCCATCAATCAGTAGCGATGATGAAAACATTAAATGAACAAGCAAAAAATATTGGTGAAATGACTGCTATTATTCAAAGTATTTCCGATCAAACGAATTTATTATCATTAAATGCCACTATTGAAGCGGCTAGAGCTGGAGAACATGGTAAAGGTTTTGCCGTCGTTGCCAAGGAAGTTCGTAAATTAGCAGAAAAAGCAGCAGGCTCGGCAAAAGAAATTGAAGTATTTTCATTAAAAATTCAAGACCAAGCGTCACAATCGGTTCAAGCAATGAGTTCAGTCGCATTGGAAACGGAAAAGGGAATGTCATTGGCAACTAATACAGGCGAAACATTCGATCATATTTTTAACGCTACTGTCAATGTAAATACGCAAATTTCTGATGTATCCAATCGTCTAAATGTCATGAATGATTCGTTACTACAATTAGCGAAAGTCATTGATGGTACAGAGAAAATTGCTGTGGACTCTGCGAAAAGTACGGAAGCCGTTGCTGCTTCTTCGGAACAGTTAACAGCATCTATGCAAGAAATTAACTCTTCTGCTGAAGTACTTACAGCAAAAGCGGTTCAGCTTCAAGAGAAAATGGAGAAGTTTGCTGTGTAGTTAAGTTTTTTAAAAAAAGATAGGACAAAAGAGATAAAAATTTAAAGTTTCCCCATCTTTATGAATGGAGTGGTTATCAAGATTTTAGTAAATCATTCCGTTCACTAAGAAGTCTTCAAATGAATGAAATGAACAGTTCACAAAAATATTGTAGTTTATATGTTCATTTCATTCATTTAAATTGAATCTCACGTCATATAGTGAATAGTAACGCTGACAAAGGAAATAATATCTGTCGTTAGACAAAAAACAGGAGGATTTACATTTATATGAACTCAGAACAAATTACCACATGGATTATGAACAAACAACTCGTTTCCATTAATAGAATGGGGAAAGAAGAAGTATTTTTAATAGCGAAATGGTATGAAGATGACCAAAAACTTTTTGTGTTTGATCGTCATATGCAATTACAACCAATTAATCAACATGAAATTATTGAAATTCAACCAACAAGTGCTTTGGGGGCATTCCAATATGCAGAAACAAATGAAATGGAACTATTAAGTATGTAATTTGTTGTAAAATGTCGTGACTTTCTTATATAATGAGTAAAAAGATAAATAGGTGATTCTTTGCAATACCGTACTCATATTGTCACGTCTATTACAGTAGGTGCTGCTATTGCGGCATACAGTTCTATACCATTTACACTTTCCTATACAGTTGGTGTTATGATTGGTAGTTTGCTCCCAGATATTGATGAACCAAATTCATATGTAGGAAGACGATCATTTGGGATAGCAAAAACGATGAAAAAAGTGTTTGGTCATCGTGGTATGACCCACTCCCTTGTCGCATTACTAATCATGGCTTATTTACTGCTTCGCACCTCGGATTCTTTCTTTTTTATGGGAATTATTATTGGATATGCTTTGCATATTTTAGAGGATTTATTCTCTATGCAAGGTGTCCCACTTTTTTGGCCATTTAGAAAAAAGAAAATACGATTACCAATTCATTATCGAACAGGTGGATCCATTGAAAAAATAATTTATTATGCCGCCATTGCAATTTTCGTCTACATTATTATTTATTACGGATTAGTGGATGAATTTCTTCATTCCATAGATTAACAAAGTGTATTTTGTTTTCTTATTCACGTATTCGATGTATAATGTAGAAAAACATAGAAAAATGGAGTGGCACAGATGAATCTTGGATTTGGAGAAATCGCTTTAATTGTTTTCTTTGGCTTATTGCTTTTTGGACCAAAAAAACTTCCAGAACTTGGAAAAGCAGCGGGAAAAACATTGCGTGAATTTAAGCAAGCAACACAAGGAATTATGGACGATGATGCACCACCAAAAAAAGTAGTAGTTGAACCAGTAGTGGAAAAAGTAGCTGAGCCAGTAATTGTAGAGAAAGTGAATGTAGAACAAAAATAGAAGAAGGGGAAAGTTCCCTTTCTTCTATTTTTGTTCTGAGTTTGGGGCAACAGGGAGGGGTATTTTACTCCGATTGCTCCAAACCCATGTGTAGGATTGGTTGCTAAACCTCCTTAAAATTTTTGCGTTTAGTCTACAACAAAAACAGAGAAATAGATATACAATTTTAAGGACAGTAGAAGGGTGAAATTGATTATTGGCTTTATGGATGTGTGTTAGAATTTGTCTAAATTGATAAGAATTTTTTTTCATGCAACTTAGATAGTAAAGAAGTTTTCTTGATGGTATAGCAGTTATGAAAATATTCAATCGGAGTATCCTGCTGAATCACCTTTTCATTTATTTCCTTGCAAAGTATTCATTAATCCCTAAATATAAACCATCCGCAAGTGATTCTTTTCCTTCATTAGATCTAAGAACAAGTGAGTCTTCATCTCCAGAAAGAAAACCAATTTCAGCGAGAATACCAGGTTTATTATTGTATTTAATAACATAGAAGTTTGCCGTTTTGACACCTCGATTTTTTAAACCAGATGATGCTACTAAATGTTTTTGTACAGCAGCAGCGAGTTTGGAACTATTTGTTTTTGTAGCACTAGAGCCAGTGTAATAGTAGACTTCAATGCCATTGCCAGTAGATGCAGCGGCTTTATTTGCATGAACACTCACAAATATATCAGCACTAGATTTAGTGGATTGTTTTGCTCTTGCTTGAAGAGATGGGAACGTATCTCCTGAACGTGTAAGTAATACAGTTGCTCCAGCAAGTTCTAGTTTTTGTTTCAAACGAGATACAACATCCAGTGTAACATTTTTTTCTACCAGTCCATTACCAAGTGCTCCAGGGTCAGATCCGCCATGTCCTGCATCTAGCATAATAATTTTACCACTCAACATATTCTTTTGAATTTCCTCAGAGATGTCTACTGCACTTGCTTGTATAAAACCGTATGTATCCTCGAACTGGATGCGATACCAATTATCGTTGTCTAGTTTTTCAACAATATTAATCGAATTGATTGAATCAATGGAGCCAAGTAATTTACTTGTTTCATCGATTTGGTCATAGACTGGAACTGTTTCTACTGAAGTAGCAAGAGCAATGATAGGATCTATTTCTCCAAAGGAAATAGGTAGTTGGTCTCCAACAAAAATATAATTTGCTGACACATAGGCAGTTTGGCCATTGTAGAGAAAACCATACCAGCCATTTTTATTGATGGTAATGGTAATCTTTTTTCCTTTGTATAATGTACCAAGTAATCTTGAAGATGGACTTGCATCTATACGCACATTTAATGGTGTGATGGTGACAATGCCCGTTTTTCCTGCATTGAGCATGGATATAGATGTAGTCGGAACAGGTACTGGATTAGGGATGGGATTTAAAGTCTTGGTTGTTACATATTTTGCCATAACAAATCCCTTTTTATTATTTAGTTTGATTTCGTGCCATTCTTTACCTGTTTTTGTAATGGATACAGGAGCATTTTTTTTAAGTGTTCCAATGATAGTTGCTGTGAGTGTGGCATTGGAACGGACGTTTAAACTGGTAGCATTCACTGTTCCAGTAGTAGAAGCACTAGTATTATTTGGAAGTAAAGAGAGTGATAGGCAAAATATAAAAATAAAAAGCAGTGTTAGTTTGTAAAGATTTCTCATTTGTTTTCTCCGTTTTTTTCAAATTTCGACAAAGGTGATATGTCTATTTAACTCCATTTTTTAGTAGATTAGCAAGGCTATTTCCAAAAAGACATAGAAATGTACTAGGGAAGAAATGTTTGTAACAATCGTAATCTTTCTGATAAATAAACAAAAGAGGATAGGAGATGGTGTGAAAAACTCCTCATTTCCTATCCTCTTTTCACTTATTTATTAGCAAAATACTCGGTAATTCCTAAGTATAGTCCATTAGTAACAGAGTCTTTACCTTCATCTGATCCAAGAACAAGTGAGTCTTGATCTCCTGAAAGAAAGCCAATTTCAGCGAGAATACTTGGTTTGTTATTATATTTAATGACAACAAAGTTTGCCGTTTTAACGCCTCTACTTTTTAAACCAGTTTCTTCTACTAAATGTTTTTGTACAGTAGTCGCAAGTTTTGAACTATTTGCTTTCTGGTTGATATTGGAACTAGTATAATAGTATACTTCTAGTCCGTTAGCTGTAGATGCAGTGACACTATTTGCATGAACACTGACAAAAATATCAGCATTTGATGCACTAGATATTTTGGCACGCTCTTGAATAGAAAGAGAAGTATCTCCTGAACGGGTCATTAATATAGTGGCACCGTCATTTTCTAACTTTGTTTTTAAACGCAATACAACGTCCAGTGTTACCTCTTTTTCGGTTAAACCATTTCCAAGTGCTCCCGGAGCTGATCCGCCATGTCCAGCATCCAACATAATAATTTTTCCGGCTAAAGAGGTAGATGAGGATGTTTCTCCAGCTCCAGTGATTACATCATTTGCTTGAACATAACCATAATTATTATTAAATTTTATTCGGTACCAATCAGTTAATTTTTCTACAATATCCATCGAAGTATTTACATCAATTGAACCAATTACAGTCGTTGTATCTGCTTGTTTGTATACAGAAATAACATTAGAGGAAATGGCAGTTGCAATCACATCTGTACTGACTGGAGTTTCTGGTAATTTATCGCCAATAAAAATGTAAGATGCCCCAACATAGGCAGTTTTGTTATTATAAAGAAAGCCGTAAAATCCATCTTTATTTTCTGTAATTGTAATGTTGTCACCTTTATTTAGTGTACCGAGTATAGCGGAACTGGTTGTTGCGTCTTCTCGAATATTTAATGGTGTAGTGGTAACAATCCCATTTTTTCCTACATTTACAGTAGAGTGTATATTTCCAGAACTGTTATTGTTGTTTTCTAGGGAAGTGTTTGTGTTTCCAGTAGTAGGTGTGATACTAGTTATATCTACGTATTTTGCTAAAATGTAACCAGTTTTGTTATTATACGTTAATTTTATCCAATCTTTTTCTGTTCCATTAATGGTTACAGTTTGATTTTTTTTCAGTTGCCCAAGAAGTTTAGCAGTTACAAGTGGTTTTTCTCGAACATTTAATGTTGTAGCGGTAACAATTCCTGAACGATTTGTTACTTTAGCGGGTGCAGGTGTTTCTATATTTTTAATAGATATATATTTTGCCAGAACAAAACCTTTTTTACTATTAAACTTTATTTCATGCCATTCTTTGCCAGTTTTTGTGATTGTTACGGTGGCATTTTTTTTGAGTGTCCCTACAGTAGTTGCTGTGAGTGTGGCATTGGAACGGATATTTAAACTGGTAGCATTCACTGTTCCAGTAGTAGAAGCACTAGTATTATTTGGAAGTAAAGAGAGTGATAGGAAAAATGCAAAAATAAAAAGCAGTGTTAGTTTGTAAAGATTTCTCATTTGTTTTCTCCGTTCTTTTCAAATTTCGACAAGGATGTTATGTCTATTTAACTCCATTTTTTAGTAGATTGGCAAGGCTATTTCCAAAAAGACATAGAAACGTACTAGAGAAGAAATATTTGTAACAATCGTAATCTTTCTGAGAACAAAAGAGGATGGGGAAATTGGTGGGAAAATACCCAATTGTCCCATCCTCTTCTTACTTATTTGCTAGCAAAATATTCAACAATTCCTAAATATAATCCATCAGTAACAGAGTCTTTACCTTCATCCGATCCAAGAACAAGTGAGTCTTGATCGCCTGAAAGAAAACCAATTTCTGCGAGAATCCCTGGTTTGTTATTGTATTTAATAACGTACCAGTTTGCTGTTTTGACCCCTCTATTTTTTAAACCGGTTTCTTCAACTAAATGTTTTTGTACAGCAGTCGCCAGTTTAGAACTATTGGATTTCTGGGTAGTATTGGAACTAGTATAATAGAATACTTCTATTCCGTTAGCTGTCGATGTACCAGCTTTATTCGCATGAACACTGACAAAAATATCAGCATTAGAGTTACTTGATTGTTTGGCACGATCTTGTAATGATGGATAAGTATCCCCTGAACGTGTCAGTATGACAGTAGCACCATCATTTTCTAATTTTGTTTTTAGACGAGTGACAACATCAAGTGTTACATCTTTTTCTTTTAAACCATTCCCAATTGCTCCTGGATCTGATCCACCATGTCCTGCATCTAGCATAATAATTTTTCCAACTAATGAAGTTGATGAGGATGCTCCTGATGTAATAATTACATCACTTGCTTGAACATAACCGTAACTATCATTGAATTTTACTCGGTACCAATCGGTTAATTTTTCTACAATATCCATCGAAGTATTTAAATCAATTGAGCCAATTACATTCGTTGTATCTGCTTGTTTGTATACAGAAATGACATGAGATGAAATAGCTGTTGCAATCACGTTTGTAGTAACTGGAATTTCTGGCAATTTATCACCAATAAAAATATAACTCGATCCAACATAGGCAGTTTGGTTATTGTAAATAAAACCATAAAAACCGTCTTTATTTTCTGTAATTGTAATGCTGTCACCTTTATTCAGTGTGCCAAGTATAGAAGAACTAGTTGTTGCATCGGCACGAATATTTAATGGTGTAGTAGTAACGATTCCGTTTTTCCCTACATTTATTGTGGAGGTATTTGTATTCTCGGAACTGTTATTATTATCTATAGGATTGTTTGTATTTCCTGAATCAGTTGGTTGTGTTCCTGGCAATTTATTACCAATAAAAATATAACTTGCCCCAACATAGGCAGTTTGATTATTGTAAATAAAACCATAAAAACCGTCTTTGTTTTCGGTAATTGTAATGTTGTCGCCTTTATTTAATATACCAAGTATAGCAGAACTGGTTGTTGCATCTTTTCGAATATTTAATGGTGTTGTGGTGACAATTCCATTTTCCCCTACATTTACTGTAGAAGTATTTGCATTCTCAGAACTGTTATTGTTAGTTCCAGTAGGAGGCTTTATTGTTCCAGTAGGAAGGATAGTTGAAGCTACATTTACGTATTTTGCTAAAATATATCCTGTTTTATTATTGTATGTTAATTTTATCCAATCTTTTTCCGTTCCATCAATTGTTACTTTTTGATTTTTTTTCAGTTGTCCAATTAGTTTAGCTGATACAATTGGTTTTTCTCGAACATTTAAGATGGTTGCATTGACGACTCCTGAGCGTTTTGTTACTGGTTTTACTGTTGGAGCTTTAGTATCTACTTTTTTGATAGATACATATTTTGCCATAACAAACCCTTTTTTATTATTAAATTTTATTTCGTGCCATTCTTTTCCTACTTTTGTAATAGTTACAGGGGCATTTTTTTTGAGTG
This sequence comes from Caryophanales bacterium, assembly GCA_031546705.1. Lineage (GTDB taxonomy): Bacteria > Bacillota > Bacilli > Bacillales > JAVBJX01 > JAVBJX01. The sequence goes on from JAVBJX010000023.1 coordinate 25,499, forward strand.
TTCCTATAGTAGTTGCTGTGGTTGAGGCAGCTGAGCGTACATTCAAACTGGTGGCAGTAACCGTTCCAGAAGTATCCGCATAGGTTGTGCTTGGAATCAATATGGTTGTTATACTTATAAAAATAAATAAGAAAGTTAATTTATAAAAATTCTTCATTCATTTTCCTCCGTTCCTTTCAAATTTCGACAAAAGACATTTCTTCTATTAAACTCCATTTTGCACATGTTTGACAAGTATCTTTTTTCCTATTTGCAAAATTGTTGTAGAATAGAGAAGAAGGAGTGAAGAAAATGAAAGTAATTATCGCAGAAAAACCTTCTGTGGCCAAAAATATAGCTGATGCTTTGGGAATAAAAAAACGTCAAGATGGCTATTTGGAAGGAACAGAGTACATTGTCACGTGGGCATTTGGACATTTGTGGCAATTATATGATGCAAAAGACTATGACGAAAAAATGACAAAATGGGCAATGGATAAATTTCCATTCATTCCTGAAAAATTTCAGTATAAAGTAAAAAGTAGTCAAGCGAATAAGGATGTACCAGATTTGGGAGCAAAAAAACAATTGCGGATTATTAAATCACTTTTTCATAGAAAAGATGTCACTGAAATTATTTCCGCTTGTGACTATGATCGAGAAGGACAAATTATTGGCGATACGATTATTTACTTAGAAAAAACAAATAAACAAATTTCAAGGCTTTTATTAAATGAATGGACACCAGATGAAGTAATTAGGGGGCTTCAACACATGCGTCCAAATACTGAACTTCGTCCTCTGCAAGATGCTGGAATTAGCCGCCAATGGGCAGATTGGATAATTGGAATTAATTTAACGAGTGTGGCTACGTTAAAATATCAAAAAGGTTCAGGAAAAGCACTAACTATTGGGCGTGTTGTCTTACCAACGCTGAAAATGATTTATGACCGAGATAAAGAAATTGCTTCTTTTGTACCAGAAAATTATTTTAAACTGGTCGCAACTTTTTCAACAAAAAATAAAGAATTATACAAAGGTGTGTATACAGAAAAAAATCAAGATCAATTTAAAGACAAACAAACACTGGAAGAAATAAAAAATAAATTACATACAGATGCTATTGTTACTGACAAAAAGGTAGAGAAAAAGAAGGAATATCCACCGTTTTTATTTAATCTCTCTAGTTTGCAAGGGTATATGACCAGTAAATACAAAGGCTGGACTTCCGATAAAGTGTTAAAAGTTGCTCAAGCTTTGTATGAAAAAAAATTCATTACCTATCCAAGAACATCAAGTGTTGTATTAGAAGAAAGTTTAGTAGGAAAAGTAGCAAAAGTAGTGGAAGTATTAAAGAAAGGGCTCGCCTTTTCTAATGAAATTAACTTTGTGAAGTCCAAGCGAATTTTTAATAATGCTAAGGTGGAAAGTCATAGTGCAATTATCCCAACCTATATGATTCCGAGTACTATTTCTAGTGATGAAAGACTTGTATACGAGGCAATCAAAAATCGTTTTCTGATGCAATTTATGCCTGTTGCTGAATATGAAGAAACAAAACTTACAACCAAGACTTATGTAGACCTACAAGGTGTATTCATTTCTAAAGGGAAAATTCAATTAGTAGAGGGTTGGAAAAAATTAGATACCACCGAAACAAAAGATACATTTTTACCGAATGTAAAAGAGCAAGAGCAGGTGGATATCAAAGAAGCTGAGGTAACATCACACACAACCCAACCACCAAAACGACATACAGAAAGAACACTCCTCCGCTTAATGGAAACGTGTGGGAAAAGTTATGATGATGAAGAAAGTACCGAGCTAATGGAAACAGTAATGAGCGGATTTAGTATTGGTACACCCGCAACAAGGGCAGAAACGATTAAGAAACTGAAAGATGTCGGATATATTTCGATAGAAGGAAAAAATCTTCTTTGCACTGAACTAGGAAAAAATTTGGTCGATACATTTCCAGTTCGTGAATTATTTGATTTGCCGTTTACAGGTCGTTTAGAGAAGGCACTTTCTGATATGGAGAAAAGAAAAGTATCTAGGCAAACGTTCTTGGAGTTTATTTTTTCCTTTACAAAAGAAGCAGTTGAAAAAGTGAAACAAGCAGAGATGATTATTCTAAAAGAAGTGGAGAAAGAAAAAGTAGATATAGAAATTCTAGGAATTTGTCCATTGTGTAAAGGGCAAGTTGCGGAGGGGCAAAAAGGATTTGGTTGTGCCAATTGGAAGCAAGGTTGTAAGTTTGTGGTTTGGAAGAATGATAAATTTTTTGCATCCATGAAGAAAAAAGTGACAAAAACACTGGTGAAAACATTGCTCAAGAATGGAAAGGTGACGGTGAAGGGATTAACGAGTAAAACAGGGAAAACATTTGATGGGGTGTTTTCTTATGAGAAGAATAAGGAGAATGATTATTTTAGTTGGAAGATGGAGTTTGAATAGTTGGGTGTTTCTAACTAGGTAAGTGGAAATGATAACTATTAAATAATTTGTATATGGAAGATTAAAAGCAGATGGTTCAAGTTTAACTAACTCAAATATGTCATCTAGTTCTTCTGATTTAATAGAGTAACCTGAAAGAAAGTTATTTGCAGATCTTCTTTCTTTTACTAGCTAGATAAAATCTGTCATTTTCCACACATCCTCTTTCATTAAAATATGTTGAATATGAGATAACAGTAATATGTATAAATTTTTGTGTCAATCAGCTTTTTATTTTGTTGTTCTATTTTTAAAAAATATTGTCATATTTTGACCGAATTTGGTAGCGGTTTTCATCGCTTCATCCTTACTCGCTGTAAAGATTGCAACCGATTACAAAGAGTGATACACTATGAGTGATTTGAAGTAAATAAATTTATTAGAAGGGGATTAGAAAATGAAGAAATTTTTATCATTACTCAGTGTGTTCATGCTAATTTTTGTCTTAGCAGCTTGTGGTAGTAAAGATAATACAACAGAGAAGAAAGAAGAAGGCAAGACAGACACACCGAAAACAGAAGAAAAAGAGTCAGGTGGCGAAATTACGATTTTGCAAAACAAACCTGAGATTGATGCTCAATTGAAAGCGTTTGCTAAGAAGTTTGAGCAAGAAAAAGGGATTAAAGTAAATGTAAAATCGTGTGGTGGGGATGCTTGTCAAATCGGCACACAATTAAAAGCGGATTTCACAGCAGGTCAAGCACCAGATGTATTTGTTATTGATGGAAAAGCTGGTTATGATGAGTGGAAAGATTACATCATGGATTTAGGCGACCAACCTTGGGTAAGTGATACAGATGTAGCCTTCAAAGTAGATGGAAAAACATACGGATTCCCAGTTACAATTGAAGGTTGGGGAATGGCGTTTAATGCTGATATGTTAGCGAAAGCAGGCATTGACCCAGCAACATTAAATAACTATGCAGCATATGAAGCAGCATTCAAAAAATTAGATTCTATGAAAAAAGAATTAGGCATTGATTCTGTTGTTTCTATGGCAGCAGGTGCAGGAATGGAATGGGTTGTTGCAGACCATAATCTTAATTCATATCTTTCTAATGGCTTAGCTTATACTGATGGCTCTGTGAAAGATAAAGCAGTAGCAGGAGAACTAGATGCAACTCGTTTTGCTGAGTATGCAAAATGGGTAGGTCTTCTATTTAAGTATGCAGACAAAAATGTGTTATTAACAGGTAACTATGATTCACAAGTTGGAGCTTTTGCTAATCAAAAAGCGGCTTTTGTTCACCAAGGAAACTGGATTGAGCCAAATTTAAAAACAGCAAATGCAACATTTAAACGTGGGTTTGCTCCACATGGTTCTATGTCTACACCTACGGATGGTGTATTCGTTTCTGCTCCATCTTGGTATGTTATTAACAAAGAATCAAAAGTAATCGACCAAGCAAAAGAATTTTTAACTTACTTAGCAACTTCTGAAGCTGGACAAAACTATATTGCAAAAGAAATTGGTGCAATTCCAGCATTTAAATCTGTTAAAGTAAAACCAGATGCACCACTATCTGCATCTATAATGGATTGGTCTGCGGCTGGAAAAATTTATGCTTGGAATCAGTATTATTTATCTTCTGACTTCAGAACAAAAACATTAGGCCCGATTTATGGATTGTTTGCAAAGGGAGAAATTAACGAGCAACAATTTATCGACCAAGTGACAAAAGCATTTGCGACATTGAAGAAATAATAGAAGGGGTTGACTGAATGAGCAATAACTTATTCGGTCAACCCCAAAAAAGTAAGGAAGGGAAGAAAATGAACAAGTCGAGAACAGAAAGAATAACATTTTGGCTATTTTTATTTCCATCATTATTTGCTTTTATTATGGTATTAGTTATTCCTTTTCTACTTGGAGTCTACTATTCCTTTACAGATTGGAATGGAATTAAAAAAACAGTAAATTTTGTTGGATTTGATAATTATGTAGAAGCTTTTAAACAAGATCCTCGCTTTATTTACTCCATCTTGTTAACCATTATTTATGCACTTATGATGATTATTGCGGTGAATGTTGTTTCCTTTGGATTAGCATTACTTGTGACGAAGGGCTTAAAGTTTCAACCACTTTATCGAGTCGGTTTTTTTATTCCTAATTTAATTGGTGGTTTAATTCTTGGTTATATTTGGCAATTTATTTATAATTCGGCTGTACCTGCTATGCAAATTACAGATGTCATTATTTTGGGTGATCGAAATTTAAGTGTCATAGCCATGGTGGCAACTGGAACGTGGCAATACGCTGGGTATATTATGTTGATTTATGTGACTGCTCTACAAAATGTGCCAAAAGAATTGACAGAGGCAGCGGAAATAGATGGAGCAACTGCTTGGCAACGGCTAAGACACATTACGATTCCAATGGTTATTCCTGCGTTTACGGTTACATTGTTTTTAACATTAGTCAATTCATTTAAACAATTTGATGTCAATGTTTCTTTAACGAATGGTGGGCCTGCCGTTTCCTTTATGGATCAAGCGATGAATGGAACGGAACTACTTGCATTAAATATTTATAATGAAGCATTCATTAGTTTACATATGGCATTAGGGCAAGCAAAAGCAATTATTTTCTTCCTCGCTCTATTAATTGTTTCCTTGATTCAAGTATATCTCAATAAGAAGAAGGAGGTCGAAATGTAATGGTTGGTAAAAGAATTGGGCGAATAGCTTTAGAATGGTTAGCCATTATTTTGGTTATCGTTTTTCTCCTTCCTTTTGTATTAGTATTAATTAACTCTGCAAAAGATTCTTTTAGTGTCACTGCACATCCTTTATCCTTACCTGATCGCTGGATGCAGTTATTTGATAATATGAAGACAATCTGGACGAGCGAAAATATTCGCTATCAAGATTCTTTTATTTCTTCGATTATTATTACAGTAATTTCATTGTTTTTTATTACGATTACCTCTTCAATGGCAGCATGGGTATTAGTTCGCACAAAAACAAGATTATCAGGGCTTATGTTCATGGTGTTTGTTGGAGCAATGGTTATTCCGTTTCAAGTAGTTATGTTTCCACTTATTTCATGGTTTAAAACAATTTCCGATGTGATTGGTATTCCGCTCCTTCGGGAATATACGGGCATGATTTTTGCGTATATTGGTTTTGGTGCTCCTTTATCTATATTCTTATTTCATGGATTTATTAAATCTATTCCCTATGAATTAGAAGAAGCAGCAGAAATAGATGGTTGTAGTAAGTTTCAAATTTTTCGGTTGATTATTTTTCCGATTTTAAAACCAATTTATATTACAGTGCTTATTTTGAATGGCATTTGGATTTGGAATGATTTCTTACTTCCACTACTTATTTTAGGAAAAGGAAATGATATTCAAACAGTTCCGTTAGCCGTTGCAAACTTTGTCGGAGCTTTTGTCCGTCAATGGGATTTAATTTTAACAGCTTCTTTGATGTCTATGTTACCAATTGTTATCTTATTCTTATTTGCACAGAAGTATGTGATTAGAGGAATGGTTGAAGGGTCTATTAAGTAGGAGGTTTTTATATGGCAGAGTTGAGACTGGATCATATTTATAAAATATATGATAAAAAAGTAACGGCAGTGACCGATTTTAATTTACATATTGCTGATAAGGAATTTATTGTGTTTGTTGGTCCATCTGGGTGTGGGAAATCCACTGTCCTTAGAATGATTGCTGGTTTAGAGGAAATTTCTAAAGGAACATTGTATATTGATGGAAAAGAAATGAACAATGTCGCTCCAAAAGAACGAGATATTGCAATGGTGTTTCAAAACTATGCTTTATATCCACATATGACGGTCTATGAGAATATGGCGTTTGCTTTAAAACTTCGGAAATTTTCCAAGACCGAAATTGAGCAAAGAGTAACTGATGCGGCAAAAATACTCGGACTCACCGACTATTTAAAACGTAAACCAAAAGCATTATCGGGTGGTCAACGGCAACGGGTTGCATTAGGACGAGCAATTGTTCGAGATGCAAAAGTATTTTTAATGGATGAGCCATTATCTAATTTGGATGCAAAATTACGGGTGGCAATGCGTGCGGAAATTATTAAATTGCATCAACGCTTAAATACAACAACTGTATATGTTACACATGATCAAACAGAAGCAATGACTATGGCATCACGGATTGTTGTTATGAAAGATGGGATTGTTCAACAGGTAGGCTCTCCAAAAGAAGTGTATGAAAATCCAAATAATGTGTTTGTCGCAAGTTTTATTGGCTCACCTGCGATGAACCTTTTTCATGGTGTTGTAAAAGATGGCAAGTTTGTTATTGGTGATATAGAGATTTCCGTTCCTGAAACCTATTTAAATATGCTGCGGGTACAAGGGCATATGGATAAAGAAATCATTCTTGGTATCCGTCCAGAAGATTTTCATGATGACGAAAAACTGATGAAAGAATCCCCGCAAACAAAAATAAGTGTAAATGTAGAAGTATCGGAGTTACTCGGTGCAACAACAAATATTTATGCGAAAATTAGCGGACAAAGTTTTGTGGCTCAACTAGATACCAATCCAGATGTAAAAAATGGCGATACATATGAAGTTGTTATTGATATGAATAAAGCAAGGTTTTTTAACGTAGAAACAGAAGAGAGAATTCGTTATAGTGATGAAAAATAGTGAACGTAAAGGTTTGGGACTACGCTTGTTGAAAGGTTTTAGTGAAATGAATGGTTTACCAAAAAATTGATTTCCCTGAATTTCAGTAACCATGTATTACATGATTCTTTTATAATCGGGTTGTCTTTTACCCCTTTTGTAAAAGAATCATCAAAAAATTAGCATAGTAGCTAGCAGAAATGATATGATAGCATTGGAACAAATTAAAATGCAAGGAGTGAACACATATGTCTGAAAAGAAAAAAGTAAGTTTGGCTGATATGATAAATCAAAAATTAGCACAAAAGAAACAAGACCATGCAGAAGCACAACAAGGAAAAGGGCTTGTGAAAAAAACGCAATCAATGAGTAATCAAATAGCCAAAAAGCCAAGTAATCAACGAAGAAAAATGGGAACGTAATGAGCGGACAACAACGTGCAAATATCAGTAAAGGGCTTCAAGTTGATATTGTTTTAAAGAAAGACCAGCGAACAGGTATAACAACTCGTGGAATTGTAAAGGATATTTTAACAAATTCCGTTTTTCATCCGCATGGAATTAAAGTGAAGTTAGAGGATGGACAAGTAGGGCGAGTGCAAGCGATTGTGAAATAAATAAAAAACGGCCATCTCAATGAAAATTCTGAGACAGCCGTTTTTTTTATGGTCTAATAAACATCTGTGTCCAATAAGTCGTTCCGTTACTTTTTTTCGCAAGCCCTACACCAATTTGGCTATAATTGACACTCAAAATATTTCTACGATGTCCTTCTGAGTTCATCCATGCGGTTACAACTGCTTGTGGTGTTTTTTGTCCCATAGCAATATTTTCACCTGCGGAACTGTATTTAATTCCAAAGCGTTTCATCATGTCAAAAGGGCTTCCGTATGTCGGAGATTGGTGACTGAAATAACCTCTATTTATCATATCTTGAGATTTTTTTCGAGCTGTACTTTCTAGGCTTGTATTATTTGTTAGAGCTTTTAGCCCTTTTGAAGTTCTTTGTTTGTTCACAAGTTCAACAACTTGTATTTCAAAACTACTTGGAGTAGCAGTTGGTTTTACATTGTTCATTACTCCACTTGTGAATGTACCGTCTTTTCCACGAATTGGTTTAGAGTTAGTTACGGAAGAGATAGTAACTTTATCTCCTGGATAAATACGATTTGGATTTTTGAACTGCGGATTAGCAGCGATAATGTCTTTTAAATCCATTTTGTATTTCTTAGAAATATCCCAAAATGTATCATTTTTTTGAATCACATAAGATGTTGCCGAAACATATGCTTGACCAGAAAATGCAATGAGTGAAACAGAAATCGCAATGATTACTTTATGCAATTTAGAAAGGTTTTTCATCATTTATCCTCATTTCCTTGTTATTAAGCTGTACGAAATTTAACTCGCCAAAATAGTATTGGTTAATAATAAGGAAATATTCATCTGACAAATATTGACGTAATGGAAAAAAACTAAACAGAATTTTGTTTGAAAGGTTTTTAGTGAAATGAATAATTTACTAAAACGTTGATTTTATAGGGTTTTGGTAACCAAACACTAGATAAGAATGGGCAATTGTGGTGTTTTTTGCTCCATTCATATCTAGTGTCATTCAACATCTATTTCAATTTTGCTTAAAGCTTTTTTCGCAGGTCCCTCCAACACATCCCCATCCACAGAATAGCGTGAACCATGACAAGGGCAATCCCATGTTTTATCACCATCATTCCAGTTTACTTCACAGCCCATATGTGTACATGTTGTATCCACTAAGTGTAAGCAACCTTCATTATCTCGATAACCACCAGCACGTTTCCCATCAATATTAACAACTGCACCTTCATTATTTTGTAAAATATTAGGGGTGGTAAAAACAATTCCAAGTTTACCACCAATTAAATGTTTTGCCATATCAGCTGTCTGGATAACAAAATTTTTAATGGATGGATCTGCATGGAAACGGGAAGGGGAATATAATTCCTCATACGGATTTTCCCGTTCCATAATTAAATCCCTCAACAAATGAGCAGCAACTGTACTTGAAGTCATGCCCCATTTGCGATAGCCCGTTGCAACAAAACTATTTGGATGGTGATTCATTCGTCCGATATAAGGAATATCATCTAATGTTTTTAAATCTTGCGTTGACCAGCGATAAGGAATAGAGGCAACCCCAAATGTTTCTTCAGCAAATTGCTCAAGTGCTTTATAATGTTTGTCCATGTGAGAGCCTTGTCCTGCTTTGTGACTTTCTCCACCAACAAGCAGAAGTGTTTCGTTATCTATTGTTGTATAGCGGAGGGAACGTTTTGGTTCTTCGGCACTAATATACATCCCATCAGGAATAGGCTGCTTTGCTTTTACACCAAGGACATAGGAACGTTCTGCGTGCATTCTGGCAAAATAAAACGCACCGCCATCAAAAAATGGAAAATGAGAACAGGAAATTACATGGCGGCATGTGACTGAATGTCCATCTCTTGTTTTTATAACAGGGTGATCACCAGTTTCTATATCAATTGCCACCGTATTTTCAAAAATTTGTCCACCAGCTTCGATAATTTTTTTAACTAATGGAGTTAAATATTTCAGTGGATGAAATTGTGCTTGATTCTTCATTGTAATAGCGGCTTTAATCGGAAATGGCAGCAGTGTATGATTAAGGAAGTAGCCGTCAATACCTAATTTCTCATAAGCTCTTGCTTCTTCTTCAATTTGTTTGGTATAGTCATCTGAGCAAGTGTATATATACGCATCTTCCATAGAAAAATCACAATCAATTTTTTCTGTTTGAATCGTTTTCTTAATAAAATCAAGTGCTTCTATGTTTGCTTGGTAGTACAGATTGGCTTGCTCTACTCCTAGATGTGCTATGTGTTTGGCGTAAATTAAATCATGTTGTGCAGTTATTTTAGCTGTTGTATGCCCAGTCGTACCATTTAATAGTAACCCTGCATCTAATAGAGCAACTTTCAAACCTTCTTGTGTTAATAAATAACTCGTTGTAATACCAGAAATTCCTCCACCCACAATGGCGACATCCACATCTAAATCATGTGTTAAATTATTAAAAGTAGGGACTTTTGTTTCACGCCAAAATGGCTCTTGTTTATACTCATTCATATACATACCTCCATTTACTGAGTATAGGGCAAAAGAGGGAAAACATCCCGATTGCCCCACACGCATGAAGTGAATGGTTGTAAGAAATCCTGTAAAATCACTATCTCACTGAACCATTCACTTCACTAAAATCCTTTTTTTATTTTTTGCTCTATCTTTATTTATTATATTGTCCGTTGCCGAAATCTTTATGTATGAGTTGATAGGAAAGAAATATTTTTAAAAGATTTGAGAGTGGAAGAGAATTATTTTTGAATGGTTTACCAAAATATTGATCCTACACGGTTCTTTTGCAAAAGTGGGGTTTTTCATCCCTTTTGCAAAAGAATCAGGACTTAAGACTGATATATAATCAAGCGGAAGTGCATTACTTTCTTTTTTTTTTGCTGGTAAAATAAACTTAACAAAGATTAAGGGAGAGGTCATCATGGGAAGATTACTTTTACTACTAGTTGCTGGAATGATAGGTTTTTCAATACTTGCAAGTATCATTCCATTTTTTGTCAGCTTGTTTGTACTGATACTTATATTTAAAGGTTTAGATGCTGCAAAGTCAGGAGGAACAAAAGCTATTTTCATTCTAATTGGTATTACTGCTTTATCAAGCATTTTATCTCATATGCATTCGTTTTTTGGAATGATTCATGTATTCGCTCTGTACGTATTTCCTTCTGTATTCTTAGTTGCTGTATTCTTTCTACTGTATCGTGCACATAAACGTCGCTGTAGTTGCTAGTAAAGAGTAATATAAAAATCAGACTTAAGACGGAGAATTAATCAAGCGGAAGTAGGTTACATTTTCGTAGTCACATTGGTAAAATAAAAATAAGAAAAGATTTAAGGAGAGGTCACAATGAAAAAATTATTATTAATCGTTATTGCTGTAATTGCAACTGGTGTGTTTTTTGCAAATCTTATTCCCCTAATTGCTTTAGGAGTAAGTGCATTGGTTCTGATATATGCATGGAAAAAGTTGGATTATGCACAGTCAAAATGGTCAAAAGCTTTGTTAGTTATCGTTGGGCTTATCGCTTTGTCAGCGTTTATTGCCAATAGTCCTTCGCTATTTGCTCTTGTTGCTGTATATATTCTGTACATTGTCTACAAAAAATGGAATGAAATGAATAGAGTTAAATCAAGAGGATTTTAATCTGGTATGGTAAACTAATAGGGGTGGACGAGAGGAACTTCTTTCGCTCACCCCTAATTGGCTAAACCCATTGTTTAGAATAAAAAATGATAAGTTTGTTCGTAGCCTCTGGAGGTGAAAAGTATGTCTAAAAGAATCATTGTATTATTTATTATAGTAATGATTATAGAATTATTTTTATTTAAAGGTGGACTTATTTTTACATTTATTATTTCCACTTTTCTTATGTATTGGGGAAGAAAATTATATCACCGTGTATTTGGTAAAATACTGTTATGGCTTGGAATATGTGGAGGGGTTAGTTCTGTATTTGGTTTGTTCACCTTTCGATTATTGTTACTTGCTTTAGTCATTTCCTTTTTTGGGAATCGCCGCAAAAAAAGACGAATATCTAAGGAATTACAGTGGAATATTGTGGATGCAAAAGAAACAACATGTCATCCATCACCGAAGAATTTTAATCTGAACTATTGGATTGGAGCATACTCGACACCAAAAGAACCATATGATTGGCAAGATATCCAAGCTTTTTCTGGTGTAGGAGAAACGGTCATTGATTTAACAAATACTGTTTTGCCAAAAGAAGAAGCCATTGTGAATCTTCGTCATGGAATTGGCAATATCCGCATTATTGTTCCGTATGAATTAGAACTTTCTTTAAGACATTCGGTTATTGCAGGGGATGTAAAGATATTTGACAAAGAGAAGAAGCAAATAGTAAATGAAAAAATTTCCTTTCAAACCGCTAATTATTACAAAGCAACAAAACGGGCAAAAATTGTTACATCTATTGCATTTGGAAGATTGGAGGTTATCCGCCGATGAAATATAATTTTGCGTTCATTTGGTGGATAACCTTTATGATGTTTATTTCAACAGTTCTTGTTTTATGCTTTGTTTTTTATGCTTTTCCACTTTCTTCTTATGATATTCTTTGGGAAAGACACGTTTGGAATGTGCCATTTCTCATTGTACCATTAACATTTCCACCAACCATTGGGCTTATACTCGGAATTATTTTTTATACATATAACCAACGAGAATGGAAAATAGCAAAACAAACACTGGCAGATATTGGCAGTGGACGAGCTATTTCAGAAGAAGAAAAATTAAAAAAATCATTACCATATGTAGCGGAAGAAATGGTACAATTGCAACAAAATGTTAGAGATCAAACAAAGCGTGCTCAACAGTTAGCGACAGAAGATGCAGTGGAAATGGAAAAACGAATTCAAGAAACGATTTCCCAAGAACGGCATCGCCTAGCAAGAGAATTACATGATTCAGTCAGTCAACAATTATTTGCTGCTTCAATGATGATGTCTATCCTTACGGAAAATCAAACAGAAGAAACAGAACCAAAACTAAAAACACTACAAATGATTGAAAAAATGGTTCATCAATCGCAGTTAGAAATGCGAGCATTGCTATTACATTTACGACCTGTATTACTCAAAGATAAAACATTGTCTAAAGGAATGGAAGAACTGTTAAATGATTTAGAGAAAAAAGTGCCATTTCATATTGAACGAAAAATTGAAGACCTTTCGCACGAAAAAGGAGTGGAAGATCATCTTTTCAGAATTTTTCAAGAGAGTATATCTAACATTCTTCGTCATGCAGGAGCGAAAGAAGTACAGGTGATGCTACTTAATCGGGATGGTCAACTAATTCTACGGATTGAGGATGATGGAGTTGGTTTTGAATCAGTCAAAGAAAAAGCAGGGTCATACGGATTACAAACAATGCAAGAAAGAGCAGCAGAAATTGGCGGAACAATTAAACTTGTGAGTGTCCCAAATAAAGGAACACGGGTTGAGGTACAAGTGCCACTAGTATAAGGACAAGATTTCTTAAAAAGTAGTAAGGGGAGATAAAATGATTCGGATTTTGTTAGTAGACGATCATGAAATGGTTAGACTAGGGGTTGGTTCATATCTTTCTGCTCAACCAGATATGACAGTTGTTGGCGAGGCGGAATCAGGTGGAAAAGGTGTAGAACTAGCAATCTCTTTAAAGCCTGATATTATTTTAATGGATTTAGTAATGGATGGAATGGATGGTATTGAAGCAACACGTAATATTATGCAGCAATGGAAAGATGCAAAAATCATGATTATTACGAGTTTCCTAGATGATGAGAAAGTATATCCAGCATTAGAAGCAGGAGCAACCAGTTATTTATTAAAAACATCAAGTGCAGGAGAAATTGCCAAAGCCATTCGGGAAACAGTTGGTGGACAATCGGTACTTGAACCAGAAGTAACGACAAAAATGATGAGCAAAATGCGTTCACAACAAACAAGACAATTACATGATGAATTAACAACAAGAGAAATGGAAGTATTACTCCTCATGGCACAAGGAAAAGCAAATCAAGAAATTGCTGATGATTTATTTATTGCTTTAAAAACAGTTAAAACACACGTCAGTAATATTTTGAGTAAATTAGATGTACAAGATAGGACGCAAGCAGTTATTTATTCATTTCATCATGGATTAGTAGAGAAATAGAGAGTCGCCACTAATAGTGGGCAGCTTTTTTTGTAAAATGGCATCTTTAAAATGTCTTTATTTTACTGGATATGTTTTACCCAAACTTTCTTTTATAATTGTAACCAAGGGGGATTTATTATGAAAATTGAAAGTGGATCTTTAAAGCAAACAAATACATACATGGCGTTTAATAAAAATGATAATGGAATGGATTCATTATTAAAACAAAAAGAGATGTTGCAGAAGCAAATGGAAACTACCCAAGAAAGTAAAGATGATCCGAAAACGAAAATGGAGCAAATCAAACAGTTAAAAGAACAAATGGAAGAGTTAGACAAACAAATTCAACAACAACAAATGGAAAAAATGAAGGAAGAAAGAGATCAAGCAACTAAACCGCTAGAGTCAATGAACGAAGATAGTTTTACAACATCTTCTACAAGTTCTATGGATAATGTTGAAAAGCTTACTAGTGCACTAGGATTATATTCACAATTGCAAGTGATGAGTAAAGCAAAAGTTAGTACAACAGGAGCGGAGAATGTTTTAAAAAGAGAAATTAAGACGATTGGTGACCCAGGATCCGCTCCATCAAAGAGAAAAGAGGAACAATTAGAACAGCTTGATAAGCAAAAAGAGAAACAGCAATCATTGACGGAAGATATTATTTCTGATGTTAGTGATAAACTACAAAAATCTTCTGAAGTGAAACCAGAAACAGAAGAAAAAACAGATACAGATGTAAAAGATGAAGAAAACACAACAGACATTCAATTGAATGAAATTTCTGGTGAACAAGTAAGTGGAAGAAACAGTTGATAAGTAGACAGTTTGAAAAGACAAAGATAACGAAGAACAAATAGCCAGCTTCTAAGAATTTTGGGGACGCTTGAGTTTGGGACGATTGGGGTGTTTTTACCTCCTTTTCGTCCCAAACTCATGTTTAAGATTGGTTGCCAAAATCCTGTAAGATTAACTCGTTGTGCTAGTTAAATGCATCAAAAATGATCAAAAACAGCTTGAATTCATCAATTTTAATCATCTGATTGTAGGAGTTTTAAATTTGTGCTTAGTAATTTTGTCTATTTGTTGCAATTATTCATGCTATATTTAATAAATTTTGAGCGTTTTTTATTGAAAAAGGGCTAAAACAACTAGCACAACGAGTAAGATTAACATTTTGGTAATACAATCTTAAATAGTAAAACCCTTCAAAAAGAAGTATATCCTAGTCCCCTTTTGTAAAATCGCTGTCAGAAATTTCATTCGTTTTTGTGGTATATTTTACCAATACTTCACCGATATATAGTGTAGGGGGGATACCTATGAGAATCACAAGTTCAGCATTTTTAATGAATGGGGCTTCTAAATATGATGAAGTTAATACTAACACTATTACAACAACAATGATTGAACGTAGAGCGTACGTTAAAAAACCGAAGTTGGAAGAGGCTGATGCAGCAAAACTGGACACGAATGATACTACCCAAAAAAACAGACAATAAGACTCCGCAGAAAGTGGAAGAAAATAATAAGAACAAAGAGAACTTAGGCGCAACTTTTCAAGGAGCACATGAAGATACGGTTGTAACATCTGCTGAGGCTCGTAAAAAACTTGTAGAAGGACTAAAGAAACTAATGACGGAACAAGAGGAGGAAGCAATAAAAGCAAAAGCAATAAAAGCCATTGAAGAATTGGATGAAGATGAATCTGCTGATCCTGTAGAACTCAAAATGCTTCAAGAGTTAGTAGAGGTATTAACAGGTAAGAAACTGCGAGTAAAAGGTTTAAAGAAATTGCTAAAACAACATCAGGAAAATAGAGATTTTGGTGAAAGATTTAATAATATAGCAAGTCGTTTAGAAAGTGTAAGACCTAAATTCGCTGAACGAAAATTAGATTCTTTTGAATCAGATTACAGGGTTGAAAAACACACTTATCAAAGTACACATATAGAAAGCACACACTACGAAGCGGAATCTATGTCGTTTAATACGGCTGGAGTTGTTCATACGGCTGATGGAGCAGAAATTAAGATTGAATTGAATTTGAACATGGACCGAAAATTTGCATCACATACCGAGCTTGCATCTGAAAAATTAATAATGATTGATCCACTTGTTATTAATTTTAATGGTAATTTCGCAGATTTAACGCAAAAAAAAATTCACATTTGATTTAGATTATGATGGAAAAACAGAAGATATTTCACTTGCTACAGGTGGAAGTGGCTTTCTTGCTCTTGACAAAAATAGTGACGGGAAAGTCAATGATGGTAGTGAGTTATTTGGAACAAAGAGCGGAGATGGATTTAAAGATTTATCGGCATATGATAAAGATGAAAATGGTTGGATTGATGAGGGCGATGAAATTTATAAAAACCTTCGTATTTGGTCAACAGATGAAGAGGGAAACAGTTCTTTGATTGCCCTTGGTGAAGTTGGAATTGGAGCTATTTATTTAGGAAATGTCGATACCACTTACAATATTAAAATCCTAGACAATGATTCACAAGGGAAAATTCAGAAGACTGGGATTTTTTTGCGTGAAAAGGGCCCAGCAGGTACAATCCAGCATGTGGATATTTCAGTATAATATAGTTAATTTGGCAAAATATGCTGACATACAAGAACTCCATTAGTCAATTTACTTACTAATGGGTGCTTTTTTCAGAAAGGAAAATCAATGTTTGATCCAACTATTTTTGATAACTTAAAAGTAATTCTTGAAGGACTCGTATATGATTATGATTTATCTGGAGAAATTGTTGTTACAAACCGCCAAGATTTATTGGATTTAGCAACATTTTCAAGAAGCTATACTATTTCATTTTCTCGAAATGATAAAAAAGTAACCATTGCTTTGCGAACAAATCTAGAAAGTTTAGCAGCAGAAATTCTGGAAACAAAAGAACAAGCAGATTGTCAAATAAGCTTGATATTTTCTGTAGTGACGGAGAGAAATGAACAGTTATTTAACCAAATTCATCAGTATTTAGAGAATACATGGAAGGGAAAAGAAGAAGATCCACATTTCATAGAAACAGTTGTAGAAACACGTTCTGTTTCGAGCGTGGAATATACAGTAACTATTTTATTTAAGGCTATTAATGAAAATCATGCCGAAGATTTACCAGAGCTTGTAAGATATACAATTAAAACATTAGATGCGTTGAATGATTTTTTGTAAAATATTATGGAATTGGGACAGAAAGCTGTTTGGAAATTTTCTAGTGAAAATTTGGTTCGATAAAATGTGGGTTTTCTGGATTTTGATAACCAAACTTTCACGAGGTTGGGACAATTGGAGTGTTTTTTACCTCTTTTGTTCCAACCTCGGTTTCATTATTCGCATTAACTCAGCATATCTTATATGATAGATATAAAACTTAGGAGGACTCACAATGACTGTATATAATTTCAAAGTACAAACAATTAAAGATGAAGAAAAATCACTTGCTGATTACGAAGGGAAAGTTCTATTAATTGTCAATACGGCAAGTAAATGTGGATTAACTCCGCAATACAAAGAACTACAAGAACTATATGATACATATAACGAACAAGGACTCGAAATTCTTGGTTTTCCATGTAATCAATTTGCTGGACAAGAACCAGGAACAGAAACCGAAATACAAGAATTTTGCCAACTGAAGTATAATGTTACTTTCCCGATGTTTGCGAAAGTAAATGTAAACGGGGCAGATACACATCCACTATATAAATATTTAAAAGAACAAGCAACAGGTGTACTTGGTTCAAAAACAGTTAAGTGGAATTTCACTAAATTTCTTGTTGATAGAAATGGACAAGTAATAGAAAGATTTGCTCCAAAAACAAATCCAAACGAAATTAGAGCGGATATAGAAAAATATTTGAAATAGTTTTGTGTCTGATTTTTAATGAAATAAACAGCTCAATAAAATAGTGGTCTTATATAATTTTTGTAATTATTCCTTTCATTAATTTGGAATATATAAGTAGTTTTGAAAGGTTTTTAATAAAATAAATGGTTCATCGAAATATGTACTTTACAGGATTTTAGTAACCATTTATTTTAGGAGTTGTGGTCAGGGGTATTTTGACCCTGATTGACCACAACTCCTTGAAAAATATTTGAAAGCATAGAGGCAGACAATGAAAATGTTTACAGTAGAAAATGTGATGAAAACATATGCAGATAAAACGTTGTTTCAACACATTTCATTCACAATCAAAGAAGGAGAACGTATCGGAATTATCGGCATAAACGGTACGGGAAAAACAACATTATTAAAAATTATCGTTGGTATAGAACAAGCAGACGAAGGAGAATTGCTTTGTCCAAAAGACTATACCATTGGTTATTTACCACAACACCCTGATTATGATGATAATCGCACGATGCTTGAACAAGTATTTCATGGAGATACGCCACTAATTAGACTACTTAAACTATATGAAATAGCAGTAAAAAAATTAGAACACAACCCAACGAATGAAACATATCAAACAGATGTATTTCGCTTACAAAGAGAAATGGATGCAGCAGATGCATGGGGTGCAAACGCAAATGCTGAAGCAATTCTTTCTAAGTTAGGACTTTCTGATACAGACCGAAAAATTGGTGAGCTTTCGGGTGGACAAAAAAGACGGGTAGCATTGGCACAAGCATTAATTGAAGCACCAGATTTATTAGTATTAGATGAACCAACGAATCATTTAGACTATGCAACAATTCGTTGGCTAGAAGATTATTTAGGAAAATACCAAGGGACTGTTTTAATCGTTACGCATGATCGCTATTTTTTGGATGCTGTTACGAATCGGATGTTTGAATTAGACAAAAAAACATTATACAGCTACAAAGGAAACTATGCCGATTTCTTAGAAGGAAAAGCGTTGCGAGAAGAACAAGAGAAATCAACAGAAGCGAAAAAGCAAAACTTGTATAGAAGAGAACTTGCGTGGATTAGACGTGGTGCAAAAGCAAGAACGACAAAACAAAAAGCACGTATAGACCGTTTTGATGTATTGGAAGATTCACTTGGATCAGAAACAAAAACCTCACTAGACATCCAATTAACTGGAAATCGACTTGGTAAAAAAGTCATTGAACTTACAGATATCAATAAATCATTTGGAAGTCGGAAAGTATTAGAAAATTTTTCACTACTCTTAAAACCACATGATCGCATCGGAATTGTTGGTGATAATGGGAGTGGAAAATCGACATTACTGAATATATTATCTGGTAGAATCAATCAAGATAGCGGTGAAATGGATGTTGGGCAGACTGTAAAAGTTGGTTACTATACCCAAGAAAGTATAGATATGGATGAAAATAAACGCATGATTGAATATGTGAAAGAAGTTGCTGATTCTGTGAAAACGGATGATGGCTTTATTTCTGTTTCACAAATGCTAGAGCGTTTTTTATTCCCATTAAATACACACGGTACACCAATTCGAAAATTATCTGGTGGCGAAAGAAGACGTTTGTATCTACTTAAAATTTTAATGGAAGAGCCGAATGTGTTACTACTTGATGAACCAACCAATGATTTAGATACAGAATCTCTGACGGTACTAGAAGATTATTTGCAATCATTTCCTGGTGTTGTGGTAACTGTTTCTCATGATCGTTACTTTCTTGATAAAATAGCAGAGCAGTTATTGATTTTTCAAAATGGAACAATTGAACGATATTTTGGAGAATATACCGACTACCTAGAGAAAACATCTGGCACGATTCAGGAAACGGAACCGAAAAAAATAGTTCCACGCACACAAGAAAAAAGAACTCGCCGTCTGTCATATAAAGAACAAAAGGAATGGGAAGAGATCGAGCAGCACATTGAGGAGAAGGAATTACAGCTTGCGGAGATAACGGAAGAGATGGAAAAAAGTTCAAGTAATTATGGAAAAGTACAAGAGCTTTCCAAACAGCATGAAGAGTTGTCTACACAATTAGATGTATTAATGGAAAGATGGTCAGAACTATCTGATCTTGTTGAGGAGTCTACATGAACATAAAATCAATTGAACCAACACCAAGCCCTAATACAATGAAAGTGTTGCTTGATGAAGAGTTACCATTTGGCAAAAGTCATAACTACAAGGCAAATAATATCGAAGGTGCTCCTAAACTTATTCAACAGTTAATGAATATTGAAGGGGTAAAAGCGGTGTACCACGTTGCTGACTTTCTAGCAGTGGAACGAAATGCCAAGTATGATTGGCAAACGATTCTAGCAAATGTCCGTTATGCCTTTGGAGCAGAACAAGTGCAGACTGTTACAACAAATAACATAGAACAATTTGGTGAGGTAAAAGTATTTCTCCAAATGTTATTTGGTTTGCCAATGCAACTGAAATTAATAGATGGCGAACAAGAAATTCGAGTTGGATTACCCGAACGATTTATCCAAGCAATTACCGAAACAGAGAAGTATGCAGATAATATTATTTTAGAAAGAAAATGGATAGACAAAGGAATTCGTTACGGCACACCAGAAGAAATTGGCGAAGAAATGGTTACTGAACTTAGTGCTGCCTATTCAGAAGAAAGATTACAGCATTTAGTAAACTTATTTAAAAGCGGAGAAAAAGCGAAAACGAAACTAGTAGAAAGCTATCCAGTTACAGTTCAAATGATGGATAATTCCGACTGGACAAAACGTTATGCAGCATTAGAACAAATGAGCAAGCCAACAGAAGCTGACCTTCTTTTTCTAGCAAAAGCAATTTATGATGAAAAAGTTGTTATTCGTAGACTTGCTACAGCTTATTTAGGTGAATTAGGTGGGAAAGCTGTCTTGCCACTTTTGTATGAAGTAATGAATGATAAAATTGCGACAGTAAGACGTACCGCTGGAGATTGTTTATCGGATATTGGAGATGCTGAAGCAATGTCTGTGATGATTCGGGCATTGGAAGATTCAAGTAAATTGGTAAGATGGAGAGCGGCAATGTTTTTGTATGAAGTTGGGGATAGAACGGCAGTGGAATTTTTAAAAAAAGCAGAAAATGATCCAGAGTTTGAGGTGCAAATGCAAGTGAAGATGGCACTCGAACGCATTGAAGGTGGCGAAGAAGCGAAGGGGTCTGTGTGGAAACAAATGACAGAGAATCGGAAAAAATAAGAGAGAGATTTGTTTGGATAAAGATGAAATTATTCTCACTAAGAAAAATATTGCAGATTGGGTAAGTTCTTTGAAAAATGTAGATGATGCATCATGGTTTCAAACATTCAAAGAAGGTTCTTGGGGAACTGCTGATGTGATTGCTCATTTTATTTCATGGAATATCTTTTTGCTTGAAAATAGACTTCCTTTTATTGTTCAACAGATTGAATTTCCGAAAATCAAGGTAGATGTTGAAGAAATAAATAAAAAAGCATCTATATACAACTGATTTATATTTTTGACGTAAGGATTACGAGAGTCCAAACTCATGAATAATGGCTCTTGGAATCGTAGAGATATGTGGTTTTCATCTGCTTCTTTTTCAGTCATTATGGAGATAGTTAAGGCATGACGACTGTATTAATCAGTTGTATATATGTATTCCCGTTCTGTGTGTAAAGAGGAATTAATTCAGCAGTTTGTGGATGTGAGAGGAAAGTTGCTATCTTTTATTGAGGAGATACCTTCTGGAAAATTTCAACAGACATATCAAATTGGCTCTGAAAAGCTACTATTAAGTGATTATTTTCAAGGATTAATTGAACATGATTTGCATCATAAGAAGCAGATAGAGGATTTTTTGGGTAATTAGGGGGTAAAAAAATGGACAGAAGGAGAGTAAGCCTTTTGTCCGTTTTTGTTTTGGATATTTATTCAGGAGAACTATTCAAATAAGGTTTTCGTTACTATTTCTAATAACTGAATCAATTTCATTTCGGAGTCATAAATACAAATGACTCCAAGACCCCGTGAATTATGGGGGTTTAGGGAGTGTTTTTTTAAAACCTCCCCCAAAAATCCCCCCAGTTAATGTTTATTGATTTAAAGCCTCATCAAATGCTTGAATAGATTCTTTTTCTAAATCTTTAAACGAATGACCATAAACATCTAAAATCATTCGTGGGGTGTTACCTAGCCTATCAGCAATAACTTTCACTGGTATTTTTTGAGCAACTAAAATAGTTGCGTGAGTATGTCG
Organism: Caryophanales bacterium; assembly: GCA_031546705.1. Classification (GTDB taxonomy): domain Bacteria; phylum Bacillota; class Bacilli; order Bacillales; family JAVBJX01; genus JAVBJX01. The sequence continues at coordinate 47,508 of JAVBJX010000023.1, forward strand.
TAATCCGTGAACGGTTATTCTTTTGATATTTGTTTTCTCTATTACTCGCTTTAAAGCTAATCCAATAGTATTATGAGCTATAGATGTGCCAGAACGAAAACAAATGAAAATAGAGTCATCATCAGAAAGATGCATACCGAATGAGAATTTTAATTCCTTACACCAATTACGATATAGCTTCAATTGTTTTACCAGTTCATCTGTAATTAAAATGGTTCTATAACTGTTTTTTGTTTTAGGAGAACGTGTTCCACTAAAATCACGTGTACGTTCCACTGTTAGAGTTTTTGCTGAAAAATCAATATTATTCCACTGCAAACCGATTGCTTCTCCAATTCTTAATCCTGTAAAAGCCAACAGCAAAATAGAAGTGTAATTCGTTATATTTTCTAGTTTCTTTACAGATATAAGTAACGAGTTTAGTTCTTGAGCAGTAAGAAAGTTATCATTTATTTCCTCGTTCGGTATACTGATTTTACCAAAACGATTTCGAGAGATAATTTCGTTATCTACTGCTGCACTAATAGCGGTTTTAAAAATTGTGTGAAATAAAAGAACACTGCTAGGTTTATATTTTTTTAGAAGAGCATTAATGTAGACTCTTTTATAGGTTGTCTTGTCTAACGCAGATAACTTATATTTACCCAGTAATGGTTTTATTTGATGCTTAATTACACTTTTACGCTGGTTTTGTGAACTAATTTTCCAATCGTTTTTGTGAGTTTCGTACCAAATATCTAACCACTCTGACACGGTTAAGTTAGAATTTGATACTTGTTTTACATCACCATTTAAGATGCTCGCCTTCACTTCCAGCAAGGCTCTAAGAGCATCTTTTTCATTGTTAAACCCTTGTTTTGATTTTTCTCTACGCACACCTAGTGCATCGTAGTAACGATAACGATAGCACCAGAGTTTTTCACCTTTTGTGTTGAGATAATGATATAGGTCATTATCTTTTTTTGATTTGTACATTTTCATTTGAATCTCCCTTTTCGTGCGTGGACAGACACTTAGTAGGGGGACGAGATTTGCATCACCGCCTTTCAGGATACTGATTAACTAAAATATTCCTGTATTTTTGACAATACATTATCAAGATCAGTAGGCTGTAACTTTCCAACTTTATGTAATAGTCTTCTGTGATGAATAGTATTAATTTTTGAGCATCTTACAATAGATGGTTTAGTTAATCCAGCTTCTTTCCAGTGTTGTATTTCTACATCGAATTGATTTCTCGTATTTTGACTGCTTACCCTAGCAACACTGAAATCAAGTTCAACAGCAACATAATCATTATTACTTACAATGACCACTGGACGTTTTTTGCCCTCATCATAACTCAACCAAATCTCGCCTCGTTTATTCCCAGTCATGCTCATACTCATATTCCTCCAGTATCCGAATTTCTTTTTCTAATTGTTCTGGAGAAACACCAGTGTCAAAGTATTCACTGTGTAACATTTCAAGCAGTTTGATTCTTTCTGCGTTATCCATTTTTTTCATCACTTCCATAAATTCTTCTGCTAACATGATTATCATTCCTTTCAATATTTTGGTTAGATTTGTTATTTATTTTTCACAAGTAATCCATCTCTATTCACTTCTAACTTTCTTGAGTGGAAGCTGCTTGTAGGAGAGAAGTTTGTATCTCTGCTTGGATATGATGTTGTTCAGCTTCTAATGTGAGTGACTCTCTATACTCAGATGCTTCAGCAAATAGATTAAAATTGACCGTTGAATTGTGGTACTGCTTCACAATCTTTTCTACGTGTTGTAAATCTATTTTGAAAAACTCTTTGCGTGAATTTACTTTATTTACTTCATATTGTTTAAATGTATGATGCAAAGTAGTTTCTAATGTCGGAGCATCTTCACTGAAAATCATAGCATGTACATCAAATTTGAAAGGTACAGAAGCACTGCCCAATTCGGCAATTCTATCCATCGGTTCAAGTCTTCTTGTCATTCCGATTTTGTATATGTTCTCTCCGAAAGAGCCAATGTTAGATATAACGTATACAAATCCTGCTCGTGTATTTTGTTCTCTTTCTAACACATTCTCTTTGTCTAGTTCTAACAGTTTCACCTTATTTTCAAGTTCTCTGATTTTATCAATGTATAATTGTTTTTCAATGTCACTTGCTTTTTGCATGTATGCCATCAGTTTGTTGATTTCATTTTTGAACTGTGATTCTTCTTTTTCTATTTTTTGTTTTGCACGTTCAATTTCTCTCCTAACTTTTTCTTCTTCTACAATTTGGGCTTTGATTTCACGCTGGATTTCTCGCTCTTTTTCTTTTTTTAATGAAATAGCGTAGACTAAATCTAGCTCTTCAAATTTAAGACGTAAAAAATTAGAAGAAATCTTAATTCCATCTGTTTGAAAAATGGTGTTAAGAGTAGAGAATGAACGGAGTATTTTATTACTTAAACTATCAATGTTTTTAGAAGTAATTGCAGAAATGATATTGTCACACTCACTATTAAAACATCGAATGGCTTGTTTCATGTTGTTATTGATTTCTCTTTTTGTAGCATCGGATGTGACTGTTAAAGCGGTGTTTTGAGAAATAAGTAATTTTTGTTCTTCTTTTAATAATATCAACTCATTTTTACATTCTTCAGAAGTCATGCCTTCGTAATTTGAAAAATTATAGTGTGCAATAAGGGTGTCTGTTGTTAGCTGATTTAGCTCTTTTCGTAAATCTATTATTTGTGTGTTGATACTGGTCTGAAAAGAATCCAACTCTTGTTGCTTCCGTTGTTTTTCACTATTTAAAAAGCGACCAATCTCATTTAATTCTTCTTTTTTAATTGCTATTTCGTTGTTTATAGAGTGGATTTGTATTGCTCCTCCGATAAAATTTTTCAACTGTTTTTGTTGCTTCCATACAAGAAATATGCCAATCAATAAAGATACAATAAAAAATACAGGGTTGGAAAATACTAATGATATAAGTACAGAAAATCCAGTAAAGAAAAACCAAATTGGAATAATGATATGTAACTTTTGTAGTGTTTTATTGTATTTCTCTTTCATTTGTAAAACCTCCTGTTTAGTGTTAATGAGTAGAGCGAATAAACCGTGTAAGTTACTGGGATAAGTAAGAGAGTATAAATTAACTTTTGGAACTATTTAGTTGTAGGAATCTTAATACTATCTATTCTGATTTTTAACTCTAAGAGGATCGAAAAAAATAATATATTTACCAGTTTTATAGAATAGCCCATATTGTTGTTGAAGATATTGGAGTGATCTTTCTACAAAATCCTCAGTTACTTCAAGAAAGTCAGCTAGCTCATATTTATTGCATACACCTTGTTGGCTAGCCTTTATAATTTCATCAAAGGTAATCAATTTTTGAGCCGCCCACTTTTTTGCAGTATGTTCTTGTCTACGATTTTCCAGAGTGCTTTGATCTAATATATCACCCACACTGGTATGGAAATGTCCTAGCTCCTCCGCAATTAAACAGGTTTTTTCGACAGTAGTAGTAATGGCATTATTTAGAGCTATATAACCATCGCAATAGAGGGCTTTTAGGTTAGGAGAATCAAAATTGTATTGTATGACTTGGATATATTCACAATTAGCCTCTTCTAAAAGAAGCTCGTATTTATTTAGAGACACTCTCATCACCCTTTGCTCTTATCCTTTATTTCTCTTAGCTAAAATAAATTGTTTGAATTTCTCTATTTCTTCTTCTTCCTCCTTTGACCATTTATCCCCTTCATAATGAGCTGCAATGGTTTGAATTTTAATTTCTTCTCTCCCTAGTAGATAGTCGGTAGTCGCTTCAATATCATTCTCATTAATACTAAGTTTCGTTAGATAGATGAAATCAATTTGAAGTTTGTCAGCGATCTTTTTGAGAGTATCTACAGTTACTCTTACAGGTTTTCCAGTTCTAGGATCAACACCTTTTTCTAAACTATCTAAATGGGTATGGCTAATATCTAATTTCTCAGCAAATACACGTAATGATGAATTTCCACGTTGTTGTTTTAGAAAATCTCCTAATTTGTTAATCATAATTTACACCTCTTAAAATGTATTGTAAGGTATAGTTTACAAAAATTAAATAGAAATCACAAAAATATCTTGTTGTTTATGATTGACAAGAGGAGTTTTTGTATTGTATGATTTACGCATGTTCACTAGTGAGGTGATAATATGACTAACAAAGTAGCGGAATATCGAAAAAAACTTGGTCTTACACAAGAAAAATTAGCTCAAAAGGCAGATATTAGTAGACCATATATTTCGGAGATTGAAACAGGGACACAAGAAGTAATTAGCAATGTTATTATGAAAAAAATTGCTGATGCACTTAATAAAACAGTTCAAGAAGTTTTTTTTTAAACCTTCTGTTGTGTGTAAAAAACAAAGCGAGGTGAGAAGGATGGAAGAAAAAGTAAGGGAATTAGAAGAACGAATTGAACAATTGGAAAAGGTGAATATCCCTTTTCTTATCCAGCGTCAAATGATGATGGTGGAGAAAGAAATTGAAACAGCAGTCGACCAACAGTACTTAGAAGTATTGCATAGCCGACTTCAAGAGTACATTCGTTTAGCAATTGAGTACAACAAATGTTAGAAAGAAACATGTTTAATATTATTTTCTTTCTCTGCATGTTTTACAGCTTTGGAAATTTGCTGATACTTTTCAACATAAAGACGGGCAAGTTCTTCAACTGAGATTGTATCAGAACTGTGTTTTTGTAAGTAGAGCATAGTTAAATCGTGGATTTTTTGATTCATTAACAAAACCTCCTTTCATTGATAGTTTAGCAGAATGGAAGGGTATGAAGAAACAAAATACAGCCTAAATTTCATAGAAAGCGAGGTGATGGAGATGCTTGCTGAAATAAAAGTGGACATTAATCACGATGAGATACAGAAACACATCAATCGAAAGATAGATGAATCAATATCTCAAACAATGTTCGTGTGGGACATTAATCGAATGGCAAAAGCAATGTGCATGAGCAAGTCTACTTTAGAAAAAGAGTTTTTACATGATCCTAGAATGAGGCTACTTGAAAGACAGAAGCCAAATGGAAAACGTTACTGGTTTTATCAACAAAGTTTGGAAGTTATGAAAGAAATCATGGATGAGTGGTAAACAAAAAAATAATTGCGTGGACAGACGCTGTATTACACAGAATTAGCAATAAAATTTGTGGAGGGAAGAAATGGCGATTACATATGAAAACTCAATCAAAGATATCACTATTGAACAATGTTGGTGGCTTTACACTGACGGAACATCCGTTGTCTTTGATGAAGGAAAGCACGTCACTATGTCAATAGAGGATGAAAACTGAAATTGTTGGCAAGGAAAAGTAGGGAAGAATGGCAAAGATTTTTTCAACAACAAAGAGAAAAAGGAATCAACATCGAGTTTGTACCCGATTTAAGAGAAAAGTATGGACTTAAACAAAAAAACGACAAGTTCGCACCTTGTCGCAAAAGAAAAACACTTCCAGTTAAATAGTATCATTGCTTGCTAGTTTCGGCAAGTTCGATAGGTGAATGCTTATCGACGGATGTATGTATGAAGTTTACCCCTTAAATAATTCGTACATTCGTCGATGTGCATTCCACATCAAATATACACGAAAGGAGAGAGGATTTTGTATCCACATGAGAAGTTCATAACGAATGAAGATATGTTTGGGACTGAAATCATAGCTGGGGATTCTTGTTTTCAATTTCCAAATGGTGACGTAGTGCTGACGCACAATCTTGACGACTACCTTATCGAACACCTAAATGTTCAATGCTTTACAGCAAAATAAAATGACCAGTTTGCCGACTGGTCAACCTCAAGCACTTACATAAATAATCACTTTTATTGTAGTGCCAATATCTAAAAAAATCAAGGAGGCTATACCAATGCCAGTAAACATTCAAATCACCGGGGAAAATGCAACACAAGCCATCGTAGAATTTGCCATTTTAGCGGCAGCTTTTACATCACAGAACGCAGCACCAATAGAAGTTAAACCGATAGAAGAAAAAGCAGTTGTAGTAGAGGATCAAAAACAATCAGTACCAGTACAACATCATGTTCCTGTTTCACCGTTACCAGTTCAAGGTGTACCTGTGTATAGTCAACAAGTCCAGCAACAGCCTACTAACTTACAGGGAGTTCCAGTACAATCCCCTGCACCTGGTCAATTCAATGTACCACCTGCTACGGCGGTGCCAACATCAGTACAAACATATGAGATGGATCAGTTAGCAGTAGCGGCTACACAGTTAGTAGATGCAAATCGAAGAGAAGAACTTGTACAGTTACTTGCTGCTTTCGGTGTTCAGGCACTTACGCAACTTCCAAAACAACAGTACGGAGCATTTGCTACAAAGTTACGTGAAATGGGAGCGAAAATATGACAAGCCCGATTGCTCATGCGGAACGACAACATGCCGTTTTGTCAGCTAGTGCTTCTCACAGATGGCTTACTTGTACACCGAGTGTTCGACTGGAAGAACAATTTCCAAATTCCACATCAGCATACGCAGAAGAAGGAACGCTTGCCCATGAAATTGCCGAGTTGAAGCTACGAAAGCAGTTTGTAGAACCGATAAGCCTTCGTACATTCAATACACGCTTAAACAAGATGAAAAAGCACCCATTGTTTCAGGAAGAAATGCTAAAACATACAGATGTTTACCTGGAGTATTTACAAGGTATAACAATTAGTCTTTCGTCTCCACCACACGTTGCGGTGGAGAAAAGACTTAATTACAGTGATTTTGCACCAGAGGGATTTGGTACAGGAGATTGTCTTATCATCGGTGGCGATACGCTGTATGTTACCGACTTTAAATATGGTAAAGGAGTTGCAGTAAGTGCAGAAGATAACTCACAAATGAAATTGTATGCACTTGGTGCTTATCTGGAATATAGCTTTTTGTATCCTATTAAGCAGATTCATTTGGCAATTATCCAACCAAGATTAAACAATATTTCTGAGTATGTTCTTTCACTGGGGGATCTACTTGCTTGGGGTGAAACAATTAAACCAATTGCTCAACAAGCATTTGCAGGAGTTGGGGAGTTTGTACCAGGTGAGCATTGTAAGTTCTGTCGTGCAAAAGCAAAGTGCCGAGTTCGTGCAGAAGAATTTAGTGCCCTCGCTGATTTCACTTCTTTACAACCACCTTTACTCACTAATGCTGAAGTGGGACAAATGTTAGAAAAGGGACAACATATTGAGTCTTGGGTGAAAGCATTAAAAGAGTACACACTTGCAGAGTGTTTAAAAGGCAACGATATTCCAGGATGGAAAGCAGTGGAAGGTCGAGGAATTCGCTCATATGTGGATCAGGACAAAGCATTTACCCATCTTCAAGAGCAGGGTATTGATGAAGCAGTTTTATATGAACGAGTGCCAATGACTGTGGCAAAGTTAGAAAAGGTATTAGCGAAAAAAGAGTTTACGAGTTTGTTAGAAGAATCGGGACATGTGCAGAAATCAATAGGTAAACCTACACTTGTACCGATGGCGGATAAACGAGAAGCAGTTACTTTTAGCCCAGATGCAAAGGATGATTTCAAATGAAAGTTAGATTAACGATTGAGACAAATGTTCGATATCAGTCAGAAATTATTGTGGAACAACCAGAAACCATGCCTGATGAAGATTTTGAAGCGATTCTTGATAACGTAGAACGTTCCTGCCGAACAGATAATGTGGAGGATGTAGCTTCTGTACTGGAAGTCACATACGGAATCAAGCTTTTAGATATTCGCACAGGATTTCCTGATAGCCCTGATTATTCCGATCTTGAAATTACAGATGTGGAAAATGTTTAAATAAAAACCAACAACACAAAGGAGAAATGTAAAAATGTCAAATCAAGTAAGCACTACTCGTGTAGTAACAGAAGAAGTTCGTTTCAGTTATGTAAGTTTGTTGAAACCTCGTGAAAGTCAATATGGTGGAGAGCCTAAATTTAGTGTAACGATTCTTTTGCCTAAGAGCGATTTTGCGACAAAACAACGCATTGATGTAGCGATAGAGACAGCAAAACAACTTGGAAAATCAAAATGGAATGGTGTTATTCCTCCAGTAGTTGCGATTCCTGTACATGATGGAGACGGTGTAAAACCAAGTGATGGAATGCCATTTGGTGAAGAGTGTAAAGGGCATTGGGTATTTACCGCATCAACGAGCTTAGATTATCCGCCTGCCATTGTCGATGCTCAGATGAATCCAATTATTAATCCTACTGAAGTATACAGTGGAATGTACGGTAAGATTGCGGTTAATTTTTCTCCTTATGCCAGCCAAGGGAAAAAAGGAATTGGCTGTTACATTAGTAGAAACGTACTAAAAACTCGGGATGGTGAACCTTTAGGATCGAGTGCCCCAGCTGCGGCTGATGACTTTGCTTCTCTAGTAGGAGCTGCACCTCAAACATGGGGTGGTCAACCACAAGCAATGGGTTATGGTCAGCAACCACCAGTACCACCACAAATGCCATACGGACAACCAGCACAGCCATATACACAACAGGCTCCTTATGCTCAACAACCTACGGCACCAAATTACAGCCAGCAACCTATTGGTTACGGACAAGTTCCACAACAGTATGACCCAATTACAGGACAGCCAATAAGTGCTGTTTACGGGATATGATTAGCACCTTAAATATCGATCTGGAGACATTTAGTAGTGTAGATATCAAGAAAGCGGGGCTGTACAAATATGTGCAGTCTCCTGACTTTCAAATTCTACTATTTGCATACTCTATCAATGGTGAAGTTATACAAATCATTGATTTGGCACAAGGTGAACAAATTCCAGTGGAAGTAGTACAAGCCCTTACCAATCCTAATGTAATAAAGCACGCTTATAATGCTTCTTTTGAATGGTATTGTCTAAATAAATATTTTCAATCACCTTTAGAGCAATGGCGTTGTACGATGTTTCACGGTTTATATTGTGGATATACGGCTGGTCTAGCTGCTACAGCTGTGGCAATTGGATTACCAGGTGATAAACGGAAGATGAGTATTGGAACTACCTTAATTAAGTTATTTTGTACACCTACCAAGCCGTCTATAAAGAATGGTGGTCGAACAAGAACGCTTCCACATCATGAACCTGAAAAATGGGAGCTATTTAAAGAATACTGTAAACAAGACGTGGAAGTAGAAAAAGAGATCGAGAGACGATTATCTTCTTTTCCAGTTCCAACATCTGAACAAAGGTTATGGGAACTAGACCAGCGTATCAATGTTTACGGTGTAGCTGTAGACCAACAGATGGTAGATGGAGCATTGTACATAAATGAAATATCAACAACACAGCTAACTGATGAGGCTATACAAATTACGGGATTACCTAATCCAAATAGTGCTCAACAATTAACCAAATGGTTGTCATCCAAAGGTGTAGAAGTAGAAAACTTACAAAAAGAGATTGTTTCTCATCTTGTACAGACCACAAAAGGTGCTGTGAAAAGAGTGTTAGAGATTCGCCAAGAGCTATCTAAAACAAGTGTAAAGAAGTACCAAGCAATGGCTGAAGCAGTTTGTGAGGATGGAAGAGTAAGAGGGCTTTTACAATTCTATGGAGCCAATCGTACAGGAAGATGGGCAGGAAGACTTGTCCAGGTGCAGAACCTTCCTAGAAATTATTTATCTACACTTGGTCATGCCCGTGCATTAGTGAGAGAGAAAAAAATAGATGCGTTAAAGCTTATTTACGGGAATGTCCCAGATACACTTTCTCAACTAATCCGAACATCCTTTGTTCCAAGTGAAGGAAATAGGCTCGTGGTGTCGGATTTTAGTGCCATTGAAGCAAGGGTGATTGCATGGTTGGCTGGAGAGCAGTGGCGTTTAGATGTATTTCACACACACGGAAAAATATACGAAGCATCAGCTTCTCAAATGTTTGGCGTACCACTGGAATTAATTAAGAAAGGCAATCCAGAGTATGAGTTACGGCAAAAAGGGAAAGTGGCAGAGCTCGCATTAGGATACCAAGGGGCATCTGGTGCACTGATTCAGATGGGAGCATTAAACAATGGGTTAACAGAGGAAGAGCTCCCTGATATTGTCAGACGTTGGCGATCAGCCAATAAACGAATTAGAGACTTGTGGTATAGCTTGGAAAATGCAGCACTTTCTGTGATGAGAACCGGGCAACCAGCAGGAGTGAAAGGATTAATTCTTGCAAGAGAAAGTGATATACAAAATGGGTTGGATTTTCTCACTATCACACTTCCAAGCAGAAGAAAACTATTTTATGTAAAACCATTTCTTGCTGGAAACGATTTTGGAAAAGAAGCTGTGTACTATTACGGATTGAATCAAGAAACAAAGAAATGGGAGAAAGTGTCCACTTATGGTGGAAAGTTGACGGAAAATGTTGTTCAAGCAATTGCTCGTGATTGTTTAGCAGAAACACTTATTCGTTTGGAAAATGTTGGGTATCAAACCGTTATGCACATTCATGATGAAGTGGTGCTGGACATCCCTACTAATCAGGCAAATTTGGAAGCTATAACAGAGTTAATGGGTCAACCGATTAGCTGGGCTCTTGGACTTCCACTTTCAGCAGATGGATTTGTTACTTCTTACTACATGAAAGATTAAAAGGAGGTTATATGATGCTTCAAATGATGAAGTTTGATGAAATTAAGTTAAAAGCAGAACTAAAAAAAGCTCGCTTATTTACAGAAGTTGAGTATTTACGAAAATTATATTCGGTGAAAACATTGCCAGTCAGAGTAGAAGGTATTGTTATTAACTTCAGTCTCTATCAATCATTTCTCAGGAAGTTAAAAGGATTTGAAACAAAGATATCTATCTCTCATAACTCTCTACGATTAGAATACAGAAAGTTTGGAACACCAAACAAAGGGGTAGTCATCTTTGAGGATTTATCTAATTTTTTCAAAGGGTTTATGCATATTCCAGTTGCTGTGGTTGATGGAGATTGATAGAGAAGCGTTAAGAATACCTAGAAAGGATGATAGGGATGAGAAATACACTAGGTGATTTAAACAACCATTTATTTGTACAACTTGAGCGTTTAGGTGACGAAGAGTTGACTGGCGAAAAACTCATAGAGGAAATCAATAGAGCAAGATCAGTAACTCTTGTTGCATCCAAGATTATTCAGAATGGATCTTTGGTACTAGAAGCAATAAAAACCAGGGATGACCGTTTTAATGCGGATACATCTGTCCCTGAAATGTTAGAGGGATAATAAATGAAGCATTATTATACTCCTGAACAGATTGCTTTCCTTTCTGAAAATGTCAAAGGACACAGTAATGAAGAACTTAAAAATTTATTTAATCATCGTTTTGGATTAAGCCTAGGAACGAATCAAATAAAAGCTGCCAAGCATAATCGTGGTTTGAGCAGTGGTTTGGATGGTCGTTTTAAAAAAGGGAACGAACCACAAAACAAAGGAACAAAAGGATTAACTGGAGCTAACTGTACCTCATTTAAAAAAGGGAATAAGTCGTGGAACTATAAACTAGTGGGAACAGAACGTGTTAACAGTGATGATTATGTGGATATTAAGATTGCGGATCCTAACAAATGGAGAGCAAAACATTTGCTAGTTTGGGAGAGAGCAAACGGGCTAGTACCAAAAGGACATGTTGTTATCTTTGGAGATGGAAACCGACGTAATTTTGAACTCGATAATCTAATTCTTGTTACACGAGGCCAACTAGCAATTTTGAACAAGAACAATTTGATTCAAGATGATGCCGAATTAACAAGAACTGGAATTATTGTGGCAGATATATTTCAAAAGATAGAGAAACGAAAGAAAGCTAAATATAGTAAAAGCAATAGATAGAAATGAGAGGTAATGTGCCATGCACAATGACAGAAAAATAGTTATCTCAGCTGCTGGAAGTCGGAAAGCAATGCAATGGCCTTCTCAAACGCTGTATTGGTCTGAACTAGTCGAAAGGTTACGTACCGTTGCTAGAGGAACAGAGACACTTACTCAATATCTTACTTTACCTAAAAGTAAACAAGATGAGCTAAAGGATGTAGGTGGATTTGTTGCTGGTACGCTAGCTGGCAATCGGCGTAAAGCATCTAGTGTTATTGGGAGAGATGTTATCACACTGGATCTGGATAACATTCCTGCTGGTGGTACGTTGGATGTACTTAGACGATTAGAAGGACTAGGGTGTGCGTATGCAGTGTATAGCACACGCAAACATGAGGAGAGCAAACCACGTTTACGTGTGCTTGTTCCTCTCAGTCGCCCATCTAGTGCAGATGAATATGAGCCGTTAGCACGAAAACTAGCTTCTATTATCGGGATGAGTCTTGCGGATCCCACGACGTTTGAAGCATCCAGATTAATGTATTGGCCAAGTTGCTGTTCAGATAGTCCATATGTCTTTCAGTTTGCGGATAAACCATTCTTGGACACAGATGGACTACTCGCAACATATGGTGATTGGCGGAATATCCATGAATGGCCAGAAGTATCAGGAGCGAGTCAGACTCATGTGCGATTGGCTGCCAAGCAAGGAAATCCAACAGAGAAGCGTGGAGTGGTTGGGGCTTTCTGTAGGCAATATGATATTTATCAAGCAATGGAAACATTTTTACCTGGTATGTATGAAATGACAGACGATGGCAGTGGACGGTACACATTTGTTGGTGGATCTACGGTAGGTGGAGCAATTGTATATGATGATGGGGCGTTTCTTTATTCTCATCATGCCACTGATCCTTGTAGTGGTAGATTAGTGAATGCGTTTGACTTAGTTAGACTACATAAATATGGTGAGCTGGATGATGAAGCAAAGCCAGATACACCTGTAAATAAATTACCTTCTTTCGTACAAATGGGTACTTTCGCATTGAATGATGCTGGAGTAGCAGCTGTATTAAATCAAGAACGTTATGAACAAGCAATACAAGATTTTGGAAACGAAACTTCGTCTACAGTAGAAAATGATTCCAACTGGATTAGCAAATTAAAAATAAGTCCAACAACCGGACAACCACAGAAGACTATTGAAAACATGTTAATTACGTTAGAAATGGAAGCGAATCTAAAAGGCAGAATTCGATTAGATTCTTTCGCTGACACAATTGTAGGAATTGCCCCTTTGCCTTGGGCACCTAGAGACCAGGAAACAGGTTCTTTTATGTGGACAGAAAAAGATGATTCAGGAATTGCGGTGTATTTGGAAAAAATTCTAGGTTTTCAATCGAGGGAGAAGTTTGGTCATGCGTTAAACCAGTGTTCAGCGAAACAACAATATAACCCTGTGACAGACTATTTGAATTCTCTGCAATGGGATGGTGTGCAACAATTAGATTCTTTATTCATTGATTACTTAGGGGCTGCGGATACACCTTATACAAGGGCTGTGACTCGTAAATCGTTTACGGCAGCTGTTGCAAGAGCAATGTGTCCTGGATGTAAATATGACACGATGCCTGTTTTAACGGGAGAACAAGGAATAGGAAAAACAACACTAATTCAAAAGATGGGTATAGCGTGGTTTTCCAATAGTATTGAGTCGTTTGAAGGAAAAGAAGCTGCGGAACTTTTACAGGGCATATGGCTTGTAGAGATTGGTGAAATGAGTGCCTACAATAAGTCAGATGTGCAAACCATTAAAGGATTTTTAAGTCGGACGGATGACCAATATCGAGCAGCTTATGCACGTAAAACAGAAAAGCATCCTAGAAAATGTGTGTTTTTCGGTACATCTAACAGAAGCGATTATCTAAAGGATCCAACAGGTGGTAGACGATTTTTACCAATTGATGTATTCGTACAAGCACCAACGAAAAGTGTTTTCCAGAATTTAGATGAAGAAGTGAATCAATTATGGGCAGAAGCCGTGATGTATTGGCGGCAGGGAGAGGCCTTATTTCTCACAGGAACCCTTGCAGAAGAGGCGAAAAGACAACAGGAAAACCATTCTGAACAAGACCCAAGAGAGAGCCTTATACGTGAATTTGTGGAACGTAAAGTACCAGTTGATTGGCAGAAGAAAGATATTGGAGCAAGAAAGATGTATTGGATTGGAGAATTTGGACGGACGGACACACCACTAGAAGAGAGAGACAGAGTGTGTGCTGCCGAGATTTGGGTGGAGTGTTTAGGTGGAGAGATAAGGTTTATGAAACGAGCAGATACAATGGCGATTAATGATGTTTTAGAGCAAATGGAAGGATGGAAAAAACAGAAGAATCCGCATCGATACGGGGTGTACGGAAAGGTAAAAGGTGGGTATGTAAGGGCTTAAAAAATGTCTACTTTCTTGTCTACTTTATCCTAATTTTGTCTACTTTGTAGATTTTTGGAATGTCTACCTTGTCTACTTTAAAAAACGCCAAAGTAGACGGCAAAGTAGACCGGCAAAACCGTTGATATATCTATATTTATTTCTATTTGTCTACCTTGTCTACTTTAAATATATATAAGTATATAAATAGGTAGTATATAGAGAATAGGCATATATAATACATACCTAAATAGCCTAATTATGTACTATATACGTGTGTATGCAAGTGAATAGACATAAATTTTGAAAAGGTGGTTTTGATGATGCGTGAACGGGACATCGAAATATATTTACGTGAACAGGTTAAAAAAATAAAAGGTCGGGCCTATAAATTTGAATCACCGGGAAATGCAGGGGTGCCAGATCGAATAATTCTATTACCAGGTGGGCGAGTATTCTTTATCGAACTGAAAGCACAAGGTAGAAAATCAAGTCCTTTACAAGTTGCACAACAGAAAAGAATCGCTACTTTAGGGTGCACAGTTCTAGTAATTGATAGCTTACAGGGTGTAGAAGAATTTATTGCAAAAGTAATTGGAGAGGCTGTGCTGACATCATGAAATTCATTCCTCACAATTATCAACGGTACTGTATAGATCGAGTACTTACGACACCAGCGTTAGGATTGTTACTGGATATGGGACTTGGAAAAACGGTTATCACGTTAACGGCTGTAATGGATTTAAAATACAACCGATTTACCGTAAACAAAGTTCTAGTGATTGCCCCAAAGAAAGTAGCAGAAAGTACTTGGGGAAAGGAAACAGCAAAATGGGATCATCTACAGCTGTTACGAATATCCACTGTACTTGGATCCGAAACGAAGAGGATTAGAGCATTGAACACCCCAGCAGACATTTACGTCATCAATCGAGAAAACATTCCGTGGTTGGTCGATCATTATCGAAATGCTTGGCCATTCGATATGGTCATAGTTGATGAGTTTAGTAGTTTTAAAAATCACCAGGCAAAGCGTTTTAAAGCATTAAGCTGGGTTCGCCCACATATCAAACGAATTGTGGGACTAACTGGAACACCCGCACCAAATGGTTTACTAGATTTATGGGCACAGATTTATTTGTTGGATGGTGGCGAAAGGTTGGGCAAAAAAATTACGGGTTTCCGTGAACGATATTTTGAGCCGGATCAACGAAATCGTGATAGAGTGTTCAGTTATGCACCTAAAGCTGAAGCAGATGGAGTGATTCAGAGGTTAATCGGCGATATATGCGTGAGTATGAAGGCTGAAGATTATTTGGAGTTACCTGACATTCTGTATAACACCATTCCTGTTGTCTTAGATAATAAAGCAAAAGCATCTTATGAAAAATTGGAGAAGGAAATGCTTTTGAAAGTAGATGATTCAACAATTGATGCAGGAAGTGCAGCAGTACTGACTAATAAATTATTACAGTTATGCAATGGTGCAGTGTATGACGAAGAACGAAACATCGTAGACATACACGAATGTAAGTTAGAATCATTTATGGAGTTGATTGAAGGATTAAATGGTAAGCCAGCATTAGTCTTTTACAACTTCCAACACGATAAAGAACGTATCAAAAAAGCATTGTCCAAAACACATTTACGAGTCCGAGAGTTGAAGACTCCACAAGATGAAACGGATTGGAATGACAGAAAGATTGATATTTTACTAGCCCATCCAGCAAGTGCAGCTTACGGGTTGAACTTACAACAAGGTGGAAATCATGTGATTTGGTTCGGGTTGAATTGGTCTTTGGAGCTGTACCAACAAGCCAATAAACGTTTACATAGACAAGGGCAGACGGAAAAAGTAATTATTCACCACTTAACGGTTGTAGGTGGGGTGGATGAAGATGTGGTGGTGGCTTTAGAAAATAAGACAAGTACCCAAGACCAGTTGATGTTGGCATTAAAAGCAAGGATTGAGAGGGTTAAAAATGAGTAACCAAAATCCCTAATATTTGGGAATTTGAAAGGATGAGAAAAGTATGACTAGCAGATCAGGTTTAACTAAAAATCAAATTGAACTAATAAGCCAAGAAGCAATTAAGCAATTCAAAGTACAAAAGATAAAGCAAAAAAAACAAGAAAAGGACTGGCGGTTAAGAAACACAAAGCTGTTACTAGAAAACTACCACAAATTGAAAGCTCACTGTGATGAGGTCGACCAACAGATTAATGATTACGAGGATACGGTTCTCAGTTTAGAAGAATTAACTCTTGAATCCTTAATGAAATACAGGATGAAAACAGCGAAGATGATGAGGCATTTTGAACGGATGCTTAAATATTATGAGTCGGATAGTTATACCGGAACAGATGAAGAGCAGAGAAGATACAAGGTAATCTTTTACAGGTATCTAAGCCGCAATCGTTTATCTGTGCAACAACTATGTGAAAGATTCAATATAGAACAGGCAACCATTTACCGTGATACTAAAGCAGGAATTTCGGATTTATCCGTTCTATTATTTGGCCTTGTAGCTCTTGATTTTTCTGATGATAAAAATGTGATAAAAAAGTGAAAAACAAATGTGTTATTATGATAGGGTGAACAAATTGTAAATCTTTCTTTCGAGCATCCGTTATTATAGAGGGTGCTTTTCTTATGTAAAGAATTAAAATATAATTAATAATTCTATGTTCTAAATGAATAGAGGTGTTTTGTAAAACTCTCAAAAAAGCAATAAGAGTTGATACAGTTATCAATTAGGCGAAAGAAGAAGTATTTAAATAGCTAGGATAACAATTCAATGGATCACAGCCCTTTATGACACAAGAAAGAAGTATTTTGCTTTCTATGGTCTTTGTCAGAAATTGCTTTCCCTTTGTATAATGATAAGTAGGAACATATTATTTCAAGGAGGGAATTTTGCATGAGTTACTTGGATATTTCTTGTAAAAGGGTAGAAAGAAATGTATTTTATGTTAAAGGGTGGGAGAAATTTACAGGGCAGGAATTTGAAGGTAATTGTACTTTATATGAAGATAAGATTGATACCTCACAACTTATTTTTTCGGGTAGAGTAGGTGGGTTATCTGGGGCGTGCAGAAAAGAATTATTACATAAATTAAAAATTTGTTTACGGAAAGTACAGGAATAATACAAACTTATGTAATAAGCTTATGTTTCGAATAAAGGATTCCATTTTATAGAAATTCTCAAAAATAGAACTATATTTAAAAATCTTTGGCAAGTGAAGCATCCTATTTAGGGTGCTTTTTTCTTTTTACAAAACAAACACAAATCTTCGGAGGTGGTAGGTGATGTGACATGGCAAGACCTAAAAATCCAAAACGAGATGAAGCTTTTAAAATTTGGTTAAACAGCAATGGAAGCAAGAAATTAAAAGATATTGCAACTGAATTAGAAGTGTCTGATTCCCAAATTAGAAAGTGGAAAAATCAAGACAATTGGGAAGCAGCTTTGAATAGTAACGTTACTAAACCCGAAGGTAACGTTACTAAA
>JAVBJX010000064.1:0-45298 GCA_031546705.1 Caryophanales bacterium
GATTAAAAGTTATATGACTTATTATAACTACTATAGATACCAGTGGAATTTAAATAAGATGACCCCTGTTCAGTACAGAGATCATCTCAATCATGCTGCCTAGCCTTTTTTTAAATTGTCCTTGACAAAGGGTACACTTTACTACGCCCACGGTCTTTTGGTATTTACGTCATAAAAAATTACGTATGTAAAAAATCTCAAAATACACATAGTGAGGTCGTTAATGTAAAGCTTATGAAGTTATTGAAGTTATGTTTATTATTTTTCATCATTAGACCTCCTTTCAAATATTGCTTTTATCGTAAGGTTTCATTTTTGTTTTGTCAATAGAAATTTTTTAGAAAGTAGTAAAAATAAAATTATCACAATAAGAGAAGAGATATTTTTCGAGATACATTTGTATGTGATGGGAAAATAAAAGTGTATACTTAACAAAAGTGAATTACATACAAAACTTGAAAGAAGGATTATAGATGAATGCTGAAATTATTGCCGTTGGTTCGGAACTTCTTCTTGGACAAATTGCCAATACAAATGCTCAGTTTTTATCCCAACAATTAGCAGAACTTGGGGTAAATGTTTTTTATCATACCGTTGTTGGAGATAATGTGGATCGTCTAAAAAATGCTATAATCATTGCAGAAGCTCGTTCTGATATGATTATTTTTACTGGTGGGCTTGGACCAACAAACGATGATTTGACTAAAGAAACAGTAGCAGATTTTCTTCAGAAATCATTAGTAGTCGATGGAGATGCACTTAGTGTCATTCAAAATTATTATGTAAAAACAAAACAAGTAATGACGGAAAACAATGTCAAACAAGCACTTATTATTGAGGGAAGTATTATTTTAAAAAACAATCATGGTATGGCACCAGGAATGGGGCTTGTTTTGGAAAAAACATATATCCTTCTACCTGGTCCACCATCTGAAATGAAGCCAATGTTTCTTAGATATGGTCGAGATTTTGTGCTGAATAGATTAGAAAAAAGAGAGCATTTAGAATCACGAGTACTTCGCTATTTTGGTATCGGTGAATCAAAACTTGAAACAATTATTCTCGATTTAATGGAGACACAAACAAATCCAACGATAGCTCCATTAGCAGCAGATGGAGAAACGACTTTACGTTTGACTGCAAAACATGAATCACACGAAGAAGCAGTACGCTTGATTGATGAGATGGAGCAAAAAATAAATGAGCGTGTCGGAAAATATTGTTATGGCTATAATAATGATACATTAATGAGCCAAGTTGTGACCTATTTAAAAGTGCAGAACAAAACAATTGCCGCTGCTGAAAGTTTAACTGGTGGGCTATTTGCTAGTGAACTTGTTAGTTTTGCTGGTGCTTCCTCTATATTTAAAGGTGGCGTTGTTGTCTATGCAAACGAGGCAAAGCAACAATTATTACAAGTTCCAGAAGATGTATTACAAACAGCAGGAGCAGTGAGTGAGTTGTGTGCAGAGGGAATGGCAAAAAGTATTCGCCTACAATTAAAAACAGATATTGGAATAAGTTTCACAGGTGTAGCAGGGCCAGATTCTGTAGAAGGAAAAGATGTTGGTACAGTGTTTATTGCCATTGCTACAGAAACAGAATGTAAAGCGTACAAATTGTTACTTTCTGGAACAAGACAAGGAATTCGCAATCGAACAATGAAATATGGTTGTTTCTATCTACTAGAATTTTTGCAAGAGAAGCAGTTGAAATAAAAAAGAATAAACGTTCCCTTCTTACTGGACATGCAAATAGGAAGTAATGTATAATAACAATAAATAGTAATCAAGGGGGAAAAATAATGTCAGATCGTATAACAGCACTAGAAAATGCACTAAAGAAAATTGAAAAGCAGTTTGGAAAAGGTTCTGTAATGAAACTAGGTGAACAAGCGGATAAAGAAGTTTCTTCTAGTTCTAGTGGTTCACTTGCTTTAGATATAGCTTTAGGCATTGGTGGTTATCCGAAGGGGCGTGTTGTGGAAATTTATGGTCCAGAAAGTTCTGGGAAAACAACGGTAGCTCTTCATGCAATTGCAGAAATACAGAAGCATGGTGGACAAGCGGCATTTATTGATGCTGAACATGCACTTGATCCAATATATGCAAAAAAACTTGGCGTTAATATTGACGAATTACTTTTATCACAACCAGACACAGGTGAGCAAGGATTAGAAATTGCTGATGCACTTGTTAGTAGTGGAGCAATTGATATTATTGTTATTGACTCTGTTGCGGCTCTTGTTCCAAAGGCAGAGATTGAAGGCGACATGGGCGATTCTCATGTTGGTTTACAAGCACGTCTGATGTCACAAGCATTGCGGAAATTGTCGGGCTCTATCAATCGAACAGGAACAATCACTATTTTTATTAATCAATTGCGTGAAAAAGTAGGAGTCATGTTTGGAAGTCCAGAAACTACTCCGGGTGGACGGGCATTGAAATTCTATGCTTCTGTTCGACTAGACGTGAGGCGTGGAGAGCAATTAAAGCAAGGAACAGATATCGTTGGAAATAAAACGAAAATTAAAGTAGTAAAAAATAAAGTAGCTCCACCATTTAGAATTGCGGAAGTTGATATTATGTATGGTGAAGGAATTTCTAGAGAAGGTGAAGCTCTTGATCTAGGCGTTGCACTAGACATTGTCTTAAAAAGTGGGGCATGGTACTCTTATAATGGAGAACGTCTTGGTCAAGGTCGTGAGAATTCTAAGCAATTTTTGAAAGAAAATCAAAGTATACTAGAACAAATTTCACAAGCAGTTCGGGATCATCATGGTGTAAATAATATGCTGATTACGAAGAAAGTGGAAAAAGAGGAAGAAGAAGAATTTAATGAAGATGAATTTTAAATAGTAAGAACCTTTGTCTATACCACGGTGCTGGTATGGATAAGGTTCTTTTTTTATGTGTGCATTTTTATATTCTCAAATCTTCTTAATAGTAATGTCTATCTTGACAATACTCGTAGCACCATTTAGAATTAATATGTATATTTTTGTTTTCTAAAAGAAGATAATCATTACATGTAAATACTAACTAAAAAAAGTAAACAAGTTCATAGCAAGGGAGGTGAAAAGAATGGGAATCACAATCACAATCATCTCTACTTTGCTTGCTCTAATTATCGGTTCAGTTGTTGGTTTTTTTGCTCAAAAGTTTATTACAGAAGCGAAAGTTACAAGTGCAAGAGGTACAGCAACCCAAATCGTTGATGATGCGAATAGAGAAGCTGAGGCTCTAAAGAAAGAAGCGATTCTTTCAGCAAAAGACGAAATGCATAAGCTTCGTACCGATGTAGAAAAGGAAGTTCGTGATCGAAGAAGTGAACTCCAAAAACAAGAAAACCGTTTGTTACAGAAAGAAGAAAATCTTGATCGCAAAGATGAAACATTAAACAAGCGAGAGTTGATGCAAGAGAAGAAAGAAGATTCCTTGAATCAAAAACAACAGCATATCGAGAAAATGGAAAGCAAAGCAGAGCAACTTGTGGGGGAAAAACAAGTTGAGCTAGAGCGAATATCTAATTTGTCACGAGATGAAGCACGACAAATTATTTTGGAACGAGTGGAAAATGAACTATCACATGAATTAGCATTGGTCGTTCGAGAAGCAGAAGCTCGTGCAAAAGAAGAATCAGATAAGAAAGCAAAAGAAATATTATCTTTAGCTCTTCAAAGATGTGCAGCTGATCATGTTGCTGAAACAACTGTATCCGTTGTTAATCTCCCGAATGATGAAATGAAGGGACGCATTATTGGACGAGAAGGAAGAAATATTCGTACGCTGGAAACGCTAACAGGAATTGATTTAATTATTGATGATACGCCTGAAGCAGTTATTTTATCTGGATTTGATCCAATTAGACGTGAGACAGCTCGACTGGCACTGGACAAACTTGTTCAAGATGGACGAATTCATCCAGCACGCATTGAAGAAATGGTCGAAAAATCAAGACGTGAAGTGGATGAGCAAATTCGGGAAATTGGCGAACAAACAACGTTTGATGTAGGCATTCATGGACTACATCCAGATTTAATGAAGATTTTAGGGCGTTTGAAATTCCGTACAAGTTATGGGCAAAACGTACTAAAGCATTCAACAGAAGTAGCATATCTTTCAGGACTACTTGCGGCAGAACTTGGCGAAGATGTTGGACTAGCAAAACGTGCTGGTCTACTCCACGATATTGGGAAAGCAATTGACCATGAAGTGGAAGGAAGCCATGTGGAAATTGGGGTAGAACTTGCAACAAAGTATAAAGAACACCCAGTTGTCATTAATAGTATTGCTTCTCATCATGGCGACAAAGAACCAACATCTGTTATTGCTGTACTAGTGGCAGCAGCAGACGCATTGTCAGCGGCAAGACCAGGAGCAAGAAGTGAGACGTTAGAGAGCTATATTCGTAGATTAGAGAAGCTGGAAGAAATTGCTGAATCATATGAAGGCGTTGAGAAATCATTCGCTATTCAAGCAGGACGTGAAGTGCGGATTGTTGTTAGACCAGATGCAATTGATGATCTAGCAGCTCATCGTTTAGCGAGAGATATTCGCAAACAAATAGAAGAAGAATTAAATTATCCAGGACATATTAAAGTAACTGTTATTCGTGAAACAAGAGCAGTTGAATATGCGAAATAAAAGCAAAACACTTGGAGTGAAATTTTAGTATTTATCCAAGAAAATGAGCGGTCATATTAATCCTCTAAAAATGTGGATTTGTGTGATCGCTTATTTAATAAAGAAAGAGGGATACAAATGAATATATTATTTATAGGAGATATAGTTGGTTCACCCGGTCGAGAAATGGTTGACACGTATATAAGTTCACTAAAGTCAAAATATAATATTGATATCGTTATTATAAATGGAGAAAATGCAGCATCTGGAAAAGGAATTACCGATAAAATTTACAAAAGATTTTTAGAAGTTGGGGCACATGCTGTGACAATGGGTAATCATACATGGGCGAAAAGAGAGATTTTCGATTTTATTGATAAGGCGAAATTTCTAGTACGTCCTGCTAATTTTCCAGAAGGTACACCGGGAAATGGAATGATTTACATAAAGACAGCTGGTATAG
The DNA here is from genome assembly GCA_031546705.1 of Caryophanales bacterium. Lineage (GTDB taxonomy): Bacteria > Bacillota > Bacilli > Bacillales > JAVBJX01 > JAVBJX01. The sequence goes on from JAVBJX010000064.1 coordinate 5,089, forward strand.
AGATGGCGGTAATTAATTTGCAAGGCAGAACATTTATGCCAAGCATTGATTGTCCATTTAAAAAAGCAGATGAACTTGTAAGTGAAGCAACAAAGCGAACACCATTTATTTTTGTTGATTTTCACGCAGAAGCAACGAGTGAAAAATTAGCGATGGGATTTTATTTAGACGGGCGAGTAACAGCTGTTGTTGGAACACATACGCACGTGCAAACGGCAGATAACCGTATTATGCCACAAAAAACTGCATATATTACAGACGTTGGCATGACTGGTCCATATGACGGAATATTGGGCGTGGAGCGTGAAACAATTATTGATAAATTTTTAACAGCATTACCAAATCGTTTTGAAGTTGCGGAAGGACGAAAACAACTCGGAGCAGTGGTCGTTCGGGCAGACCGTTTTGGACGAGCAGTTTCCATTGAACGAATTTTAATTAATGACGATCATGTATATATTGAGTAATCTTAAGCATACTTGTACCAACGGCAGAATATAGTTAGAAACGAGATAGAAGCGTCTCACGGCAAAGTATGAAGGAGGAAGCTAGAAATGGATGTATTAAAAGTTTCAGCAAAATCTAACCCTAATTCTGTAGCAGGGGCATTGGCAGGCGTTTTACGTGAACGTGGGACTGCGGAGATTCAAGCAATTGGTGCAGGAGCGTTGAATCAAGCAGTAAAAGCAGTGGCAATTGCTCGTGGCTTTGTTGCACCGAGTGGGGTTGATCTTATTTGTGTGCCAGCATTTACAGACATTTTGATAGATGGGGAAGAAAGAACGGCTATTAAATTGATTGTTGAACCTCGCTAACAGATGAAGTTTTTCACATTTTTTTGAAAGATTTTTGTAGAAAACAGGGATAAAAAATTTTCTTTCTTCTGATTTTGGTGTATGCTTATTTTGCGAGAGTAACCGATTTTGGTTATTCTCTTTTTTTATTGTTGCATTTTATGTATATAAAGGCTAAAATTAATACGATTATTAGTTTCTATTAATCAGATTCAATGTTCAAAAAATAATTAGGAAAATTATTAGTGATGTGTAGTGATTTTCTTAAAAAAATGCTACACTTATGATTAAGAATTAAAAATAGTTAGAATGCTAAAGGGGTGTCAAAACATGATTAATCAACTTTCATGGAAAGTTGGAGGACAACAAGGAGAAGGAATTGAAAGTACGGGTGAGATTTTTTCCATCGCTTTAAACCGTCTTGGTTATTATTTATATGGATACCGTCACTTTTCATCACGTATTAAAGGTGGACACACGAATAATAAAATTCGTGTGAGTACGAAAGAAGTTCGTTCAATTGCTGATGATCTTGATATATTGGTTGCTTTTGACCAGGAAACAATTGACTTCAGTTTTCATGAACTCCGCCAAGATGGAGTAATCATTGCAGATTCTAAATTCAATCCTGTCAACCCAGATGAAACAAAAGCAAAAATGTATTCGGTTCCATTTACAAGTATTGCAACGGAACTTGGAACATCACTGATGAAAAATATGGTTGCTATTGGTGCATCTAGTGCTGTGCTTGACTTAGAAATTTCTGTATTTGAAGAAGTTGTTCGTGAGATCTTTGGACGTAAAGGTGACCAAGTAGTAGCAAGTAACATGCAAGCAATCCAAAAAGGTGTGGACTACATTAAGGAAACATACGGAGCAATCCAAACAATGCAACTAGAGAAAGCGGACAATAAAAAGCGTCTATTTATGATTGGTAATGATGCTATCGCTTTTGGAGCCTTAGCGGGTGGAGCACGTTTTATGGCGGCTTATCCAATTACTCCAGCAACAGAAATCATGGAATACTTAATTAAAGCGTTACCAAAAGTTGGCGGTGCTGTTGTTCAAACGGAAGATGAAATTGCTGCTTGTACAATGGCAATTGGGGCAAACTATGCAGGTGTACGTACTTTAACTTCTTCATCAGGTCCAGGACTTTCACTCATGATGGAAGCAATTGGTTTAGCTGGTATGACCGAAACACCGATTGTTATTGTTGATGCACAACGTGGTGGACCAAGTACAGGACTTCCAACAAAACAAGAACAGTCAGACTTGATGGCAATGATTTACGGTACACATGGAGATATTCCAAAAGTTGTTATTGCACCAAGTACAGTAGAAGAAGCATTCTATGATATGGCAGAAGCGTTTAACATTGCGGAAGAATATCAAGTTCCAGTTATTTTATTATCTGATTTACAATTATCTCTTGGTAAACAAACGGTTGAGCCATTAGATTACAATAAAATTCAAATTCGTCGTGGTAAATTACAAACGGATATTCCAGAAGCAGCAGGATTATTTAAGCGTTATGAAGTGACTGACGATTTAGTATCTCCTCGTTCTATTCCTGGAATGAAGAATGGTATTCACCATGTAACTGGTGTAGAGCATGATGAAACTGGTAGACCATCAGAAAGTCCAAAAAATCGTGATGCTCAAATGAATAAACGTCTACATAAATTAGATCATATGAAATTTAATACACCTATTCACGTGAATGCAAAACATGAAGTAGCAGATATTTTGTTCGTTGGTTTTAACTCTACTCGTGGTGTAATCGAAGAAGCAATGGAACGTTTGGAAGCAGATGGACTCAAGGTAAATCATACTCATGTTCGTCTAGTTCATCCATTCCCAACAACAGAAATTTTACCATATGTAGAAAAAGCAAAAAAAGTTATCGTTGTTGAAAACAATGGAACTGGTCAGCTTGCTAGTATTTTAAAAATGAATGTTGGACATCACGACAAAATTCAAAGTTTATTAAAATATGATGGAAATCCATTCTTGCCTCATGAAGTTCATACAAAATGCAAGGAAGGGGTTGTTTTAAATGGCAACGTTTAAAGACTTTAGAAACGAAATTAAACCAAACTGGTGTCCAGGTTGTGGAGATTTCTCCGTACAAGCAGCAATGCAACGGGCAGCGGCAAACGTTGGCTTAGAGCCACATAACTTAGCAATTATTTCTGGTATCGGCTGTTCAGGTCGTATTTCTGGATATGTGAATTCATACGGTTTCCATAGCATTCACGGGCGTTCTTTACCGATTGCTCAAGGAGTAAAAATGGCAAATCGTGACTTAACTGTTATCGCTTCAGGTGGTGATGGTGATGGTTTTGCGATTGGAATGGGTCACACGATTCATGCGATTCGTAGAAATATTGACATCACATACATTGTTATGGACAATCACATTTACGGTTTAACAAAAGGGCAAACTTCTCCACGTAGTGACTTAGGTTTTAAAACAAAAAGTACACCACAAGGATCTGTTGAACCATCTCTATCTGTAATGGAAATGGCATTAACAGCAGGAGCAACTTTTGTTGGACAAAGCTTTTCTAATGATTTAAAAGGAATGACAGCATTAATTGAAGCTGGTCTTAACCATAAAGGTTTTTCACTGATTAATATCTTCAGTCCATGCGTTACTTACAATAAAGTAAACACATATGATTGGTTCAAAGAACATCTTGTGTCATTAGATGCAGTTGAAGGATATGATCCATCTGACCGTAATATGGCAATGCAAACATTAATGGAGAAAGATGGTCTTGTGACTGGTTTAATTTACCAAAACAAAGAGCGTCAATCTTACCAAGAATTGCTTAAAGGTTACAGTGAGCAACCACTTACTGAAGCTAGTTTACAATTAGGTGAGGAAACATTTGGGAAATTAATGGCAGAATTTATGTAATATAGAGAGGGTGACCAGTGGTTGTATTGTACAACTGATGGTCACCCTCTTTTTGTGCATGTAATTATTTCGTTATTTGCATAAGAAGCGTATTCACTTGGCGAGCTGTATTTGGAGAAGTAATTCGAGCGAGTTCCCGAATCCATTTTGTCCGCTCATTATCATCGAAAATATTAATTGTGTTTGTTTGAATAACTTCAATAATCTTCTCCACTTCATTTGTTGATAATTTTAAATTGTATTGCTCGCTATACAAACTCAAATCATTTGCAGATAAATTTTTTAATTTTTGATTGACAATGTGTTTGTAGATGCTCATAGTTAACCTCCTTGCGTATATTTAGCATATGAAAAATGGGCGGCAGGTGTGAATCAAACTATTTTGAGTAGAGCAGTTTTTTATGTATAATAAATCGTAATCATTCTTATATAGGAGAAAATGGATGAAAAATGATTGGATTGTAGAAGTAAAAGATGTTTCGTTTAGTTATGGTAATACGCTCGTTTTAGATAAAGTTCGTTTAAGAATTCAAAAAGGAGATTTTCTTGGGCTAGTTGGCCCAAATGGATCAGGAAAATCAACATTATTAAAATGTGTGCTAGGGCTTCTTTCTCCAAGTAGCGGAGAAATAAATGTATTTGGCACACAAGTTCAAAAATCAAAAGAATCATATAAAATTGGTTTTGTCTCACAAAAGGCAAACAGTTTTAATACAGGATTTCCAGCAACTGTATTTGAAGTTGTTGCTAGTGGCTTAACGGCAAAATTAGGGATGTTTCACTTTCTATCTAAACAAGATAAAATTGTCGTAAATAAATCAATTGAAGCGGTAGGAATGATGGAATGTGTACATAAAAATATCGGAGACCTTTCAGGTGGGCAACAACAGCGGGTATTTATTGCTCGGGCACTTGTTGCTAATCCTGAATTTTTAATTCTTGATGAGCCAACGGTTGGGGTAGATGCCCAAAATGTAAAAAGTTTCTATCAAATGCTTGAGGATTTAAATAAAAATTTAGGGCTTACACTGTTACTCGTTACGCATGACATCGGGACAATTACCGACAAGGTGACGCACGTTGCTTGTTTAAATAAAAAATTGCATTTTCATGGAATTGCTGAAGATTTTTTAACGCTGGATGAAGATGAGCTGTCTAACTTTTATGGGTATTCTGTGCAGAAAATTAATCACAACCACTAGGAAGGAAAAACAAATGATTGATGCATTATTTCGCTATGAATTTTTACAAAATGCTGTGTTGGCAGGAATGATTGTTGGGGTGATTGCTCCGTTACTTGGGGTTTTTATTGTTGTTCGTAGGTTATCATTAATCGCCGATGCTTTAAGTCATGTAACACTTGGAGGAATTGCAGCTAGTTTACTCTTAACAAAAATGACTTCTTTTGCACTGAATCCGCTGTATATGGGGATGGCATTTTCAGTGATGGGTTCGTTATTTATTGAAAAATTGCGGGCGGTCTATAAACATTATCAAGAATTAGCAATCCCAATTATTTTATCAGGTGGGGTTGCTTTGAGTGTTATTTTTATTTCCCTTGCGAATGGGTTTAACACCGATTTGTTTTCGTATTTATTTGGAAGTGTTAGTGCAGTTACACGCTCGGATGTCTGGGTGATTTTGGGTATTGCGGTACTTGTATGTGCGGTTATTTTTTTCTTATATAAGGAGCTGTTTTTGCTTTCTTTTGATGAAGAACATGCGGTTGCATCGGGAATTCCAGCAAAACCTGTTCATTTTGTATTTATTGTGCTTGTTGCTTTAGTAATTGCTTCTTCTATGAGAATTGTTGGTGTGTTGCTTGTCTCATCTTTAATGACGATTCCAGTTGCGGCGAGTATTCGAATTGCTACGGGATTTAAGCAAACGATTTTATTTTCTATTTTGTTTGGGGAAACGGCAGTAATTGGCGGCTTGATTTTGGCGTATTATCTTAATTTAGTTCCCGGTGGTACAGTTGTGATGTTGTCAGTTATTTTGCTTATTATCACGATTATTTGGAAACGGAGGGGATGAGGTGAATATAAAACAGGCAATGCAATTATTGAAAGATAATGGACATAAGCAAACAGATAAGCGTGCAGATATGATTGCCTTTTTTGCTCGTATTGATAAGTATATTACGGCGAAAGAAGTGCTAGAAGAGTTGAAAAATCGCTATGATGGTTTGAGCTTTGATACGATTTATCGAAATCTTTCTTTGTTTGTGGAGCTAGGTATTTTAGAAGAAACAGAATTAATAGGAGAGAAACATTTTCGATTTTGTTGTCAAACATCCAAACATCATCACCATTTTATTTGTCTAGTATGTGGGAAAACAAAAGAGCTTTTTGTATGTCCTATGATTGATGCAGAAGTGAATTTGCAGGGGTATGAAGTGACTGGGCATAAATTCGAGGTTTATGGGAAATGTGTTGGTTGTTGCTAGTGGATCCTTGATATATAAGGGGTTTGAGGGGGAGGGGGAAGTACACAAAGGTTGTAAATGAAGGTGGTGGAGAAAATGGATAGTCAAATGAAAATAGAATTCGAAAAATCGAAATCAAAGGATAAAGAGGAACGCTATGAAGCATATCACAATATTTTAGAAGCAACAGAACAAAAAGTGGATTGGGCTTACGAAGTTTGGGATCAACTACTAGAGGATTTAACTCATAAGGATAACCATCAACGCTCTCGAGCTGCACAATATTTGGCTAATTTAGCTAAAAGTGATTCAGAAAAGAGAATGATGAAAGATTTTTCTAGGTTGTGGGACGTAACAAAAGATGAAAAGTTTGTTACAGCTAGGCATAGCCTACAGTCTATATGGAAAGTAGGGCTTGCTGGGACAGAACAAAAAGAGATGGTTATGGAATATATGGTTGATCGTTTTAAAGATGATACAGATGAAAAAAATTATACTTTAATTCGTTCTGACATCATTCAAAACATGAGAAATTTATCCGATCACTTAGATGATGAGAAAATCAAACAAACGGCTATGGAGTTAATTGAAACCGTTGACGAGAAAAAGTACAAGAAAAAGTATATGGATATATGGAAATAGAGAAAATGTAGCAAACTTTGTGCTAATGAGTATAACACTATCGAAGAAAACGCATGATTGTTGAATTTATTTTCTTCGATAATTTCTGAGGAGATATTAAATACCCATAACAGTCATTAAGGCTTCATTTTAATTCTACGTATAATATATTCTGACTGAAACAAGATGGATATAACAAATAACAGTATTGAAATTGCAATAATTTTCCTGTGCCAATCCAAATTGTGTTTCATCATTAATCCAGAAGCAACGGTATTCAACAAGAAGTTTATTAACATAGTGCTAGCCTTTTCAAACATAGTTTAAGGATATTATTGACATTAACTCAGAAAATTATTTATTTAATGTTCATTTATCGGAAAAAATCACAAATCACCTGTAGGCATCAAAAATGCAAGCACCCCCCAACGCACACAAATTAATTTAACTACTACATTTTGTATATAAACCTAAATATCCCACTAAATTATCCATATATGCATACGCAATCAAAAAATAAAGAATAATTTCCAAAGACCGATCATAGAATAGAAGTAATGGTCGTCACTATTGGTTACAAAAAAGTATGGACAAGCAGTTTTCAGCTAATTACATGTTAAATCAATTCATGTAGTAGCTATTAAAAAGAGGGGTGAAATAAATGAACAAACGCAAATGGATTAGCACTATGCTAGTTGCCTGGTTGGTATCTTTGACTAGCAGTCTAGTAATTTATGGAAGTCATAGTTATGCAAGAATAAAGGATGTGAAACAGAACTTTAATCAGCTTACAACAGACAGCCATGAGTTACATAATCAAAGTAAGGAGTTAGAAAACAATTTATCTGTATTTGAAAAAAATAATAAGGCATTAGAAGATAAGATAGCTTTATTAGAAAAAAATAATAGAGCATTAGAGAGTAAGTTAGCATTACTTATAAAAAAGAATGCATCATTAGAAAGAGAAAATGATTCTCTCATAAAGGATGTTAATAGATTAAAAAAGTATTAGCGGGCGTAAAATCAAAAAAGACACTATATGAGAGGCAAGCGGTGTCTTCTGATGAGCGTCCGTCTGATTGGACTTCTTTTGTGGCTACTTTCTATAACGAAGGAATGGAGTCAACAGGAAAACAGAGTGGAGATATTGATTATGGGATTACTGCTTCAGGTAGAAGGGTACAAAGTGGAGTTACAATTGCTGTAGATCCTCGTATTATTGCACTCGGTTCTATTGTAGAAGTGAAATACAGTGATGGTAGAGTTGAAAGACGTAGAGCTGATGACACAGGTGGAATGATTAAAGGCAACCATATTGATGTATACAAAAGCGTATCTGAACAGGAACTACAAGAATTAGGGAGGCAGAAAGTATTCGTGAGAGTTATACGTACAGCTAGTTGATAAGAAAATTATCTTAAACATAGTTTTTTGTGGTATGTAATAAATTTTGTCATAGTCTCCTTTCAGGATTGAGATACACATTTTAAACCTGAAGAGAGATTTTAAATTGCAAAAATTAATTTTTTTCATGAAAAATGCATCGTGTTTCAAATAACACGACAAACGCATAAAAAAATTTGTGGAGCTAGTGACAAAAATGAGCGTTGAATTTTAGTTTTTTCTAACAAAAAAAACTAAATATAGAAAAAATCTTCACACGTATGAACGATTATCAACTTGATTAGTTTATCGTTCGGATTGAAAACGTTTGCGTATTTGTTGTATCTCCAAAAATATAGTATATTGACGAAAATGAAAGTTTACTATACACTTGCAGTAATGAGAAAATTTGATAGAGTTAGTGAACTGTAAATCAATGGGTTTTATTATCTCATAAGTCAGAAACCATTCTAGGTAGTAGTTTTGTAGATAGAAAGTATACGATTGTCTATTTTCTTATAGTACCAGTTTTACTACTATCCAACATCAGTGTAAATAAATTAAGGGGAGGTGGGGGTTGTTTGATCACTTTTAAAAATGTGAATAAGTATTATGGTGATTTTCATGTTTTGAAGGATGTTGATTTACAGATTAATAAAGGTGAAGTTTTTGTTATTATTGGCCCATCTGGTTCAGGGAAGAGTACTCTTTTAAGATGTATTAATAACTTAGAAGCTATTTCCAAAGGAAGCCTTACAGTCAATAAAATAGAAGTACAAAGTAAGGGGACGAATATTAACAAACTTCGTCAGAATATTGGGATGGTTTTTCAACACTTTAACTTATATCCTCACAAAACAGTTTTACAAAATGTTACATTAGCTCCGATTAAAGTTTTGAAGCAATCAAAAGAGAAAGCAGAGGAAACAGCAATGTTTTACTTAGAAAAAGTTGGTATTGCTGAGAAAGCTAATGCGTATCCTTCTGAGCTTTCAGGTGGACAACAACAACGTGTAGCAATTGCTCGTGGACTTGCGATGAAACCAGAAGTTATGCTATTTGATGAACCAACTTCTGCACTTGATCCAGAGATGGTCGGTGAAGTTTTGGATGTTATGAGAACGCTTGCAGAAGAAGGTATGACAATGGGAATTGTGACCCATGAGATGAACTTTGCACGTGATGTGGCAGACCGTATTATTTTTATCGATCACGGTAAAATTATCGAAGAATCACAGAGCCCAGAAGAATTCTTCAAAAGTCCGAAAGAAGAAAGAGCTCGTCAGTTTTTAAGTCGTGTGACAAATCATTAATAACATATTAGGGGGAGTAACTATGATCAAATCAAGAAAGTTAATGCTTTTATTAGCAGTTTTTATCAGTGTTTTTATGGTACTAAGTGGATGTGGAAAGAAAGATGAATCAGCTAAAGATGAACCAGCCAAAGGTGAAACTCCTGGAACTTCAAGTACAGTAGCTAAAATTAAAGAGCGTGGAAAATTGGTTGTTGGTGTAAAGTATGATACAAATCTATTTGGTTTGAAAGACCCAGCATCAGGAAAAGTAGAAGGTTTTGACATTGACATTGCCAAACAAATTGCAAAAAAAATTCTTGGTGATGAAAACAAAATTGAATTAGTAGAGGTTACTTCTAAAACACGTATTCCGATGTTAAATAATGGAGATATTGATATGATTGTTGCGACAATGACAATTACAGAGGAGCGTAAAAAACAAGTAGATTTTTCTGACGTGTATTTTGCAGCGGGTCAATCTCTTTTAGTAAAGAAGGGTAGTACAATTAAAAGTATTGCCGATATTAAAGAAGGTACAAAAGTATTAGGTGTTAAAGGATCTACATCGGTTATTAACATTAAAGAGAAAGCTCCAAAATGTACAGTGCTAGAATTTGAAAACTACAGTGAGGCTTTCGTTGCTTTAAAAGCAGGTCAAGGTGATACTTTAACAACGGATAACTCAATCTTATATGGTATGCAAAAGCAAGATGCAAACTATGAAGTTGTAGGCGGTACGTTTACTGATGAGCCTTATGGAATCGCTGTGAAAAAAGATGAAAAAGCATTGGCTGATGAAGTGAATGGTACACTAAAAGACCTTAAAGCTAGTGGAGAGTATGACACAATTTATAAAAAATGGATTGGTGAAGAAAAAAAATAAACATCGCTTAATAGTTAAGAGTTGTTCTCAACACAAGATGGATAATCACCTTGTGTTGAGGCAATTCTTCTTCATTTCTAATGGATAAAGAGGAGTGAGTACATGATTGATTTTTCTATTCTCACAAATAATTTCGATTCCTTCCTTGAAGGGTTTAAGAATACAGTTATCGCTAGTGGTTTTGGTCTTATAGGTAGTTTCTTCTTAGGAACATTTATTGCTGTATTACAGTTTTTGCCAAATAGATTTATGAATTTTCTTGGTAGAGCATACACAGAATTTTTTCGTAATATTCCAGTCATTATTATTGTGCTTATGTTTTATATTGGATTTCCTGCAATGGGGATTATTTTTAGTGGATTTACAGCGGGTACGATTGGATTGATTGTATATACATCTGCCTTTATCGCTGAAGCAATTCGTGCAGGTATTCTAAGTGTTCCAACTGGACAAATGGAAGCAGCAAGGTCTTCGGGTTTATCATTCTATCAAGCAATGTTACTTGTAATTCTCCCCCAAGCGATTAAAATTGTTGTGCCACCTTTAGGTAATCAATTTATTAACTTGGTAAAGAATTCTTCCGTCTTAGGTCTTGTTGCAGGAATGGATTTAATGTATTTTGGGGATGCAGTTTCAGCAACAACATTTGTCACTTTTGATGTCTATATAATTGTTGCGTTGTTCTATTTGGTGTTAACTGTGCCACTTAGTATTAGTGTTCGATGGTACGAAAGAAAATTGGCTCGAAACTATTAAAGGGGGAATATAAATGGATTTTGTTGGTGCATATTCATGGGATAATATCCGATTCCTTCTTGAAGGGTTTGGAGTTACATTAGAAATTGCGATTTATGCAATTGTCTTTAGTTTTATTATTGGTACGTTTGTTGGTACAATCTGCTATAGTAAGATTCCGATTGTTTCTCGAATTTTCAGTTTACTGGTGGAAGGCATCCGTAATTTACCACTACTGTTGATTATCTTCTTTACTTATTTTGCACTGCGAGAAGTTGGAATTAAGCTAGAGATTAAGGTTGCTGCAATTACTGCATTGACTGTTTTTGAAGCAGCAATGATTTCTGAAATCGTGCGAAGTGGCTTGAATTCTATTGCAAAAGGACAAATGGAAGCAGCAAGGTCTTCAGGACTTTCCTATATCCAAGCATTATGGTATATCATTCTTCCGCAAGCACTTCGCCGAATGGTACCACCGCTCGTAAGTCAATTTATTTCTTTATTGAAGGATACTTCCTTAGCAATTATCATTTCCTTACCAGAATTAACCCACAATGCAAAAATTGTTTATGGTCAAAGTACAACTTATACAATTCCGATTATCGCACTTACAGGTTTTATGTACTTTGTAGTCAATTACGGATTATCATTGATTGCAAAACGTTTTCAAGTAAAACAAACGATGAACAAACCTAGAAAGACGAAAAAGATAAGTCAAACAAGTATTGGTGTGTAACCTTTTCTTAATAAGATAATTTAAATAAAAAAGCGACTCAGAGAAATGTTCTCGAGTCGCTTTTTATTTAGATTTCTCTACAACGAACTTCAATATCTCCAGAACGTGTATGTACTTCAATTAATGGACTACCTATCCCAATTTCTTTTGTTAGATGTCTTTCAGAGCGACTACCGAATAAATCAATTTCTCCAGTTGTTGTTCGCATATCAAATGAAGCATTTGTTGGGCATTGACGAGCAACAATGGTAACGTCCCCGATGGTTGTAATCAGTTTCATTGGATGTTCAAGTGCTGTTTCGTGAATAAAAATATTACCTGTATTCGTGCGGATATTCTTATTTCCAGAAACATTGCTTACTAGATGGATATCGCCTGTATTGGAGTGAGCAACAAATTCTTTTGCTTTTGTTTTATCGACAGTGATATCTCCAGTTTCTGTAGTTATATGTAACAAATCAGTTTTAGAGCCATTTACTTTAATATTTCCAGTCATACTTGAAAAACGTATTTTCTCAAAGTGTTGATTAGGAATAGTAAGAATTACTTTAATTTTATATTGTTCTTTCATGGTAGAAAAATCAAATTGATTTAAATGTGTATCTTTGTATGTACAATGGATGTTTAATTTCTTTTCATTTTCTTCTACTTGAAATATTGGCTCTAATTTAGCAGTTTTAACTCCAAAAAATTCTATATGAATCGAAGAACTTTTCCCCTTTTTTACGGTAATATCTGCAATATTGGTTGTAAGATGAATTCTTTGGATATCTTTATCTGAAATTACTTTTGTTACATGTACTTCCAAAATCTCTTCCTTAGATGGCGATTTCATTATATTCCCCCTTTAATAAATCACGTTAAAGGTAACACAGTCCTAACAATTATACAAGCAAAATAAAAATATCATGTATGTTTCAATTTTCACAGAATATGTTTGAAGTATCACAGGAAAGGGAGGCGATTTTTAAGTGGACATCTTATCTATAGTGTTGCAATTTGTATTAGGGTTTGTCTTTTTATTGGCAGGCGTAACAAAAGTTTTTGGTTCAAAAATGCATAGAGAATCGTTTGAACATTGGCGACTTCCGCAATGGTTTCGAGTTGTGACTGGTTTAGTAGAAGTTATTGGGGCTGTCGCCATGTTTGTTGGAATTTGGACAATTTCATGGGCAGTATTTGCTGGAGCTTGGTTAGCTATCATTATGTTCGTTGGTATATTTGTTCATATTAGGGTAAAGGATACGTTTCAACAAATACTGCCGGCCATTATTTTATTTTTATCATCGGCGGCAGTGTATTTTATAAATTATTAAAGAGAATTAGGAAAACAAGAGGCTGGGGTTACATTTTTTTGAAGGGTTTTTAGTGAATGAATGATTTACTAAATCATTGATTTAGCATTATTTTGATAGCTATTTATGATGCGGGTCTGGAGAATGAAGGTGTTTTTAGTCACTTTTCTTCTAGACTCGTATTTATTTTTTGAACAAAAACATTTTCTTTTGAATATACTTATATAGACGGCAAAAAAGATTTTAATTGATTTAGAACTATTTGTATCGAACATGAATAGTTCCAAGGTTTATATTTTTGCCTAACTGAAAACAATATTACCGTCTATATAGTTAAATGGTTGAAGAGGTAAGGGTATGAATGCAGAAATAGATCAAGCATTTCTTACTTATATTGGTCGGTTATTTACAATGGGAGACTCTACACTTTTCTTGATTAGTTCATTCATTGTGGCAATGACTACCTATAAATTATGTAAAAGCAATAAAAGAATAGTCGTGTTATAATGTAAATGGTGGTGTAAGATACTGCCCTGATAGTTTTGGGGGGATATTATGAGAATTGATACAATTTTATTTGATTTAGATGGAACACTACATAATCGGGAAGTATCACTTAGAAGTTTTGCTAACGCTCAGTTTGATACATACAAGCGACTTATTGGCGTGGACAAGCAAACATATGTGAATCGTTTTATTTCATTGGATGCACAAGGATATGCGACAAAGGAAAAAGTATACACTAGATTAGAAAGTGAACACATGATTGCGGATGCAAGCCGATTTATTAACGATTACTATGCAGCGTTTCATGAGTACTGTATATCATTTGATGGCGTAATCGATACACTAAAAGAGTTAAAGAAAATGGAATATAAATTAGGAATTGTTACAAATGGAAAAGAAAAAGGACAACGTGCCACAATAGAAACTCTTGGTTTGACTGATTTAGTTGATACAATTGTTATTTCTGAAGTAGAAGGATGTAAAAAACCAGATAGTAAGTTGTTTATGATTGCCCTAGACAGATGCCAAACTACTCCAGAGAAAGCAGTCTATATGGGAGATCATCCACTAAATGATATGGAAGCAGCAAAAGCAGTTGGAATGAAAACAATCTGGAAAAAAAATCCATGGTTTATATTATCAAAAGCGGCTGATGAAACAATCGAACATTTTTCTGAACTTATTGAGATGATGATTATTCTGGAATACGTTTCTAATTAAAAAAAGAAGGTGATTTAGATGGACTGGCATAAAGGAACGGAAAAATTGTGGAATACACAAGCAAATAATTGGGCTTCACGAAGTGAAAAAATGTGGGATGTAGGAAGTAGAAAATCAATTATCCCATTCTTTATGAATTTTTTAAAAGAAGGATATGTAGCTGACCTTGGTTGTGGAGATGGTTATGGAGCATATACACTAGCGAAGAATGGCTTTCAAGTAACTGGCGTTGATTTATCTAATGAAATGATTGAGATTGCCAATCATAGAGTGATAGAAAATTTAACGTTTATTCAAGGAGACTTAAAAAAACTTCCATTTGAAAATGAGACGTTAGATGGAGCAATAGCAATTAATTCATTAGAATGGGTAGAACAACCGCTAATTGTATTAAATGAAGTAAACCGAGCTTTGAAGACGGATGGATACTTATGTGTTGGGCTACTTGGAGCAACTGCTGGGCCAAGAGAAAATAGTTATCGTAGATTGTATGGTGAATCTGTTTTTTGTAACACCATGATGCCGTGGGAATTTTCGAGACTTGCGACAGAAAACGGCTTTAAAATAGTAGGGGAGGAAGGTGTATACAAGCAGGGAGTGCAAGATATACACCTTCAAAGACTAGACAATGAGTTAAAACAAGCACTATCTTTTATGTGGCTTTTTATGCTACAAAAGAAGTAAAAAAGGGTGAAAATTATGGAGAGGGAGATCGACCATTTTTTACACCGATTAGAAATACTTGTAAGTGGAAAGAAAATTGTCAGGAGCACGTAAAAAGTTAAAAATATGAGGATGGAAAAAATGGGTAAAAAAACCCAAATTGTCCCATCCTCGTGTAATATTTGATTGCCAAAACAAGATATTATCAACATGTAATAAACCAATCCTAAACACTAAAACCTTCAAAATGACTGCTATATATCTTCTTTTCTGATGCGAGAACTGAATAGAGTAGTAGTTATTTATATAGAAGAAACTCGCTCATTTTGACATACATCTACCCAAATACCATTTGTAATTTCTTGTAAATAAGTTGGTGTTAATTTAATAGCGGCATTAATTGCTCCAGCGGCTGGGTAAACAAATTCATATTTTTTTAGTGATTCATCTACATATACTTTCAATGGATTTTTCAAACCAAATGGACAAACGCCACCAACTGGATGTCCTGTTATTTCCTCGACAACATCTAGACTAACCATTTTTGCTTTTGTTTGAAATTGTTTTTTAAACTTTTGATTGTCCAGTTTTGCTGTTCCTTCCATCACAATGAGAACAATTTCCTCTTTTGTGTGGCAAAGTAACGTTTTTGCAATCAATTGTGGTTCAATGCTCAACGCTTTAGCTGCTAATATCACAGTGGCACTACTTTTACTTAAAACAATCACTTCATCCCCATTATTCATTTCTTTAAAAAATTGTTGAACACTTTCTAAACTCATATAGCATGCCCTCCTAATTAAATTTTCTAATAATATTGTAGTTCATTTGTTTAAAAATGAGTAGAGATTTGGTAGATTGCGAAAAATTATTTTCTTTATGTAATGAGAGAATAAGATTGCATAATTAAAAAAATTTATCACTGGTGATGAAAAATTTAATTTAACAAGGCATACAAACATTTTTCGGAAAATTCGTTGACAAACAAAAAAGCCAATGTTAGGATAAAAAAGTATTAAAAATTTAGTTAAAGGAGGTTAGCGTGTTGAAAAGTTTAGGTACTGTACAACAAATAAATATTCAGCGTAATCTCCAATTGTTATTGTTTATCTAAAAATTATTTAGGATAATTTCAAGCACAGATTACATCTTTTTCATGGGTGTGGTATGTGCTTTTTTAAACATAACTTTGGTGATATTGAGAACCTGAATGTATTTTTTGCGTAGAGCCTAATTGGGAGAAAATAAGCGATTATATTTTGCCAAGTGAGCTATTGTAAAGGAGAATCTACATGAAGGAATTAGAATTAAAAAGCAAATTATTGGATGTGCAAAATAACAAAATTTCTCTTGAGCAGGAAAATTGTGAGGAATTGGTAACACATATGTTGAAGTATATTGGTTCTATTGATCCAGAACTTCGAGATATTTTGATTCACAGAACTTTTTCCAAAATGATTATTCATCATGATTATTTAAATTGGGAATGTTTAAATGAAACATTGAACCTTCTATTAAATGAAGAGTATTTATTAAAAGGACTTGGATTGACGAAAGATGATTCTGTTTTTACTCGTTCATTTAGTGTATTGCTTGTGGCACAAATCTTGTATTCCGATAATCAGCATCATTTTTTGGATGAAGGTACGCTTTTATTAGTGAAAGATTGCTTGATGAAATATATACAAATGGAACAAGATTTTCGAGGGTATGTAAAAGAAAAAGGATGGGCACATAGTGTAGCTCATTGTGCGGATGCGATTGATGAGCTTGTACTTAATGATACAGATACATTCGGACAAGATATATATGAAGAATTTTTGACTGAAATAATGAAAAAAATCTATGTGTCTACATATGCTTATCATGATGAAGAAGATGAACGATTAATTCATCCACTGTTAGCTATGCTCAGAAAAGGATTTCCACTATATGATTTTGTGAAGCATATAGACAATATTTCCAGTCATTTAAAACAGAAAAAGATAGAATTAGATCCTGAAAATTACTGGGTTCTTTATGCGAATGTGAAATCATTTCTAAGAAGCTTATATTTTCAAGTACGCCATCAACCAGAGTGGGAAATAATCAAAACAAGTGTAGAAAAACAATTGAGTGAGATTAAGTAGTGTAGATAAAGAAGGGGATTTGAACATGTTCAAATAATCTTGCAACAGATATATGAAAAAATCATCTAAAGAATAAAAATATCTGATAAAATCTAGTGAAAATGATTTTATCGGATATTTTTTACGTGTTTAACAAAAAAATTATCATTTATCTATTTTTTATATAGTTAGTGAAAAATTATTTTTTAGGAATTTTGACATAAATGATTTAAGATAGTAAAATATTAGTGTTAGGATTGAATCTTCCTTGTCTTAAGGTTTGTAGGCTCCTATATTCAATGTACTTAGAATAAACATGTTGTTTTGAATGAGATAATAAAAATATAGATAGAAAACATGTAGGAATTGAAGCAACAAGTTAACAAGAACTAGTACGTTAGGGGTTGTGGATTAAGTTGACTGTTAGAAAAAAGATTTTGATTATGCTTGTAACATTTTCTATAGTACCAATGATGATTGTTATGACTTTCAGTTTATTTGCTAATATTTCACAAATTGAAGAGTTACATAAAGATCGGCTAAATACATTAGCTCACACATCTGCCTCTGCATTAAAAGCGATTACAAAACTATATAAGGATGAGGTTTCTTTATTAAGCACCAACTCTAGTATCAGAAATTTTCTACATGAAAACGAGAAATATATAGTTAATTCTCAGAAGATACATAATGCACGAGAAGAACTTACTACATATGTTCATGAATATATTAACTCATCATTAACATTTGAAGATTTTGTTTTGCTTGATGAAAAAGGAACAGTTGTGGCTGGTTATTATCCTAAAACTATTGGACTTTCTCTCTCGAAAAACGATTACTATGTACGTGTTTTAGAGAATAAAGACCCAGATTATGTTTTTTTTAGTAAGGTTCACGAGTCTTTGATGTTTCCAAATGACCCTAAAAAGAAGTGTCTTGCTATTAGTAAAGTGTTGCGAACAGCAGATAACCAAGTTCAAGGTATTGTAGTAGCATTTGTTGATACTGATACGGTGGCAGGATTTTTCAAAGGTATTGAATTTGGAAAAACAGGACTTTCTTTTATCACTGATTCCGACAATTTTATTTTATATCATAAAGAACCTAGATTTTTTAATTCGTATACAGCTGCACCGAAGATAATGAACTTAATTCCACGCTATAAAGCAGGTGAGATTCCAGACACAGGGTTAATTGATGATGTTATGGGGAACGTACGCCGTATCTACTACTATACTGTAATGGATGAGTTAGTTTTATTTTTGAGACAGGATTATAGTGAATATACGACTGATAGAGATAACTCTATCAAACTTGCTGTTATATCTACGTTATTAACGATTTCGCTTGCCCTGTTTTTGGGAATTAGATTTTCAAGAAATTTTACTACACCTATTCTGCAATTAAAAGAGGCATTTGCTTCTGGAGATGAAGAAGGAAAGTTTGTTGTGTGCGACCTTCAGAATAATGATGAATTAGGAGACATGGCACGAAACTACAACAAAATGATTCAAACGTTAGAGAAGCAATTTGTAATTATAAATGATGAAAAAATGAAGAATGAATACATAGCATTACATGATAATATTACAGGAATGTATAATAGAAATGCATTTGAACAAAAAATAGCACAATTGTTGGAATCTGAGAGTGTATTCAGTGTGTTTTTTATTGATTTAGATAGCTTTAAACAAGTGAATGATATTTTTGGTCATCCTGTGGGAGATGAACTTTTAAAAGCTGTGGGAAAACGTTTTTTGAATTGCAAGGCAGAATTTGATATTTGTGCCCGAATTGGTGGTGATGAGTTTCTTTTAGCGAAAGTTGGCACACTGGAGCAAATGAAGAGTGCCACACACTATTTATTGGAAGAATTACAAACACCGTTTAAATTGGGAGATAACACATTTTTTGTTACTGCAAGTGTTGGGATTGCAAGTTATCCGGAAAATGGAGATAGTGTGGAGTTGCTTATTAAAAATGCTGATATTGCTATGTATCAAGCTAAAGACAATGGAAAGAATATGATTTGCTTCTTTAATGATGAGATGCACAGTACTATTGAACGTCATAATAAGATTTTACAAATTTTGCGAGATTGTATAGAAAATGAAGAAGTCTTTTTGATGTATCAACCGGAATACAATACCATCAGCAAAAAAGTTGTAGCAATCGAATCGCTCATGCGTATTCAAAACCAATCTATTGGATTTATTGGTCCAGGTGAATTTATCCCGATTGCTGAAAGTGATGATGTCATTATTAATAAGCTTGGTGCATGGGCATTGCAGACTTCTTGTAGTTTTGCGAAAGAACTAGTAGAACAGCATGGATTTGATGGTAAGATTTCGGTTAATATTTCATTTGCTCAACTTAGAAGAACTGAGTTTGTTGATGATGTTATACAGATTTTAGAAGCCACAGGTCTAAAGGGAGAGCATTTACAATTAGAGATAACGGAAAGCATACTGATGACTGATATGGACAACAACAGTAGAAAGTTATCACTTTTGCGTGAGCAAGGGGTTACTATAGCAATAGATGATTTTGGCACAAATTACTCATCATTCAACTATCTTGTTAATTTACCACTGGATTTTCTTAAAATAGATATGTCATTTTCTCGTGATATAGAAAAAGATGAACGCAAACGATTTGTTACAAAAACAATTATAGAACTTGCCCAAAATTTGGAATTACAAGTAGTAGCTGAAGGCGTGGAAACACAAGAACAGTACGAGTTGTATAAAGATTTTAAATGCGATATCATACAGGGATATTACTTTAATAAACCACTGAAGCGAGAAGATATCATCTCTAAACTTACAGAAATGTAAAGAAGAAAAGACATTGTGAATTTTGTGTGAATAATACAAAAATTTATCGACAAATAAAAAGTCAATGTTAAGATGAAAAAGTATTGAAAAATAATTAGAGAGGGTTAGTATGTTGAAAAATGTAGGTGTTGTGCAGCAAATAAATATTCAATATGCTCTCCAATTTCTAATGTTTATTTTAAAAATGATGTTTAATAATTTCAAGCACAGATCACGTCCTTTTTACGACCGTGGTGTGTGCTTTTTTGTGTTTGTTAAAAGTGGAGGGGAAATCTTAGAAAATTCATCCATATTTATCTAATGAATAGTTGAATAAGAGAACATACATTGGACACTTGCTTCAATCAAAATGTCTTGAGATTGAATAGGTGGAGCGGATTGTGCTAATACCATTTTGCTAGAAACTGGTGTGCTTTGTATAGTAGATAATTCTTTGACATTGTAAGGAATAGGAGAAAGATATACATTTAGTGATTTTGCTAATGCCATTGCTTTTTGATGGCATTGGTGAAGTGCTTTTGTTAATGCTTGTTCATAATAAGTTTCAGCATTTTTTAGAGAAAATCGAAGTGCTTGGGCAACGTTTGCTCCATGGTCAGTAGAGATCGAATAAATTTCTGGAACTTTATTTGTATCATGTAAAGTAATGTGAAATAAATGTTCCACTTCGTATTGAGAGAGAGTTGGAGTCGGATCGTAATTGTACTGTGGATAAATAGAAAAACTGCTCGTTTCGATGTCATTCTTTGAAATGCCAATATCATATAGACCTTTTAAAATGTTTTGTGCGTATTTATTATTGCTTGCTAATGCTTCGTTCACTGTTTTTGCGTGTGTGCGGACTCCAAGTATAATAGAAGCAGTGTCTGGTTTTGCGATAATGGAACCTGTTCCATTAACGGTAATTGTATGCATCCTAATTCCTCCTTTTTTCTATATGTATGTAACTTATTCAATCATGTACTAAATAATTAATAGAAAAAATTGTTGATATTTGTCTAATTTTTTTGATATAATTTAAATCCTTGTCTTAAAAATATAAATCTATCAAAAAAGTAGGGAGGGAAAAAAATGATTGAAGTAAAAAATATGACAAAAACATTTCAAATTTCTAAGCGGGATGCTGGCTTGAAAAATGCCTTTAAGTCATTATTTAGGCGTGAGTATGAAACAATTTCTGCACTGAATGATCTTTCTTTTTCAATTAATGAAGGGGAAATGGTTGGTTACATTGGACCAAATGGAGCTGGAAAAAGTACAACGATTAAAATTATGAGTGGTATTCTTTACCCTGATAGTGGTACATGCCAAATCAATGGACGTGTTCCTTGGAAAAATCGGATAGATTATGTGAAGGATATTGGTGTAGTGTTTGGACAACGTTCGCAATTATGGTGGGATGTACCAGTCAATGATTCTTTTGAACTGTTAAAACATATGTATAAAATTCCTGAGCCACTTTTTCAAAAAAACGTACAGATGTTATCTGAACTACTTTCCATTACAGAAATTATCAAAATTCCGACAAGACAACTAAGTTTAGGACAACGAATGAAATGTGAAATTGTTGCTTCATTGCTTCATGATCCCAAAATTTTATTTTTAGATGAACCAACAATTGGACTTGATGCCGTTTCAAAAATAGCTGTTCGTGAATTTATTAAGACCATTAATAGAGAGAAAAAGACAACGATCATTTTAACAACTCATGATACACAAGATATTGAAGCTTTGACAAAAAGAATTATTTTAATTGGCAAAGGAAAAATTTTGTTAGATGGACAATTAGATGACTTAAAACAGAAATTTAGTCAAAATAAAACATTGACGATTCGTTTTAACGGTATTCTAAACCAGTTGGCAAATGGGTTAACGGTTATTGAACAACATAGTGAACAAATGATTCTCGGTATAGATACGGAGGTTATTTCTATTTCTTCAGCAATTACTTATTTAGCAAATAGTGTAGAGTTATATGATGTGCGTGTAAACCATGCAACGGTGGATGATGTGGTTGTTGGATTATATAAGGAGTATGAAATATGAGTACATATCTCGCTTTTTTCAAAATCCGTTTTATTCACAACTTACAATATCGAGCAGCGGCTTATGCAGGGATAGCTACACAATTTGCATTTGGATTTATTCATATCATGGTCTATGATGCTTTTTATGTTAGTAATGAAGCGGCTGCTCCAATGGAATTTTCCCAAGTAGTCAGTTATCTATGGTTGCAACAAGCGTTCCTTGCCTTATTTATGACATGGTTGTTGGATAATGAATTATTTCAGTTAATTACGCAAGGAAGTGTTGTTTATGAATTATGTCGCCCACTTCATTTGTACAATGTGTGGTTTATGAAAAGTTGTGCACATAGGTTGTCAATGGCAGTACTTCGATGCTTGCCGATTCTTATTATTGCTTCTTTTCTTCCTGAACCGTACCATTTTTCTTTTCCTTCTTCGTTCTCAATATTTTGCTTATTTATTATTTCGATGTTTTTTGCTTTTATTGTTGTCGTTGCTTATTGTATGTTCGTGTATATTTTTACGTTCTACACTATTTCGCCAATGGGAGTTCGGATTATCTTAGTGATGACTGCGGATTTTTTCTCTGGGGCACTTGTTCCGTTACCGTTCTTTCCTGATTGGTTTGTAAAAGTCGTTCAGTTCACTCCGTTTGGTTCGATGCAAAATGTTCCGTTTCAAATTTATAATGGAAGCATTTCGATGAGTGATTCATTTGGTGCAATTGGAATGCAAATGATATGGGCAGTTGTTTTGATTATTACTGGTAAATGGTTTTTCACACATACTTTAAAACGAATCGTTATACAAGGGGGATAACCATGAAACTATATTTCACTTATTTTTCGATTCATTTGCGTGCAGCGATGCAATATAAAACATCTTTTTTCT
Source organism: Caryophanales bacterium (assembly GCA_031546705.1). Taxonomy (GTDB): domain Bacteria; phylum Bacillota; class Bacilli; order Bacillales; family JAVBJX01; genus JAVBJX01. The sequence continues at coordinate 27,938 of JAVBJX010000064.1, forward strand.
TAACCGCATTTGGACAAGGATTTACGACTTTCTTTTCATTTATAAGTATGTACTTTTTATTTGAGCGTTTCTCTACGATTAAAGGGTATACATTTAATGAAGTATTGCTTTGTTTTGGCACGATTTATATGGCGTTTGCATTAGCCGAATGTTTTGGCAGGGGATTTGATGCTTTTTCAAGCACCATTTCTAATGGAGAATTTGATCGAATGATGGTTCGTCCACAACATGAAGTCTTGCAAGTGATTGGTTCAAAAATGGAGCTAACAAGAATTGGACGTTTGATTCAAGCAACTGCTGTGTTTTTTTATGCGGTTTTTACTTGTGGTGTTGTGTGGGACAGTGAAAAAATAGGTACACTTATTTTAATGATTGTCGGCGGTGTTTGTATCTTTTTTTGTTTATTTGTTCTATATGCTTCGATTTGTTTCTTTACGTTGGAAGGGCTTGAGTTTATGAATATTTTTACAGATGGGGGGAAAGAGTTAAATCAATATCCATTGGATGTATACAAAAAAAGTGTCGTGAAGTTTTTTACATTTGTTATTCCGTTTTCACTGGTGAATTATTATCCTTTCTTGTTTATCATTGGGAAGGCTGATGGGATATTTTATATGTTGTCTCCACTGTTTTCTTTTTTATTTATTATTCCTAGTTTTCTGCTTTGGAGGCTTGGTATCAAGCATTACAAATCGACTGGGTCTTAAATTTTATACGTTATTTATAGAGTATAACACCTGTTGTAAAATGAGTATAACAGCAAAAAGGGGCAGGAATGGGGCAGGAAATTTATTTTTTGTTATATTCGTTTACCACAGGGGCAAGCAGTTTGTCGAAATGACTGCTTGCTCTTTTTTCTGTTTCCTCTAGCACATGAGCGTAAATGTTCATTGTAGTGCCTATGTTGCTGTGTCCTAGTCTCTGGGAGATGACCTTCATATTTTCTCCTTCAGACAACAAGAACGTAGCTGAAGTATGACGTAAACCATGTAAGTTGATATGTCTAAACTGGTGTTCTTCTAAAAATTCCTTCCACTTAGTAGATACTCGTTCTGGACTCATCGCATGACCAGAATGAGTAAATACAAAATCATGTTTTCCGTCTACCCATTTATTTGCTATAGACATTCTTTTTTCACGACAATATAACTTAAACTGTCTTAACTTTTCAATAAACAAAGTTGGTATTGGTATGGATCGTATGGATGATTTTGTTTTGGGAGTACCAACAATATAATTTCTCCGAACACAAGATAATGCCTGTTTTACATAAATTACACTCTTGTCAAAATCAATATGTTTCCATTCAAGTCCTAACAGTTCACCACGCCGCATTCCAGTAATGAGTGCTAATTGAAATAGTAACTTGTACTCAGGTGTTTCTTGTTCTAATAAATTTAGTATCTGTATAATTTCTTCACGGTTGAACGGTTGTATTTCCGTTTTAAGAACTTTAGGTTTGGTTGCTCCATCCATAGGACTCTTCTTAATGAAATCCCACTCACGCGCCTTTTGAAATATACTTTTTAAGAGAGCGTGTTGTTTATGAACAGTACTGGACTTTAACCCTTTATCCAATGATTGTTGGATGAAAGTAACCATGTGGATAGTTTTAATATCTCTTAATTGTTTATTTCCAAACGCAGGAAGAAAATGAGTTTTAATGGTGTGTTTATATATATGCAAAGAGGTTTCTTTTAAGTGCTGTTTTGCGTACTTCTGCTCCCACTCGTTTACAAACTCTTTGAACGTCATTCTTGACGGTTCGATATATTCGCCTAGTTCAATTTCTGCAATAAATAAAGCCAGCTCTTTCTGTGCTTCACGTTTGCTTGTTGAGTTTGCTATACGTGATCGGCGGATAGGGTTTCCTAGCTCGTTATAGCCAACCACAACACGCATACGCCACTTGTCACCACGTTTTTCGAGTGTACCTTTCATTCAAAAAACCTCCTTTTAACTTCATAAATTATAGTAACAGAATATACGTTTGATGTAATAGTGAAAAAGAACACCACAATAATTTTATGTGGTGTATTTGTGAGATAACGTTTACTTATAACATGCTTGTTATTAAATATCTATACTATTATCAGGAGCAATTCCTATAGATATGTACCCTTTTAAAGTGGAGCCACTGGAACCAGAACTGCCAGAAGTGTCAAAAGCATGAATTCTCCTCTTAACTACTAAATGTTTAGAAAATTCGTAAGAAGAAGGCGCATAGTCAGATAAATCTGTATCCATTCGAGCTTTATCTATTGAAATATTAAACATTTTTTTTGCTTCTTCTTCAAGTTCAGTGAGAAATTTTTCCTTTTTTACTGTAGAATATGTTCCACCTTGCGATTTAATAATTTTTTGCCGAGTAACATATTCGCTTACAGTATTAGGTAACTGACTCTTTTTACCAGTTTCATCTAAGGTAACTGTTTCTTGTAACATAAATAGGAGGTTGACTATTTTTAAAATGATAACCCTATTCTCTGCTCTATTATTTATAGGGTATGCTAAGTACCCTGAGTTAAGTTCAGCTCCGCCAACGTCAAGTGTCTGCCCTTTAAGTAGTATATAAATCGGAAGCTCTTTTTCTTCATGTGAAAAAATATCCTTTAAATTAAGTCTTAATAGGTCATGCATGAAAATGACACGATCCATATAACCTGACGATATAATCTGTTTCGTGAATCTTTCTTCTTTGCAATTAGATTTAAAAAGGTGTTCCAATTTCTCATCCTTCATAAAATAATCAACTCTAGCTTGTACGCTATCATATTTAAAGAATGCAGAAAGTAATCTCTCCAAAATTGCAGATTGTAAATTAGTCTTAAACATAGTATTAAGTATGTTCATAACATTTCTCCTCTATTATTTATTGTACAGAAATCTCTGTAACTCTACTAATATCTTCAATTAAATTTATTTCTCACAAGCAACGCCATCTCCATCACGATCCAATTTTGATGAATATCCTGGTTGACCTTCACGAAGGTTGTAGTGTCCTGCTGCCTTTGCTTCTTTACAACTACTAAAATATAAATCTTCCTTTGGTTCAGAAGGTGTGACTTTTTCTGTTTTTTTACTTGTTTCTTTCTTTTGCTCTTTTTTCTTCTCTTCATCCTTAATTGGCAGTTTCTCAACTTTTTTTGCGTCTTTAAGATCTATATCAGTTATTCCAATGGAGAAAATAATAGTGTGGATTCCATCTTTATCACCTTTGAAAAGCACTGTAGCGAATCCTTTTGAACTTGCTATTCTCTTTTTTAGAAGTTCACTTTTGTAAACAAAGAATTTGTTATAGGCTGCGGTTAGGAAATTGTATTCAGAATCTAAAAAAGAATCTTTTGGCAAAAAACTTCTTTTGAGCAAGAGAACCCCTACTTCTGTTCGTCTTTTGTTATTTGTATTTTCAAATTCTAATATAATTTTATTTGCTAAATCGTTGCCAAATAGGACTTGTATGTAATCCTCCTTGTAGGTGGTAAGATTTTCTTTATTGATAGGTTCTCCGTATTCTTTATTCCAGAAAAACTTAACATCTCCTAAACCAACTTTATGTGCGATGATAGGGTAGTTCTTCTCGAATTGTTTTTGAGTCTCTAATGCTGATTTTGCTTCGGCTTCTTTCTTTTTTTGTTCTTCTTGCTGGGCTACAAGTGCTTCTTGTGCTGCTTTTTTGTTTTGTTCTTCTTGTAGAGCTGCTTGTTTTTGTGTTTCCTCTTGTTGTTTTTTCAATTCTTCTTGTGCTTTATCATCCTTTGTAGCTTCCTCTGTTTTTTGGGAAGTATCAAGTGCTTCTTCTTTTTGTGTTTCTGTTGAAGGCTTAACAAGGAAAATAGCAAGGATAAAAGCTAAGATTAGCCCACTAATAACGATACGATATGGTTTCTCAAAGGATGGTTTTCCTTTTTTCCTTTTTTTCTTTTATCCATCTGATAGAAACCGTATCCTGCAACACCTAACCCAATCAGAGTCCACAGGGAGATAATGAGCATAAAAATCCCGAATAAAACTAAAAGTATATACAGTATAATTTTGAGTATTTTCTTTATGAGTGCCATAGTTTTTCACACTTTCTTTATAGTAGTTGTACTGGAATTTTTGCACATCTACTAATATCTTGGATTAAATAAAACAACTACTGGATTTTATATTCTTTTGTTCCAAGTTCTTTTCCAGCAACTCCTTGGGTAGCCTTTAAAGTTATTGGTTTTTTAGTATCGTTGATTTCATACGAAATGACAGACTGTACTGTTGCACCAGATTTTATATCTGTATTACTCATGTCATTCAACTTTGTATATTTTTCACCTTGTGGAGACATTGCTATATCTAATCTATCAATTGTTGCAGCGGTCTCTTGAGTAGCAGTGAAGCACGCTATAAAGGCTGTTGATGGTTGTAAAGGTTTGTCGCTATCATTAGTAAAGTCATAAGTGATAATTAGTGTCGATTTCTTTTCGCCAAATGTTTTGTCAGGAGGAGCAACTGTTGATCCTGTTAACTTAATTGTCGCCATGTCAATCTTTAAAGTGTCGTTTTTAAAATAGACTCCTGACTCTTCAGTTTTCACACTTTCTTTTTCTGCTGTAGTTTTCTCTGTTTCTTTTGGTGCCGAAACAGTTTCAGTCTTATTCCTTTCTTTTTCTGCCGTAGTTTTTTCTGTACTATCCCCACAAGCTGTTAATGCAATACTGCACAAACCAATTAAACATAAACTCAACATTTTCTTTTTCATGTTTTTCTCTCCTTTGATAAAATTGGTAGTTCGAATAATCTATGTATGTGTTGTATCTAAGAAGTACTAGAGTAGATGTATTACTTTCTTATTCAATAGAAATTTCAGTCGATTTATTCCGAAAAAATATTTTCGGTTATATAATGGCAGTTTCCATATGTAACAAGTAATCTATCTTTTATTTGTGTTAGTCTTCTTTCACACAGATAAATTGGTGCTTGAAATAGTAAACTCATTTCATTAATAACCTTGCCGTTACGAAAGTCAATGAATCGCAACATATGATAAGGAGTCAGAGCGTAGAGTGTAAAGTTTTTCGCATCTCTTTCTTGAAGGTTACGAAATGTGTCTGGCAATGTGCTCTGTATCCCTGAATGCAATAAAATATGACAAAGTTCATGAAAAAATTGTTCTCGTTGTTCTTGGAAGGGAATGCGTGAATCAATAATAATTGCACGAAAATCCCCAGAAACATAGTGGTAAGGCTCTGCTGTCTCAAAACGAAGACAAATATCAACCATTCTAGCAATCTCTTGGATATCAATTTGTGTAGGATGGTAGATTTTTAATGATTGATAAAGTCTTGTAACCCAATCTTCAAGTAGTGTAGTGTGTAATTTCAAGAAAACTCCTCCTAATGAATCCAGTATACAAACATTTGTTTTTGTTTTCAATAGGAGTTAGATTAATTTTTTGATTTATTTCTATTTCTTTCTTCTGCTTTGTGGGAGAGCCATTCAAAATGATTGCGGATATTCTCCACATCCTCTGGAGTGAATTTTTTCCACTTTTCAATATCGAAGAAACCAAATTGTTCTACTTTGTATTCTTCGATAAGTTTATTGATTTCAGCCAGGGGATCGTATTCCTGAGTGTCATTTTGCTGAATGGTATTCGATCCTCCTAGCAAATAATCAACACTTACCCCAAAATAATTAGATAACTTAATTAAAATTTCATTATCTGGTTGACTACGTCCATTTTCATAGTGAGAATATCTAGCACGAGATACATCTACACGACTAGCTACTTCCTCTTGAGTTTTTTTGCCACGAAGCTTTTTCAATCTATTTCCTAATGTCATAACAATCATCCTTTGCTCAACTTATTTAATATTATACGATACAAAAAGTATCTTTAAAAGCAATGATAAAAAAAGTATCAAAAAAAGAGGTGAAAACACGTGAGAGAAAGATTAATTACGGAACGCAAAAATAGGAAATGGTCGCAAGAAGTTGTTGCGAAAAAATTAGGAATTTCCAATGTCTATGTGCGTAAAATTGAAAAAGGAATAGCAAATCCAGGAAGAGAAACAATGATTCGATTTAGTAATTTATATGGACAAAAATCAGAAATTCTCTTTCCAGATCTTTTTTTTATCCATAATGATACTAAATGTATCTAAAATTATTTTACCAACAAAGGAAGTGAAAATGAATGTCTTCTGAGTACAGAAATATCTACCAAATCGCACGAGAGAGTGCAGGTTTTACACAAGAAAAAGCAGCGGAACTGCTGGATATATCTGTCGAAAGTATCCGAGCTTATGAAGGAAGCAGAAGAGTACCACCAGACAAAACAGTTATTAAAATGATTGAGATTTACGGAACACAGTATCTTGCATATCAACACTTGAAAACTTCTGCTGAAGTAGGGCAAATATATATGCCGAATGTTGTTTTGAAGGATTTACCATCAGCGATTTTATGTTTGCATAAGGAAGTAACAGACTTTCTCAAGTGCAAAGATGAGCTCATTGAAATTGGTTGTGATGGAATGATTACTGAGGAAGAGCTTCCTGCTTACGAGAAAATCATGAGAGTGTTGGAAGCTGTTGCAGAAGCGATCTTGACGTTGAAATTTGCGGTAGTGAAAAAATGAACAGTTTTTAATAGCTAGGAGATGAAAGTCATGCAAGAAATGAAAATTAAGCCATTCGTTGATAGTGCTGCGATTAAACAATTTGATAGATTCATCAGAACTATGCAAGAAGCTCGTAATGTGCTAGAGGAAATGGAAATATGTATTGCTGTTCCTACAAACGAAAATGATCCGTACGGTGAAGTTATGAATGCTGAAGAGGTTGCGACTTATTTAAACGTTGTTGTTGATACGGTTTATAGCATGAGTAAATACGGTGACTTACCGTACTTCAAAGCAGGAAGTCGGACATTATTTCGCAGAAAAAGTATTGAGCAATGGATTGTTCATCAGGAGTTGAAATGTCTTAATGGTAAGTCAGTGAAAGCACTAGCTTAGGAGGGAAAGAAATGGCTATTATCTATGAAACATCTATTGAAAAGATAGATACAGAACAATGTATTGCGTTCTATGAAAGTGGTACATCAGTCATCTTTAACGAGGGAAAACACGTTACATTGTCAACAGAGGAGGAAACCTAAAATTGTTAGCAAGAAAAAGCAAGGCAGAATGGGAGAAGTTTTTCCAAGAGCAAAGAGAAAAAGGAATCAACATTGAGTTTGTACCAGATTTACGAGAAAAGTATGGACTCAAACAAAAAAGCGACAAGTTCGCAGCTTGTCGCAGAAGAAATATCTCACATTAATAGTATCATTGCTTGCTAGTTTCGGCAAGTTCGATAGGCGAGTGCTTATCGACGGATGTATGGATAAAGTTCACCCCTTTGTAAGTTCGTACATTCGTCGATGTGCATTGGTACATTAAATTTACATGAAAGGAGAGACGAACAGTGAGAAATTCCATGAACATAACGGAGATTGAAAACGGAATGGTAGTTTTGAGTCGTTATGAGAAAGAAGAAAAACCAGTAGCTTGTTGTGAATCATGCGGTCAAGACCTTTTTGTAGAAGATGATGTCATTGAAGTAGATAGCTATGTTGTTTGCGATAGCATGACGTGTGCATATTCATTTCTTTTAGATTTAGGAAGAAAAACAACGCTATAAAAAATAAAATGACCCACTCGGCAAAGTAGATCATTTGAAAAGGCTGATAATCAAAACATATTAATCTTATTTTATCTATCAGCCTCTAAAAAATCAAATAGGAGGGCTTTACATGATGATTAAATTCAAACAATTGACTCTCGAAAACTTCAAGAATCACAAAAAGTTAGAAGTCAATTTCACAGATATTACACATATAGAAGGACGTAATGGTAGTGGAAAATCTTCTGTAGGTGATGCGATTACTTGGTTATTGTACGGCATAGACACCATTGGGAATAAACTCGATCCAAAACCTATCGGAACAGAAGAAGAAACAAAAGTGGAATTACTTTTACAGATAGATGAAAAACAAATCTTACTAGGACGTTCACAGAAAAAAACAGCGAAATATTACATCAACGAAGTACCAGAGAAAGCAACTAAGTTTGGCGAAATCGTTGATGAGTTGTTTGACAAGAACTTGTTCTTATCTTTGTTCAATCCTACTTATTTCTCGTTGCAACATTGGCAAGAACAACGAAAACAATTACTTCAATTCGTGAGTGAGCCATTAAATAAAGAAGTGCTTGCGGTTATTAGTGAGTTACAAGCAAACACATTAGAATTATTGCTCAAAAAACATAGCGTAGATGATTTAGAAAAAATCCACCGAGAACGTTTTAATAAGCGTGATAAAGACTTGATTCGTGCCAGGGAACGAACAACTACATTAAAAGAACAACTAGAAAAACACACAAATACAGAAATAGATTTAAATGCACTACAGACAGAACTGACATCTTTACAAGAAAAGAGATTCAAACTGGATGAAGAAAGTGTTCCGCAACGAAAAGAACAAGAAAAACGAATGGTTCTTGAAAAAGAAGTGGAAATGCTGAAACAAAATGTTCTCCATCAGAGAGGTATAGCCCAACAAATCAAAGATGAACCACTTGAAGAGAATTGCTGTACATGTGGTCAACCACTTACCGGTGAAGCTGTGGAGAAGGTAAAATTAAATAAAACTGCTCGTTTGCAGAAAGAAGTAGGTATAGGAAAACAGATGGTGAAAACCTACAACGAGTTGCTTGAAAAACTTGAACAAATGCCAGTAATTGAAATCCAAACAGTAGATACTTCTCAACTGAATGAACGCATTTTTGAATTGAAAAATAAATTGCAACAACATCAACAAGTGGAACAGTTGAAACAAGAAATTGAACAAGCAGAATTAAACTACGAAACAATTCGTAAAGAACGGAATGAATCGCAATCTATCGTGGAAGCAATCAAAGAATTTCGTTCCAAACAAGCGGAACTAATGGTCAAGAAAGTAGATTCTCTTTTTACAAATGTTTCTGTTCGTTTATTTGAGGAACTAAAAAATGGTGAGTTTCGAGACACATTTGAAATTGAAATGGACGGAAAGCCATATAGCAAACTTTCAACAGCCGAAAAAATCAAATGTGGTTTAGAAGTGGTGGATGTTCTTAGTCACCAATCATCATTAATCGTTCCAACATTTGTCGATAACGCAGAATCTATTCTTCATTTCTCCAAACCACTTGGTCAATTACTTGTTGCAAGAGTAGTAGATAAGGAACTTGAAATAAAAAACATTACGTTGAAGGAGGAAACAAATCATGAGTAATACAGCTGAATTAACACCAGTAAACACCAAACAACTAGTCAACTATTTCACGAATGAAGAATTAGATGTAGTAAAAACACAAATTGCCAAAGGTGCCACAAACGAAGAATTATCCTTATTTATTCAAATCTGCAAACACAATCAGTTAGATCCATTTAAAAGTCATGTGTATTTCATTAAATATGGCGGTCAAATGAGCATTCAAGTGTCTGTTGAAGGAATTCTGTATCTTGCAAGACAACAAGAAGATTTCAAGGGTGTTTCTGTTCAACTAGTCCATGAAAACGATACATTTGAATTGGAACTTGATACAGAAACACAAGAGTTAAAGGTGTCTAAACATGTGGTAAGTATTCCTAGGGGAAAAGTAGCGGCGTGTTATGCGATTGCCAAGCGAGAGAGTTACCCAGACAAAGTAGTCATTATTGAAACAGACGAGGTAGAACATCTCAAAAATAAACCAGGAAGTCTATGGAAAAATCATTTTAATGACATGTTCAAGAAACATACTTTAAAGCGTGCCTTGAGATTGCAATTCTGCATTGATGTGGAGGATGAACAGACTCCTTCTGTATCTGTAAGTACGGTTGATTCCTATGACACAAGACAGCGTGTGGATATTACACCATCATCTCAAACTATTGAAGTGAGTGAAGATGAAACTGTTGATGAAGAAGTCGAGAAGAAAAAAATTTGGGATGAAATCAACGGAAAGATAGAGCAATACAACATAACAAGAGAAGATGTAAAGCATTTGGTTGTGAAATATTTTAATAAAAAACCAATTGATTTAACACTACAAAACCTTGTAGCTCTTTCTAAATTTATTGACATGGAACATAAGCATAGACAATATGTACAGAACTTATCAGGAAAAGAGTCTATTGAAAATATGTCATTTGATGATTTTGAGTAGAGGTGTGAATATGAAAAACACTGGAAAAACAAACATGTATGGTTCATCCATTCGTGTTGGTGACATTGCAAACCATCGTTGGGCAGGGAAGATGATTGTTGTATGGAACGAGGAACTCAAAGACTATGTGTATGCGAGTTTTGAAAATGGTGCTGTGAATCTGAATGGTTTCATGCTCATTGAAGGAAACCTTTCTGTGAGTGATGTTCTTTACAACATTAATGAAGTGCAGAAGATAGCAAATTAGCAGATGTTGGGGCATGGATAACAAATAAAAATTACTATTATCGTTGCTCCAATATCTATTGAATTTTTCACGCAAAATGAGAATCAAGGATGGTGAAAAAATGATTACAAAACTGGAGAACGGAAACACTTTAATCACATTAGGAGAAGGAACTGTGTTTACTGGCAATGTATATGCAAACGATGAGGAGAAACCATTTGGAATTTACTTCAGCAGTGAAAAAGGTAAATCTGATGATGCAGTAATCATTCAAATGACAAGTACAAGTGCGGTTGCTTCTTATGCAATAACATTAATTCGCTTCATAGAAGCATGGGAAGATGATAAAGAGTCAGGGCTTATGCAATCCTTAATGGATTTAAAACATGACTTAGAGCCACATCTACCAAAAGAGAAGAATTAACTATCAAGAAAAGGAATTGATAGTATGAGCGGTTGGATCAAGTTACATAGAAAATTGTTGGATTCAAAAATATTCAGCAATCCAAATATACTCAAGTTCTGGATGTGGTCTTTACTTAAAGCATCACATTCAGATACAGAACAATTAATCGGATTACAAACAGTATCTATCCAAAAAGGTCAATTTATTTTTGGTAGAAAAATAGCCGCAAAAGAATTAGATATGACAGAAAGTAATGCTTACAAAATTTTAAAATGGTTAGAAAAAGAAAGCATGATTGTTGTAAATAGTAACAACAAATTTTCAGTTGTAACCATTGTCAATTGGGAGTTTTATCAAGGTTGTTCGGATGAAGATGAACAACAAAAGAACAACAAAGTAACAACAAAAGAACAACAAAGTAACACAAACAAGAATGTAAAGAATTTAGAGAATGTAAAAGAAGTAGTTGTTGATGAAGAAGATACGCATACATCATGCGAATGTGTCGGGGTGCCGTCTACCGTACAAATAACACAAACTTCTTCTGAAGCTGATCCAGCTATGATTCTTGAAAACAAGTTCATTCAACTACGAGGTAGTGGAACGATGTTAAATCCAATCGATTATCCAGCGATTCAGCAAATTGTTGATGAGGGAATTGATATACAAAAAGCGTGTGAGTGGTTAGAGGATTGTTTTAAAGAATACAAACCGAAGCATCACAGTGATAAAATTCGGAGTTTTAAATACTGCTTGCCGTACATAATGCAACGTCATTACAACGAGTTGGCAAGAGAACAAGCGAAGAAGGAGGCAGAAAATCATGGGAATAGTGGATATTCGGGTAGCGGGCAAAGTGACGGAAGCACACCTGAGAGAAGCGGAGTGGGCAATGAGGGATTTAAAAAAACAACGCCAGATCGGTCAAGAGAAACAAAACAAAAACAAACCGCTCATTCACATAATCAATACGCAGGACTTTTCCAAAATACAAGTGATTGGTCAGAGGATTTGTGAAAAATGCGGGGAAACAGTGAATATTCTATGCTCCCTTATTGGTGGCAAGGAACGTGAATCGAGCATTTGTAAAAACTGTGAAGAGAATAAATTGATTGGCGAAGCTCAAAAATTTCATAAAGACTGCCAAAAACGCAAAGTAGAGTCTATATTCGAGAGACATAGCATCGTTCCAGAAGATTTGTTATCCGCTACATTTGATTCGTACATTCCAGATAATCCTATAAAAACAGATGCAAAGAAAAAAGCAGTGTGGTATGCAAATAACTTCAAAAAAATACTTAGCAAGGAAATTAGCTGGATGTCTATGATTTTGAAGGGGGAATGCGGTCTAGGTAAATCTCATTTATCTTATAGCATCGCCAGACAGTTAAAAGAACAGGGATACAGTGTAGTTTTTATTGATGTACCGAGTTTGTTAAGAATGATTCAAGCTAGTTACAACAAGAATGCAGACTTCACAGAAACAGATATCTTAGAAATGTGTCATAAGGTAGATTGCTTGTTTTTGGATGATATCGGGGCAGAATATATCAACAAAAAATCAGACAGCGAAATATGGGCGGTGGACAAGCTTTTCCAAATCATTCAAGGAAGAATGGGAAAGCCGACTGTCTACACAACGAATTATGAAGCGGAGGAACTGCAAGCAAAATATGGTGGAGGGATCGGTGGTTCTCGTATTATATCCAGGATGTTTCAGGGAGCAAAAGTCATTCAGTTCAGCGGGAAGGATTATCGAATTAGATGTTAGTTCATGAAAGGGGGGGAAATCAAGATGAATTCATTGCAAGTGTTTCAAAACAGTGAGTTTGGGCAAGTGAGAACAGTCATTAATAACCATGAAGTATGGTTTGTTGCAAAAGATGTATCCACTATTTTAGGTTACTCTGACACGTATTCGATGACTAGAAGCCATGTAGAAGAGGAAGATTCCATGACCGCAAAACTTGCGGGTATGAACATGAATTCTGTATTAATCAATGAAAGTGGTTTGTACTCTGCTATTTTCGGAAGTAAACAAACATATGCTAAACAGTTTAAAAAATGGGTAACAAGTGAGGTGCTTCCATCCATCCGAAAAAATGGTATGTATGCAACAGAACAGTTACTAGATAATCCGGATTTCGCCATTGAGATTTTTCAAAAATTAAAGCACGAACGTGACCAACGCAAATTACTAGAGTCGGAGAATGCAAGAGCAAGACAACTCATTGAACAACAGAAACCGAAAGTTCTTTATGCAGAAGCACTTGAAGTGTCAAAAGAATGTATTTTGGTAAAAGAAATGGCTAACTTGTTGAAACAAAACGGCATAGATATTGGTCAGAATACGTGTTTTGAATGGCTAAGAAAAAACAGGTATCTGTGTAGCACAAAAGGCGAGAGATACAATACTCCTACTCAGTACGCAATGGATTTGGGATTATTTGAAATTAAGAAAGGTCATAGAACTAGCTCTGATGGAAGTCTAAAAGAAACGAAGACACCAGTTATTACTGGAAAAGGTCAGATTTATTTCATGAATAAGTTTTTAAACTCGAAACAAACGGCTTAATTAGCATTTGAGATTGTTAGAAGGGAAGTGAATCACATGAATGTAAGAAACGGTAGCGGTTATGTAGATCGAACTGCACATGATGCACTAAACAATGTTGTAAATGAACAGAATGAAGATAGAAAGTCAGCTCATAGACTGCAAAAAATTATTGAATCTATGATTGAAAAACATGGGTTCTTGGCTGGGAAAATTGAGGTAGTTAGCAGGAAAACAGAGAAGAAATATACTTTCAGGAAAGATGTAGTTTCGAGAAGGTGATGGAATGAAGATGTTAGATTTGTTTTCTGGTATTGGAGGATTTTCTTTAACAGCTGAATGGGCAGGAATTGAAACAATCGCATTTTGTGAACGTGATGAATTTTGCCGCCAGGTATTAAAAAAACATTGGTTCAACGTTCCGATATTCCATGATATTCACACTTTAAATCGTAAATTACTAGAAGAAAATGGAGTGATTAAGCCAGGTGGAACAGTTGACATTATTTGCGGAGGATTTCCTTGCCAACCTTACAGTATTGCCGGGAAGCGAAGAGGCACGGAAGATGACCGTGACCTCTGGAAAGAAATGTTTAGAATCATACAAGAGTTCAAGCCCACTTGGGTTGTTGGAGAAAATGTTGCTAACTTCGTCAACATGGGACTCGACCGCACGTTATTTGACCTGGAAAGCATTGGTTACAAAGCAAGGGCGTTTGTACTACCGGCTTGTAGCATCGGGACGTTCCACCGCAGAGAAAGGACGTTCATTGTTGCCAACTCCAGTAGCAAGTTGTGGGAGACATTTGAGATTTACCCAGGAACAAGTGAGGAAAGTAAGAGAAAAAAACTGGAGGAATGGAAGTCATTTTTCTTTATCAATCACGGAGCTAATCACGTTGAATTTCGGAAAGACGATCAATCCTTCCTTTGTAGAAATGATGATGGGATTTCCGAAGAATTGGACGGAAATAGATTAAGAGCTTTAGGTAATGCCGTTGTTCCGCAACAGGTATATCCAATACTTAGAGCAATTGTGGATATTGAATGTTGTGTAGAAGTATAAGAGGTAGGTTGATGAACGTTTGACACATAATGCGAAGAAAGGAAATGGAGAAATGAAAACAATTTACTGTACTTACGGAGATACAGAAGTGGTTAAATTAGCACCAAATATTAAATGTCCATATTGCGGCAATGAATGGCAAGAAATTGACATGGATGAATGCGGAGCAACCTATGAATAAAAATGTGGTGATGAATTTGAAGATGGTTGCGGAAAAGCATTTAAAATGTACTTTGCTTCTTCTTGAAGATTAGGAAGAGGTAGTTTTTGTGAAGTGTCCTATTTGCAAGGAAACAGATCTGTATCTGTATAGATGTAATGAAATTGTATATCTCATACCTATTACTAAAAAGAACACATTTTCAAAGCGGAAATCGCACAATATTGGTATAGAGTACGAAACAGAAATGGACCATTTGCAATGTGATAAGTGCGGTAAACAATTTCATTATGATTTGGATGAGGGCGGAAAAATTATCACAGATTCGATTGGCGAGCTGGAATTTTGATGTTACGCATTCCGAAAATTACACGCAGTAGACAGGAGACAAGGTATGGAGCAAAGACTATTCGTTTTTGCGTACAATGTAGAAAATTCGATTCATCCGAAGTACCGAGGATACTTCAACGGTGAGCAGTTTATTCCAAAATTAGGTTTCTGTCAATCTATCAAGGAGTTACAAGAGTACGATTACATGGAGCTGTACGGTATGGATGGCATGATTGTTCATTCACCAAAAAAATTCAATAGAGATATTCAGAAGGAATTTAGAGAAGTTTTTGTAAAAGAATACGGTGAAATTCAGCAAACAAGTTTGTTCGATTAACGAGATAGGAAATAAAAAACGCCAGAATCTCTCCTGACGTAGCCAAGAACATTATAACACATGGAGGGGTTCTAGGTGAATAGCTCGAAAGATAAATATTTTGAAACTGTATGCATCAATTGCCCAGGAAGTTTATGGGGAGAAAAAAGTATATGTCGAATCCATAACAAAAGCATCGGTGAACTTGTATCTTGCAAACAATGGGGACGGTATGAAACCAACTTTCCTCAATATAGAATCGATGACGATCAAATAGCTTTTCTCACCTTAGAACCAGCAATCGAAATTGTCCAAAAAACAGAAGAGGACTTACGCAGCTACCACTGGATGATAAAAGAAATAGATAGATTGTCCACGCAATTAGATAACTCACTTAAGAATTATGGTCTGAATAGTAGATTAGTTGCACAGTATGGTATAGATGCAGCTATGCCAAAGGCACAGGGAATGAAATTATCTACACTGTCTATTTCAGAAGAGCGATATGAAAAGCAATTGGTCCGTTTGAGTAAGCTTGAAGAAAAAGTAAAAAAAGTTAATGATGCAACAGAAAAATTTAAAGAGGGAATAGAAAAAACAGTTCTGGAATGTATCTTAGATGGCGAAAGGATGAACAATATCGCTAGTCATATTGGGGTTTCAAGGCAACGATTAAATGAGATTAAGAGAAAAATTGTAAAGAATATGGCTTGGACGTTGTATGAGGAAGAATTAAGAGACAATCATTACGGAAAATGTTCCCTTTGATTTGAGATGAGTTGACACAATGGACATTTCTGACATCATAGACGTTTTTAGACTTTATTAAATCCAAAAGTGTATAATCAAGAAAAACATATCGAAATGAATGAAGGAGTTATCTGTGCTAGAATGATAGTGTGAAAAAATTATAAATCTTCCTTTCGAGCATCCGTTATTTGAGCGGGTGCTTTTTTGTTCACGTAGAGAATTAAAATTTTAATTAATAATTATATGTTCTGAATGAACAGTTAAATTCCGTAGAACTCCTCAAATTGACAAGTGAAGCATCCTTTGGAGGTGCTTTTTATTGAAAAAAAATAAAGTTTCTTTTATTTATACGTATTGACACGTATTTTTAAATGTGATACAATAATAAATGTAGAGGGGAGAATGATTGCATTGGATTCAAGACAACTCATAAAATCAATTAAAAAAGATGGTTGGCAATTGATAAGAATCAAAGGAAGTCACCAACACTTTCATCATCCAACCAAACAAGGAATTGTAACGATTCCACATCCTACAAAAGATATTCCAGTAGGTACATACAAATCAATTCTTAAACAAGCAGGGCTTTAATTTAGCCCTTCTTTCCCTTTACACCATATACCAAAGAGGAGGTAAAACATGGCTAAACAATTGTATTATGCAGTATTTTCTCCTGAAGATAATGGGCAGATAAATATTTCTTTTCCTGATTTATCGGGATGTTTAACTTTTGGAGAGAACATGTCGAATGCATTATCTATGGCAAAGGATGCTCTGGAAGGTCATTTATTAGCATTGGAGGATATTGGTACATCCATTCCAACACCAGCAGATTATGAAAGTATAGAAATAAAAAAGGGTGAATTGGTTGTACCAATTGAAGTAGATACGTACCTAGTTCGAGTTAAATTGGAAAACAGAGCAGTAAAGAAAACCTTGACCATTCCTTACTGGTTAGATGAGCTGGCAAAAAAGGAAAGTATTAATTTTTCTCATGTATTGCAAGAAGGACTAAAAAATCAATTAGGGATACATGATAATTTGTAAGTTAAACTTTAAATCAACAAATTAAGTCACTGTTAAGGCAGTGGCTTTTTCTTTTTCCAAAACAAACACAAATCTTCGGAGGTGGTGGGTGATGTGACATGGCAAGACCTAAAAATCCAAAACGAGATGAAGCACTTAAAATTTGGTTAAATAGCAATGGAAGCAAGAAATTAAAAGATATTGCAACTGAATTAGAAGTGTCTGATTCCCAAATTAGAAAGTGGAAAAATCAAGACAATTGGGAAGCAGCTTTGAATAGTAACGTTACTAAACCCGAAGGTAACGTTACTAAA
>JAVBJX010000011.1:0-57635 GCA_031546705.1 Caryophanales bacterium
TAAACGCAAGTGTCAATTTAAGTAAATTAGCAGTGTAATCACTAAAAAGATACTGTTAATATGTAGGGTGAGTTACACCCGAATTTACGCCTTTAGAGTGTCATAACAAATGTGGGTGGTTCAAAACTACCAGTAAGTGAAGCACAGACACGATGAAGAAGGAAGAAAACTTAAATTCTTATTTATAGAGTTTTATAAGTTTTTCATAACGGTAATAGAATTATGTTAAAAAAAGACAAATATTTAGTACGCTTTGTACTATCCATCTTATTTCTACCTGTTCCACAATTTTTTTCATATCAAATTTGGAAGGCTGCAAATATGGGGGCTGGTTCAATTAATGAGAGTATGAGTATATATTCTTTACCTGTTACTCTAATGATTTTTCTTGTAGCATTATATTTTTTGCTCAGACATTTTTGGGAAGTATATGTAGAGTTCACAAACTCTCAATAAGCATAAAAGCATTGACTCTCAAAGTTTCAAATGATATTTTTGAATAATAGAAAAGGAGGAAATACTATGGATATGAAAGAAAAAGTATTTGACGTATTGAACAACTCTTCTGAACCTTTAAAGGGTGGAGAAATTGCCGAGAAAGCAGAAATGGACAAAAAAGATGTGGAGAAGGCGATAAAAGCTTTAAAGAAAGAAGGAAGAATTGATAGTCCTGTTCGTTGTTTTTATGCAGTAGTGAAATAAAAAAAGATGGGTCCAGAATGAAAATTTTCCGAATGATTTTTATTGAAATAAATGGTTCGTAAAAACATTGATTTTATGGGATTTTAGCAAACATTTATTTTAATAGGGTTTGACAATCAGGGTGTTTTTTACCCTTTTTGTCAAACCCTATTTTTTACCCAATAATCAACGGCTCCATTGGATATTGATACTTATCCGTCACTGATTGCCCTTTTAACAAGAATAGAAAAGAAAACGTTCCAATCCGTCCAATGAACATCAGAAATATAAGTACTAATTTTCCTATCACTGTTGCTTCCGCTGACACACCACTTGATAAACCAATTGTTCCAAATGCTGAGCAGATTTCAAAGAGAATACTAGTAAATGACCCTTTTTCTGTATACAGTAAAATCATCGAGGCAACACTGCAAACTAACACCCCTGTTGTTGTAACAATAAATGCTTTTGTAACATCTTCCTCCGCAATTTGGCGACGAAAAATTTTGATTGTTTGCCGTCCACGTGAATAGTTATAAATACTGAGTAATACAACCGCAAATGTTGTTGTCCGAATTCCCCCACCAACACTATTTGGCGAACCCCCAATAAACATCATAAAAGCAATAAAAATAATCGTGGGCTCTGTGAACTGATTTACATCCAATGTCGCAAGCCCAGAACTTCGTGTCGTTGCCGAATGGAATACCACGTAAGACAACGATTCTAGCAATGACATGCCAGCAAAATAATGATTCCATTCATAGAAAAGAATAACTACTGCTCCCCCAATTACTAATCCTCCAAATGCCAGAGAAGTTAACTTTGTAAATAAAGAAAAACGAAATTGATGCTTGTTTTTACTCATTATGTACTGCTTACATTCAATCAATATAGGAAAGCCAATTGCTCCACCAATCATAAGAACAAAGTTGACAGCTTGTACAAAATAGTCGTGGGCATATGGAACGAGTGACGAACCAGTAATGTCAAATCCACCATTGGTTACCGCATTAACAGAAGCAAACAATCCTTGAAAAAACGCTTCTTGCCATGTATCATAATATGCTAAAAAACGTAGCCCTAAAGCTATTACACCTAGTACTTCTAACACAATCAAAATCGTTAATATTTCTTTCACAAGCGAAACAAGCCCAGCCATCTGCGACTGATTTTGATCTACCATAATTAATTGTCTTTCTTTCAAACCAATTTTCTTCCCCATCATCAACCAGACAAATGTACCCGTTGCCATGACACCCATTCCGCCAAGCTGGAGAACAATTAACAAACCGACCAAACCAGCCGTATTAAATGTGTCTACCGTTGAAACAACCGTCAATCCTGTTACGCTCACCGCACTCACCGCTGTGAAGAAGATATCTATAAAATTAAAATCTACATGCTCTTTGTGCATAAACGGCAGACTTAGTAAAATAGTCGCAAACACAACCGCTGCGGAGTAAAATAGCACAATAAGTTGCACAGAAGACATCCTACTGATAAATGAATTTCTCACAAAAAAACCTCCAATTAGTATAGCAGTTTACTTTTATTATTCTACCACAAGATTTTTTTTACTACTGGATATTTTTAAATTTATTTATGAAATAGCCAAGAACCCTCCTGACTTTAGCCATGAGACGTTCAAAGTCCATTTTATACAAAAAAAGCCTGGATCAATCGGTGTAAAAAACATTCCGATTGATCCAGACCCTTATTTAGAAATGGTTACTAAAATTCAATAAAATCAACATTTTGATAAACCCTTCAAAAAGACTTCTCATCATGTGAATTAGTATTTAGGCACAATCCTAATTGTTTCTCCAAGTATGGAGTAGGAATAGCCTTTTGTTTTTGTGTTAAAAATAAATTTTAAATTTGCTGTCGTTATGTCATATCCGTTTTTTCCAATCAGCTCAATGGCGTTTTCTTTGTTCTTAATAGCGGCAATTACTTTACGCTGTAACTCTGGATAACTAGATATAGTTAAGTTGTTTTTCACAAAAAAATTATCGTCTGTTGCGGTTGCAACTGGTGCTTTTGTCTTGTTCCATGCATGATTATTTAGTTGTTTGTCTGTTACATTAAAATAGGCATGGCGAATGATGTTTTCTTGGTCAGGGCTTGGATCATCCCATGTCACATCTAGTTGATAATATTTTCCGTTGATTTTCACAAGATTCCAAGAGTGCCCCCCACCATTTGCTGTTCCAACAATATATTTATTTTCAATGGTCAGCATATCCAGAAACATTGCCATTGTTTTGGCATACCCTTCACAGACGGCTACACCTTTGAATAATACACCGTATGGAGAATAGGAATCATCAGGAATGTCATTTTTCGCCCTAGTATCATAGGCGGTATTTAACACAATGTAGTCATGAATAATTCTTTCTTTCTCGTAATCGGTCATACTTGGTTTAATATACTTCTTAATCACTTGACTTGCTTCATTATAGACTTGTAGTTCTTTTTCACTTAAAGACGTTATGTCTTTTATTTGATACGCATAGGCAATGGCTTCAGAGGCAACATCGCCTAAATAAGCTTTTTTTAAATCATATTTCACCGTGCTAATATTCGTTTCTGTATCGGTCTGGTAATTTGCACTCATATGATTTGTGCCTAGCTCGGTATTAAGGTTATAAAAATATTGATTTGGGTCATAGTCTTGAATCATACACGTAACAGAATCTTTTCTTTGTCTAATGGCATCTTCTAATAAAAAAATGAGTTGTTCTGGTTTTGTAATGACTTTCATTTTCTTGACCGTAACCGTAGTGGATGTCTTTTTATGATTAGCTACGGCTGTAATGACTGTTTTTCCAGCATTTCTAGCAGTCACTCTTCCATTACTCACTGTTGCCACATGTTTATTTGAACTGCTCCAAACAATGGACTTCGTTGTCGCATTCATTGGCACTCCCGCCCCTTGTAGCCTTACTGTTTCTCCAACAAGTAATAGGCTAGGTTTCTGCAAAGAAATGTTTGTTTCTTGCTTTTGAACGGTGACGGACTTTTGCGGCCTAGCTTTTGTAACGGTTATGTTGCAAGTAGTTGATTCATCTCCTGCTATCACCGTAACCATGGCTGTTCCAGAACGGTGAGCAGTCACTTTTCCATCTGTAACGGTAACAATCTTATGATTACTACTTTCCCACATCACTTGTGTTACATTGTCTGGCAGACTAACAAGTAAATCTTTTGACTCTCCTATACTTAGTGTAAGGGTTGGACTGCTTAGTTTTATTTCTTTCGTTGATGTTAAAAAGTTATTCAATGTTAACAAACAAACAAAGCAAACAATTACACCTCCGATTATTCTTACAGTTCTCATGGTATTTTCTCCAAATTTTAGTGTACGTGTACTTCTGCATTATATCATGTTTTTATTAGAGGTAGACAATCCAAAATCTGGTCAGAAGAATTGATTTCTAAACTTTTCGGTTTCTCTACAACTGATTGTTTAACTGTTGAATGAGCAATTGCGGAATCTTCTTCTCTGGCTATTTTGCGAATACGGGAAATTAACGCTTTAATGTCATATGGTTTTAAGATAACATAAGAAACTCCAAGTTCAAATGCTTTTTTTATGACATATTCTTCTTCAAATGTTACTAAAATAATTACTTTCGTTTGTTTGTCATTCGCACGGATTTCTTCTAATACATCTAGTCCATCCATGTGTGGCATGATGGAGTCTAAAATAAGAACATCTGGCTCAATACCTTTAAGTATATGTAGGCAATCCACTCCACTATGAGCAATGCCGATTACTTCCATGTCACATTCATTTGAAATATGCTGATCCAGAAGCTCTACCATTTCACAATTGTCATCAGCAATACAAACTTTTATATGATTCACAAAAAAATCCTCCTCATTTCCAACAAAACACAAAACCCAACAAATCAAATGATTTATTGGGTGAGATGAGTAACGTTTATTGGCTTTAAATCCAAAAAATGAGTTGGTTTTTAAGAAATTCGTTGGTTTAGTGTTTAGCTCAACCCTCTTTAACTAACTCGATGCTCTAATCTTAGTTTATCCGCAACTTTAGCAATAAATTCACTATTCGTTGGCTTTGCTTTCGACATGCTGACTGTGTGACCAAAATATTTAGTGATAATATCAATACTTCCACGGTTCCATGCTACTTCAATTGCATGACGGATGGCACGCTCTACTCGACTTGCGGTTGTATTAAATTTCTTTGCAACGTCTGGATACAATACTTTTGTAATTGAACCGAGCAGATCCATATCATTATAAACCATAGCAATAGATTCTCTTAAATAAATGTAGCCTTTAATATGTGCCGGCACGCCAATTTCATGAATGATATTTGTGATATACACCTCTAAATTGTGAGCTTTATTCACCGCTGGTTGGGCTACTTGACGAATAATTGGTGATGCTTGTCCATTTGTTTGACGAATGCGTGATACCAATGTTTCAATATCATATGGTTTTAACACAAAATAAGAAGCTCCTAGCTCTAATGCTCTTTTTGTTACATCCTCTTGCCCAAATGCTGTCAAAATAATTACTTTTGTGTGGTTACCTTTGGCACGAAGTTTCTCAAGTACCGCAAGCCCATCCATGTGTGGCATAATGATGTCCAAAATTAATACATCTGGTGTAGCCGTTTCCATCATATGTAAGCAATCCATTCCATTATGTGCAACCCCTATTACTTCCATGTCCCCTTCATGAGAAATGTATTCTTGAAGAAGTTCCACCATTTCACGATTGTCATCTGCAATAAAAACTTTTGTATGATTCATTAAAAAATCCCCCTTGTGTGTTTTCGTTATATCTTGTAGTTATATTTCCTATTGTAGCGGTTTTTTTTCAGATTACAATATAAAAATACGCTTTTTTATAAAAAAATCCTTTATTTTTTTTCGTTTTCGTATTATAATTATAAATTTAGTGTGTTTATGACAAAACTTCTTATAAATCGACTTCTTTCTCTAACAGTTTGTCGAATCGCACGAAACAAAAAAATGAGGGATGACGAAAAGCCACCCCTCATGTATATTCTAACTCGCTTTTTGTTCTTCTTCTGCGATTTTTGCTTCATTTAACATCCATTCAATATAGACACCATACCCAGATGTCGGGTCATTTACAAAAACATGTGTCACAGCTCCAACTAATTTTCCATCTTGAATAATTGGGCTACCACTCATCCCTTGGACAATTCCGCCTGTTTTTGCGATTAATTTTTCATCGGTTACTTTAATAACCATTCCTTTTGTAGCTGGATATTTTTGTGATACGGTGCTAACGATTTCGATATCAAACGCTTCTACTTTGTCATTATCAACAACGGTCAGTATTTTGGCTGCCCCTGTCTTTACTTCATCAGACATAGCAATCGGAATCGGTTCATTGTACACACCATTTTCCACTGTTTTAGACAGTTTCCCAAAAATACCAAACGGGCTATTATGTTGCACATTCCCAATTATTTCATGGTCACTTGAAAAACGAGCTAATTTCTCACCAGGGCTTCCATTACTTCCTCTTTCAATTGCCGTAACAGTGGAACGCATAATTTGTCCGTTCTTTACAACAATTGGTTGTTTTGTATCCATATCAGAAATGACATGTCCTAATGCTCCGTAAGTATTGGATAATGAATCCATAAATGTCATTGTACCAATTCCAGCAGCTGAATCACGAATGTATAGACCGATGCGGTAAGCATGGTCATTTTTATCTTTTAGAGGAATTAATTTCGTTTTAAATACACGTTTGCTACGGTTAATGCTCATATTTAATGTTTCGCCTGTTTTTCCAGATGTTTTAACAAATTTAGAAACATCTTCAAGGCTTTCGATTTTTGTTCCATTAATCTGGGTAATGACATCACCAACTTCAATTCCTGCTATTTCTCCCGGTGACTGCTCTCCTGTAGCTGTTTCAACTAAGTGATGTCCAACAACTAATACACCTGCTGTATGAATTTTTACTCCGATGGATTGTCCACCCGGATATATTTTTACTTGTGCATAAGCATTCGGTGCTATCCATAACATTGATGAAACAAGGAGAAATGCACCGAACATATTTATTTTTTTCGCCAATTTTTTCACTCTCCTCATCTCTGGTACATTTACTTTCTCCCTAAGTCGAGTGAATTATGATGAAATTTATTGGGAAAAAAAGATGCAAGGGCAAAAGGGATAAAACACCCCAATTGTCCTTGCATCTTTTTTAGGGAGGGTTGCCAAAACACAATAAAAACAACATTTTAGTAAACCATCCCTAAATACTAATATTTTTACTCAGCCTCTTTTTCCAATTTTTTAATAACATTTCCGCTCATACTTCTTTCATCTTTTCCGCTAAGTGTAACAACTCTCTTGCATGTTCGTAAGTTAAATCAGTCATTTCTACACCAGAAATCATGCGTCCGATTTCTTTTACTTTTTCGTCTGTAGAAAGATATGTCAACATTGTTCTAGTACGTTCTTCGACTGTTTCTTTGGCGATAAATAAATGAGTATCTGCCATTGCCGCTAGTTGTGGAAGATGGGAAATACATAGTACCTGCGAATCAAGAGCAACGAGATAAATTTTTTCGGCAATTGCTTGAGCAACACGTCCGCTTACACCAGTATCGACTTCATCAAAAATAATCGAAGTGACTCCTTGGTGTTTGGAAAGAATACTTTTTACTGCTAACATTACTCGTGACAATTCACCACCAGAAGCTACTTTTGCTAATTGTTTCAATGGCTCACCGGGATTAGTGGAAATATAGAACTCAACTGCATCAACACCATTATGAGAAAAATGGGCAGATGTATCTCCTTCTCGTCTTGTAAAAACAATATCAAATTGAGCTTTTGCCATGTATAAATCTTTAAGTTCCTGATGAATTCCCATGATTAATTGTTCAGCGGCGGATTTGCGAAGTGCCGTTAATTTCTCTGACTCCGTTAATAACTCACTTGTGATGTTTTTTAGTTCTTCTTGTAGATGTTGAACATGACTTTCTCTATTTTGAATCGTGTCTACTTCTTCTGCAATTTTTACTTCGTATTCCAGAATAGCTTCCACTGTACTTCCATATTTTCTTTTTAAATAATTAAGCTCATTCAATCGTCCTTCAATCTCATGTAAACGATTTGGATCGTACTCTAAACGCTCTAAGGCATCACGAAGTTTGTAGACAACATCTTCTGCTGTATAGTAACTAGTGGTTAATGCTTCGTGAGCTTCTTTTAATGAATCATCGACATTCGCAACATCTTCTAAATAACCCATTGACAGACTGAGCCAGTCTAGTCCACGATGATCTCCATATAAAGCATCGTAACTTCTCTGTAAGCCATCATAAATTTTTCGGAAATTCATAATGGTATTTCGTTCCTCTATTAGTTGCTCATCTTCATGTAGCTCTAAATTTGCTTTTTGAATTTCATCTAATTGAAATGTTAGTAAATCAAAACGATGCACCATTTGCTGTTCATTTTCCGTTAGCTTTCGCAACTTCTTCTTTAACTCATCATATTGATTAAAAATCGTTCTGTATGTAAGGAGTGCCTCGTCTATAACTTCTCCACTATAATGATCGAGCAGTAGTAAATGTTCCTCTGTATGCATTAATTGTTGATGTTCATGTTGCCCATGAATATCGACAAGTGAGCTACCAATTCCTCGCAAAATTGCCATGGTCACCAATTTCCCATTGACCCGACAAACATTTTTTCCACTCATAGATAAATTCCGTTGTAAAATAATCGTTCCCTCTGAAATATCTATACCAGCTTCTAAGCATTTTTCTGTACAAGGATGATGTTTATCAATCGAAAATAATCCCTCTACTTCTGCCTTCTTCTCTCCATAACGAATAAAATCAGTAGAGCCTCGTCCACCAACAAGCAAATGAATAGCATCCATAATAATTGATTTTCCTGCACCAGTTTCCCCTGTTAAAACAGTTAATCCCTTTTCAAAAGAAACAGTGAGTGACTCAATAATGGCGAAATTTTTAATAGATAATTCAACTAACATCTAATCACCTCTTTACAGCATGTTCATTAGTCTTTCTGTGAGCATTTCTGGATGGGCAGGGTCACGACAAATAATTAAACAAGTATCATCCCCACAAATTGTTCCAAGGGCTTCTTCCCATTCTAAATGATCAATGAGCACTCCCATTGCACTAGCAGTTCCTGGTAATGTTTTGATGACAAGTAAGTGTCCTGCTGAATCCATTTTGACGAACGAATCGACAAGTACACGCTTTAATTTTTGTAATGGATTAAATCTTTGTTCCACAGGCATTGAATATTTATAACGTCCATCCATCAGTGGAATTTTTACTAAATGAAGCTCTTTAATATCCCTAGAAATAGTTGCTTGTGTCACATTAAAATTAGCACTTCTTAATAAATCTACTAATTCATCTTGTGTTTCTACTTCATTATTTGTAATAACTTCTCTAATCTTAATATGTCTATGTCCCTTATTCATTGGCTTCTCCTGCCGTTTTCTTCAATTGTCCATGTGCTGCTAACACAATTTCTTTTACCTTAACATCTCTTATCCCCTCTGCCAAACGAAGATGTAATAGAAATTCAATATTTCCATCGCCGCCTGTAATGGGCGAAAAAGTCAAACCACATACGCTATAACCTGTTTCTATAGCAAAATCAATCATTTTATTTAAGACATCTTCATGCACTGACTTGTCACGAACAATTCCTTTTTTTCCAACAAATTCTCTGCCCGCTTCAAACTGCGGCTTAACAAGAGCAATCACATCACCATTTGGTATGAGAATATTTTTTAAGACAGGCAACATATGTCTTAATGAAATAAAGGAAACATCAATAGTCGCAACTTCAGGCAATCCGTTCGTAAAGTTGGCTACAGTGCTATAGCGAAAATTCATCCGTTCCATGACTGTTACTCGCTCATCTTGCCGAATTTTCCACGCTAGTTGATTATATCCAACATCCACTGCATACGAATGTTTTGCTCCATTTTGCAAGGCACAATCTGTAAAACCACCAGTTGATGCACCAATGTCAATGACTATTTTTCCATCCACTAAAACATCAAATACCTGCAATGCTTTCTCTAATTTAAAACCACCTCGACTTACATATGGCATTGGTTTTCCTTTTAGCGAAAGCACTGTTTCAGACGGTATTTTCTCTCCACATTTTTCCAAACGTACTTCATTTGCATAAACAAGCCCTGCCATCACTAAGCGTTTTGCTTTCTCTCTTGTTTCTGCCAGACCTTGTTCAACAAGCAATATATCTACTCGCTCTTTTTTCATACGTTACCTTTTTGTGAAACAATTGCCCGAATTCGTTCCGTAATAGCTTCTGTTGTTATGTGTAATTCATTCATAAGTTCTTTGACACTTCCATGTTCCACAAATATATCTGGAATTCCCATCCGTTCAATCCATGTCGTATGTTTTTGATGATCGTGTGCAAACTCTAGTACGGCACTACCAAATCCACCTTGTAACATCGCTTCTTCTACTGTTAAAACCGGCATTTGTAATATATCTTTGAGCATGTTGGAGTCTAGTGGTTTAATAAAGCGAGCATTAACTACTTTTACAGAAATTCCTTCTTTACTCAACTTTTCTGCCGCTTCCAAACTCATAGGAATAGTTGTTCCAAATGTTAAAATCGCCATATCCGTTCCTTCACGTAATACTTCCCATGTTCCAATTGGTATATCAACTAACTGTTCATCTAATTCAATACCGCTAATATTTCCTCTTGGAAAACGCAAAGCAATTGGACCATTGTAATGAAACGCCGTCTGAACCATATGTTGTGCTTCATTTTCATCTTTTGGCATCATTATCACGATATTTGGAATGTGTCGCATAAATGAAATATCAAACACACCTTGATGTGTTTCTCCATCTGCTCCAACTAACCCTGAACGGTCTATACCAAAAACAACATTTAAATTTTGCCGACAAATATCATGAACAATTTGGTCGTATGAGCGTTGTAAAAAAGTCGAATAAATCGCCAAGAATGGTTTCATCCCTTGCGTAGCTAGACCAGCAGCTACTGTTGTTGCATGTTGTTCAGCAATCCCAACATCAAACATTCGATCAGGAAATTCACTAGCAAATCCTTCTAGTTCTGAACCAATTGGCATTGCTGGTGTAATAGCTACAACCCGTTCATCTGTGCGAGCAATCGTTCTGACTGTATCACTAATAAACCAACTCCATGATGGCGTTTTTGCTATGTTAACAAAGTCCCCTGTTTCTATTTTATATGGGCCTGTTCCATGCCATGTTCCGATTGCATCATTTTCAGCAGGATGATATCCTTTTCCTTTTTTTGTAATGACATGAAGCAGGACTGGACCTTTTGTTTTTCGAGCATATTGTAAATGTTCTGATAGGCTTTCAAAATCATGTCCATCAATTGGTCCAAAATAAGTGAAACCTAGCTCCTCAAAAAACATGCCTGAAACAAATAAATATTTTAAGCTATCTTTTATCCGTTCAGCCGTAGATGCTAACATACCACCAACGGCAGGGATTTTTTTGAGTAACCCTTCTAGTTCATCCTTCACCCACCGGTACTGTCCAGCAGAGCGGAGTTGTCCTAAGATGTTATGCACCGCTCCAACATTAGGAGCTATGGACATTTCATTATCATTTAACACAACAATCATATCTTTTTGCTCATGCCCGATATGATTTAATGCTTCTAATGCCATTCCACCAGTTAATGCACCATCTCCAATAATCGGAATAATGCATTCATTCACTTTCTTTAAATCCCGAGCAATTGCCATACCCATTGCTGCCGATAAAGAAGTTGAACTATGCCCCGTTTCCCACACATCATGCTTACTCTCTTGCATTTTCGGAAAACCACAAAGCCCTTTATATTGACGAAGGGTATCAAACTGATTTGCCCGCCCTGTTAGGATTTTATGCACATATGCCTGATGCCCAACATCCCAAATAAATTTATCTTTCGGACTGTCAAACTCTTTATGCAGAGCAATTGTTAACTCAACTACACCAAGATTTGGTCCAATATGTCCACCTGTAGCAGATAATTTTTTTACTAAAAATTGCCGAATTTGTTCGCTTAGTTCAATGAGTTGTTCGTTTGTCATTGACTTTAAAAATTGCGGGTTTTGAATCGTTGCTATATCCAACAAAATTCACTCGCTTTCGTTCATAATTTGGAAGCTCTGATGCTGTCCATGTAGAAAGTTCTATTACTTTAACTAATCCTTCCAATTATACCACATGATAAAAAAAACGCCATGTTGGATGAATATCCAGCATAGCAATGTTATACATAATTGTTTAATAAAAATTAGTTTAAAATATCTATTATCATGCATCTCACGTTTTATTTTTATCGTTTCGACTTTCAATACTACCTTAAAAACTTTCTTCTGTTTACTTCTGACTACATTCCTTGAACACTATCCACAAGCATGTTACAATCAGCATGTATTTTATTTGAATGTGCTAAAATCAACTTTTTTTTACATAAGCTAGATTGTACGAGGTGAAATGGATGAATATATTTCTTCAATATGCCACGATATTTTGGGCGGTTACAATGGTCGGATTACTCGCTATTGGTGGATTCTTTATGTTTCGTAAGTTTTTAAAGCGGCTACCGAAAGCAGATGGAAAATCGGATATGGATTGGGAAGAATATCATATTGCTGAAACAAGGCATTTATGGGATAAGCAAGAAAAAGAATTACTAGAACAGTTGGTTTATCCAGTTCCTGAATTATTTAGAGATATTGCAAGACAAAAAATCGCAGGAAAAATTGGCGAACTTGCTTTAAAAGAACAAACTAGTGCGATCACCGAGGAATTAGTTGTTCGTGGTTATATTGTCGCTACACCAAAACGTGACCATAAATTTTTAATCAAGGCATTGAAGGCAAATGATATTAGTTTAGAACCATATAAGCATTTGTTTTAAAAAAGGAGCAGACCATTGTGGTCAACTCCTTTTTAAATTAAATATAATCACTAATTTTTTTCTCCATTTAGATATTCTCTTTACGTTCATTGTAAACAATTGTTAAGTTTTTTTATACCCATCCATACCATTTGCCCAGTTCGCATATTCATCTAGCATATCAGTCAATAGAAGCTCTAGTAACTTCTTCTGCTACTTTGCGTAAATCTTTAGCCGCCTTAGTAGTTAAAAAGGTATCGAAAATAACTACTTCCGTTCCTAAATCAATAAATCCTGCATTACTTCCCGCACCCTCACCTTTTTTGTCAATGGCAGCATATACACCTTCAGCAAGTTTTTCTAATGTAAAATAGGGAGATATTGTTTTACTCAGTTCCATAAAAAATCCACCTCTTTTATCTTTATTTTTAATTACGTCAAAACAGGCGGTCTATTCTTCAATTCCGCTTCCAGTTTGCGATAAGAGAAATACATCGCTACACGCCACGGAAGAATCATCGAAAATGCTAGTAAAAAGAACATTCCACTGATTTGTCCATATGGAATACTTAAGGTTAAATATGTTTTCATCAACAAACGGATAACAATTAATCCAAACAGAATAAAAAAGAATGCTTTTGAACGTTTTAAATAAATATGCTGGTCACGTATTTCAAACTGCGATGTTTTTATTAAAAAGAAAGAAAAGAAAACACCAATAACAACTGCTTCTCCCATTTCTGAGAGTGTTAAGCGAAATGCAGGAACTACATACATCAATGCCCCTGTACTCATAAAGATAGGAGGTAAAATAATTTTCTTAGCAGATGCTGGTTTTTTTGCTGCCTTCATCCGAATTGCCATTGCAATAAATGCCATTACAACTGCTCCAATAGATGAAACAACAATTAACCAATGATATAATTCTAGTTTTTCTACCCCAAGTAGCTGTTCCATGGTATTTCCCTCCTAAAACCCTGTAAATCCTCCAAATAAATCTGTTGTATAAATCGTAATTTTTGTCATCCAATCAAAAAACAATACAATTCCCATCAAAACCATCACAACTCCACCAATTTGTGTAATTCTCAGTTGGTACTTGCGAATCCATTTTAATTTGGACATAAAAAAAGAAAGTATAAAAAATGGAACAGAAAAACCAAGTGAATACATGAGCATATAAAAAATAGCTGAGGTCGGATTCGTTGCTGACACCGTAACAACAAAGCCAATAATAGGTCCCGCACAAGGTGACCATCCTGCCGCAAACGCTGTCCCAACAAGAAAAGAACCAATAAATCCAGATGGACGTTTTTGAAATGTGAGTCGATGTTCTTTCATTAGAAAAGTTGGCTTCCATATACCAAGAATAACAAAACCAAAAAATATAATTAAAATTGCTCCAAGCTGTCTAATCAGTTGTTGGTATTCTTTAAATAACCCGCCAATAAATGACGTTCCAAAACCAACTGAAACAAACACAAGGGAAAGTCCTAATAAGAAAAAAAGCGTGTGAAACATTCCTCGTCTTCGCAAAGATTTCTCTGATTGTCGTTCCTCTGAGGACATTCCAGTAATATATGATAAAAATGCTGGATATAGAGGCAAACAACACGGAGAAATAAATGATAAAACTCCATATCCAAAAGCAAGAAATACATTGATATCTGTCATAAATTATTCCTCCTTTCCATCCTATTGTAGCAAAAAAAATAAACAAATGCACAAACAAGCCCTTTCCAAAAAGTAAGAAAGAGCCTATTTGTGAACATTATTTGTTATCATTTTTCTATACTACTTGTTCCTCTTGAATCCCATTTTGTAGTAAATACATTTTATAGTACAAACCCTGTTTCTCCAGTAACTCTTGATGATTTCCATGCTCCACTACTTCCCCTTGATGCAATACTAAGATTTGATTAGCATCTTGAATCGTAGACAGGCGATGAGCAATCGCAATTGTTGTCCGTCCTTGTCGCATATTTGCCAGTGCCGCTTGAATCGCTTCTTCCGTTTCTGTATCAATATTTGCTGTTGCTTCATCTAATACCAGTACAGTTGGATTAGCGGCAATTGTTCGAGCAAATGCCAATAACTGCCGTTGTCCACTTGAAAGTGTTGCCCCACGTTCTACCACTTTATGTTCATAGCGATCGAGCAACTTTTCAATAAACGTGTGTGCTTGAACAAACTCTGCTGCTTGTTCAATATCCTCATCCGTCATTTTTTGATGATACATCCGAATATTGTCTTTAATTGTTCCAAAAAAAAGAAATGGATCTTGCAGGACAAGCCCAACTTTTTCACGCAATTCTTCATTAGACAGAGAGCGAATAGATTTATTATCCACCAAAATTTCTCCACGATTAAACTCATAGAAACGCATCAGTAAATTAATAATCGAACTTTTCCCACTTCCTGTATGCCCAACTAAAGCAATGGTTTCCCCTCTTTTTACGGTAAATGAAATATTTTTTAAGACATCACGTTTTCCATCATAGGAGAAACTAACATTCTGAAATTCAATTGTTCCATCAACAATTTCTCCGCCACCTAATTGCTCTGGAACAATTTCTTTGTGGTCAAGTAGAACAAAGACCCGTGACCCAGCAATAATAGATTGTTGATACAAAGCTAGACGCATCAACATTTGATTAATCGGCTCAAAGAAGCGGTCTAAATAGTTGATAAAGGCATATAGCACCCCAATTTCAATCGGACTATTTAAAGCATCAATCCCAAAGAAACTAAGGACAACAACAATGGAAACAATGTGCACTAAATCAGATGCTGGGCGAAGCAGAAGGCTATTCACTTTTGTATTTTTAATTGCCGCACTAAAGTGTTGCTCGTTCACTTCCGCAAACTCCTGACGTAACCGTTCCTCTTGACGAAATGCTTGAATAACTCCCATACCTTGTAATGACTCACTCAGCTTGGCATTCAATTGACTTAATCTTTCCCGCATATCTTTATAAAAAATCGAACTGTACTTCCGATACATACTCATAATAAAGAAGATGGCAGGTAAGAGAAACAAACAGAAAAAAGCAAGCTTTACATTTAACAAAAACATCGCAATAAACACACCAAGAATATATACGCCATTTTGTACCATTGTAGATAGCACACTAACGAACATATCTTTTATCGCTTCTGTATCATTAGTCACCCTTGATACAATGCTACCACCCGGCGTTTGGTCAAAGTAACGCATACCAAGCGATTGCATTTTTGCAAACACATCCACCCTAATTCGTTGAACAATGTGCAAGGCTAATTCATTAAATTTAACAAGTTGAAAATAACTAACAACCACTCTAAAAAGATTGATACCAATGTAAAAAAGTGCCAAGTTCGTAAGTGGTGAGGTTGGCACATATTTTCTTGTTAAGTAGTCATCAATAAATACTTTTACTAAATACGGCCCAACTAAATCTGCCACCGTTGCGAGTATTAACAATAAAAAAGCAATAGCCACTTCTTTTTTGTAGCCTTTCATATAAGAAAGCAGTCGCCATAATACACGTCTCTGTTCTTTTTTGTCTAACGAATCGTTCATAGCCCACCACCTCGCTCAACTAAAGTTTCTAACTGCTGGCGTTCATACATTTCCTTGTACCATCCACCTTGCATCAATTGCTCATGCGTACCACGCTCAACAATTTTCCCTTCTTCTAAAACGATAATTAAATTCGCATGTTGCAAGGCACTTAATCGGTGAGAAGTAATAATGGTTGTTTTCCCTTGCCGATTTTCCCGAAGGTTATTCAGAATTGCTTCCTCCGTTTTTGCATCAACAGCGGAAAGTGAGTCATCCAAAATAAGTAAAGTTGGATTCAAAAGCAGTGCTCTAGCAATTGAAATCCGTTGTTTTTGCCCACCAGACAGAGACACACCACGTTCACCAACAATCGTTTCATAACCATCTGTAAAGGACATAATATCTTGATGAACATTCGCCAAAGTAGCAGAGGCTTCGATTTTTTCTTTGGAAGAATTTGCTTCTGCAAACGCAATATTCTCGGCAATCGTTGCCGAAAATAAAAAATGATCTTGTGGGACATAGCCAATAGCTGAACGAAGTGCTTGCAAAGAATATTCACTAATTTCATGTTTCCCAAATGTAATTTCTCCATTATATCCATCAAACTCACGCATAATTAGTTTAAGAAGTGTAGTTTTTCCTGAACCAGTTTTTCCAACGACTCCTAATGTTTCACCGCTATTTAGTTGAAAATGAATCTGTTTAAGCATCGGCATCTCTTCATTTGGATACGTAAATTCATCTAAAGAAAATTCTAAATTTCCTAAAGGTGCAGACTCAATTGCCCACAACTTTTCAACAATATCCTCTGGCTCTGCCAAAAGTGTTCGCACCCGATCATACGATGCTCTTCCTCGTTCCATAATGTTAAATAGAAAACCAAATGCCAGCATTGGCCAACCCAACGTACCTAGATAACTAGTAAACGTAACCAATTGTCCAATTGTTAATGTTTCATTAATAACCATTTTTGAGCCATAATAAATAGATAAAAAGAACGAGGTTGTGATAATAATAGAAATGGTTGGATCAAACAAAGCATCTACTTTAGCCACATTCATATTTTTAGCAACAACTTCTTCTGACTTTTTCCGAAATGATTCAATGTCATCTTGTTCATAACCAAATGTTTTAATTACTTTTATACCATTTACACTCTCTTGTACTTTATCATTTAACCCTGAAAATGATTCTTGTGCTTTATGAAAATAGCGATGCAAGAGTGAGCCGTAATAACTTGTTGACACAGCAATTAGCGGCATTGGAAGTAGTGCAATAATCGTCAATTTCCAACTAATCGTTGTTGCCATTGTAATAATAATTACACTACCCATAGTCATTGAATCAACAAGTGTTAAAATTCCCTCACCTGCCGTTTGTTGCACTGCATCCAAATCGTTTGTTGCATGAGCCATTAAATCCCCAACACGCCGCCGATGATAGAAAGCTGGTGACATTTTCGAGAAATGTGTATATAAATCATTCCGTAACTGTTTTGCTAATTTCCTAGCGGAACCAAAAATAAGCAATCGCCAAACATATCGCAATCCATACAACGCAACCGCTGTACCTATTAAAAGTCCACACCACTCTGTTAAACTTTTCTTTGAAATTGTCCCTGTATTAATTTCATCAATCACAATCCCAATTACTTTTGGTGGAATAATTTGCAATAAACTGACCATAACTAACAAAGAAACACCAATAATATATGATTTCTTTTCTTGTTTAAAAAACCACAATAAATCTCTAAATACTTTCACAAATCCCACCCACTTTCAATAGGCAATGAAATAAATAAACCATCGAGGTTGGGACAGAAGTCTATTTGATGAATTTTTCAGT
This sequence comes from Caryophanales bacterium, assembly GCA_031546705.1. Taxonomy (GTDB): domain Bacteria; phylum Bacillota; class Bacilli; order Bacillales; family JAVBJX01; genus JAVBJX01. The sequence goes on from JAVBJX010000011.1 coordinate 18,034, forward strand.
AAAATGAACAGTTTACTAAATTTGCAACATCTTAGCAACCTTTCATTTTACAAAGATGGGTCAATCGGAGTGTTTTTTACACCGACTGACCCATCCTCAACTGTTCATCCTAAATGACTATGTACAACTTCTATTTCATCTGACCATTCATTGCCTTCATCATTTGATTTACCTTTTTTTGTGACGGTGTCATGCCCATTTGCATCATCATCATGCGAATCATTTGCTCATTAATTGGTGGATTTTCTTTTAAGTATTTCATCATTGTCCGACGAGCCACAAAAAATCCAAGTGCCACACCAGCTGCTAAGGCTACAACGCCAATTAAAATCCCTAACCATATTGGCACAATTCTTTCCTCCTTCATCTTCACTAACCAATACATATTATACAATAGGTCATAAAAAAAAACCATTCATTTCATTAAAAACCATTCAAAAAGACTTTTTATCCAGCCTTTTTTAGAACTTAAATTCCTCTATGGATTTCTTCAAACTCTCAGCATTTTCTGCAATACGAGAAGTGGCACGAGCGATTTCTTCCATTACTGCTGCTTGTTCCTCTGTAGATGCTGATACTTCTTCAGTCACACTTAAATTTGCCAATGTCACATCCGTTATATTATTAAAAACCTCTGTAACCCCTTGTTGTGTCCTTGTCATTTCAATTGCCGATTGATTAAGACTTTCTAAAGAACTTCTCATCTCATCTATTTCATCACTTATTTCTAGCAATTTATTTTCTGTACCTCTCACACTTTTAAACTGCTCTTCGATTGCTTTTTTTGTCGATTCCATTGTCACAACTGTATGTTTTGAATCTTTTTGTAGTTCAACAATAATGATATTAATTTCTTCTACAGCTCGGCTTGATTGTTCTGCAAGTTTTCTTACTTCCTCGGCAACAACCGCAAATCCTTTTCCTGCCTCTCCTGCTCTTGCAGCTTCAATAGAGGCATTCAGGGCAATCAAATTGATTTGACTGGCTATTTGTTGAATATCTAGTGTAACAGTTCCAATCTTTTTCGTACCTTCATTTGTCCGAATAACATCTACTCCAACTTCTTCTACTGCCTGTTTCATTTGGAGTGATTTCTCATTTAATTCTTCTATTTGGTCTAATCCTCCATCTTTAGATGCCTCTACTTTTTTTAGAACGGTATTTAAATTCGATACACTTTTATCCGTTGTTTTGATTGCTTTTTCTAACTCACCCATGTGATCTAACCCTTTTTCAGTCGTTACTGCTTGGTCATGTGCTGACTTTGCCACATTTTCAGATGCACTTGCAACTTCATCCATTGATTTAGTCGATTCACTTGTATTTTGATCAAGCTGACTAGAATTATTAACTATAGCATTAGCAGAAGCTAAAGTAGCTCCAAACATCTTACCTAAACTACCAACCAATTTTTCTAACGCTCCATTAATGCGACCTATCTCATCTCTTTTCACATAACTAAATTTCTCCCTGAAATCCCCAGAAGATAAATGTGTGATATATACAACAATTTTTTCAAATGGTTTAAACATAATGCTAAGATTAACATACAAATACACCATCGCCACAACTAGTACAATGCTAATAATTAAAATCATTTTCTTAACAATAGACTCCGTTTTCTCAAGTGTAGGAGTGGCTAAAATTTCTACACCAATCGCACCAACAATTTTATTTTGGCTATTTTTAATAACTCCGTATGATCCAATCGTTGTTCCCCATTCTTCAGACACAATCATATCTGAAGTAAATGGGTTTCCAGTTTGAAAAAGTTCCACTAGACTTGCTGGATCAGCAGAGTCTTCAGGCGACATTTCAGAATCTAGTTCACTAAAGCCTTCCCCACCTATAATGTCTGAGCCATCAATTGCAAACTGATATCCAGTATCTTTCTTCGCAAATGTATAAATGTACGTTGCACCGATATTTTCTTTGTATGTGTACAGAGCTTCTTGTATTTTTTTATAACTCTCACTTGTCTGGTCACCACTTGCAACAATTTTCTCAAACTCATCCCCATTAATCATTGGCAATACACTATCCATCGCTAACCTTGCTTGCATTCCTACTGAACTCACAGACAATTCATTAATACTCCTATAAGCAATCGTTGTAACTGCAATAATTCCAATGATTAACGTAATTAGTGCTGATAAAATAATTTTCCACTTTAAAGACATACTTTTTTTAAATTTCATCTACACCATTCCTTTAAAAATCTTCTCTTGTCTGCCTAGATATTTTAACACAAATTGATTTAAAAAGTTATGATTAACTGCTATATTTAAAACCAATTTAGGATTAAAACATTTTTTAGACACAAAAAATACTCAAGCAAATAGGACAAAAAAAGGAATCAGCACAATTTCTCCTGACTCCACTACTCTCTAAAATTCAAAAAATCTCCATTGATTTTGTTCTATTAACTAAATGCATAGATGTCTATGAATTTCGAGTAATTTATTTTGAAATAGTTGTAAACGCTGTATAGAAACTTTGTCAGACTGCTGGTATCTTCTTCATTTCCATCAAAAAAAACACGTTGCTTTTACATGAATATTTCTCCACATAAAAACAACGTATCCTCTCTATTTTTGTAACAATTTTTTCATTTTCAACACAACGTTTTCAACTGTAAAACCATACTCACGAATAAGAAAGTCCCCAGGAGCAGATGCACCGAAATGATCAATAGCGAGTACATCCCCTTCATCACCTATATAACGACTCCATCCAAATGAAGAACCCATTTCAATTGCCAACCGCTTCTTTACTGTAGGTGGCAATACAGACTGTCTATACGTACATGATTGTGCTTCAAATAAATTCCATGATGGCATACTCACAACTGATACATGAATTCCTTCTTTAGCAAGTGATTTTTGTGCATCTACAGCAAGGCTTACTTCTGAACCAGTTGCCATAAGTATTGCACTGCAATCTCCACCAGCTTCTGCTAGGACATACGCACCATGTTTTACACCTTCATAGGTTGTATTCTCTAACGTTGGTAAATTTTGTCGTGATAAAATTAATGCCGTTGGTTTATTTTCAGACTCCATTGCCAATCTCCATGCCGCTGCTGTTTCATTTCCATCTGCTGGACGAATGATAGACAGGTTTGGCATTGCTCGCAGAGAAGACAACTGTTCAACTGGTTCATGTGTTGGGCCATCTTCCCCAACTGCAATACTATCATGAGTGAACACATAAGTAACTGGTATACCCATTAATGCAGCTAGTCGAATAGCTGGGCGTAAATAATCCGAGAACACAAAGAATGTTCCACCAAATGTTCTAAGTCCACCATGTAGAGCGATGCCATTCATTGCCGCTCCCATCGCAAATTCACGTACTCCATACCAAATGTTCCGTCCATGAAATGATTGTGGAAGAAAGTCAACACCATCTTTAATAAGCGTTTTATTAGAGCCAGCCAAATCAGCAGAACCGCCAATTAATTGTGGAACTTGTTTCGCAATCGCATTTAATACTTGGTGTGAAGATTCACGAGAAGCTAGCGAACTTCCAAATTCATAGACAGGTAAGTGTGTTTCCCATCCTTCTGGAAGTATTCCATCTATTGCCATCTGTAACTGTTCTGCTAGTTCTGGGAATTCTTTTTTATATGTTATAAAAAGATTATTCCATTGTTCTTCGTGTGTAATTCCTGCTTCTTTTACAGCTTTTTGGAAATGTGTATATACTTCTTCTGGAACATGGAAATCTTCTGTAAATGTCCATTTATAACTTTCTTTTGTTAGTCTTGATTCCGCTAAGCCAAGTGGCATTCCATGAGCACTTGATGTTCCAGCTCGACTTGGTGAACCAAAACCAATCGTTGTTTTCACTTCAATAATTGTTGGTTTGTCTTGTTCTTGCTTTGCCGTAGCAATGGCATTGCCGATTTCAGACAAATTATTTCCATCTTCTACTTTAATATAATTCCAACCATACGCTTCAAAGCGTTTCTTTACATCTTCGGAGTAGGACATATGTAAATCACCATCAAGCGAAATATCATTGGAATCGTACAAAACAATCATTTTATTTAGCCCAAGATGACCAGCTAGAGAAGCGGCTTCTGAAGCAACACCTTCCATTAAATCACCATCACCACAAACCGCATATGTATAGTGATTAATTATATCATAATTTTCACGATTATAGTTAGCTGCTAAATGACGTTCTGCCATTGCCATTCCAACCGCCATTGCAATTCCCTGTCCAAGTGGACCAGTTGTTGCTTCTACACCCGCTGTATGTCTATATTCTGGATGTCCTGGAGTAAGGCTCTTCCACTGTCTAAAATTTTTAAGATCATCTAAAGTAACTTGATAGCCACTTAAATGAAGCAAACTATATAATAATATCGAACCGTGACCAGCGGAAAGAATAAAACGATCTCGGTTAAACCACTTTGGATTTTCTGGATTATGTTTCATAAAGTCAGTCCACAGTTTATAAACAAATGGAGCTGCTCCCATCGGCATTCCTGGATGACCTGATTTTGCTTTTTCAATAGCATCAATAGAAAGCGTTCTAATGGTTGTAATAGATAATTGATCAATCACTTGTGACATGGTTATCCACCCTTTCGTATGTATATCAGAACTATCATACTAAAGCCATTAGTGATTGACAAGTTTTACACTTCAGAACTTACGTTTGTTTTTTTCTATTTTCTATGCTATAATTAGAAAAAATTTTAAACGAGGTGTCATTATGACAAAAGTATCAAAACGTCAAGAAGCAATCGTCAATTTCATTAAAAAAGAAGTGCAACTAAAAGGGTATCCACCATCCGTTAGAGAAATCGGAGAAGCAGTTGGGCTTGCCTCTAGTTCAACTGTACATGGTCACTTATCACGTTTAGAAGCAAAGGGAGTTATTCGCCGTGATCCAACAAAACCACGGGCAATTGAAATTCTAGACCCATCCTTCCAAATGAAAAATGTTGTTAACGTACCATTAATTGGAAAAGTTACAGCTGGACAACCAATTACAGCTGTTGAAAATATTGATGAATACTTTTCATTACCAAGTCAATTTGTCGCAAGTGATTCTTCCGTATTTATGTTAGAAATAATGGGTGATAGTATGATTGATGCCGGAATTTTTGATGGTGATTATGTCATTGTTCGCCGTCAAGAAACTGCATTAAACGGAGAAATAGTTGTTGCAATGACTGATGAGAATGAAGCCACTGTTAAACGTTTCTTCAAAGAAAAAGACCATTTCCGCCTACAACCAGAAAACGCTACACTAGAACCAATTATTCTCCAAAGTGTTTCTATTCTAGGTAAAGTAATTGGTGTGTATCGAATGATGATGTAACTGCATAAACTAATAGAGGATGACTAAATCGAAACAAAATTATTCGATTTAGCCATCCTCTTCTATGTATACTACACAATACATTGAGATTGGATCGAAAGTTTTTAGTGAAAGTTCAAAACATTGATTTTACCGAAGCTCAGAGATCATTTATTTTACGAGTATAGGGCAATCGGGGTGTTTTTTTAGCCATTTCGCCCCATAATCCATGTTATATCTTCTGACATCTTATTGACAAATTATATTACATATTATAAAATTTTTACATACAAAAAGGAGGTAATCAATGATGAATGGAAACATTCGTCGTTCTATGCCGTTGTTTCCAATTGGAATCGTCATGCAGTTAACGGAATTGTCCGCAAGACAAATTCGTTATTATGAGGAACACCAATTAATTTCTCCAATGAGAACAGAAGGAAACCGCCGTTTGTTTTCATTTAATGATGTAGACAAACTGTTAGAAATTAAAGACTTTCTTGATCAAGGTGTTAATATTGCTGGAATCAAACATATTTTGAAACAAACACTTCCAGTAATAGAAACAAAGAAAGATTTGTCCGATCAAGAATTGCGAGAACTTCTACGGATTGAACTCATGCAAGGAAAACACCGCTCCTCTCTGCGTCAAGGAGATATGTCACGATTTTTTCATTAGAAAGGGAGAGAATTATGTACACAAGAGAAGACATTGAACGAATTGTAAAAGAAGAAGATGTACGCTACATCCGCTTACAATTCACAGATATTTTGGGGACAATTAAAAATGTAGAAATTCCAGTAAGTCAATTAAAAAAAGCACTTGATAACAAAATGATGTTTGATGGTTCATCGATTGAAGGGTTTGTACGGATTGAAGAATCTGATATGTATTTGTATCCAGATTTAAGTACATTTGTCATTTTCCCATGGACAAAAACTCAAAAAGTAGCTCGCTTAATTTGTGACATCTACAAATCAGACAACACACCATTTGAAGGATGTCCTCGTTATAACTTAAAAAGAATTTTAAAAGAAATGTTAGAACTTGGATTTACTGATTTCAATTTAGGACCAGAGCCAGAGTTCTTTCTATTTAAATTAGATGAACATGGAGAGCCCACACTTGAGTTAAATGATAAAGGTGGTTACTTTGATTTCGCTCCAACAGATTCAGGTGAAAATTGTCGTCGTGACATTGTATTAGAGCTTGAGAAAATGGGTTTTGAAGTTGAAGCATCTCATCATGAAGTTGCTCCTGGACAACATGAAATTGATTTCCAATATGCCAATGTTATAAAAGCATGTGATAACATCCAAACATTCAAATTAGCTGTAAAAACGGTTGCTCGTAACCATGGATTACATGCTACATTTATGCCAAAACCGATTTTTGGTTTAAGCGGTTCAGGAATGCACTGTAATGTATCGTTATTTAAAGATGGAGAAAATGCTTTCTTTGATAAGTCTACCAAAACACAATTAAGTGAAACAGCTCTGCAATTTATTGCTGGTGTGCTAAAACACGTTACTGGTTTTACAGCTGTAACCAATCCAACCGTTAACTCTTACAAACGACTTGTTCCAGGCTACGAAGCTCCTTGTTATGTTGCTTGGTCTGCTCAAAATAGAAGTCCACTCATTCGGATTCCTGCTTCACGTGGCATTAGCACACGAGTAGAAGTACGAAGCGTTGATCCTGCTGCTAATCCTTATTTAGCCATGGCTGTTATCCTTGCTTCCGGATTAGATGGCATAAAAAACAAACTAACACCACCACCACCTGTAGATAGAAATATTTATGTCATGTCCACAGAAGAAAGAGTTCAAGCTGGTGTCTATGACCTCCCTTCTACACTCGGAACAGCATTAGAACAGTTGAAAAAAGATGAATTAGTTGTCCAAGCTCTTGGAACTCATTTATTTGAACATTTTGTAGAAGCAAAAGAGATTGAATTTGAAATGTATCGGACAACCGTTCATGAATGGGAAAGAGAGCAGTATATGTCGTTATATTAAAAAAATGATGGACAAAATATCCCGATTAATTCAAACTTGTTAATATAGCAGTTTTACTTATTGTACGGAAAGTTCAATGGCTAATTTTTAATTGTACTGTTTCAAAAACTCTTAGCTTGCCTCTAGCAAGCGGCATCGTTTTTTCATTGTCTAATTAAAAATTTTCTCATTTCCTTTTTCCGCACAATTTCACAAACTGCTATAATTCCCAAAAGCCTACTTTCTTAATGTTGAAATTAGCCCGTCTCTATTGCAAAATGAAGAAGTAAATACTAGCAAATTTAAAAAAAGATTTGCTAGTATGACATTCTGTATGTATACTTTTCCTGTGAGTAAAAAATATCTTCCTAAAAATCCACAAGAAAGGAATATACGAAAAGACTAAAAAAATTATCTTTTCTCAGTAATTATACATTTTTTTACAAGATATATGTTAAAAATTTAAATTTTATCTTGAATTATACAATTGGTAGAGTTATAATACTGGGGATAGTTAATTTTATAAAGGGCTTTTATAGCAGATGGTGAATAATATGACAACGCTAATGTACAATTTTTCTGGTGTAACCATCTCTTCTGTTTCAGATTATGTTGATGAAGTTCTTCATGGTGTTAAAGCAGCTCTTTCATTAGAAGAGACTGATGCCGTTTTCTATACCATTCAACTTTCTTTATGGGAAATGTTTGCGAATATTATTACACATTCGCAACAGAATGATGAACAGAAAATGGATTTGACTGTTTCATGGACTGAGAAACAAGTATCTTTAGTATTCTTAGATCATGGAATAGGATTCGATTCATCAGACACTATATCATCGGCAAGTATTTCTGAAGTAGATCAAATTGGTGGACGTGGACTTTACTTGATTCAATCCCTGGCTGAACATTTTTCATATGATGAAACTGGAAGACAGGCAACTATTATTTTATCCCGCAATAATGCATAAAGGAGATGGACAACAATGTTATCTGTAAAACAAACGCCTCAGAAAGCTGTATTTTCATTTGAAGTTGACTTGAATTTTGAAACTTCTCGCCGTTTAGAAGAAAAATTATTTTCTGTTGACATATCAAGTTCTAATCTTGAGGTGGACTTCTCGAAAGTTCATTTCATCGATAGTACTGGTGTCAGTCTACTTATTAAATGGTTATATCCAAGCAAAGACAAATACAAGGTTACTATTACCGGTGCCAGTGAACAAGTGAAAAATGTTCTTGCTATTTGTAAAATTGATCAATTTATTCAAGTTCAATAATAAAAAGCCCTCGTAGGAGGGCTTTTTATTATCGGATTTGCAAAAGAAAAAGAACACACCCAGCGTTTAGTAGCGGGCATGTTCTTTTTCTTTTGTTGGCACGATTGAAATGGATACAGCTGTAATATCATCATCTTGAGGAGAATTCTCTACTTCTCTTTCAATACACTCTAATAGTGCTTTTCCACTACAATTCGCCTTAATAAATTCTTCACGTATGCGGTTTCTACAGTCATCAGATGTTTTCCCCCACAACTCAATTAATCCATCTGTATACAAAATGATAGAAGAACCCTCTTTAATTGGAAGCTTTTCTTTCTCATAGCCAATACCTCTTACTAAACCTACTGGCATTCCTCCAACTTTTAGTTCATACATTCCCTGGTCTCCATCAAATAAAATAGCAGGTGGATGTCCAGCATTGGAATACTCAATAGTTTGTTCACGCAAATCAACTTGAACACAAAGTGACGTAAAATAATATGACTTTCCTTGGAATAAGTTAAAAGCATGTTTATTTAACTCTTCCATAATAACTACTGGATCTGTTACCCTTGAAATAAGTCCATGCAGTAAAGAACGCACAGACATAGAAACAAGGGAAGGTGCTACACCATGACCCATTACATCGACTAAAATAATTCCATAGCGACTTTCATCAACTTGTGCCCAATAATACATATCCCCAGATAAACGGCTAGATGGCATGTATTTCCCAATTATTTCTATTTTTCCATTGCTAAATGTTGGTGGTAAAATGGCTTGTTGCAATGTTTTTGCTAATGCCAAATCTTCCTCTAGGCTCTTTTCTATTCTTTTTTCTGCTGTAATATCTTTAACAACTTCGACTGCTCCAATAATTTTATCGTGCTTCTTTAGAGGAATAGAGATAACTTCAAGGTCTAACTCTACTGTACCATCTGCAAACACACCTTGTATTTGATTACGAGTAGAACGATCTTTCAACACATACTTAAGCCATTTCTCTTTAATTCCATCTCCGACAAGATAGTTAAATACATTACTTCCAATAGCATCATCATGAGATAACCGAACAAGTTCAAGCCCCTTACTGTTAACATCAATAACTTTTCCGTCCAGATCACACCAGAAATAGGCGTCTAAATTGTTATGAAAAAGAGACTGATATTGTTCTGCATGTTTTTCTAATGATAAAGCTTTTTTCTTTAACTCTGCTACCATTTCATTACGGTTAATCGCTGATTGCATTCGAACAACTAAGTCAGTTACTTTAAATGGTTTGCGTATATAATCAAATGCTCCTGCATCAAATGCTTTTTTTAATGTATTTTCATCGTCATACGCTGTTACCATTATAACTGGAACATCCTTAAGATGAGGGTAGCCTTTTAAGGTTTTACATAAATTAATCCCATTCATTTTCGGCATATTAATATCCGACAGAATAACATCAACTTGTGGTGCTTCTGCTGGGTTACGTAAATTCAAGTAATTGAACAGATCATCAACATCTCTGAATGTTTCTACATCATCAAAACCATTTAAATTCAACATCTGCTTTAAAACTTGTACATTAAAATTCTGATCATCAATAACTATAACTTTCATAATTTAGCTACGCCTTTCGATTAAGATATCTCATTTTTTATCATACCATGTTTTTAAGTGAATTGACTAGAGTAAATAACATATTTTTATTCAATTACTAAATTTGTCACTTGCTCCGTTTCTAAAAAAGATATATTATCTTCAAGGAGGGTTAAAAATGATAACAATTATAAGTCACACAGTAGCGTATTTAGAAGATCCATTTGGAATTTTGTCTGGAGAAAGATATGAATTTCTATTACAACTAGAAGTTCCAGAAGATGATGAATTATACACAGAAAAAGGAATCTATTTAAAAGTATTATTTATCATTGACGATACAGAAACAATCTCTCACTTTCATTTATATGAAGTAGAAACAAATCGCTATATTGATTTTGAGTTAGAGCAAGATGAAGAAGACTTAGTGTTTCTTTATTGCCAAGAACAAATTCGTCTCTTGGATTAATTCACAAAAATAATACTTATAGCAGTTTCACTTATTGTGCGGAAAGTTCATTGGCTAATTAAAAATTTTCTCCTAACCTTTTTCCTCACAATTTCGCAAACTGCTATAAAACGTGGAATCTGGGACAGTTGGTGAAAAAACACTTCGATTGTCCCAAACTCTCGTAGAATTAATATTTTAGTGAGCACATCCTACACAATAAAAATCTTTTAAAGAGTTCTGTACCAGATTCCACATGTTAACTCTTTCTAGCCCCAATCAAATCACAAAGCAAGACAAGTTCTTCTGCTTCTCCAAGTGTTTCATGCAGTATCTCTTTTGCTTTCTTCATATGAACAGAAAGTTTTTCTTTCGCACCTTCTAGTGAAAGTAATGATGGATACGTCACTTTCTCATTCAGGACATCACTACCAACTCTCTTACCAATTTCTGCTTCCGTTCCCTCAATGTCTAATAAATCATCCCTAATTTGGAAAGCTAGACCAAGATGGTAGGCAAATTTTCGTAAATTTTCTATTTTTTTAGAGTCAGCATCGGCTAAAATCGCTCCAGCAATAATACTATACTCCAACATTTTTCCTGTTTTATGTTCATGAATATATTCTAATTCTGCTAATGAAATATGCTTGCCTTCCCCCTCCATATCAGCAACTTGTCCACCAACCATTCCTTCTGATCCTGCTGATTTTGCTAGTTCTGATAAGAGTTTTATTTTCTTTGTATCTGTTATATCCTTGCTATCACTAATGACTTGAAAACTATTTGTCAGTAGTCCATCTCCTGCTAAAACTGCCATGGCTTCCCCAAATACTTTATGATTCGTTGGTTTTCCTCGTCTTAAATCATCATCATCCATACAAGGTAAATCATCATGAATGAGCGAATATGTATGAATCATTTCAATAGCACAAGCAACAGGGATTCCACTTTCCAGCGATTTTCCCAACGCTTTCATTGTTGCAAATAATAATAATGGACGAATTCGTTTTCCACCAGCTTCCAATGAATAACGCATTGCTTCTTTTAGACGTGTCGGGGCATTCATTTGTTCGACAATAAGTAAAAGCTGTTCATCCACAACTTTTTTCATTACTCTTCCTCCACTGCAAACGCTTCTAACTGCCCATCTTCACGCAAAATATAATCCATTTGTTTTTCTACTTGTTGTAATTTTGTATGACACACTTTAGACATTTGCATTCCTTCTTGAAAAAATTGAATAGCTTCTTCGAGTGCTACGTCTCCTTCTTCGAGTTTCTCCACAATTTCTTCTAATTTCTCCATAGCCTGTTCAAATGTTAAACTCAAAGTGATTCCTCCTTTGTTCCTTCTACACGACAATGAATATATCCGTCTGCGAGTCGAATATTAATCTCATCTTCTTTGTTGACATTATGGATACTTTTAATGAGATTTTTTTCTTTGTCATACGTAATTCCGTAGCCTCGCTCCATCATTTTTAATGGGCTTAATGCTTGTAACGTGGAAAGTGTAGAAGTAAATTGCCATGTCTTTTTATTTATAATTGTTTCTATTTCTTTTTGTAATCGTTTCTTTATGGTTTCATTCCGTTCTTTTGCTTGAGTAATTTTCTGGGCTGGGTGATGTTTTGTAAGCAATACATCTAATTTCTGGATTTTTTGCTGATTCCGTTCAATAGTTCGGTATACTTCTCTATTTAATCTTTCTAATACATAGTCAAGCTGCTGTTCTTTTTGTTCATATAGTTTCTTTGGATGACGGAGAGCATATGATTTTTGTAATCGTTCTAAGTGTTGCTTTTCGGTTAGAATTTGTTTTTTTATCGCTTGCATCATCCGAATTTTTCGTTGAGCTAATCTCTCCATCAATTCACTTAAATTTGGCACAGCCAATTCTGCTGCTCCAGTTGGCGTTGCTGCTCTTTTGTCCGCAACAAAATCAGCAATCGTTGTGTCTGTTTCATGTCCGACTGCAGAAATAATTGGGATTTGTGAAGAGAAAATTGCTCTGGCAACGATTTCTTCATTAAATGCCCACAATTCTTCAATTGAACCACCACCACGCCCAACAATTAGTACATCTATGTCTAATTCATTTGCTTTTTTAATAGATTTAACAATAGATGTAGGTGCTTTTTCTCCTTGAACAAGCGTTGGGATAAGTACAAGTTTAACAATCGGATACCGTCTCCGAATCGTTGTGACAATATCACGAATAGCCGCCCCAGTTTGTGAGGTAATTACACCGATTGTTTTTGGATACTGAGGCAATAGTTTTTTCGGTGCAGAAAATAAACCTTCTTGTTCTAGTTTTTTCTTAAGTTGTTCATATGCTAAATAAAGATTCCCAATTCCATCAGGCTGCATTTCCTGAATGTATACTTGATAAGAACCGTTTTGTTCATAGATAGAAATTTCTCCACGGGCAAGCACTTTCATTCCATTTTCCGGCTTAAATGCGAGCGTTCGATTATTCCCAGCAAACATCACCACTTGAATGCGTGCTTGTGAGTCCTTCAATGTAAAATACATATGTCCTCGTGCGTGCTGAGTAAAATTAGAAATCTCACCTTTAATCCAAATATCTTGCAAATGTGGATCTACTTCAAACTTTTTCTTGATATATTTTGTTAACGCAGTCACCGTAACAAACTTCACTAGTTATCCCTCTTTGCCGCTTTTACTGTATTATATAAAAGCATTGTAATCGTCATTGGTCCAACGCCACCGGGAACGGGCGTAATATGACTAGCTATTTCTTTTACTTCGTCAAATTTAACATCTCCACAAAGCTTCCCTGTATCTAAACGATTTACACCAACATCAATGACAATTGCCCCTGTCTTTACATACTCTGATCCAATAAATCTCGGTTGCCCAATTGCCACAACTAAAATATCCGCTAGTCTAGTTAACTGGCTCAGATTTTTTGTTTTGGAATGGCAATAGGTTAACGTGGCATCTTCATTTAAAAACAATTGCCCAACTGGTTTTCCAACAATATTACTAATCCCAATAACAACAACATGTTTTCCTGTAATATCAATTTGCAATGTTTTTACAAGATGCAGAATGCCGTATGGGGTACATGGTAAAAATGTATTTTGTTTGGTCATCATTCTTCCAATACTAATCGGATGAAAACCATCTACATCTTTATGTGGAGAAATGGCCTCAATTACCTTTGCTGCATCTATTTGCTTTGGTAATGGTAATTGAACTAGAATTCCATGCACTAAATTATCATTGTTCAATGTAGCAATGCGTGTAAGTAATTCATCCTCCGTCATATTATATGGATACTTTAATACTTCTGATTTAATCCCAACTTCCTCACACGCTTTTCGTTTGGCATTTACATAGGAGTGTGAAGCCGGATCATCACCAATTAATATGACAACTAAAGAAGGAATAATTCCTTCTTTTATTAGTTCTATTACAGATTCAGAAATTTCTAAGCGTTTTTCTTTCGCTATTGCTGTTCCATTAATAATTTCTGCACCCAAAAAATCTCCTCACTTTCCAAGTGAATCTTTTACCTTAGATAACACACCATTTACAAATTTGCTCGTTTTTTCATCACCAAATGATTTTGCCAGTTCAATTGCTTCATTTAGAACAACATTGACGGGAATATCATCTGTATATTTCATTTCATATACAGCAATTCGCAAAATAACTCGGTCTACATTGGCTACACGTTCTAATGTCCAGTTGTCTAGACTTTCTCGTAATAATTCATCAATTTGTGGACGCTGTTCAATAACTCCAAGCACAAGCTCTTCTAAAAAAGCAAAGTATCTCTTGCTTTTACCCAGCTTTTTTGTTTCATCTTCTGATCCTTCTTCTAGTGCTATCCGAATTGCTTCTAATGGTTCTGTGTCACTCATATCTACTTGAAATAATGCTTGTAATGCCTTCTCTCTTACAAAATGTCGATTCATTCTCCTGTTCCTTTCAAAAAACAATATACAAATCATAGCATACTGGAACAGAAGGGACAAAAAATGCCCCTTCTGTTCCAGCTACGTAAAATGAATGGCTGCCATTCTCCCATAAAATCAACTATTTTGACGAACCATTCATTTCACTAAAAACCCTCAAAAATGTATGTCCCATCTTCTCTTTTTCTATTATCTACTGTATCATATTTGATGAGTGACTCACAACAAGATGAAGGGTGACAAGGGATGAAGTTCACCCACTTTGTCACCCTAATTCGTTAATTTATTTCTTGCTCTTCATGCTTTATTTGCTCGAAGTGTACACCAATCACATGTACATTCACTTCATTGACTTCTAGTCCAGTCATTGTTTTTAATGCTTGGCGAACTACTTCTTGTAATTTGAACGATACATTAGGCATAGACACACCAAAATTCATTAAACAGTATATATCAATGACAATTCCTGTTTGTGATATGTCCGCTTTTACACCTTTAGCTAAGTTCTTCTTCCCTAGCTTTTCTGCCATACCAGTAGCGAAGCTTGAACGCATTCCTGCAACACCTTCTACTTCTGATGCGGCAATACCAGCAATAATTTCAATAACTTCTGGAGCAATTTCAATTCGTCCTAATTCTTCACTAGTTTCATTCATAAGAAACCTCCTACTTCATAATGTCATGAAGTTCCAAAAATTTTGTGTTGAACTCTCCACTAATAAATGTTTCGTTTTTGAACAAACGTAAATGAAACGGAATAGTTGTATGAATACCATCAATTACAAATTCAGATAATGCTCTTTTCATTTTGGCAATTGCTTCTTCACGAGTTGGAGCATGAACGATTAGTTTTGTAATCATTGAATCGTAATATGGTGGGATACTGTAACCTTCATAAGCTGCTCCATCAATTCGTACCCCATAACCACCTGGTTGTAAATACGTTGTAATTGTTCCAGGTGATGGCATGAAGTTTTTGTATGGATTCTCCGCATTAATACGGCATTCAATTGCCCAACCATTAAATGTAACATCTTTTTGGGTAATCGGAAGTTTCTCTCCACTTGCCACTCGAATTTGTGCTTTAATTAAGTCAATCCCAGTGACCATCTCTGTTACAGGATGCTCTACCTGAATGCGTGTATTCATTTCCATAAAATAAAATTTCTTCTCATTATAATCATAAATAAATTCAACAGTTCCAGCTCCAGAATAATCCACCGCTTGTGCCGCTTTTACTGCCGCTTCACCCATTGCGTTTCGAGTATGTTCATCCAGTGCAGGTGAAGGCGTTTCTTCTACGAGCTTTTGCATACGGCGTTGGATGGTGCAATCCCGTTCTCCTAAATGAATCACATTTCCAAAGGAATCGCCAAGCACTTGAATTTCCACATGACGAAAATCTTCAATGTATTTCTCCATGTATACGCCTGCATTACCAAAAGCAGTTGCCGCTTCTTGTTGTGTAACCGTAATACCTTTAATTAATTCTTCTTCATTACGAGCAACCCGAATACCTTTACCACCACCACCAGCAGTTGCTTTAATAATGACTGGATACTTAAGTTCTTGTGCTAGTTGAATTGCTTCTTCTATGGATTCAATAATTCCCGTTGATCCAGGCACAATTGGCACGCCTGATTTTCGCATTGTTTCTCTGGCAATATCTTTTGTACCCATTTGCGTAATTGCCTCTGGACTTGGCCCAATAAAAGCAATCCCACATTCACGACAAAGTTCAGCGAAATCAGCATTTTCCGCTAAAAATCCATAACCAGGATGAATGGCATCACTGTTTGTTTTCTTGGCAACAGTCATGATGTTTGTCAAATTCAAATAGCTTTCTCTTGAAGAAGTTGGTCCAATACAATAAGCTTCATTTGCCAATTGTACATGAAGTGCTTCCGCCCGATCTGCTTCTGAAAAAACAGCTACCGTTTCAATCCCAAGCTCTTGACATGCCCGAATAATGCGTACTGCTATTTCTCCACGATTAGCAATTAATACTTTTTTTATCATCAAATCACCTACTCCGCTTTTACGAGGAATAATGGTTGACCATATTCAACAAGCTGTCCATTCTGTACAAGAACTTCCACAATTTCACCCTGTACTTCTGCTTCGATTTCATTAAATAATTTCATTGCTTCTACAATACAAACAATGGTTTCTTCTCCGACTTTGTCCCCAATTCCAACAAAACTTGGTGCTTCTGGTGAAGATGAAGCGTAGAATGTTCCAACCATTGGTGACTTAATTTTATGTAAATTGTCTGCTTTCATGTCTAATTCTTTTGTTGCTTCTATTACTGGTTGTTGTTCTACTGGTACTGGTGGTGCAACTACTGATGCTGGTGGTGACATAAATACTGGTGCTGGCTGCATAAATGTTGGTGATGATACTGTGTTTACAGATTTTTTTATTGTTAGCGTTGTTTCCTGTGTTTCATAGACGAATTCATCAATAGACGAGTTGTCAATTAAACGAACAATTTCTCGGATTTCTTGAATTTTCAACATACGTATCCCCCTAATATATTTTAAATAGTATAAGGAATTATATCATGAACATTTCATTTTCGATATTTTTTACACTCATATGCAATCATTTCTAAATTCTTCTCCTCCGTTACTTCCACAACTTTTCCTTCAAAAAAGTTATTTCTCGTAAGCAAATTAATTGATTTTATATTAGTGGATGCTGTAACGGCTTCGATAGACGCAAGTTTCATCTGTTCAAAACCGTATTGAACTACAGAAATCAATGCTTCTTGCATCATTCCTTTTCCTTGATAACTAGGCGATAATGCAAAACCCAGTTCTGCTTTTTTTTCGTCTTCTGAAATATTCCATAGACAAATGTCGCCAATTAATCTATCTTCAACTGTAATTGCCCACATAATCCATTTATCTTCATCTATTCCATTATTAATATACTTAATATGGTTTTCTGCTTCTTCCACTTCTTTAAATGTAGTTCTATCCAAAAACTCTACCATGCCTTCATCTGAACGTAAGAGAAATAATTCTTCCGCATCTTCTAACTGCATTTTTCTTAATATTAATCTATCGGTTGTGATATTCGGAAAAGGGGTGAAGTTTATTTTATTCATTGTTGTAACCTCCAAAATTTTTTATACCCCTTAATACTATTCAAAAAAGAACAGTAGTTTTTTAAAAGGGTTTTATTGAAATGACTGGCTCACTAAAACATTGATTTCATAAGATTCTAGCATTCATTTCAATAGTTTAAGATAATCGGGGGGGGGGGGGGTTATCCCCTTTTGCCCCAAACTACCGCACTGTTCTCCTTACAATCGAAACAGTAAAGTATGACATCATCACAATTCCTATAATTCCTTCGACAGGTGCTAGAAGTTTCATCATTGAATTAGATGGGTGAACATCCCCATATCCAATCGTCAAAAATGTAATTCCACTAAAATATAATCCATCTATCTCCGTCAATACATCTGGGCCATTAAGCCCTTCTAGTAACAGCATAAATAACGTGCCAAACATTGCCCACACAATAAACATCGAAAGAGCAATCCGAAGTGGTTGTGTTCCGTACACACCAATCTTATCTATCATTATATCAAGTAGACGTAGCAGTGGGTTTGTTACTGTTTGGCGGCGGCATCGCATATATTCCACAAAGGCAACATCTTCTTGCTCAAAATGTCCAAGATTATGATAGTTTTCTTTTAACAAAACAAACTGCTCTGCCTTCTGGGCAAAAGATGTTTCTGTTTGTTCATATATTTTTCTCTTTACATCATTTTCTTCAAAATGAATATAAATTTGACCGAGATTTTTAAATCGATCAAATATAAGCGATTCAATTTTGTCATCTTTTTTTCCAAATGTATCTGTTTCAAACTGCATAAATCCATATAATACACATTTAGAAAACAATAAATAACAACATTGCTCAAATCGAAAGTCAGATTCATTATAGAAGTAACATCGTTTAAATTCTAAACGCCTTACTGCGGATTTTACCCAAACCGTTTGATCTAAAAAAATAACATACTGAAAAACAACTTTCGCATCACCAAAATTTGCTTGATGAAAACTAACTCTCCCATCAAATTTAGCCGAAACAAAACTTACTTTCTTTGAATGAAAATAAGCTTCTCGAAAATCGGCAAACACATTTGGAAAAACCATTTTATCAAAGCAAGTCAACTCTCCATCAAAAAAAGCACCTTGGGCATAAAATTTTGTTAGCCGTCCATACTTCTGCTCTATTGGCAAATATTCTACTGCCTCTCGATAAGAAAAATCTTTGATGTATGAATGAGGCAAATGAACCTCTCCACTCTTGGCGATTTGTTCATATACCGTCATCTTATCTACAACTATATATTCTTTCCACACTTCTTCTCCTGTTTCTGTTTCAAATAGGATAGAAATCTTACCATCTACAGGCTCCAGCTTTTTTATGTATGTTAAGTCAGAAGTCATTTTTTTCACCTACACCGTTAAATTGTGAATATCACTCTGTTACTTTTATGTAAATACTATACACGAGTTGTTTGAAGCTAGAAGAATCTTTATATACTTGTAACTTTTTTGCGACACGATGAATGAGCGATAAATTATTTTCATCAAATAACTCCTCTACTTCTTTCATCGACTTTACTTGTTTTAAATATTTTATTATTTTAATAGCGTCATCTTCTTCGGAACTTATCATATCTAGGCGTGGGCGTGGAGCATTTCGAGTTGCATACTCTGTAATAATTTTGCTTATATCTTCAAACTGACTTGGATACAAAATACTTTCTAGTTTACTTCTATTTAAATTAAAAATATTTCGGAGTATATTTTCTGGTTGACACGTACACAAAGAATTTTGACACTTTCTATCTTCATTTTCTATCTTCATTAAATGAATAACAATCCTACTTAACATTAGTTCTGTGCTTGGATCACTATCGTATCTTACATAATCTACGGTGGAACAAAGTCCTTTTATTAATTCCTTTATTTCCATTCTAAAACCCCTTCCAGTTTACTGCATGACAACTTTTCTATTACGTTGATAATAACATACTATAGTGACTTTTTTACATAATTTTTAAATATGGCTGATAATCTTCGATTTTTTCTAATAAAAAGAAGCGACTGAAAAGATGCACTTTGCACCAATTCAGTCGCTCTGTTAACTCTTTACTTCACAAAATCCACCACAACATTTTGAAGTGTTGGAATTTCTTTCTTGACCATTAAAATAACATCATTCGCAACTTTTTTCGATTCTTGTTTTGCTTGAACTGTCACACTTATATCATTTCCATTCGCATGAACAAATGATTCACCGAATTTAGAACGCAATAATGTTTCAAGGATAGCTTCCTTTTCAGCCGCTTTAGAGATTGCTTCCATCTTGTCTACCGCACTGCTTCTTTCTTCAGCAGAAATATTTGTTGCGGCAACTACGTCTTCTAATTGTTGACGTAAATTATTTCGCTCATCATCAATTTGCATTCTGAGTGCCGTGAACATATCCTCATTGGCAACAGATACAACGGCAGTGTTTGGAGTTTTTTCCCCTTTTGCAGCAATTTCTTCTTGTTCATCTGCTTTATTTTGTGTAGTTGTTTTATTCTTTTCAACAAATGCTGTACTCTCTGTTGATTTTGGTGCTGTGACATAATAAACAGATAAGACAACTACTAAACTAAGCATTGTAAGTAACCATGCTGTTTGTTTTTTTAACATTATGTAACCCCCTATTATTTTTTTGGCAAAACTGCCACACGATAACTCGGCACGTCAAGTACACGAGTAACGGCTTCGACAATCAGCTTACGAACTTGAAGATTGTTGGCATTTTTAGCGACAATCAGCACACCACGAATGTCTGGCTTCTTTGTTTTCAACACAATTGGTGACTCCGCTTCACCAGTCTTCACAATAATCGTTTCGGATTTAGTAGACGTTTCTTCTACTGTTCGGCTACTACCATCTTTGGCAGTTTCCTCTGTAGACTTTTCTTCCGTTACATTATTTTTATCAACGATTTTTGTTTCGGAGGAATCAACATTGACAACAACTTTCACGTTTCCGCTACCAAGAAATGATTGCAATGCTTCGGTTAATTGTTGTTCGTAACGCTCCTCGTACTGATCTGTATTCGTTTCATTCTCCACTTCCTTTACGACTTGCTTCACCTCTTCTTGCTGTGTAGGGGGCTTCATAAAATTCCCAATCAGCATAAAAACTACACCGATAACTAGAACAATCATTAAGTAGGACGGTCTTTTCTCGTTCGGTTGATTGCCAAAGGACAACAACCTTTGCCACATTTGTTACTTGCCCCCTTCCAGAACTATTTGCTTCTCTTGTAGCTGCCATGTTTGTGCTAAGTAGGGAATAACTTTTTCGTAGTCATTGGTTTTAGTAATCTCGACTGGTTGAACGAGTGTTTTTTCACTTAATTGTAGATAAACGAATCGTACATTTGAAGCGTCTTCTGCCTCCACTTTCATCGAGTCTATAACCACTTGAAAACGAGTTAACAGTTCTTTTTCCACACTACTTTTCATTTGGACAGCCATCTGTTCTTGAATATATGCATGATTAGATGCTTGTATTTCTTTTTTTCTCATTTCTAGTTGTTTTTTAAAATTAGTGTCTGTATCTTCGGTAATTATCTTACTAAACATTTCGTCTATATTAACGTGTAGAATCTTTAAAACCGGGGTAAGCATCATCAGTAAAAGCACAAGACTCATCACCAGTTGCACATATTTTTGGAGACTTGTATTTGGTAAAAGCATCTCTAAAACAACGGCAAGTAACATAAACACAATGATGTTAGTCATCCAATCCGTCATAGCGTCACCTCATCAGTACGGTCAAATTCCCTGCGGCAATCACAACGGTAATCGTTAGAAAAAACATGAGTGAAACAACGGCTAATGCGGCAAATACATACATGACACTTTTGCTCATAATATCTAAGCATTGTGTCATTTGTTCTCCACCAAGTGGTTGTAAAATAGCGGAGGATAAGCGGTAAATAAAAGCAATTACCAAAATTTTTAATGCTGGAAACATTGCAATCACTAATACAATCACCACGCCAATAACACCAACAGCATTTTTGAGTAGCAAAGAAGCAGTGACAACGGTATCAGCGGCATCGGTAAACATTCTGCCAACAACAGGAATAAAATTACCCGTCACAAATTTTGCTGTCCGCATCACAATACCATCGGCTACAGCAGATGTCATACCTTTTACGGAAATAACCCCAAGAAAAACAGTCAATAATACACCTAAAGAGCCTACAGCAATCATGGTTAAAACTCCAGCAAATTTTGTTGCTTTGTACTGCTTGGACAATGTGCTAACAATACTAAGAAGTGTTGCACAAAACAGAAATGGCAAAGTAATATGCTCCACGACAAATCCCGTTGTATTCATCACCACTAATAACATTGGATGAAAAAAACCTGCCGTAACCAGCCCACCTGATGAAGCAATTAAGGCAAGTAATAGCGGAAGTAACGCTAGGACAAAATGACTCATCGTTTGAATCGCTTCTAGTGCATAACTTACACACAGCCGAAAACTATTTAACGCAACAATCATTAACACCATAAACACAATCGCATATGCCACTTTGCTTACGGTTTGCTGTTCAAACGCATTTTGCAATGACTGCAAAAATAAACTCAGTATCGTCAAAACAATCAGTGTTCCAAGCAACTTTCCATTCTGAAGCAACTCAAAAAATAAAAACTTCCCAACTCCAGCCATCCATTCTTTTAAAGACAGCTCTTTCTTTCCAGAAATAAAGTCCGTAAGTGATCCTTTTTGACTTTCAGGCAAATAACCACCATATTTTGTGACAATATCATTCCAATACTTCGTAATCTCGCTAATATTCAACTTGTCCAGCTGTTGTTCAATCATTTGCTCTGGCACATTGGCACTTACTTTTGGCAAAAAACAAAGGAAAAAGCTCAACAGGAAAATACTTATTATTCTTCCTACCATTTTGGAATCAACCCAATCACTGTATCAATAATGGTTGTCATAATTGGAATTGCCATTGCCAAAATAATAATTTTCCCCCCAAGCTCTATTTTAGAAGCAATAGCTGATTGCCCTGCATCTTTAGAAATTTGCGTAGCGAACTCGGCAATATAAGCAATCCCAATAATTTTTAAAATCGTTTCAATGTAGATAATATTGACATTCGCTGAAATGGCAATCCGTTCAATCATCCGAATCACTTCACTAATTTTATCAACAAGAAATAAAAACATTGCCCCACTGACAAAAATTGTGAGTAGCAGGGCGATATTTTCATTATGCTCTTTGACAAGTAAGACTAAAAAAGTTGCGACCAGCCCCATTCCGACCACTTGCAAAATTTCAATTTGAATCACCCCTAACTTTGAAACAGAAATACCTCTTTAATTTTTTCACTTCAATCATGTCTGACATTGGCGACCATAAACAAAATGTAGACAAAGCCAAACAAAGTAATCCACTGGGCATATTCTTTTTTCCCCATCTGCTCTAACACCGTATGTAAAAAAGCAATGACAATCCCAATCCCAGCAATTTTAAAAATCATATCAACATCCATAAGACACCTCTCACATCAATAAAATAACGAGTAGTAATCCCGTTAAAAAGCCCACACTTTTTACTAGTTTCTCATACTTCTGTTGTTGTTCTGTTGCTTCTTGTTCCTCCCGTTCTAAGTGGGTAAGAGCAAGGATAATTTGTTGTTGTTGCATCTGTTTATCATACTGACCTAATGTGTCACCAAATCGTTTCATGACTTCAAGTTCACCAGATTTTAATGAGGTTTGTTTCCACACCGATTCTAAACTTTCATTCCATGCTTCGCTGACACTTATGTTTTGTGATTCTAGTTTCTTTACAAACTGTTCAAATAAAAATTGAAATGGTTTCTGTACAGTCTTTGCTAATTGCTTCGATAATTTTTTAAGTGGTGTATGGGCGTACATAATTTCCGCTTCCATCGTTCTTAAGATTACTTTTAACTGCCGTAATTGTCTTGGGCGTTCAGAAAATTTCTTGGCACTCTCAAAACCAATCCATGTTGCTGCCAGTACAATAAACACTGCACCAAGCCATTTCAATTATGTTACACTCTTTCGCCAGATGTTTTTTAGATCTTTATCTAATACACGCAAAATTGTTCCCGGTTTCTTGGTATTAGAAAGTTCAACGTATCTTTCAAATACGTGTTCTTCCATTAAGCTCTTCATCGTTGGGCGTTTGATTACATCCTCGGCTGACATCCCATGTGCTGTCACAATCATATTCACTCCTGCATGAACAGCTTCGAGTATTGCTTCACTATCTTCTTTCCGCCCAATTTCATCGACAACAAGCACATCAGGACTCATCGAGCGAATCAACATCATCATTCCCTCTGCTTTCGGACAAGCATCCAATACATCCATTCGAGCCCCAAATTGAAATGATGGAATTCCATTTACACAACCAGCAATTTCCGAACGCTCGTCCACAATCCCAACTTTTTTTGCCCCTCCAAAGATCCCTGAACTAATAATTCTTACAATATCTCGAAGTATCGTTGTTTTACCAGTTTGTGGTGAGCCAATAATCATTGTATTTTTCCAATAGCTTTCATATAGAAATGGAACTAGTTCGTTTGCTACACCAATTTTTTGTTTGGCAATCCGAATGTTAAATGAAGCAATATCTCTAATTCCTTTCACCAATCCCTGATCCGTAATCACCCGCCCACAAATCCCAATTCGGTGACCACCTTCAATCGTAATGAATCCTCGCCGTAACTCTTCCTCCATGGCATAGAAAGAATACTCACTAATCGCCCCTAACAATTGATTGGCATCTTCTTTTGTCGCTATGTAAGGTAATAATTGATGCTTGGACTCAGCGATTAATTCGACAGGTTGTCCAATCCGAATTCTTATTTCTTCTAAGTTTTCTAAAAAATTTTCACTCACAACATCTCTTATTTTTTTGGGCAAAATAGACATGACGCTCATTTCACAATACCGATAATCAATAAAATAATGCCAGCGACAATCAGAATGGTTTTGGCATGTGACAATTCATCTGCAATAGAAATCATGCCAATTGCTATAGAACTTGCAAAAATAACTGGACCAATCACCGCCAGAAGCCCATTAATAAACATCGCTTTTCTCACATCATTTAAGTAGAGCATTGCCATTGCCGCAGAAAAATCTAAAGAAGCAGATAAAAGTTGTAAACTAGCTAATGTTAGAACTGTCCCATTTATTGTCATCACCCGCCGTTTCAATGTGCATGTACACTCTCCTTTCTACAACGTATGCTGTGACGAGGCTTTATTATGCAAAAAAAATGAGTTTGGAACAAAAGGAGTAAAAATACTCCGATTGTCCCAAACTCGTGAAGGGAATGGTAAATAAAATCCAGTGAAAGAACCTGAGACAAAAAGGGTAAAAGACACCCCGATTGCCCTAAACTAGTGAAATGAATGGTTACCAAAACAGAATAAAATCAACATTTTAACGTCTTCTCGAAAGAAGTCTTCACCTTCTAGTATGTAAAGGGCTAAAAGCCCAATAATAAGGTGGAGATGAATTTCGATTGGAGTAAGCCAAAAGTTCTGTTATACTTTCCTTGTACAAATTGCTCTTTGAAAACGGAAGATAAGAGGTTGTTGTAGGAAGTCTACAACGTAAAATCTTCAACGGTCTATTACGTCCCACTACTGAATTTAGCGAAAACCAAGCACAGTAAGTCGTGGGACTAGAGAAACGTACAACAAATATTCTAGAGGCAGGTTTTGCCTTGGTAGCTTGGTAAATATAGATAGATATTAAAATTATCTACTTCCCAAGAAGCTCCCACTTCAAGCCTTAGCTAAGTGGTGAGTAGTTCACTAAAAACAATTTAAAAAACTTCTATCCCAGCCTCATATTACTTTTACACGTTTGTTATCCTTTTTCCGACTGGAATGTCTCGATTGATTCGTATTTGACACCCAATATATATAATCTTCTTTTCAGAGATTCAATTGCACATTGTTTGATAAACTCAACAAACGGTTGCAAATTATTTTCCGTATGTGCGATTTCTAAAGACTCAATGTATTCTTTTCTACTCTCTTGGGTTGCTTTTACAATAACAGGTAAATAACCATTTTGGATTAGTAGGAAGTTCAAACAAAGTCGTGCAGTTCTACCATTTCCATCAGTAAATGGATGGATAAAAGTCAATTGTTGATGAAACGCTGCCGCCCCAACAATAGGGTGTTTAGAATCATATGTCAAATGATAGTCCTGCAAAAAATCATGCATTTTTTCTGCAACTATCGTTAAATCAGGTAGTATATGTTGGCTACCACTAATCATAACGTTAACACGTCTATATTGTCCTGCATTGTTTCTATTTGTACCATAAAGAACTAGAGAGTGTAATTGTCTTAAATCAAATTCTGTTAGTTTATTTTCCCTTGCTACTAGTTCCTCAAGAAAGTTCATTGCTTCATTTAAGTCTATTGCCTCAAGATATTCACTCAGTTTTTTATTAGATATGGTAATACCATCTTCCAAAACCATTTTTGTCTCGTGTAAAGTCAATGTATTTCCTTCTATTGCATTACTGTTATAAACAGCTTCTACTCGTTCAGCTTCTCTTATCTTAGCAAGTTCTAAAGAATTTAATGGGCGGCTTGAGTCCACCAATTTTTTTAAATACTCTACATAAGAAAAATCAATCTCCATGTTATCCACCTCACCATATTAATAATTGAATAGACAAATACTGTCTCATTGTTCTAAAACTTCCTTCAAAAGTTACACTCATACTAAATCGATTTGCATACTCTTGTATCATTTCCACTTGATGCTCTACAGTATCACCTTGTTTAGCTTTCCCTAATGAAGAACGGGCATAGATAGCGGCAAATGTCATTGTAATCACCTGAAACAAAATATGGTATAGTTACTTACGACTATACTATAAAAAAACTAAATTAACTATTTTAATTATTATTTTCTGTGCTTCCACTTTTTTCATTCACAAATTCCACGAATAGTTCGGTTATTAACCTATCTAAAATCCATTCCTCACCTGTATTCGTCACAGTCATCAGCAATCTTGATTGTCAGGCTGTCAAGAAAGTCTTTTATTTTTTTCTGTCCTAGTTTAAAGTAAAGAAAAAGAAGAGAAGGAGAGAAAAAAACTTTCAAAAAGACTTACGTCTCAACTAAATATTAAAATATTCATTTGTTACAACTTACTAACTCTTTGTATATGCCCTTTGAATTTAGACTTCCAATAGACGTTGTCCATGCTCGCAACTGCTATTCCTGTGCTACTTTGTGCACCAATAAACTTCCTATTACCTACATAAATCGCTACATGTCCGTCTTTTTTGTACGTATCGAAAAATACAAGGTCACCTACTTTTATATTTTTAGCCTGTATCTTCTTACCTATTCCCTTTAACCGATCAGTGCTTAAAACGCTATCTCCTAAACTTCTTCCTGTTTGTTTATACGCCCAATTCACAAATGAGGAACAATCAAATTTCCCAGCAGCAATTTGGACTTTTGTTCTTCCACCACCAAACATATATGAACTCTTTCCAATCCATCTATTTCCTATTATCGCTACCTTTACTGTTTGATTAATAGATGAATCTATTAATATATTTTTTTCAAACTTTTTTAAAGATAGATTTACCTTTTTATATCGAGCATATAACAACTTTTGTTCAACTAATCCGTACACTTTTCTCAGGTCGAGGGGTGTTAGATTCTTTACCTTATAATAATCTAGCACTATTTGTTCATCTTTTTTTAATAGTATAGACTGGTCTAAATGTTTCTCAAGATTTTCCATTTTGACTATATTACGATATGTATTTATATAAGGAACTGCTCGTTTTTTTATATAGTCCCTATATGTAGTATCTAAGTCAGCAAGTAGTTTCCTTCGCTTCTTCAGGCGTAGAATGTTCTTTCTTGTTGATTGATACATTGTTTTTGCTTTTATATATTCATTATTGATTTGTGCAAGATATGGTAACCTTCCCACACTAGCTTCGGTGCTATATATCATATACACTTTTTTCATCTGTATTTTTGTCTTGTTTACATCTTGCTCCATTGAATTAGCATGTCCTACTTTTGGTAATACTAGCAAAATAATCATCAGCATAATAGTTCCTAACAATTTCTTCATCTGCATCTTCCTTCCATATAGTTATATATTACGAGAGTGTTTTTGAAGTTGCTCAACTCTATTATTTATATGCTATATTGGATGAAAAAATACTGCATGATTTGTTAGTATATTCTTAAAACATATTATTCAATTGTTTTCGGCTTGAAGTAGATAAAGAAGAAATATGGGAGAGAGGTTTAATAAAACATTGATTTTAAACAGCTTTTGCTAACTAATCCTAAAAATTAGAGTGTGGAAATTTGGGGGTTTTATACCTCTTTTGTCACATCCTTGTCATCTTTCTTAACATATTTATTATATTTATTACGCTTTTGAAACGTAAGCTGTTTCTGTTAATACTTCAACAGCTAGTATCACTTGGATTCCCCTTTTTTTCTATAAAAAAGATGACCAAATCAACTGATTCGACCATCTTTTCACAAATATTATTGCGTTCTCGAAACATAAGCTGCTTCTGTTGTATTAATAATTAACATATCGCCTTCATTAACAAAAATCGGTACTTGGACAATTAATCCCGTTTCTAAAGTAGCAGGTTTTGTTACATTAGAAGCGGTATTTCCTTTAATGCCCGGTTCTGTTTCTTTTACTTGCAATGTTACTGTATTTGGTAGTTCAATCCCAATTACTTCATGACCAAAAAACATAATATGTACGTCCATGCCTTCTTTAATGAACTTGAGTTCACGCTCTACTTGTTTTTCTGGTAATTCTTTTTGTTCGTATGTCTCTGTATCCATAAAAACATGCATATCGCCACTTGCATACGAATATTGCATTTTACAATTTTCGATTTGAGCTTTTTCTACTTTTTCGCCGCCACGAAATGTTTTTTCTTGAATCGAACCTGTGCGAAGACTACGAAGTTTAGAACGAACAAATGCCGCTCCTTTTCCTGGTTTTACGTGTTGGAATTCTAAAACACGCCAAATATCTCCGTCTACCTCGATTGTTAAACCTGTGCGAAAATCATTTACTGAAATCATATTAAATCTCCTTATAAAGTAATCAATTGTTTTGGTGAATGAGTGAGTACGTTGTTTCCTGCTTCAGTTACTACGGTGTCATCTTCAATCCGAACACCACCAAGACCAGCTACATAAATTCCCGGTTCAACCGTTACAACCATATTTGGTTTTAAAATTGTATTTGTGCGGAAAGAAAGAGATGGTTCTTCATGTATTTCCAAACCAATTCCGTGCCCTGTGCCATGTCCATATTGCTCGCCATAACCTTTTTCCGTAATATAATCACGAGTTAAAGCATCGGCTTCTTTTGTTGTAATTCCTGCTTTAAGCCCTTCCAAACCACGAAGTTGTGCGGCAAGAACGATGTCATAAATATTTTTTAATTCATCACTAACATTTCCAACAGCAATCGTTCTAGTAATATCAGAAACATAGCCATCAAAATATGCACCGTAATCTAATGTGACAAATTCTCCTGTTTGAATAACCTTGTTACTGGCAACACCATGTGGTAATGCTGATCTTAATCCAGATGCCACGATAATATCAAATGAAGAAGAAGTTGCCCCTTGCTTTCTCATAAAAAATTCTAGTTCATTGGATACTTCAATTTCTGTAAGCCCTGGACGTATGTATTCAATAATATGCTTGAATGCCGCATCAGCGATGTCTGCTGCTGTTTGAATTATTTTAATTTCTTCTGGTGTTTTAATTACTCGAAGATCTTCAACCACAGCACTTGTTGGAACTAGTTCACAATGGATTGCTTTTTTATATTGTTCATATGTTGCATAGGTCACTGTGTCTTGTTCAAAACCTAGTTTTGTAATTCCTAGTTCTGCTACTTGTTTGGCAATTTCTTCAATAATCGCTGTCTTATGTTGAACAATTTCAAAGTCTGTTGCTTGTTTTGCCGCTTGTTCCATATAACGAAAATCAGTAATAAATACCGCTTTTGTTTTACTTACTAAAACAACTCCTGCTGAACCAGTAAAATTTGTCATATAGCGACGATTGTAACCCTTTGTAATTAACATGCCATCAATCGAAAGTTTCTCAAAACTCTCACGCAAATGTCCTAATTTCCCCATTATATTTCTCTCCCTTTCATGTGTTCTAAGAGTGCTTCAATCGCCAAACGATAGCCAACTAAACCTAAACCGACAATTTGCCCCTTGGTGACGGATGCAATAACAGATTGGTGACGGAATTCTTCTCTGGCATGAATATTTGTTACATGCACTTCAATCACTGGAATAGACACACTTGCAATGGCATCACGTAATGCATAACTATAATGCGTGAATGCTCCAGCATTTAAAACAATTCCATCACAGTCCGTCTCATGAATCGTATCAATTAATACACCTTCATGATTGCTCTGCATACATGTAACTTGTACTTGATTATGAAAACCGTACTCAACAAGCTGTTTTTCTAACTCCATTAATGTAGTTGTGCCATACACACTCACTTCACGTTGCCCAAGTCGATTTAAATTTGGTCCATTGATGACTAAAAAACGATACATAAAGCTCCTCTCCTTTTTCAAATCTCTACCCAACAGTGTACCACATGGGAAGAAAAAGAAGAATATTTATGATGCCTTTTTTTCAGATTCTTGAAAGGAAATCGAATAACCAATAAACACTCCATATAATACATACAAACAAATACTTGTGACAATTCCATTACGGTCTGTTTCTTTTAAAGCATCCATCGCAGGAATCACATGCGAAACACCATAAAAAACAATTCCCCACAAGCAAGCCCCAAATATAATTCCTACAAAGAAAGACATCTTTTTTCTAAGCAACGCATAATACAAAAAAGCAACACATATAGATAGTACACTAATAATAAACATGGACAACACATTTCCGAATATACCCTCTCGCCAACTTTTCACAACAAATGGATCAAGAATAATACTTGGATTCACTTTTACTAAATGAAAGAAGTAAGCGACATAACCAAAGAAACTACAGACCAGTCCACCTACAAAGCCAATTACTGCTACATGAATTAAAATAGATGTTTGTTTTTTCATTTTCCAACCTCCATTTTATTACTATATCCATTTTTTCGGAAAAAATATTAGAGGTTTTTTTCTTTATCGTGTAGAATAGAATTATCTTTAGAGTAGAGGTGTAAAAAATGGAAAAACCTGTGTATGGTGGTCAAGCTGTAGTGGAAGGTGTGATGTTTGCGGGAAAGAAATATTCTGTTACAGCCATTCGGAGAAATGATAACTCCATCGACTATTTAAAATTACCACGACCTATAACAACTTTAGCTACACTCAAAAAAATCCCATTCCTTCGTGGCATTATCGCAATTGTCGAAGCATCTGCGAATGGATCGAAACATTTACAGTTTTCTACTGACCGATTTGAAGTAGATCCAAATACAGAAGTTACACCAACTAACTCGAAATGGACAAATATTTTTGGTATTGCTGTTGTCGGTGTGCTGTCGTTTATTTTTGCCAAATTATTATTTACAGGTATTCCTGTTTTGTTAGCAGCATTACTAAAACCTATTTTCCAAACACATTTGTCACAAATTATTGTCGAAAGTCTAATCAAACTTATGTTATTATTAGTGTATATTTATTTTATTTCTTTAACACCACTTGTGAAACGAGTGTTTGAATATCATGGGGCAGAACATAAAGTAATTCATGCGTATGAAAACCTAGAACCATTAACTGTGGAAAATGTTCAAAAACAATCTCGTCTTCATTATCGTTGTGGAAGTAGTTTTATTTTGTTTACTATTATTATTAGTTTTTTTATTTATATGTTTGTTCCAACCGATCCACTTTGGCTTAGATTACTCAATAGAATTGCTTTAATTCCTGTTGTACTTGGTGTATCCTTTGAAGTATTACAACTAACTAACAAGTTTCGTACTGTTCCAGTTTTACGATTTCTAGGATATCCAGGGCTTTGGCTTCAACTACTAACAACAAAAGAACCAAGTAATACCCAAGTAGAAGTGGCTATTGCTTCTTTCAATGAATTACTTAGACTTGAAAACAAGCAGAAATAAATATGAGGAGGAATGAATGTTGCGTATTCATCCTATTGTTCTAATTATCCTATTTTTAAGCGTCTTTTATATTGGTTACAGTTTACTTCACGCATCAGTTGCAACCATTGGGATTACTATAGCTGTACTCGTTTGCCTATTTCTTCTATATACATTTGTAGCAAAACGATATATGCCAAATCAAAATTACACAAAAGCAGTGAAACAATCAAAGAAGCTCCATACAGTACGAATAGTCAAACCAAAACCGCAACAAACTACTGCTGTCAAGAAAAGAACAATTAAAAAACGCCCTATCCCTTCTCATCTAACTGTAATTGAAGGGAAAAAAGGAAAGAAAAAAGATCGAGCATCGCTTTAGAAAATATAAATGAAGATGGGTCAGTTGGTGAAAATACACCGATTGACCCATCTTTATAAATAGATATAATTATTTTAAAAAAGCAGTTGTCGTAGCAACTGCTTTTTTGATTATCCCATTATTTTGGCACGAATATCTTCATCAAATACTCCGCTTTTTAACATCTCAATCTCAAACTTATACGGAGCAAACTCTTTATTTTCACCAACATATGGCGTTTCTAAAATTTTTGGTATATGTGTAAATTGCGGATGATACACAATGTAATGCAAAGCTTTAAAACCAATATGCCCAAATCCAATATTTTCGTGGCGATCTTTTTTTGCTCCACAAACATTCTTACTATCATTAATGTGAAATACTTTAATACGTTCTATGCCAACAAGTGTATCAAATTCTTTGAGTACACTATCAAAATCATTGACAACATCATACCCTGCATCATGAACATGGCAAGTATCGAAACAAACGGACAATTTGTCATTATGTTTGACACCATCCATAATTCTTGCAAGTTCCTCAAAACGCTTTCCGCACTCTGAACCTTTTCCAGCCATTGTTTCTAATGCAATCTGTACCGTTTCATCGCCAGTTAATACTTCGTTCAAACCTTCAATAATTCGTAGAATCCCAACATCTTCCCCTGCTCCAACATGAGCTCCCGGATGAAGAACAATTTGAGTTGCCCCAATTGCTGCTGTGCGTTCAATTTCTAATCGTAAAAAATTAACACCTAGCTCAAACGTTTCTTTCTTCGTTGTATTGCCGATATTAATAATATACGGAGCATGAACAATAATTTCTTCAATCCCATGCTCTTTCATATGCACAAGCCCAGCTTCAATATTTAATTCTTCAAGCGGTTTTCTTCTCGTATTTTGCGGTGCTCCTGTATAGACCATCATAGCACTCGCACCATAAGAAGCCGCCTCTTTGCTTGCGGCGAGTAGCATTTCTTTTCCATTCATAGAAACATGCGATCCGATTTTTATCATTACTTTTCTTCCTTTTTGCTCCTGCGAATCTTTCTAGCTTCATCTTTCACTTTTTGTTGGAATTTCTTCTTATAACCCGGTTTCACTTGCTTTGGCTTTCCATGATTCACTTTTTTATCTGCTTCTTGCATAATAGTCATTGGTTTTTTACGGACAGTTCGTCTATCCCATTCTTTTAAATCCACAAAACCATCACTTGTTAAATCACGATGGATAAAAGAAATACCTAATTTGATTAATTGTTGTAATTTATCTTCATCTTCTGGTTCATACATTGTAATTGCCGTTCCTGATGTCCCTGCTCTAGCTGTCCGTCCAACTCGGTGAATATAAAACTCTAGTTCTTTTGGTATCTCATAATTAATGACGTGGCTTACGCCAACAATGTCAATTCCTCTTGCAGCTAAATCTGTTGCAACAATATATTGAAATTCTAAATCACGAATTTGTTTCATTGCTTTTGTTCGTTCACGAGGTGTTAAATCCCCATGAATAACGCCAACCTTTAATCCTTTTTCTCCTAACTCACGAGCAACGATATCTGCCATTTTTTTTGTATTCGTAAAAACAATCGCCAAATAGGGATTACATTTTATTAGCAACTCATATAGCACTTGCATTTTACTTCGTTGTCTACGTGGAACAAGTACGTGTTCTACATTATCAGCAGCAACATTTTTTGACTGAACATGAGTATATATCGGATTTTCCATATATTTTTTTAAAAATGGCTTGAGTTTTTCTGGAATCGTTGCGGAAAAAACAAGCATTTGTAAGTTATCAGGCATCTTCCCAGCAACGTTATCAATCTCACTAATAAAGCCCATATCAAATGCTAAATCTGCTTCATCTACAACAAGAACTGTTGCCTTGTGAACAAATAATGCTTGTGCTTTGACTAAATCATTGAGCCGTCCCGGTGTACCTACAACAATATGTGGCTGTATTTTTAATTTGTCAATCGCCCGTTGCTTGTCTGTACCACCAACAAAACAGCGAGCCGTAATTTTGGCATCTTCTGGGCAATAGTTTGTAAGTCTTACTATCTCTTTATACACTTGGTTCGCTAACTCTCTTGTCGGTGTCGTAATAACCGCTTGTACATCCGTTCTGTGTGGATCAATTTTATTTAGAATCGGAAGCAAGTAGGCATGGGTTTTCCCTGTTCCTGTTTGTGATTGTCCAACAATTGTTTCTCCTTTTAAAACGGAGGGAATAATTTTCTCTTGAATTTCCGTTGGTTGACGAAATCCAATCCCTTCAACTCCCTTTTGTAAAAAAGGTTGAAGTGTACTAAATGTTGTAGTTGTCATAAAAATTCCTTTCTTCATACGCTTAATCTACCTATTATATATGATTTTAACAATAAACGCCACACCGCATACATTATAAAAAAAGTGGTTGGGTCAAAACAGGGCAAAAAACACCTTGATTTCCTCCAGCTTTATGAAATAACTGCTTTCCAATAATCCAGTAAATTCGAGATTTTAGTGAACCATTCATTTCACTAAAAACCATTCAAAAAAACTTTAGATCTAATCACATAAAAAGATCTTTACATCAATCTCGTCTGAAAAAAACCTCCGAAAGGATTGATTCTATGTACAACCGTTCACCTTTTTCTTCTCAACAATTCAATCCGTATTCTATGCAACCATTTCAACCACAGCGTACAGGATTATTATCTAAACTTTTTAATCGTGGTGCAACAACTTCTTCTCCATTTTCATTCGGTCAAGCATCAACGACTGGTCGTAGTGCAATGTCTATGTTTCAAAATATAAACCAACTGCTCGGTCACACACAAAAATTTCTAAATGTTGCTCAAAGTTTTCAACAATATGGTCCACTGATTAGAAATTTACCATCCATGATAAAGATTTTTCGAGAATTACAATCAAGTGATGAAAAAACAGGTGTTATTGAAATGAAAACAGATGATGAAAAAACAGATGCTATTGAAATCAAAACAGATGATACACAAACTTCCACTATTCCCACACGTCCGACAACAATTCCTAAAAAAAAACACCAAGAAAAACCAAAACATTCCATTCCAAAGCTATACATTTGAACTTCCCAATTCCTTCGCTATAATGAGTATAAAGGAGGCGAAAAATTTGGAAGTAATTAAAATTACCCCACGTGGTTATTGTTATGGTGTGGTAGATGCCATGGTGATTGCAAGGCAAGCAGCACAAAATAAGGAACTCCCTCGTCCTATTTATATTCTTGGGATGATTGTCCACAACAAACACGTGACTGATGCTTTTTCTGACGAAGGAATTATTACATTAGACGGTGAAAATCGCCTCGATATATTAGAAAAAATCGAACAAGGAACGGTTATTTTTACTGCTCACGGTGTATCGCCAGAAGTAAAAAAACGAGCAAGAGAAAAAGGACTTGTCACACTAGATGCTACTTGTCCAGATGTTACAAAAACACATGATCTAATTTCTGAAAAAGTTGCCAATGGCTATGACGTTATTTATATTGGTAAAAAAAAGCATCCCGAACCCGAAGGAGCAATAGGTGTTGCCCCAGACCACATTTATTTAATTGAAACCGTAGCTGATTTGCAAGACTTACAGCTAACGAATGACAAAATCATTGTGACGAATCAAACAACAATGAGCCAATGGGATGTTGCTCATGTAATGACCAAAGTCCAAGAAAAATATCCACATGTTGAAGTGCACCGTGAAATCTGTATGGCAACCCAAATTCGCCAAGAAGCGGTTGCCGAACAAGCAAAACAAGCTGATGTTGTGATTGTGGTTGGTGATCCGAAGAGCAATAACTCTAATCGCCTTGCTCAAGTATCCGAAGAAATTGCTGGAACAACAGCTTACCGAGTTGCTGACGTATCAGAAATTCAAATTGACTGGATTCGTCAGGCAAAAAAAGTAGCTGTTACGTCTGGAGCATCCACACCAACACCAATTACCCAAGAAGTTATTACTTTTTTAAAGCAATTTGATCCAGAAAATGAGGATACTTGGGTGAGAGAGCAGAAAGTGCCACTAGCAAAGATTTTGCCGAAAGTGAAGAAATAAGATTGGAACATAAAATAAGTAAAAAAGGGAAAAGGGCTTTTCAATAAAGTATCTGCAAAAGCTAAGTTAAATTAACCACCTTTTCAAAGGGTGGTTCTCTTTTGGGGTAAAAACAACATTAAGATTCACCAGAGGATTGAACGGCAATCGAATTCACTTCTTTTAACCATTCATAGTTCTTCTTTAGAAGTGGGAGTATTCTTGCCTATTTTAGTTAAAATTACTTCTCCTCCCCCTTTTTTGTTATAATACAAAGAAAGAATGGAGGGAAATAATATGCCAAAGATGATGAAGCCTATTAACGATTTGATATTCAAAAAATTATTTGGTGATGAAAAACATAAAGATATTCTATTATCCTTTCTCAATGCCGTTCTCCGCCTTCCAGAAAAATCACAACTCACAGACATTACTCTAGTGGATACACACATTAATCCCGATATGGTCGGAGACAAACAATGTATTTTAGATGTACGAGCCAAGACAATGAATGGTGAACAAATTAACATAGAAGTGCAATTATCCAATCAAAAAGACATCGAAAAACGCACCTTATATTACTGGGCAAATATGTACACAGACCAATTATTAGAAGGGCAAACGTATAAAGATCTAAAGCGAACAATTACTATCAACATTTTAGATTTCAAGTATTTTCCAACCGACCAAATCCACCATATTTTTCGCCTATACGAAAAAAATGACAACTTCTTACTAACGGAAGATTTAGAAATACACACAATTGAACTACCAAAACTAAAAGATGAATCTATACAAAGCGACATCCTAATGAAATGGTTTGCCTTCTTGAAAGTAAACGAAAAAACGGGAATGGAGGAATTTAGAATGCACATTCAAGAACCAATGATTGAAAAAGCAGTCAGCATACTCAATATTATCAACCAAGATCCCGCAACACGCAGGCTATACCAGATGAGAGAAAAAGCCTTACGTGACCATTTGAATATGATTGAAACTGCTGAAGAAGTAGGGATGAAAAAAGGGATGGAAAAAGGAAAAGAAGAAATTATCAAAAAAATGTTAGTCAAAAATACAAGTACTTCTTTAATTTCCGAATTAACAGATATATCTATAGGAGAAATTGAAAAAATAAAATCAACCCTATAAAAATATCCTAATGAGTTTGGGACAAAAGGGGTAAAAAGTACTCCGCTTGTTTCAAACTTATTTTCATATAGAAACCCCTCTCATCCTATTGCTTTTTCTATTTTCGAGTTGATACATTTTCCGCAAAAAAATATTCCTAGAATCATAAAATAAAACTATAGCAGTTTTACTTATTGTACGGAAAGTTCGATGGCTAATTTTTAATTGTACTGTTTCAAAAACTCTTAGCTTGCCTCTAGCAAGCGGCATCGTTTTTTCATTGTCTAATTAAAAATTTTCTCCTAACCTTTTTCCGCACAATTTCGCAAACTGCTATAAAAATAGAAATGAGACAAAAGGAGCAAAAAACACTCCGTTTATCTCACTCCACTTCTTTTTCCTACTTCGCTTGCAAACCTGTAGCATCAATCATCGGAATAGATCCGCCAGTCACACTCGGCAATTTGCCATCCCATTTCTCAATTGCTTTTTGTTGTGTTTCAATTTTTCTTAGTTCAATTAATTCTGGTGTTACTTCTTGTTTTTGTAATCTCAAAGACTCCGCTTGTGCTCTTGCTTGTTCAATTGCTTGTTCTTTCTCGATTTTCACACGCTCTAATACGGATTTCGCCTTTTGTACTTGTTGCTCGGCAACTTGTTTTGCTTCAATCGCATCATTGTATTCTTTTGAGAAATGGAAATCTCTAATGCTAATGTTTTCAACAATTACGCCATATGATTGTAATCTTGCAGTTAGTGTGTCTTTTATTTCTCCTGATACCGCTTCACGCTTTTGTACTAAATCGTTGGCTGTGTATTTTGCTGTAACTGCCTTTAGACTTTCACTGATTGCTGGAGATACAACTCGATTTTCGTAATCGAGTCCAACATTATTGTATAACTTCGCAACACTCTCATCACTGATACTAAAGTTCACTGCTAATTTGGTGGTAATTGTTTGTAAATCTTTGGATGCCGCTGTTTGATCACTTTCTGCCTTTTGGATACGCACTTCCATTGGAACGACTGTTTGGTAAAATGGTATTTTGAAATTAAATCCTTCGTCTAAGATTCTTGGCGAAACAGCTCCGAAATTTAACAATACCCCTTTGTATCCAGCTGATACGATAGTGAAAGAGTTCATAACTAGCACAACTGCCACTATTATTCCAACTACACCAATCACTATTTTACCTGCACTTTTTCCTGAAATTTTTTTCCCTGTGGGAATGGAACTTCCGTTACTCATAATATTCTCTCCTTTTTATTCGTGTGTCTTCTATTCTACGTTTTAGAGTAACAATTAGTTTCATATACACAAAAACTTATTTCTGCTTTACATAGCTCACGAAAGAATTTGTAATCGACAACGCTACTGCTTCTTGAAATTCTTTTGTTTGCATCATTTCATCATCAAACTTATTGGTCATATAACCCATCTCAATTAATACAATAGGAACAGTTGAAAAATTAAATCCTGTTAAATCGTTTCTTGTGACAATTCCCTTTGATTTAATCAAAATATTTTTCTTAAGTTCAGTATCAACTAATTTTGCCATTTTCACACTACTTTTTACAATTTTTGGTGTGTACTTACTTCCCGGAATGAGTAGGGAGTATCCATTGACACTTCGATTAGTAGACCCATCCGCATGAAGACGGATGGTCATTGTACAGTTGTTCTTGTTAGCGAGTATTGCTCTTTCTGAATTGCTGATATTTACATTATTTGTTGTGCGAGTCATAACAACAGTTGCACCTTGTTTTTTTAAAGAATCTCGCACGACTAAACCAGCGGATAAAGTCAATTTATATTCTGGCACACCTGTATATGTTCCTTTTGTTCCTGAAGAAACTTTTGGTTTTTTTTCTTTGGCATTAGGTGCTATTTTTTCTAAGAAGTTATTTCCTTTTTGTTGATGACCTGGATCAATGCAAAAAGTATATCCTTTTAATGGAAGTGATTGATTGGTGCTTGCCTTTGCATGATTACTTGTTAATACGAATGCCATGGCTAGTATTATTGATAAGAAAGTGGTAAAAAATTTTTTCATTAAATCCTCCTTGTTCTTCAGTAAAATTATTTTTATTGTAGCATAACTTTTCCATTAAAGGCTATCACCTTCCAATTAATTAACCCGTTGTGCTATTAAAATGAATTGTAGTAAAAAAAAAGCAAAAAAAGCTACCCTTCTCTATAGAAAATTAACGAATTTTCTGAGACTAGAATACTAATTCTTTGATTTTGGCGGGTTGCTCTTTCCCTAAT
>JAVBJX010000012.1:0-16100 GCA_031546705.1 Caryophanales bacterium
TATAGCAGTTTCACTTATTGTGCGGAAAGTTCAATGGCTAATTTCTAATTATACTGTTTCAAAAACTCTTAGCTTGTCTCTAGCAAGCGTCATAGTTTTTTCATTGTCTAATTAAAAATTTTCTCATTTTCTTTTTCCGCACAATTTCGCAAACTGCTATAATGGTTGATGTAACATGATTTCACTGTTTGGAAGTGCATATCTTTTCCCCTTTGTTCCAGCAAGCAAAAGCATTGCCCCAAAAGAAGCTGCCATTCCGATGCAGATTGTTCTAACATCTGGTTTAATGTGTTGCATCGTATCAAATATAGCGAATCCAGCAGAAGTTGAACCACCAGGGCTATTGATATAAATAGAAATATCTTTATCTGCATTATCTGCTGCTAAAAACAATAATTGTGCCACCACATTATTTGCCACATGGTCATTAATTTCATCCCCAAGCATAATAATTCGGTCCTTTAATAATCGGGAATAAATATCATAAGAACGTTCACCACGGCTTGATTGCTCAACAACATATGGAATTGTATTCACTTAAAATCCCCCTTTTCAACTGTTCACTATGAAGCAATAGAGAATGCACAGAAGCAAGTTTTGGAGGTCGATGAGCGAATAGATTTAGAGATTTTCTTATTCTCATCATTAAAAATAAGGAAACGAATAGAAGGAATTGATTGAATAAGAATCTTGGGATCATTCGCTCTCAATGCGTGCGAAAAAATCCCTAGAAGCAACTGTTTTTCTTTTTCATCCCAAGAAAATATAAGTGCAGATAGTGGTCCATTTTTCTTATCTATATGTTTTTTTGCACGATGAAGAATAGACTTCACAGCCGTTTCTGTCGTTTCTAATAGGCTAGCTATTTCTTTTGATTGGAATTGGAAAGCTTCCTTTAAAATAAAAACAATGGCTTGTTTTGGAGTAAACTTCTGGATAAGAGAATCCAAAGTTTCCATTAAATTTGTCAAATTACTATTATCATCCATCTGTTCAGGTACAGGCATCATCTATTCCTTTTTTTGCTTTCGGATTGTGTCAATCCAAGCGTTATAGGCTATTTTTTTAATAATGCTAGACTTATACTGTTATGACTATACTGCTTTATTACTTTAATTATCACTTCTTGAGCAATATCATCCCCATCCCATTTATTTCGAGAAAGAAAATGACAATATTTCTGTAACTTTGGATATAATTCTATTAGTTGCTTCTCGACTAAATTTTCTTTTTGCTCGACATACATTTTATTCACTCCTTTCACACTCTCTACTTCTATAAACGTTTGATAGAGGTTAAAAAGATACGGGGATAGAAAATTATTTTACAAGAGATTGGGACAGTCAAGGTAAGCCCCGACTGTCCCAATCTCTTGTAATGCATCATGGTTACCTAACTCATAAAATCAGGTTTTTGGTGAACCATGCATTTCATTAAAATTTTGTTTTATTTAGCACACTTGCATCTAGCCTAATACCCTTGCTCTTGTCTTTGATAATTCACTTCGTTTTTCATAATATATGCGGTTTCTATTTGTTCGGAAGTTATACCGATTAACCACCCTAGTTGTATATACTCCTTAAATAAATTAGTATATGCATCCATAGATCGTTCCAGTTGCAGTTGTTGAATAAGTCCATATATACGTAAAAATTGTGAGATAACATCGCTATTTGATTGCTTTTCTTCTATATAAATATCTTGGAAACCAAACTCAATTCCTAACGACAAAATAAAGTGCAAACCATCAACATATTCTTCTGAAATTTTTTCGAATGGTGCAGGTGGTTTGGAGCTCCAAAACTTAAAGCATCTCGTTTCATTTGCTAATTCACCCATTTCAACGAGTAAAGCTAACAACTTACGATCAATTAAATTTTCGTTCTGTAGTTTCTTTTCTTGTTCAATATGGTTGTCTAGTTGTGTCTGCATATGAAAAAGTTTTTGTATATCCATAGTAATCCCCTATTTCATATAGTATAAAGTTGCTAACACTCCCTGTATAACAGCTATAGCAGGAAGACCCATGTGGAATTTCCAATGTCTTGTTTTGTGGTGAAAGATATGCATACCAAAAAAAGCTCCTAGCCCTCCACCCAAAAATGCCGCAAGCCATAAATGTCGCTCAGAAATTCGCCATTGATGTTTGATAGCACGTTGTTTGTCTATGTACATCGTTGCCATACTGTAGGTATTCATCACAATCAAAAAAACAAATAATAGGAGCACTCCATCACCTTTCCTGTATACAAAAATAAAATGCCAATGTCAAAAAATGGAAGGGTTTCCCCTTCCATTTTTTGAGGGTTTCCCCTATTATCCTAAATGTTTTTTAGCAGCATTTGCCAATTGCTCAAATCCTGTTGCATCTGTTACAGCAAGATCAGCAAGCATTTTGCGGTTTACTTCAATACCAGCTAATTTCAAACCATACATTAGACGACTGTAAGATAAACCATTGATACGAGCCGCAGCATTAATACGTGTAATCCACAATTTGCGGAAATCACGTTTTTTCTGACGACGATCACGGAATGCATACATTAATGATTTCATTACTTGTTGATTAGCTACTTTATATAAACGATGTTTCGATCCGAAGTATCCTTTAGCTAATTTTAAGACTTTTTTACGACGTTTGCGAGTAACAGTACCGCCTTTTACACGTGGCATAATTTATACCTCCCTATTATTTAACGTAAGCTAGTTGTTGGCGGATGCGTTTGTAATCGCCCGCTGACACCAATGATGCTTTACGAAGTTTGCGTTTTTGTTTTTGTGATTTATTTGAGAACATATGGCTTGTATGTGAAGAATGGCGTAGTAGTTTACCTGAGCCTGTTCTTTTAAAACGTTTTGCAGCACCCCTGTGGGTTTTC
Organism: Caryophanales bacterium; assembly: GCA_031546705.1. Taxonomy (GTDB): domain Bacteria; phylum Bacillota; class Bacilli; order Bacillales; family JAVBJX01; genus JAVBJX01. The sequence continues at coordinate 2,880 of JAVBJX010000012.1, forward strand.
ATTTTCGGCATATGATTGTTCCTCCTTACAGTTGTTTTTCTTTCTTCGGTGCAAGTATCAAGAACATGGTACGTCCATCCATTTTTGGTGCAGTTTCTAAAGTTGCTACTTCCTTGCAACCTTCTGAAAAGCGATCAAGGACACGTTGACCAAATTCTTTATGAGTAATAGCACGTCCTTTAAAACGAATAGATGCTTTCACTTTATCGCCATGTTCAAGAAACTTCAAAGCATTACGAAGTTTTGTATCAAAGTCATGTTGCTCAATCGTTGGGCTGAGTTGAACTTCCTTCAGTTGAATAATCTTTTGGTTTTTGCGTGCTTCTTTGTCTTTCTTCTGTTGTTCAAAACGGAATTTACCATAATCCATAATACGACAGACAGGCGGTTTCGCATTTGGAGCAACCATCACTAAATCAAGGTTTAACCTTGTCGCAATCTCTAATGCTTCAAATTTTGTTTTGATTCCTAACTGCTCCCCTTGTGGGTCAACTAATCGAACTTCCCTAGCACGAATCGCCTCATTGATAATCAAATCTTTGCTAATAAGTAGCCACCTCCAAAATTTCGTCTATTTTCATTTTGCATCCATAAAAAAAGCGTGAATGCCCTTGGCACCCACGCTACGAATTTAGTGTTCTACACAAAAAAACGTTTACTAACCCGTCAACAGTGAGTCAACCAGGTGAGAAGCGGGTGCTTCTTCTTTATACATTAAAACATTACTTAAAGAGAATACCATGTTAAAAATTGTATGTCAAGCAAAAATTATTTTTTTCCTTCCTTCTCTAATATCTCCACAAATTCATCAAAAGAAATCGTTACTGATTTTTGCTCGCTATATTTCCGCATGTTTACACTATTATTGTTCATTTCCTCATCCCCAACTACTAACATATACGGGATTTTTTGCATTTGTGCTTCACGAATTTTGTAACCAACTTTTTCTTCTCGATCATCGACATCCACACGGAAACCTTTTGACATTAACTGTTCTTTCAATTTATAGGCATATTCCCCATGTATTTCTGGTGATACAGGAATAATTTCCGCTTGAACTGGGGCAAGCCATGTTGGAAATGCCCCTTTGTACTCTTCAATTAAGAACGCAACAAATCTCTCCATTGTTGACAAACATCCACGATGAATAACAACTGGGCGATGATGTTTTCCATCTTCTCCGACATATTCTAATTCAAAACGCTCTGGAAGTAAGAAGTCTATTTGTACAGTTGCTAATGTTTCCTCTTTGCCAAGAGCTGTTCGAACTTGAATATCTAGTTTTGGACCATAAAATGCCGCTTCCCCTTCTGCTTCAAAATATGTTAGTTCCATTTCATCCATGGATGCTTTTAACATGGTCTGTGCTTTTTCCCACATCACATCATCATCAAAATATTTCTCTTTGTCTTCTGGATCACGATAGGATAAACGGAAAGAATACTTTTCAATGCCAAAGTCTTTATATACGGCAGTAATTAAATGTACCGCACGTTTAAATTCATCTTTAATTTGATCTGGGCGAACAAAAATATGTGCATCATTCAACGTCATCGCTCGAACACGTTGCAGTCCTGATAATGCTCCAGACATTTCATAACGATGCATTGTTCCAAGTTCAGCAATCCGAATCGGAAGCTCCCGATAACTATGAATACCATTTTTATAAATCATCATATGGTGTGGGCAATTCATCGGGCGAAGAACGAGTTGCTCATTATCTAGATCCATTACAGGAAACATATCTTCTTGATAATGATCCCAGTGTCCTGAAGTTTTGTACAATTCTACACTCCCGATAACAGGTGTATACACATGCTGATACCCAAGACTGATTTCTTTATCAACAATATATCTTTCGATTGTTCGACGAATTGTTGCTCCGTTTGGCAGCCATAATGGAAAACCTTGCCCGACTTTTTGTGAAGTCATAAATAAATCTAACTCTTTACCAAGTTTACGGTGATCTCTTTCTTTTGCTTCTTCTAACAGTCGCAAATGTTCCGCTAAATCTTCTTTTTTGAAAAAAGCTGTTCCATAAATCCGTTGAAGCATTTTATTATCACTATCACCACGCCAGTATGCACCAGCAATACTTTGTAATTTAAACTCTTTAATTTTTCCTGTGGATGGAACGTGAACGCCACGACAAAGGTCAAAAAATTCTCCTTGTTCATAGATCGTAATTGCTACATCATCTGGAAGCTCATTGATTAATTCAAGTTTTAGTTCATCGCCAATTTCTTCATAACGGCGTAATGCTTCTTCTCGACTTACTTCATGACGAGTAATCTCCAAGTTTTCTTGAATAATTTTTTTCATTTCCTTTTCAATCAGGGGTAAATCTTCTGGTGTCAATGATTCTTCTAAATCAATATCATAATAAAAACCATTCTCGATAACTGGACCAATTCCAAGTTTCACATCTTTATGCAGTCGCTTAATTGCTTGTGCCATTAAATGAGCTGTACTGTGACGCATAATTTCTAACCCATCTTTTGAATCATTTGTAATAATTTCTAAGCTACTATCTACTTCAATTGGTGTACGCAAATCAACAAATTGTCCATTCACCTTACCTGCAAGAGCTTTCTTTTTGAGTCCTGGGCTAATTGAAGCCGCAATGGCTTCGGTTGTTGTTCCTTGCTCAAACTCCTTTATTGTTCCATCTGGAAATATAATCTTCATTTTACCATCGCTTCCTTTCCTGTTTTTGACCATAAAAAAACTCGCCCCTCCGAAGAGAAGGGACGAGTTTTGAACGTGGTTCCACCCTAAATTCCTGTTTTCACAGCTTAAAGGCTATAACGGAGCATCTCCGACATTCCTTACTAAATTTCAAGAATGCAGTTCAAAGGTGGTAAGTGATTATTCGTATATTAGGAAGTTTCCAGCTACTCCTTCCCTCTCTGTAAATCGTAATAATCGCTTATATCCTTATCGTTACTATTAATGGTTTTATTATGGAAAATATTATATCCTTGATTTTTTATAAAAGCAAGTACATTCTTTAAAAAATTTGAAATTTGTTCACTGGACATATTTTCACTCGCTCCATCAAGTGTCGTTAAAATAAAGCGATTGGTTGAAAAAATCATATGATCTATATTCGAATTTTTTATTGAAAAAAAACGTTTTCCGTCCTTTGTCTGTATGATACATTCTAAAAAATCCTTTTTATATTTAACTGACATACGAAGCATAATATTCCCCCTTATATTCATGTATATGGGGGGATGTGTATTTTTATTCTCCTTCTTTTAACCAACTCGGAATTGCTTTTGGTTCTTCTGATGATATTTGAGAAGTTCGTTTTGTTCTTGTTTGTTTTTTTACTTCTCCTGTAGCTATAGTTTGTTTTTTGACTCGTCCTTTTGCATAATTCATTGCTTCTTGAACTGTTTTTATTTTATTTCTCGCCCAATCACTAGCAATTTTTTCCATATATGGTTTTGGTAGTTGCATACTTGTTTGTAACATGGTGCAGTAGACTAGCACATTCATAACATTTGCCGGAAGTTTTTGTTTGAACATAATATCTTCGATTACTTTTAGTTCATTGTCAGATGGTTCTGCCCCCCCAGCAATATCCATAATTAATTCTCGTGGGGACATTGTTTCAAATGATTGAATAAGCTGTTGCTCTTTCGTGAATTCCGTTGTCTGTAGCTTTTGATGCGATGTTATTCTCGAAATTAATTGTGGTACGACCATTCCACGCTCTAGTGTATACCAGTTGTGTGCCGCCTTTTTTAATTGTTCCACGTTAATTTGTCCACCTTCATCAATGACACGAATCACAACTTTTTGCATTTCTAATGGGGAAATCCCATATAAAAAACTCAGCTTCTTTATTACTTCTTTTACTTTATTTGTGATTGATTTCTTCGGGACTAGTTGTTCAGACATCCCTGCAAAAAACAACTCAAAGTCAAAAGAATGTTCACCAAGCAAGGTATTCTGTGCCTCTCCCCCCACATATGTAAGGCTTGTTGGCAATGATAACTCTTGTTTCATTTCCTCATTCATTCTTGCTACTTTTTTATCTAAAGCCACAGATTTAAACACTTCATTAAAAGAACGACTGATATTTGTATACTGACTTGTATTCACTTTATTTGTTGTAAACATTTTTTTAAGCCTTGAGAATGTTTGCTGATCGACACGATGATACAGAAAAACATTTAACATTCCATCATTAAAAAATTTATCTGGGGCAAGTGGTGGCTGAATTTCATAAATATAGGAGCGAGTATCTCCTTCTTTTGCATACGTTCTAAGTAAACCAATTGCCTCTAATCGAAGCCGTTCTTCATATATTTCTTTCAAACTCATTTGCATGATGTCTATTAATCCATAATGATTATGTTCTTCTCCCCATGACTCACTAAATGGTAATTCACTCCATAGTGTCATATATAAATTATACGCACGGTGACCAATAAGTGGCTGGTATAGTAGGGTTAATGTTTTTCGATCAGATTCATGTAATATCCCATTGCACCGAACGATATATTGCTCCAGTGGAATCATTTCTCTAAAGTATTCTTCCATTCGTCCACCTCGTTATTTTTCTTTTATCAATTCCTTCAATTCCTCTAAAAAAACCGTTACGTCCTTAAACTGACGATACACCGATGCAAACCGAACATACGCAACTTCATCAATTGAAATTAAGTGCTTCATGACAAGTTCACCAATAATTTCACTTTTCACTTCGGATGTTCCTTCGCTGTATACTTCCTTCTCAATTTCACTTGTTGTTTTTTCTAGTATTTCCATTGATACAGGACGTTTTTCACACGCTTTAACAAGTCCACGCAATATTTTATCACGATTAAATTGCTCACGTACACCATCTTTTTTTACGACAACTAGCGGTGTTACTTCTATTCGTTCAAAAGTGGTAAATCGAAAATGACATTCCTCACATTCTCGCCTACGACGAATTGAACGACCATCATCCGTTGGGCGTGAATTTAAGACACGAGTTCCGTTGTATGTACAAGAAGGGCATTTCAAAGTAATCATCTCCTCTGTTTTTTCTATTGTATCATGTTTTTTTTAGGTTGGCTTTTGTGGGTGGTTGTGAAGTGATTACTTGTGATTTTAACAAATAAAAAACACCATAGCCTAACATTTTTTGTGTTTGGGCTATGGTGTTCATTTTAAAAAGTAGACTTTAACAGTTCATTATTTTTTTGTGGAATATTTATTTTGCATAATAATTCGAATAAGTGTATCAATTGCTACAAAGGTAAATTACTGCTTTTAGGCATGCATCAGAAAAGTTCATTAAATTATAAGTTTCTAATATGACTGGACTTGGAAGGGCATATAATATACCTACAAAAGAGATTATAAAAAGAGGATTTATAGCAGTTTCACTTATTGTGCGGAAAGTTCAATGGCTAATTTTTAATTATACTGTTTCAAAAACTCCTAGCTTACCTCTAGCAAGTATCATCGTTTTTTCATTGTCTAATTAAAAATTTTCTCCTAACCTTTTTCCTCATAATTTCGCAAACTGCTATACTGTTTGTATAATTCCAATTAATACTAGAATTTGGATGTACAAAACAAACAAAATATCTCTAAAAATTTCACTCTCAAATTTATCATTAAGTAACCTGTACAGGTTACTTAAAAAATCTTTAAAAAGCAGCCACCCAAAGTGACCGCTTCTCTTATCTTATCTTCTCCCTACTCCACTCATCAAAAACTCCACCATCTCATCCGCATAAACGTCATCATCCCACTCCATATGTGATAATACCATTACTTGTGTAATCATCGCACCCCCAATAGTTGAGATGGTAAAGCGAATAATTTTATCCGTGGGCCAATCCTTTAAGTCACCCTTCTCTTTGAAGTGTTCAACAATCGGAACAAAGGAATCATACAGATTGTTTTTGAATACTTTCGCAAACTCTGCTTTAAATTCTGGCTGAAATGCTATCTCTTGGATAACAATTTTCAAGAGTGGTAAATTCTTTCTCACAAAGTCTCGGCGATTCACAAAAAGAGTTTTAACAAACTTCTCATAACTATCGTATTCTTTCTTAAATACTTCCTTGACAAAACTTTTTGCCATTACTGGAACGACTGTTTTAATCATAATTGGGCTAACAATCGCAAACAATAATTCTTTTTTCGTTTTATAGTGGCGGAAAATTGTTCCTTCTGCCACTCCTGCTTTCTTCGCAATTTCACTTGTTGATGCAGCTGCAAATCCTTTTTCAGAAAAAATTTCAATGGCACTTTTTAAAATGCTTCGTTGTTTCTCTGTTAGTTTGGAGTCCTCATCATACATTGAAGTTAATAATTCTTCCATTACATCCGTCACTGAAAATCCTCCTTATATTCTGCGATGCTTACGCAAAGCGAACACATTTAAAACCATGAATAACAAGGAGAATCCAACCAGTACAAACACATCCAGTGAAATAGCATCCCATCCTTCTCCACGAATCATAATGTTACGCATCGCATCGGCTCCATATTTCAACGGGAAAATGTATCCAAGTTTTTGTAACCAATCTGCCATCGCATCCATATTAAAAAGACCAGAGAAAAATACTTGTGGAACAATGACAATTGGGATAAATTGTATCATTTGTAGTTCATTATTTGCAAATGCCGAAATGGCTGTTCCAAGTGTCAAAGCTACCATGGCAAGTAAAAAAGTAATCAGTAGCAAATACCAAACAGAACCATTCATCATAATACCTAATACTTTAATTGCAAAAAGCGAAATAAGTGTTGCTTGAATCGTTGTAAATATCCCAAAGCCAATAACATAACCAACAACAAGTTCCCATCTTTTTAGCGGTGTAGCAAGAATTCTTTCTAATGTTCCTCTCGTTCTTTCACGTAAGAAAGCAACACCAGCAATTAAAAAGACGAAGAAGAAAATAAAGAAACCAATTAATACAGAACCAAGTGAATCAAATGTTTTCATATCTTTAGAACCATGCAGGAATGTAATGTCTGGTTTTTGTGTTCCTTCTGCTTGCATTGTTTTTTGAAGTAAATTAATAACTGCACTATTTCTAGTTGGGTCGCTTCCTTCTAATTTAACGCTTAACTTAAATGGCATTGCTTTATCATTTGTAAGTTCAACAGCAACATAAGCATCTAGCTCTTGATCTTTCAATGCTTGTTCTGCATCTTCTTTAGAGATTGTTTCAAGTGTCGCATCATCTTTGGATATTTTTTCAGCCAATGGAGCTGGTACATCTACGAGTCCAATATTCGGCTTGTAAGCATCACCTGCAAAAATAACGGACATTAACCATAAAATAACCATTGGAGCGACAATCATTAATGCCATTGTTCGTTTATCTCCAATAAATTGTTTTATTACACGTTTGGCAACAGCTAAAGCTCTCATTATTTTCCACCTCCATATGCTAAAAACACTTCTTCAATTGTTGTGGCATTTACGCTTTTCTTTAGTTCCTCTGGGCTTCCTTCAGCAATCATTTTTCCATCACGCATCATTCCTAGGCGGTGACATTTTTCCGCTTCATCCATCACATGAGTTGTGACAATAATTGTTTTTCCTTGTTCACTCAAACGATACAATTCTTCCCAAATTGATTTCCTAAGGACTGGATCAATTCCAACAGTTGGCTCATCAAGTACGATTACTTCTGGTTCATGCAATAAGGAAATGGCTAGTGATAATCTTCGTTTCATTCCACCTGAGTACGCTGAAATCGATTTCTTTAAGTGGTCCGTTAAATTAACAAGTTCCATTACTTTTTGAATTCTCTCTTTTTGTTTACTTCCTTTTAATCCATAAATCTCAGCAAAAAATTGTAAGTTATCCATTGCCGTTAGTTCTTCATACAAAGCATCTGCTTGTGTCATATAGCCCATTTTTTCCATTAATGCTAGCTTTGGCATTTTTTCACCGAATACATGAATGGAACCAGCGGTTACTTCATCAATTCCACCAATACATTTTACGAGTGTTGTTTTCCCAGCACCTGATGGGCCTAATAAACCATAAATTTCTGCTTTCTTTACGTTGAGTGAAACATCTTGTAAAACAACCTTTTTTCCAAATGCTCTGTCTACATTTTTTACTTCTACACAAATTTCATTTGTCATTGTTTTTACACCTCGTTTTCTAGTGAGTGATTACTCACTTATTATATTATCAGATGGATTCTGATTTGTAAAGTGAGTAATCACTCATTTTGTGAAAAATTTTAATATGAATGATTTTTAAAAATATCTCCATACTATATAACTTCGTAAAATAATAGTTTTTCGAGTTTTTCTCCTAAATTTTTCTAAAAAAACAATTTCCCATTTATTTTTTCTTGACACATGACTAACCAGTCAGTTATATTGTATTTACAAGTAACCGATTCGTTAATTGCTTCATATATATGTAGTTATAAGAGTCATAACTTTTTTTGACTAGACCTTTATTTCTTTGTTGTATTGATTTAAAACAATTTTTTAAGTTCCTCATAAAATTATACTACCATTAATAATTAGGATTTTTTTGTAGTTTTCTAGCGAAAAAAGTAGTATAGTTGTGAATGATAGTTTATACAAGATTGATAGTGTGATAATTTTCTAAGACTGAAAAATAAGGGAGATACAATGAAAAATAAAATAAAAAACCTTTTACCATTACTTTGTTTATTATGTATTCCTGTTTTGAATATTTTTTATATGTTATCAAACCGTGCACCAGATAAGATAAATAATTTAGTTACACAATGGGATAGAATCACACCATTCGTTCCTGCTTTTGTTATTCCATATATATTGTGGACACCATTTGTTATATCAATGTTTGTCTTACTATGTTTCAAAAATAGATCGATGTATTATCGTTCAATTATTCTCATGTGTGTAGGACAATTGACTTGTTTTGCAATTTATTATTTTTTCCAAACAACAACACCACGCCCGATGATTACAGGTGATGGTTATTTTTCTCAACTAGTAGTGAACATGGTATATGCCAATGATCAACCATATAATTGTTTTCCGAGCATCCATGTATTGAATACGTATATTATCTTAAAAGCAATTACACAAATTGAGCTAAAAAAGGTGTTACGAATTGGGATTGTTCTATTCTCATGGTCGATTATTTTTTCAACAGTATTTATTAAACAACATGTATTGTTAGACATTGTTGGGGCTGTTGTATTAATAGAAGGGCTTTACTACATTCTGAGCTTATTAATTCCTATAAATAGATCAGTTGAAAAACAAGTACGGACGGTTGAAGCGTTTAATCGTTAGTGTAATTTAGAAAACTATATGATGAAGAAATTAATGAGGACTTTTAGCTATATTCTCCTCTTGGTTTCTTTTTTTTATGCTAAAATTTTTAATAATACCTCGTATCGTGGTAGAATTTTAAGTGGAAATGTAAAATAATAACGAAGATGGACTAAATGGAATAAAAAACTTCAACTAGATATTCCACCATCTTCATCTTAAATGAACAGTAAAGGAAAAAATAATGAGCGAAAATAATTCACCTGTCATAGAGCGAGAAGAAGAAAATATACTGAGTGGGTTTTTTAGTCATGAAATACCTGAGATGTTTGTAGAGTTTCGTGATAGTTTAAGCATATATCACTCAGCATTAAAAACAATGTGTACAAAACTTGAAATTTTAAATGAAGAGTTCAATATGATTCATCGGCGGAATCCAATTGCTCACATCACTTCACGTGTGAAATCTCCGAGAAATATTGCAGAAAAATTGAAGCGAAAAGAATTGGAAGTTAGTGTTCCCTCTATGAAAGAAAATTTATTCGACATTGCTGGTGTACGGATTATTTGTTCATTTATTGAGGATATTTATTTAATTACGGATGTATTAAAAGCCCAAGATGATGTTATCGTACTGAAGGAAGTAGACTACATAAAAAAACCGAAACCAAATGGATATAGAAGCTTACATTTAACAGTAGCTATCCCTGTTTTCCTTTCCACACGAAAAGAAATGGTCAATATAGAAATTCAAATTCGGACAATAGGGATGGATTTTTGGGCAAGTCTTGAACATGATTTACATTACAAAAGAGGAAAAAATACACCTTTATCCATGAAAGAAGACTTAAAAGAGTGTGCAGAAAATATTGCTCTTATTGATATGAGAATGCAATTGATTAAAAAACAAGCAGATGCCCTTGATGAAATTAAATAGCACTCTCTATTTTTTACAAAAAATGGTATTATAAAGAAAAGGATGTGTTCATATGATTCAGGAAAGTGTAAACAGACTTACAACCACAAGAAATAATTTACGCAAAAAAATACTTAAAACGGTACTATCACAGTTTGATGTCGAGTTAATGAAGCTTGACCAAAAAAGTATTGATGAAAAGTATCAAAAAATGTCCGAAAGCCCATTTCGTTTTTTTCGTGGAAGTGCCTATCTTTTCTATTATGATGCAACAAATATTCCATTTACATACCACACTTTAAAAGAAAAGCCCGTTTGGGTTCAAGGTGATCTTCATTTTGAAAACTTTGGAGCATTTCAAAATAGAAAAGAAACTATTGTCTATGATGTGAATGATTTTGATGAAGGTTATTTAGGTTCGTATTTGTATGAAATTTTGCGTATGGGAACAAGTATTATTTTGTTTTCTGAACAAAATGGCTTAACAAATGATGATGCAAAATTACTTGTTGAACAGTATGTAAGCAGTTATGTCGAGCAACTTGATTTATTTAATAGAAAAAAAGAAAGTCCTGTTCATCTTTCTTTTACCACAAACAATACAAATGGAACAATCAAGAAATTACTTGCAAAATTAGAGGAACAATCTGCGGAAAAATTGATAAATAAACTTACAATATCCACTGATGATGGCAGAAGATTTATTCGAAATGAAACACTAATAGATTTAGCAGAAGAAGAACATCACGGAATTGAACAAGAGTGGAAAAATTATATTTCTTCCATCTCAAAGAAAAATCGAAAAGACCCTGAGTTCTATCAAATTAAAGATATCGTTATTAAACTGGATTCAGGAACAGCATCTATCGGCTTAAAACGTTACTATGTTCTTACAGCTAAGGATATTGTGTTAGAAGTAAAAGAAGCACGCACACCTATTCTTGCTTATTTCTCTGTGTCTGATTATGAAACGCCTAAACATAACGGAGAACGAGTCGTTGCAACACAAAAATCAATGCAGTACTTAGAAGACCCATACCTTGGTTATTTTTCAGCGAATGACTGTGAATTATACGTTCGTGAACGCTCACCATTCAAAAAACGAATCGATCCGTTAAAATTAACATCATTGAAAAAACTTCTTTCTGTTGTCACAACAATGGGGCAAATTACTGCAAAAACTCATGCTCGGGCAGATATTAACACAAATAAAAAGCTATTCACTTATGAAAGTGAAGCAGAAATTCTAAAAGCTATTGGTAAAAACCAAGAACATTTCGTTCATGACCTTGTATCTTGGTCAGCATATTATGCTAGACGGGTGTACCTTGATCATTCTTTGTTTAAAGAATGGGTTTCAGAATAAAAAAGAAGATGGGGCAAAAGGGATAAAACACCCTGATTGCTCCATCTTCTTTTTTATAAACCATTAAAAAAGAATTTTTATACGAAAAAATTCCATTTTCATTCTTGATGGTGAGCACAAACTCGTGACATGTGTCCCATCCGCATTTTCCAAAACTTCTCCTTACACTTCTATCGCTACTGGATGCGTGATTATCTCTGCTACATAATTTACTAAATCAACCACACGGCGAGAATAGCCCCATTCATTATCATACCATGCAAGTATTTTTACTTTTCGTGAACCCATCATCATTGTTAATGAGCCATCAATTGTTGCTGAATGTGAATTTGTATTGAAATCAACTGATACAAGTGGTTCGTAAGTCACATCAATAATTCCCTTATGCGTGCTTTTTGATGCTTGTTCAAATGCTTTATTTACTTCTGCTACTGTGGTATCACATTTTAAATCAACAACTAAATCAACAAGCGAAACATTTGGTGTTGGCACACGCAAAGCAAGTCCATGTAATTTGCCTTTTAATTGTGGAAGAACTAATGAAATTGCCTTAGCTGCTCCTGTTGTCGTTGGAATAATAGATTGAGCACATGAACGGGCACGACGTAAATCTTTATGTGGATTGTCAATATTTTTTTGGTCATTTGTGTAAGAATGAATAGTTGTTACTAAACCACTAGCAATCCCAAACTCTTGATCCAATATTTTCGCAACTGGTCCAAGACAGTTTGTCGTACAAGAAGCGTTAGAAATAATAAAATGCTTATCTAAATCAAATATTTCTTCATTCGTCCCCATAACAATCGTTACATCCTCATGCTTACCCGGAGCCGTCAAAATAACTCTTTTTGCTCCAGCATTTAAGTGAAGTGCCGCTTTCTCACGAGCATTAAATTTTCCAGTTGCTTCAATAACAATATCTACACCAAGTTCGCCCCAAGGAAGTAATTCAGGATTCCGCTCACTAAAAAGTAAAACTTTTTTCCCATTAATTAGCAAGCTATCTTCTAATGCTTCCACCTCACCAGTAAATTTCCCATGGTTAGAATCATACTTTAGCATATGTGCTAAAGTTTCAGGTGGGTAACTTGCATTAATAGCCACAAGATCAAATTTTCCACTTAAAGCTGCATTACGGCATACCATTCTTCCAATACGTCCGAATCCATTAATTACTACTTTTGCATTCACCAAAAAAATCCTCCTCTAATGTGCTATACTTTTTATCTAATATTCTCCATAGAGTATAACATATTTATATCTTTTATTGAACATGAATGATAAAAAATCGAACGACTAATTGCGACAAAAACCATTACAATTAGTCGTTCAAATGTGGGATTAATACTCTCATTATATAAAATATGAAATTTTGTTGAATGTTTTTGTCATAAATTAGCAAAACTTTTTACAAGCTAATAGGTTTACTATATAGACGGTAAAAAAGGTTTCAACTAAATTAAAACTATTCGTATTGAACATGAATACTTCCAAGGTTTATATTTTCTCTCGCCGAAAACAATACTACCATCTATATATCACTATTAATTAACCCGTTGTGCTATTAAAATGAATTGTAGTAAAAAAAAAGCAAAAAAAGCTACCCTTCTCTATAGAAAATTAACGAATTTTCTGAGACTAGAATACTAATTCTTTGATTTTGGCGGGTTGCTCTTTCCCTAAT
>JAVBJX010000007.1:0-104796 GCA_031546705.1 Caryophanales bacterium
TAAAAAAACTCATTTCGCTTTCGTTTTCTTTTGATAAAGAAGCAGTATTCTAGCTGGAAAATTAGAAATAATTACGAAATAAGTTACAAAAAAACAGGCTCTACACCAAAATTTGTGGTTGCAGAAAATTGTTATATATGCCAGTGGTGGATTTTTGAAAAATCATCTACAGTTTTACCTTCACCCCAATCATCTAAATTCACAAATCACAAGATTTATATTTGTCAACCACAAATTTTGACGATGAGCCAAAAAACATTTCACTTTAAACTACACAGTTCATAGAATTTAATCAATTTCCTGCCCCATAAAAAATGGGGGCAGGATTAGGGCAGGAACATGCAATGTAATACATTTTCTTATAGTTTTTATTCAATATAAATAACCGTTAATTGCTTATTAATTCAGCTCCTAGCGGTTAAATAGGTATATAACAGTTGTCTATCATAACAACATCCGTTTTACTAAAGCTTTTTCCTTGCAATAAGGATAGGATGTTTCGCTTACTTGTACATTTGCAGATAGTAAAATAAAAGCAATAAAAAGTAATTTATACAGTAGACCTGTTCGACAACTATACTTTTTAAAGGATTTAATCTATTAAACATCTTTTCCAACCACAATTTTTCACTTTTGATATAGCAAGAAGTTTAGATTTTGGAAAAAATAATTTGTGAAGCAGTCGGTTATCGAACAAGTCTAATTAAAAATAGTAGATTTCTTATGATTTAAATTAAAAATGTAAGACAAACTTTCTTTAAAGAGTTGATAAAAGTAATCGCAAAATCTTATACAATTATTTGTAATTTATAAATTTACAAATATCTATATCTAAGATATAATTTAACCAAATCTTATGTATTGTACTCAATTCCCGGTGAAAAAAGCTGGTGCAACTCAATGCAAAGAAAACCTAAAAAAAATATTCTTAATATTTTTGATTAAAATCATTGCAAGCAGTTCGTTAATCTTTCTAGCTATTAAATTTGGAGGTGTGAGTATGTTCTATGCAACCCTTGTTAACTTTGGTACATCCTTGTTTTCTTGCATTGGGGATTGGGTAGAGTACATAAGGTTTTTGCCATGCACTTTATCTGTTTCTTAAAAGCGGTATTTGAAGCTTGTACAAGAGAGAAAAGACATTATTTTTTGACCACATTTTGACCACGAAACATATAGAATGATGTGTGTTTTCCTTACTTTTTCGGTATGAAACTAATTCAAAAAGCAAGGAATTACACAACATATATAACTGTATTTCTTCCTATTTACATACTAAAATGATGGGCGGAATGATGTAATTAGGGTTTATAAACCCTATTATATCGTTGGTTTGTCCAGTTGATATAAAAAATTGTGTGCTGGTATGCGTGCATGATGCACACATACGACAAACTATAAAAATAATACAAACGATTAGAAAAGGTCTTCCATTAGTTTATCGAACTTTTGGGAGACCTTTTCTTCCATGTTGGTGGTCATAGGAGGATAAATCACCCACTACTTTAGAAATTTTTGATGCTTTCTCTGATTTTAGAGAGGCTTCTTAGCGTTTTTCTTGTATTGTGGTATATTTTTAATTTAAAGCCTTCCCTTACTGAATCGCCAACCAAGAAGGCTTCCAAACGCCATTCTCCAAACAGAGCCTAAAAGAAAAAGTATTATGCTCATTTATAAGTCTTGCATCTGTCTCAGTTCGGTTCATAAAAACATAAAACTCATTCGGTTCCATTGGTGTACCATCAAAATTAGTTGTTACTTTACTCAGCGTTGTTGTATACATTCTTTTTACTTCTTTATAAAGATGTGTCATATTTGATGGGTTATCTTCCGCTGTATCTTTCATATACTCTTCCTTTGGTGGTGGATTACTTGACTTTGCAAACAGAGTATATCTTGTTTTGGCATCATTATCTTTGTCTGCTTGAAAATAAATACGAACAATATCAATAGGATTTAATGATTTTAACAATTGATCATTAGGTTTTTTTTGATACTTCTCATATATTTTCTGTAACTTAGGCTCCAATGGAAGAAGGGGATACATATGTTCAGCAGTCACTTCACTTCTAATCCGATTACTATAACTAACTGAAACGTTTGAACCCTCGTTCACATCCATTGAATTATTTTTTTCTTCCAATGTCCATAATATTTTCCAGTTATTGTTAGGATACATTGTCAGTTGAAAAATAAGTTTGTGTTCAGACTCTGATTTTCCATTCAAATTAGGTGTATCCATAAAAACAAATACATTGTTTCCATGTAACTTTACATATAGCTGTTTAGCTTGTTTATACAGTGGAGTAGATGAACTGTTATTCTTCATTTTTTCTATATATTCATCAAGTGATGTAGGCTTGGTAGAACTGCCTAAGAGAGAATACATTGTTTCATAGTCTCCGTCTTTTTGTGCTTGAAAATAAATACGAACAATATCCAAAATAGATACTGTTGACTCGAGAAGTTTATCATTATGACTTTTCCGATAATTTTCGTAAATTGTAGCAAGTTCAGACTCTAATGGTAAGAATGGAGCAGATTTTTCGTAAAAAATTCTACCACTACTGTTCCATAAATAAGAATCGAGATTAGGTACTGGATCGTCTGAAGTAAGTATCCATGAATCAGCGGATTTGGATGTTCTTGAAACGACAAATCTTCTATATTCATCTTTAATTTCAGTTGATAAAATACCTTCTGCATCTTTTGAAGTATATACTTTCAATATTCCATAATAAATTTTTACTTGTTGAGAACTTTGAGCTCCATCTAAATGTTGTAAATCTGCATATATAGGGTCGTTGGATATGTCTGTTAGTTCCACTATATCCACATTTACTAAACTCTTAAAGTAACTAGAATTTTTTGAAGCTAATTTTGGATCAACAAAACGCATTGCTTCATCAAATTTTTTAGCCGAAATGGATTGGTGCATGATTATAATAATTTTTTCGGCTCCTGGCTCTGTTCCCGTAATAATGTTATCTTTTGGTGTGAATGGTATGTTTGCTTTCTCGTTTGCTGATGGGGTATATTCTGCATCATTATTAGTAGAGGGTGCGGTTTTTCTATCTTCCATTTTTTGAGCAGTTTTAGTCATTTCTTTTTTCTCCCCCGCATCATTATTACCAGAGAAAATATTCATGATTAATAAGCTACCAATTGTAATGATAATAAATATACTTGCTACATAGGAAAACGGAAAGTGGAATCGTTTTTTAGGTTTATTTTCTGTTTGTAACTGAGTAAGAACAGTAGAAAAATCAAAAGAATTACTTGGCATAGAATTATAACTTTCCTTTAGTTCATGGAGTTTTTTATCCAATATAGAATCATCCATTTTGCTGTCCCTCCATTTCTTCTAATTTCTCTAATCTTTCTTTTAATTGACTTCTTGCTCGTAAAAGTCGTACTTTTATAGTTGAAACATTGGTTCCTAGTACATCGGCAATTTCTTCTTGTTTTCTATCATGAAAATAATAGAGAATGAGTGGAATACGATACAAATCATCAAGTTCTTGTATACAATCATGTAACATGCGGTCTTCTTCTCTTTTTAAAAATGGATTAGATATGGTAGGCGATTGATCAACTTGCTCTTGCAACATGGCTTCTTTCGTTTGATAACGGATATAATTTCTAACAAAATCCCTTGATACATTGAGCGTAATTTTGTATAGCCATGTTGTAAATCGTCCGTGTTGAAATTGATCTAGAAAGCGATAAATCCGAATGAATACTTCCTGTTGAATATCGGCAATATCATTTGGTGAATTACCAATTTGATAAGCAAATCGTTCTACGGTTTGGCTATATCTTTGAATGAGTTCTCCATACGCTACTAAATCGCCATGAACTGCTCGCTTAATAAGTTCTTCGTCATCCATACTCATCCCCTCCCCCTCCAATCTTCTGTTTATGAATAGAACGTTACGAATAAGAAATAAGTTACACATATAAATAAAAAAGATAGAATTACTCCATTTTCCTTAAAAATAGCAACAAAAGAAGGATTTTACAACCAATTAGTAGAATAAGTAAAAAATTATAGCTAGAGAGGTGCTAAATAATGACAGTAGAAAATAAATTACAACCAACTATTGAACGAATTATAAAAAATATCGAGAAAGTGATTGTTGGAAAGCGAGAAGTGACGATTCTTAGTTTAGTAGCATTACTGAAAGAAGGGCACGTTCTTTTAGAAGATGTTCCCGGTGTTGGAAAAACGATGCTTGTTCGCTCACTTGCCAAATCAATTAATGCAAGTTTCAAACGAATTCAATTTACCCCTGATTTACTTCCAAGTGATGTGTTAGGTGTATCTATTTATAATCCAAAACAATTAGAGTTTGAATATAAACATGGTCCAATTTTTGGGAATATTGTGTTGGCGGATGAAGTAAACCGTACATCACCAAAAACACAAGCAGCCCTACTTGAAGCAATGGAAGAAGCAAGTGTAACAATTGATGGAACAACACATATATTACCACGCCCATTTTTTGTTATGGCAACACAAAATCCAATTGAATATGAAGGAACATACCCACTTCCAGAAGCACAACTAGATCGATTTTTTCTAAAAACAAAAATGGGTTATCCATTGCCAAATGAAGAAGTAGAAATATTGAATTACATGGAGAAAGGCTTGCCGATTGAGAGTTTAGAAGCAGTTGTTTCATTGGAAGAAATTGTTGAGTTACAAAGAAAAGCAAATAAAGTGTATATAGATGATACACTGAAAACATATATTGTTGATTTGATTGGGCGGAGTCGTGGTCATGCAGATGTATATTTAGGTGTGAGCCCACGTGGAAGTATCGCTTTAATGAAGGCGGCACAAGCATATGCCTTTATTCATGATCGCACCTATATTGTTCCAGATGATATACAATATTTAGCACAATTTGTATTGCCGCATCGGATGATTTTGAAAGCAGAAGCAAAATTTGACGGCAAGACACCAGAGAGAATAATTGAAACGCTAATCGCTCGGACTCCTGTTCCGATTCAGCGGTAAGTATCATGGAAAAAGCGAAAAGAATTGTTCGATTTAGTTTGTCTATTATTTTGTTGATTACATTATTTGTCTTTGCGATGTTTCAAGGTGGATTTGTTAGTTGGTTTTTATTGTACAGCTTTTTTCCAGTTGGATTATACGCTGTTTTATTAACGGTGTATCCACTAGAAAATATGCATGTGGAACGACATATACAGGCAAGACAATTTTATGTTGGTGAGATGGTAGAAGTGGAAATTACCTTTACTAGAGCAGGCTTCTTCCCGCTTGTGTATCTCATTGTTGAAGAAAAATTTCCGCAGACATTACGTTCTATGCAGAGAAGAAAGAAACTTTTGTTTCCGATGTTGAAGAAAAATTTCTCTATCCATTATATGATTGATACCCTTTCGAGGGGAGAACATCAATTTAATAATATTGAAGTAACCGCTACGGATATTTTAGGATTTTGTGAGAAGAAGTGTACATTTTCGATTCAACAGTCATTTATTGTTTATCCACGATATATGGATATGATGTACCGAAAAAGTGGCCAGCGGTTTGAGAATGGTGTAGCAACAACAAGTTTACAACTTAGACGAGATACGACAATGGCAGTAGGTGTGAGAAATTATCAACCAGGAGATCGGGTAACGTGGATTAACTGGAAAGCATCGGCAAGAACGCAAGAGTTAATGACAAAAGAATTTGAGGAACGACAAAGTGAAGATATTGTTTTTCTTTTGGATCGCACACCATCAGAACATTTTGAAGCAATGGTCATGTTTGCCGCATCTATTATTCGAGTTGCAATAAAATCAGGTGTGCAAGTTGGATTTATATCTGTTGGAGGACAACAAGTAAACTATACACCACAAAATAGTGAAGACCAAAGACAACGATTGTTATATCATTTAGCTACGGTTGATTGTGATTGTAAGCATTCTTTTGCTCATGTTGTAAAAGGTGTAGTTTCGCCACTACCATTAAATGCAACACGTTGTTTTATTACATCAACGGTTACACAAGAATTAGAGAAATCATTCCAAGGGCCAAATCGCAGTATGCTGTTTGTCATTCGGAATGTTGGAGAAACAATTTCAGTTTCAGAAAAATCCGCATTAATTCGGTTGCGTCAAAAAGGAATTGTTGTGAGAGTATTAGATGAACAATATTTTGCTAATGCATTGATAGAGGAGGGAATGAGCTTATGAGTGAATTGCGAAAAAAAGAGATAGCTTTGTCTTTATTTTCATTTCTTCTCATAATGGAATGGCTCTTATCCTTACACACATTCTATGCTGGGGCAGAAGAAAACATCTTTATTTTATTTGTTGCTATGAGTTTTATTTTGTATTTGTACCCATTTCATTCTTTAGCTGCGTTTTTAGTGAGAGGATTATATATATTTTATTGGATAAGTCATCTATACTACAAAGAAGTTCTGTTTTCTACAAATAATGTCAAGTGGTTTATTTTTGATACGCAAGATAATATATCCTATATGTTTCACAAAGAATGGGGAGATTTAACAAATTCTTTTCGCACATTATTATTTTTTATTGTAGTATGGTCGCTTGTTTTTTTAATTAGAAAATGGTTGGTAGAGAAACGAATTATTTTGATATTTCTAGTTGTTGTGGTTATATATATAGCAATATTAGATACATTTACGGTCTATACGGGTAAATGGGCAATTATCCGCTTAGTGACGATAGGATTATTAATGATGGGAAGTATCCATTTTGAAAAAATAAAAACAAATGGAGCATCTGCAAAGCAATTAAAACCGCTTATTTTATGTATGATAGCACTATTACTCGTAAGTTATATCGGACCAAAATTTAAACCACAATGGCCTGATCCAATTCGCTTTGTTACAAGTCATGCGAAAGGAGAGGATGGCGGTAGTAGAGTTATAAAAAAAGTAGGTTATGGAGTAAATGATACGAATTTAGGTGGTCCATTTATTCCGGATGATAAAGTTGTTTTTAACGCTACAGATACACAGCAACATTATTGGCGTGTAGAGACAAAAGATGTCTATACAGGTAAAGGTTGGATAACATCAGAAAATACATCAACGAAGATGTATCGAAATCGTGGAGAAGATGATGGGCATTATTTTTATAACTCTATAAATTGGTTTGAACGAACATCAACGAAGAAGAAAATGGAAAATGCAATAGTTATATTTAAGGAGAAGCCGAATTATATTGTGTATCCACTAGGAGTTACATCAATCTCTCTAATAGATAGAAACGTATTTTCACTTGAGATAAACACCCCACAAGAAAAAATGTCTGCATACAATATAGATGGCGGTTCAATGACTACTTTGATGTATTCATTTCAGTATTATTTTCCTGAGTTCACAGTTGATGAATTAAGAAACATGAAGTATACACCAATAAAAGAATCTCTGTATCTTCCAACTACAGTACCAAAACGTGTCCAAGATTTATCTTTCAATTTAGTAAAAAACACAACAAATGTATACGATGCTACAAAGGCAATTGAAAACTATCTCCATGACAATGCATTTGTTTATGAAATGACAGAAGTTGCTGTACCAAGTAAAGAGCAAGATTATGTTGATCAGTTTTTATTTGAAACAAAAAAAGGATACTGTGACAATTTTTCTACGTCTATGGTTGTCATGCTTCGCTCCGTAGGAATTCCTGCACGATGGGTAAAGGGATTTACAGCGGGAAAGATGACTGAATCTACTCCCAGTGAAAAAATCCAGATGAATGAAAAAAATCAAATCGCTAAAATCAATGAATATGAAATCACAAATAATAATGCTCATTCATGGGTAGAAGTGTATTTTCCGAATAGCGGATGGGTAACTTTTGAACCTACAAAAGGATTCTCTAATCCCATTTCATTCAGAGAAGAAATAAATCCAATAAAACCAGAAAGTAAACCTGTTGTACCTATTCCAGAAGTAAACAAGAAAGAGCACTCACAAGAGTTAGAGTTAGAAGATGATACAGCAAGTAGCCTAACTACATTTACTAAAATAAAAAATAGGCTAACATCGATTTCTTTATGGAAATGGGTATTGTTTATTATTTCTGTTGTCTTTGGGTCATTTCTTCTATTCAGAAGTAGACGCAAATGGTTAACAATAATTATAATATGGTGGTATAAACCACGAAATGGAACAACTATTTTTCCGAAAGCGTATATGCTGTTACTTTATTATTTAGATATGTACGGATTAGGACGGAAAGAAGGACAAACATTGCGAGAATATGCCGATTATGTGGATGACTGGTTTGAAATAAGTGCAATGAGTACACTGACAAGACAATATGAACAAATCATGTATAATCGTCATCAGTCACCAAAATGGAAAGAAGTACGGAAAAATTGGGAAGTAGTGATGAAGAGAGCACGTCAATAAATTTAGTGAAAAGATACGCTTTAATCGTAATTTTTTTGTTGGAAATATTTTGTTTGTCTTTAATAGGCGAACGAAATATTTTTTTTTTTTATAAATGTTCGTTATTTGGTATTGACGTTTTCATTTTCCGTTGTTAAAATGTAAAAGTAGTTCACAAGATTGATTGTATAATTTCAGAGATATGGTCTGAAAGTTTCTACCAAGCTGCCGTAAATAGTTTGACTACGAGAAGATGACAAAAGTCATGTCTCTCGTTAGGAGTTTCACAAACAAGCATGATTATCTAAGGGGGAAAGAGAGTGAGAAAGTATTTTCAATTTGATGAACTAGGTACGAATTTTCGTACGGAAACAATTGCAGGGCTGACAACATTTTTGTCAATGGCGTATATTTTATTCGTCAATCCAGCAACATTGTCATTAGCAGCTATTGCGGATTATCCAAATGAACTGAGAATTGATCAAGGGGCTGTATTTGTTGCAACAGCCATTGCTGCGGCGTATGGTTCGATTTTGATGGGAGTATTTGCGAAGTATCCAATTGCTTTAGCACCAGGGATGGGACTCAATGCATTCTTTGCATTTACAGTTGTACTTACGATGCAAGTTCCATGGCAAACAGCACTTGCTGGGGTATTTGTTTCGGGGATTATTTTTACAGCTTTATCGGTTACAGGTGTTCGTGAAAAAATTATTGATGCGATTCCAGTAGAATTAAAATATGCAGTAGGAGCGGGAATTGGACTTTTTATTACATTTATTGGTTTACAAAACGCTCATATTATTGTCGATAATCCAGCAACACTTGTTGGACTTGCGGATTTAACCGATCATAATGCTCAACTTGCTATATTTGGACTTTTTGTAACGATTATTTTAATGCTTCGCAAAGTAAATGGTGGTATTTTCTACGGAATGGCAATTACTTCCATTGCTGGAATGATTTTTGGACTTATTGATGTACCAACGAAAATTGTTGGAGCGATTCCTGATATATCGCCAACATTTGGCGTAGCACTTACGCATCTTAGTGATTTAAATAGTTTAAAAATGATGGGTGTTATTTTAACATTTTTTATTGTTGACTTCTTTGATGCAACGGGAACATTACTTGCGGTTGCTAATCAAGCAGGGCTTTTGAAAGAAAATAAATTACCACGTGCAGGAAAAGCATTATTAGTTGATGCAACGGCTGTTATGGTTGGAGCAGTTTGTGGAACATCTACGACAACTTCATACATTGAATCTTCTGCGGGTGTTGCAGCAGGTGGGCGTTCTGGTTTCTCGGCGGTAGTAACAGGAGTTTTATTCTTACTTGCCTTATTCTTCTCACCACTACTCGGAGTTGTAACGGCGGCTGTAACGGCACCAGCTTTAATTATCGTTGGGGTGTTAATGGTATCATCTATTGGCGAAATTGACTGGAAGAAATTTGAGATTGCTGTTCCAGCATTTTTTACTATTATTACCATGCCGCTTTCTTATAGTATTGCAACAGGGATTGCAACAGGATTTATTTTCTATCCAATCACAATGATTTTAAAAGGTCGAGGAAAAGAAGTTCATCCAATTGCTTATATATTGTTTGTTGTGTTTATTTGTTATTTTATCTTTTTAAGAGAGTAGTAGAAAAGGGTGATCGGTGTCTAAAGCATCGGTCACCCTTTTAAAATTTCTTTATTGTACATTATAACCTCTTGTAGGTAGTTTTAAATTTAATCTTGTACTATAAAAAATTCTACTTGTTTAGTGAACCATTATTTGATTCTCTCTTCCCAAAACGCTAGACTCTTTGATCCGAATATCTCGTTAGCTATCTCTAAAAATCCAGTTGCATTATTTTGCGTTCTATATAAATATGCTGTTCCTAATGCTTGGATTAGTTCAGAGAAAGAGTTGGCTATCTTTATTTTTTTATTAAATGGTGTTTCTGATCCAAAAGCATAAATATGACTATTTTTTACATCCATAATAAGTGTATAGTAATCTTCCATTGCTACACATATGAATTGATTAGCGAAATCTGCTAGGTCTTCATTAGATAAATGTTTGTGTAAACTTATTATGTGATCTAGATAATTTGTTTCACTTCCAAACCATAGTCCCAAAATTTCAAAATCGCCAAAATCGTAATGTGAAATTAAATCTACGAAATCAATAGGTAATTTTACTTCTAAATTTTGTTCTGTTTTTTTAACATTTTCTTCAATCTTTCCAAACCTTTTCTTTAATCTCAAACCCGTGATAAATGGCTCTAAAGGAATAAAATCCTTATCTAACATTGTTATTATTTCGTCCAGGCTCAATAATCTACTACTCATTATTTTTTCACCTTCCAGTCTATCATTTCATTAAACCAATTTTAAACCTAAGAACAGTCTTAAGTTTATCAGGATGTGTTTTTCGAGCATCAGAAAGATAAATTTCTCGGTGTACTTTAGAAAGTCGCTTAAGATTATTTTGCGTGCAGTATTCTTCCATCATCGCAAAACTTGCAGGTTCTGTGTCATAAGAACCAATATGCATCATTTGCACACACAATCCATCTGTATATGAGTCAAACGTAACTTCATCTAAAAGCGGATGCGGTTTTTTCTTTTTTACCATCTCTATTATTTCATTTGCTAGAGTAGTTGTGACAAAATCAGGTTGCCGCATCATCAGTGTATAAACTAAACGATCTTTATCTAGTATTTCCAAACCTCTAGCATCTTCTTCTAAATCCCAAATACCTTCAATTGGAAACACGGAGAAGTCAACATATCCGTCAGGAGTTACACCTTTTTTCGGTATCATTTTTATTGCATAGGATAAAGAATATAAAACTCCAATTACTTCAGCAAATGCAGGGCTATTTGGATTTCCTTTCCCGTTAATCATAAAAAAATGAAATTCTGGAACAGTAATGAGTATTGGTTTGGTTTTTGGTACATACAGTTCTTTCGCTTCTTTTTTCCATTCGTATTTCATAGTGACCTCCCGTTTATTTTCCTAATGCAAAACCTGCAAATAATCTTCCACCATAGGGTTCTAGCACTTTATCAACTAACTGTATAACATTATTTTTTTCATTCGTCGTATAAAAAATATCAAATGCTTCTACAAAATAGTTAGCGAATGTTGGATCATATTGTTTTAATGCTCGTACAATCCATTTAGAAGTGCCTGTCCACTGCTTGTTTGTTCGTAAAACAAATTCGCTCGTTAATTCAGCTAGTGTATTTGCAATAAAAATCGCTTCAGATCTATTTGTACAACCAATAAAATCATCCAGTGTATCGGTAAGAAAGTAACGTTTTGTTAAAATAGTTTCAGCTGACCATTGTTTTGGGCCTTTTTCTAGCAGTTCATTCGCTTCTTTTTTAATAGAATGGATAATTTCAGTGTCTGTTAGAATAATACCTTCTGAAACCATGTATGGGAGAGAAGGTCTTGCCCTTTCGCAATCACTTTCAAAAAAATGTCTGTAGGATGTTAGATTATGCGCAAAAACTTCTATTGCCCAGTCTAATTCTATGAATGATTCTCTGTAAGAGTTGGGCAGATTTTTATCAAAAATGACAATATCGAGGTCAGATGTTTCCGTTGCTTCTCCTCGAACAACACTTCCAGCAAGAACTGCTCCTTGGCAGTTTGGGAAATGGGTATAGATAAATTTTTTGGCGGCTTCGATTGGTTGTGGTTTTGTGGGTTGCATCATTTTCTACCTCAGTGTATGTATGTTGATTTAAGCGATACAAAATTTTTTCTAAGGGGGCAACGAAAAGTAATTCGCTCTTTAGCCCCCTCACTTCACAACTATCTTCGTTTTGGAAGAATCAGGAATAAGACGATGAGCAGTAATAAATAATAAACCATTTTGATAAGCAGCATTCACCCGCTCAGGATTAACTGGAAATGGCAAACGAATACTTTTGGAGAAGTCACCGCTGGCAATCCCTTCTTCAAGCGTTTGGAAATCAGGAAAATGTAATATAATTGTTCCGTTTATTTCTAGTGTATCATAATGGACAAATAGTTGAACATCCTCTGTTTTTTCAATACCAGGAAGTGAAACAACGATCAGCAATTCATTTTCTTTTTGATATATATTTACATTCGGTTGTACAGGAGTAGCGTTTGTGGTTGTTTGTGGCATAAGTGGGGCAAAATCTTTCCAGAAATCATTATTAAAAAACTGTGTCCACTGACTTTGCCACTCAGGTATTTTTTTCCCTTTGTTCATGTGCTACCCCCTTTTTTCTTATTGTATGTATGTAGTAGCCTACTTGTTAAAAATAGATTAATATTATATAGAAAAGCGGAACAAGTCGTTAATATCCTGACGCAGAAAAGATTTCTGTCGAAAAAGTCGCAGACTTTTACAGAAGAAATTGTTTGAAGGAAGGATATGACTTGTGAAGCTGGACAAAAGAAAAACAATCTAAGTTTTTTGTGAAGAAAGAGGGATACAAATGATTGAACGGTATACAAGACCCGAAATGGGAGCAATTTGGACAGAAGAAAATCGTTTTCAGGCGTGGTTAGAGGTAGAAATTTTAGCGTGTGAAGCGTGGATGAAGTTAGGTGTCATTCCAAAAGAAGATGCAGAATTACTTAGAAAAAATGCTTCATTTAATATGGAAAGAATAACAGAAATTGAGCAAGAAACTCGCCATGATGTCGTTGCTTTTACAAGAGCCGTTTCGGAAACGTTAGGTGAAGAACGAAAGTGGGTACATTATGGACTAACTTCCACAGATGTAGTTGACACAGCACTTTCTTATACAATCAAACAAGCAAATAATATTTTATTAGCTGACCTTGAAAATTTTATCGAGATTTTAAAGAAAAAAGCAGCGGAACATAAACATACAGTCATGATGGGACGAACACATGGTGTTCATGCGGAACCGACAACATTTGGCTTAAAACTTGCTCTTTGGTATGAAGAAATGAAACGGAATCTGGAACGTTTCAAACAAGCGGCAGAAACTGTTCGGGTTGGAAAAATTTCAGGGGCAGTTGGTACGTACGCAAATATTGATCCGTTTGTTGAAACATATGTATGTGAAAAACTTGGACTAGAAGCGGCATCCATTTCCACACAAACATTACAACGTGACCGTCATGCTCATTATATGTCTACACTAGCTTTAATTGCGACTTCGATTGAAAAATTTGCGACAGAAATCCGTGGGCTACAAAAAAGTGAAATGCGTGAGGTTGAGGAATTTTTTGCTAAGGGACAAAAAGGTTCTTCGGCTATGCCTCATAAACGAAATCCAATTGGCTCGGAAAATATGACGGGACTAGCAAGACTGATTCGTGGTTATATGATGACAGCGTATGAAAATGTTTCCTTATGGCATGAGCGAGATATTTCTCATTCATCAGCAGAACGGGTTATACTCCCTGATGCGACTATTTTATTAAATTATATGTTAAATCGTTTTGGGAATATTATTAAAAATTTAACGGTGTTTCCTGAAAATATGAAGCGGAATATGAACTCTACACTTGGATTAATTTATTCACAACGTGTATTACTAGCACTAATTGATGCAGGAATGGCAAGGGAAGAAGCATATGATTTAGTGCAACCAAAAGCAATGGAAGCATGGGAAAATCAAGTACCCTTTCGGACACTTATTGAATCAGAAGAACGAATTAATAGTCAGTTAAGTAAAAAGCAAATTGCTGATTGCTTTGACTACCAGTATCACTTGAAATATGTTGATGCTATTTTTGAGCGGTTAGGATTGTAGTTTAGAAGTTTTCACGAGGTGAACAAATTTTTTGTTTTTCAAGATTATAAAAATGAATTTTTTAGGAAACTTGTTAAGTGTAAGGAGTGTTTAGTTTGAATCAAGAATTACAAAAAAAATCAAGAGCAGAGCAGTGGCACGATTATTTTATGCGTATGGCAGTAGAGGCCAGTACATTAGCTACTTGTGATCGGCTTCGTGTAGGTTGTATTTTAGTAAAAGATCGGAGAATTATTTCTACTGGTTTTAATGGTTCTTTAAGTGGGCAACCACACTGTGATGATGTCGGACATTTATTAAATAAAGAAGGTAGATGTATTCGCACTGTACATGCTGAGCAGAATGCATTGCTAGATTGTGCAAGGAGGGGGGTAGCTTGTGACGGTGCAATTGTTTATTGTACACATGAACCTTGCGAAAACTGTACAAAATCTCTAGTACAAGCAGGGATTAGAAAAATTTATTTCAAACATCCATATCCTAATGAATGGAACAGACATTTTAATACTAGTGTTGAGTGGATTAAACTTGTTTGAACCTCGCATGACTAAAGTCACGAGTGTTCTTGGTTCGTTCATAAATAGTCATGTACAAACATAAACTAAGTTATGCTTTTTTTCATAAGAATGATGATGGGATAGGATTAAGTTTGAGGGGTTTTGAGTGAACTGAATGATTTACTAAAATGTTGATTTTACAGGATTTTTTGCAACCATTCAGTTGACGACATTGGGTCAAAAGGGATACAAAATACCCCTTTTGACCCAAACTCATTTCCAAAGGTTTGTATTTTCTGTGAAAACGGTTTCTTTTTATTGTCAATTAACATGATAATACGTTAGTATAAGAATGAAATACACTAAAAGAAGGAATGGGGAGGTTGTATGGCTGAGGGAGAATATCGTTGGAAAGGTAGACAGCTAAGGGATCATGTAGCTGTAATAGATGGAAAGCAATCTCCAACGAAAGTCTTAACAAATGCAACATATTTGAATTCAGTATTTAGAAAATGGATGAAGGCAAATATTTGGGTTGCGAATGATCGAATTGTATACGTGGGTGAACGGATGCCTGATTACATAGATGACTGTTGTGAAATAGTAGACTGCAAGGATTATTTTATTGTACCAGGATATATTGAGCCGCATGCTCATCCGTTTCAATTATATAATCCTCGGACATTTGCTCATTATGCTGCACAAACTGGAACAACTACATTGATTAATGATAATTTGTTTATTTTTTTTCAACAGCAACCAGAAGATGCGTTTGAATTATTGAATGCTATGCATTCGTTACCAATAACGATGTACTGGTGGTGTCGTTTGGATGGACAGACGGAAATGCAAAATGAAGAACAGATTTTTTCATCAGAAAAGATCCAAGCATGGCTTAAGCATGAAGATGTCCTACAAGTAGGAGAGCTAACAGCTTGGCCGAGATTATTAGCTGGTGATGATGTAATGCTCCACTGGATGCAGGAAGCAAAACAATTAGGTAAGAAAATCGAAGCACATCTTCCCGGTGCTTCAGAAAAAACGCTTGCGAAGTTAATGCTTCTTGGTGCTGGTTGTGACCATGAATCAATGACGGGAATAGATGTATATAATCGGTTGATGCAAGGATATACAACCGCACTCCGTTATTCTTCCATTCGTCCAGATTTACCACAACTATTGGATGAAATGAAGCAGTTATCCATTGATTGTTATGATTTTCTTACGATGACAACAGATGGTTCTTCACCAGCATTTTATGAACAAGGAATTATTGATACAATGATTCGGATTGCTATTGAAAAAGGCGTTCCGGTCATAGATGCGTATAATATGGCAACCATTAATATTGCTCGTTATTATAATATGATTGATTTACACGGAATGATTGCGACTGGTCGGATAGCAAATATTAATCTGTTACAAGCAAAAGAAAATCCAACACCGATTTCTGTATTAGCAAAAGGAGAATGGATTAAGTGGGATGGTCTGGATGTAAGTTCTGAAGATAATTTTCCATGGGAACAATATAATATGCAACCACTACATTTGCCATGGGAGTTAACGATTGCTGACTTACAATTCTATACACCATTTGGAATGAATATGGAAAACTCTGTGATTACAAAACCATATTCTGTCAGTATTGATACAGCAATAGATGCTTTGAGTAAGGAACATGATGAGTGTTTTTTAACATTAATTGATCGAGAAGGCTCATGGAGAGCAAATGTTATTTTAAAAGGGTTTGCTACACATGTGGATGGATTTGCTAGTTCTTTTTCTAATACGGGAGATATTATTATCATTGGGAAAAATAAACATTCAATGATAAAAGCATTTGAACGGATGAAAGAGATTGGTGGCGGAATTGTATTAGTAGATGGGGACACAGTTGTTCATGAGATAGAACTCACATTGAACGGAATTATATCAAAAAAAGCAATGCCTGAACTGATGGAAGAAGAGAAGAAATTAAAACAATTACTATCAGAGAGAGGCTATCTTTTCCCAGATCCTGTGTATACATTATTGTTTTTAATGTCTACACACTTACCGTATATTCGCATTACGCAACGGGGAATTTATGATGTCATGAAAAAAACAATTCTCGTTCCATCGGTTATGCGATAATTGTAGAAAGTAGGATATATGAAAAAAATAGTCATGCTTTTAATTGCTGTTCTTTTATTTGGTTGTGCAAAAAATAATCCAGAAGTACAAAAGCCAGTAGAAAAACCACAAGTAGAAGAACCTACAGAACAAGATCCATTAACTGGAATAATGGTCAAGAAAGTTTCTACGGAACGGACAGTTGCAGTGATGATAAGCAACCATCCAAAAGCACGTCCACAATCAGGATTAGTCAAGGCGGATATTGTGTATGAAGTGCTTGCTGAGGGAAATATTACTCGTTTTTTGGCAGTTTTTCATAGTGAAATGCCAAAGATTATTGGTCCTGTTAGGAGTGCTAGAGAGTATTATCTTGAATTAAACAAAGGGTATGATGCTTTTTTCATTTGTCATGGCTGGAGTCCACAGGCGAAGGAAATATTGGAAGCGGGTGGAGCAGACTTTCTAAATGGACTTTTTTATGATGGAACGTTATTTCAGCGTGCATCCTATCGTAAAGCTCCTCATAATTCGTATATTACATCTGAACATATCATTGAGGGTGCGGAGAAACGAGGGTATGAAATCGAACGCCCTGTGGAATCGCTTATGTTTTTTGAAAATAATTTTACGGAGAATGCGACCTCCATTCAAATTAAGTATGGGAAAGCAAAGTCTACACAAGTGAAATATGAATATGACCAAACTTTACACGCTTTTAAACGAAGTGATGGCGGAGTTCCAATGTCGGATTATGATACAAAAGAGCCAGCTGTCATTAGTAATGTACTTGTGGTGGAAGCACATCATAAAATTATAGATTCATCTGGAAGACGAAGTATTGATCTACAATCTGGTGGAAAAGCGTACTTATTTCAAGATGGTAAAGGACAACTTATTCGATGGGAAAATATAGATGGCCGAATCCTGCCGTATGCAGATGGAAATCAATTAGGGTTGTTACCTGGAAAAACGTGGATTAATATTGTGCCATCATTAAAAGATATGACGTATGAATCAGGAGGAAGCGTAAATGCAAATTGACAAGTTGCGGGGGCGTTCATTAGATCAACTTTTTCAAGTAATTTTGTCACTAGAAAATATCGAAGAATGTTACGAGTTTTTTGATGATTTATGTACGACAAATGAAATTCAAACACTTGCACAACGTTTGGAAGTTTCAAGAATGCTCTTAGAAGGTTGTACATACCAAAAAATCGAAACAGAAACAGGAGCAAGTACAGCAACAATTTCTAGGGTGAAACGTAGTTTGAACTATGGAAATGATTCATATGCACGGATGATTGGGCGAGTGGAGAAGTAAGGTTAGTTTGAATTGAGGGTTTTTAATGAACTGAGAGGCTCACTAAAATGTTGATGAGGGTGAGATAAAAGGGGGAAAAACAGCCCTTTTGTCTCACCCTCAGATTCTATTTAAACGTCCGCTTAATATGCTTACCTACTTTTTCTAATAATTTTTCTCGATCTGTTGGTTTAACAATAAAGTCAACAGCTCCTAAAATTCTAGCCTTCACTACATATTCACTAGTTGCATTACTTGTTAAAAAAACAATTGGCGTATCCTTTTGGTGAGGTATTTTCCTAATTTCCTTCAAGAGATCGTAGCCATTTATATCGGGCATTTCAATATCTAGCAGAATTAAATTCACCTTCTGCTTATTCAAGAACTTTAACGCCATCGCTCCTGTTGTGACTGGATAAATATTGTAATGGTGTTTAAGCATTGCTTTTAACGTATTGAGTGTATCAGGCATATCATCTACAGCAAGAATGGTCATCTTTGTTGCATCTTTAGCCATATCTCCACTATTTATTACTGTCAAAAGTCGTTTACATTCAACGGATGCATTGATGTAGTCAAACGCCGTCAAGTACTTTGAAACATTTGAAAGCATCGTATTTTTTTCTTCGCCGTAGTCCATGATGTCTAAATTTTTCATTATAGCCATCGCTTTACTAAACTCAAAATTATCAATGAGTCGTTGCAGTTCTTCTACTCTAGGGATCGGAATAGTAGCTGCACTATTCTTATTTGTCATATGCCCACTTCCAAACTAGATGTTTTTTTGTAATTCCTGAATGATACTCATCCCTTTTTCAAAATCAAACGCTTCAATCGTTTCGAAAATTTGCTTTAATAAGTTGTCAATTTCTTTTCCATATGTATATTTCATTATTTCTAGTAATTGTTCAGATGCTTCATCACTTTCAAAGCTATCAAGAGCATTATACATAAAAACAAGCGTGTTTTTCAACTCATTCATATCTCCACTAGAACGCAGATCAACATTTGAAACTTCTGATATAAATATATTGCTGAGTTTATCAGTAAATCCCTCTAGTAACTCCAAAAAGTTTGGAAAATGAGTGATGCAAAATTGTGTATTATTTAATTTGGCAGCCATTTCCAGTTCAGCTGCTTGTTCAGACAATTTCATCGCACCAATATTTGCAAGTGATCCTTTCATTCCATGAGCTAAAATAGCAAATGATTCTAGATTGTTCTCCTCTATATACTTTTTCATTTTTTTGCAAGAATTATTTGCTGTGCGTGTGAACAGACGTAAGGAACGTTCATATACTTCACTCATTCTATCAACACGTTTTAATCCAAGTTCTACATCCAATTCACTTATGTTAGAGGTGGATTCAATAATCCTACTTCTACTATGTTCCCTCTCGGCTTCAATCGGTGAATCAGGTGATATTTTTTCCTTTGGTAGCCACCTACATAACATTTGAACGAGTAATACTTTATCTATTGGTTTAGGAAGAAAATCACTCATACCCGATGTTAAAAACATTTCTTGTGCTCCCGCAACTGCATTTGCAGTAAGAGCAATAATTGGTAAATCCTCATATTTTCCACCAAACGCTCTAATCTTTTGCGTTGCTTCTACTCCATCCATTTCTGGCATCATATGATCCATAAAGACAAGATCATAATCTTTCTTCAAAATTTGCTCAATCGCTTCACGTCCAGAATTTACTGTATCACAAGTGATTCCACACAAACCAAGCAAACTTGATGACACATGCAAGTTAATGTCATTGTCATCAATAACGAGTATTTTAGCACTTGGAGCATAGATAAAAGAAAAGTCTACGGTTTCTACCTCTACTAACTTTTCATCTCCTAAAACAAATGGTATTTCCACATGGAATGTACTTCCCATGCCATAAATGCTATCTACCCAAATAGAACCACCCATCATTTCAACTAAGCTTTTAGCAATCGAAAGCCCAAGACCTGTTCCGCGAATTTCTCTATTTTTCGTGGTATCCACCTGCTCAAATGTACGAAAAAGTCGTGATAAATCTTCTTTTTTAATTCCACTTCCTGTATCTTCTATATCAAATCGAATGGTATCAGTCGTATACACTGTCATTTTGACGTACCCCTTCGTTGTAAATTTCACTGCATTTCCTAGAAGATTAACAAGCACTTGTTTTAATCGTAAATCATCCCCATATAAATATGCAGGAATATCATCAGGAATATCAACAATAAGTTCTACTTTTTTTTCTTGCAATGCAAAAGTAATGATAGACATTAAATTTGCAAGAAACATTGGTAAATCATAATGAACAGGATACAAGCTAAATTTCCCAGAATCAATTTTTGAACGATCAAGAATATCATTAATAATTCCAAGCAGTGAAGTAGAAGATGTTTTAATGTCATCTACATACCGTAACTGACGGGCATTTAAATTTTCCAATAACAGTAGTTCGGACATGCCGATAATCGCATTCATTGGTGTTCTAATTTCATGAGACATATTCGCTAAGAAGTCCCCCTTGACTTGCAGGGCTTGTTCAGCAACTAACTTGGAGTCTTCTGCCATTTTGGTCATCTCTATTAGCTCTTTTGTTCGAATAGCAACATTTTTCTCAAGATTTTCTGTAAAATTATTTTTCTCTTGCTCCATTTTCCGTCTACTCATCACATTAGAAAGTAACATGCTAATATCACTAAATAACTCTCTGTCATCATCAGTAAACATGTGTTTATTTCTTGAGTCTTCAAAAATAATAAATCCACAGTAGTTATCGAACTGATAGAGAGGAAGAATAACAGCGGATTTCACTTTTTTAGATAACTGAAGCTGCTCTTTTTGGGACTCATTTTTAACAAATAAAATTTCATTCTCCTGTACAGCATGACTAACAGCTTCAGCAAAAAGTTCCGATTTCTCTCCCCAATGAAGAAGAGGCTGAAAATAATCATCAACATATTCAATAACAGTTGCCCTTTCGAAATTTGTCGAATAACCAATTTCTTCAACTGCTTTTGATAGTGCTTGATCAGAGTTCCATGCTTTTTGAGTTGTATCTAAAATGTTCGTATAGATTAATAGTTTATTTTTTGAGTTACGCTCAGCAGTAATATGCTCATGTAACTGTTGAATCATCAGATTTAATGACCTACTTAATCTTCCAATTTCATCTTGTCTATGTATATATGACATCTGATGGGTGAGATGCCCCTTTGCGATGTCATTTGCTACTCTTGTAATCTCTGTAATAGGGAGTGTTACATTTCTGGCAACAAAAACGGCTGCTACGGCAAGAATAAGTAAGCCTACAATAACTAATACAGTAAATTTCAATACGGTTGGTCTAGCTTCATCTCCTGCGACTGTAGCAGGAATATCCATCGCAAGTGTCCATGTTTTATCAGTGCCAACTATTTTTATTGGGGCAAAAGAAACAAATGCCGCTTGTTTGGAAAAGGGAGAATAGTCTTTTTGGAAGTAAGGTACTCCGTCTTTCATGATCGACTTTAATTTCTCAGGATTTTTAAAGCCTATATTACTAAATGTTTTATACATTATTTTATCTGTATCATAAAGAGTTCGACCATCGTTTGTATAAATAGATATGTGTTGATAATCTCTAGTTCGCACAGAATCAACAAATTTCAGTACTTCGTTTACTAAAAAATCAACTCCTATACATCCAATAATTTGACCGTCTTTCTTTATAGGAATAACAATCTTTTCTATATATTTACTCCCATATCCATCCAAATAATCGTAATTCTCTCCATCTTTCACATACAACTTTCCTGTATTTCGTGGAGTGGAATACCATTCAGGATTTGTTTCTACTATAGAAGTAAAGTTAGGGATTTCTATAATTTGATTATCATTTTTTACAAAAGAATGAATAAATCGTCCAGAAGGATTATTTGACTGGATAAATTGGGCATCTTTTCCATCGAAAGCGTTTGGATCAAAAGCAAACCAAATCGCATGAATATCTTCGCTTGATTTTAAAGATGATTTTAATAATGTTTCTGACATGTTTCGGGCATTTCCATCTTTGAAGTCAAGATCTATCAAAAGATCAGCAGTCAGCTTAGGTGTAGCAAGTAATTTCGATAAATTAACCTCTATTTGATTGGCTGCTATTTCAACAAATGAAGTATTGTAATCAACAATAACAGCTTCTGCTTTACTATAAG
Source organism: Caryophanales bacterium (assembly GCA_031546705.1). Lineage (GTDB taxonomy): Bacteria > Bacillota > Bacilli > Bacillales > JAVBJX01 > JAVBJX01. The sequence goes on from JAVBJX010000007.1 coordinate 22,261, forward strand.
AAACGGATGCAATGAACCAAATAACACCAGAAAATATTAAAATTGCTGGGCCAAATGTAGCAAATATTATTCGAGAAAATACACTTCTTTTCACTATCATCCGCATCTACCTTTCTGTACTGTACTTTTCTGTATACCTTTTCATTTTAGCACACAAAAATTTATTTTTGCATAAGAAAAGTGAAATAACTACGACAAAGGAGTAAAAAAAACATACCAAATTTCTTAAAAAATGATATATTTCAAATAGAGGATCGAAAAAAATAAACAATCCAAAGAGCTAAAAAATCTAATAGGTAAGGTTGAAAAAATCCATGAACCACAGCAACAATAGAAAATTATTCACCAATTAAAGATAAAAGATTCTTTCAGGCATTTAGTGTAAACAAACGCTTAGTTTATATAGTACCATGCATTATTTTATAGTATACTAGCATGTAGAAATTACAGTTATTTTCGGGATCTATTTTTGGCTAAATCATGGTGTTTATACGGCATTGGATTATGGAGAAAAAAACATATATTTCTTTAAAAATTCATCCTCTCCAAAATCGGTTGAGCAATTTATACAGAAAATTATTGAAGAAAGAAATAAGTATTTGGAAGAAAAATATAAAGACCATACTTATTTTCAAGACACTGAGTGTTCTTCTGTTTCAACTGAAATATATAAACTCTCTAAACTCAGAGAACAAAATATTATTTCAGAAGAAGCATTTATTCAAATGAAAAAAATTAATGGAAGGCATTGGTAAAAATAACAGGGTTGGGTTTTATATAGAAGATTAAATGATAAAAGAAACAACCTCAAAAGTCGTTAATTATTGACTATTTTGAGGTTGTATTTTTTATCATTTACATACTTATTTTATTAAGAACGATTTTCGCTGAGAGTTGTTAGTTTATTTATAATACCCTCGTAGCCCACAAGAAACGCTCCTGTGACCATGAACCCCAAACAGATAAAATAACAACGCTTTTTTGCGTATTTAAATTACTAATCCAATATCCATCACCCATATAAATACCAACATGCGTTACTTTTCCAGCATCACCAAAAAACATTAAATCTCCCTTTTTAAGACTTGGAAATTTTATAGGTGTTCCTGTTCTTGCTTGATCTTGTGATACACGTGGCAGTGTAATCCCAAACTTTGCGTAAATATGTTTTGTCCAACTAGAACAATCAGCTTTTGTTGGAGATAAACTATAATCTGCCCCAAATACATATTTTGTTTGATCTTGAAGGCTTCTGGCATATTCTATCAGGTCTTGTGCTTTATCTTTACTGCGAATAACAATGAATTGGTTAAGTGTAATTAAATTCGGATTCTTAATATGTGGATTGAGCAAAAGCAAATCTTGATATGTCATTCCAAACTTTTTGGCTATCCCTGACATTGTATCGCCTTTTTGTACGTAATATTGGGCACTTCCAACAGTAGGTACGGCAAATAAAAGACAGGTTAACAAGCTAAGTTTAATTAATTTATTCATGATAAATAAATCTCCTTTTCACCTTTTTTGTAAGCGTGCCTTAGTATGTACTTCGTAAAAGTTTGTTATGAAGTGAAAAATATTGGTTTTTAGGCAAATTTATACAGTAAAGAATAATTTTGGTCGTTTATTTTGTGGGAAATGTAAAATAATAAGATGAGGTGAAAAAATGAGTAGTATTGTTACACATACACTAAATCCAATCTATAATGAAAATTCAAAAGTGCTAATTCTAGGAACAATTCCGTCACCAAAATCAAGAGAAGTTGGCTTCTATTACTCCCATCCACAAAATAAATTTTGGCGAGTGATGTCCGATATTTTTTTGCGAAAATTACCAACTACAAATGAAGAAAAAGAAAATTTTTTGTATGATAATAACATTGCATTGTGGGATGTACTGAAATCATGCGAAATAAATGGTGCTGCCGATAATACAATTAAAAATCCAATTGCCAATGATTTAACGGTCATTTTGAAAACTGCAAATATCAAAGCAGTTTTTACGACTGGGACAAAGGCAACTGCTTATTACAAAAAATATTGTTTGAAGGTAACCAATATCCAATCTATTTTCTTACCTTCCACAAGCCCAGCGAATTGTAAGCACTACACATATGATGATATAAAAGAAAAGTACAGGGAGATTTTACATTATGTGGATGTAGAGAAGCCATAGGCATTGCGTTAATTTCTCCTTAAAAGGGGAATTTTTTTATTTGAGAGTTCCCTTTTTATTAGGCTTTTTTCGTAGTAATATAAAGAATAGAGAGAATAACGGAAATTTTGACTGGAAAATTTTTCAAGTTAGGAGTTTAGATAATGAAAACAACTATTTATTTTGTCCGTCATGCAAAGCCAGATTTTTCTATTAAAGAAGAATCTATCCGTCCACTCACGGAACAAGGAATGATTGACAGTAAGAAAATAACGGCTAGTTTACTAGATAAAGAGATTACAGCTATTTATTCAAGTCCATACAAAAGAGCGTATGATACAGTCGTAGATTTTGCTGAGAGTACAGAATTAAAAATTCAAGTGGTAGATAATTTTCGTGAACGAAATGTAGGTGAGTGGGTAGAAGATTTCCAAGGTTTTGCGAAGCAACAATGGAGTGATTTTGATTATAAATTAACAGAAGGAGAAGCTTTAAGAGAAGTGCAAGAGAGAAATATTTCTGCATTGTTTGATGTGCTAAAGCAACAGGGCGGAAAAAATATTATGGTTGGTACGCATGGTACAGCACTTTCAACAATCCTTCATTATTTTAATCGTAATTTTTGTTATGACGATTTTTATGCATTTGTACATAAAATGCCATACATTATAAAGTGCACTTTTGCAGAGATGAAATTAGAAACAATAGAAGAGGTAAGTATATGAGTGAAGAAAAATGGGATATTTTAGATGCAAATGGGCAATTAACAGGGCGAACAATAAAAAGAGGACAACGTTTTAAAAAAGGTAATTATCATTTATCTGTACATATTTATGTAGTCAATAGTAAAAAAGAGTTTCTTATCCAAAAACGCTCGATGAAAAAAGAAAAGTTGCCGGGTATATGGGATATGACAGGTGGGGCAGTGCTTGCAGGGGAAGATAGTTTGACTGGAGCAATTCGTGAATTAGAGGAAGAGGTAGGTATTGCATTAAAACCTGAAAATTTCCTACTCATTAAACGCTTAAAAAGAAAAACGTCATTTGTTGACCTTTGGTTAGCTTTTTCAGATGCAAATCTTTCACAAATAGTTATGCAAGAAGACGAAGTAGATGCGGTGAAATTTGTTTCTGCTGCCGATATGATTCAGATTACGGATGAAATGGATTATCGGGATGATGATTACAAGCAAGTAACGGCAAGATTTATTTGTGAGAATATAAAAGATAGTAGGGTATTTGAAAATCTATGGAATGAATATTCAGCAACTACACAGGAAATTAAACAATTAAATCTCTCAGAAACAGCAAAACAAATTGTTGATTTACAAAAAATTTCTTATGCAATAGAAGCACAACTGATTGACTTTGCCGATTTACCACCACTAAAAGATACAGTAGAAATGATTGAATCCAGTGAGGAAACATTTTATGGTTATTTTTTAGATAATGAACTAGTTGGAGCAATTGCTTATGAAGAGAATGCAAAGACCGTAATCATATGCCGATTAATGGTGCATCCTGAGTATTTTCATCAAGGAATTGCTTCTACGCTTATTCGTTATGTTTTGAATAAAAAACTCGGAAAATCATTTTGTGTGACAACAGGAGCAGAGAATGAGCCTGCAAAACGGTTGTATATAAAGCATGGATTTATGGAGAAAGAGCAATTTAAAGTGGGTGAGGGACTTCTTATTTCACGTTTGGAGAGAAGGGGAACTTTTCTTATCTAAGTTTCCTCTTTTATTCCCTTTTTTCGTAGTAACATAGAAACAAAGGAGGGAGAAGAATGGGTTTTTTTGAAATGCATCGCAATATTCAAATTCGGATTCTTACATCATTTTTGACTCGGATTGTTGGAAGTATGGTATTTCCATTTATGGCAATTTATTTTTCAAGTAAAGTAGGCGGTGTGCTTGCTGGAGGGTTACTTCTTTTTAACACCATCGTTTCTCTCGTTATTAGTTTGTATGGCGGCTATATTGCGGATAGGGTTGGAAGAAAAAAAGTCTTGGTGATTGGGCAAGGATTAATGACTCTGTCTTATATTTTTATGGCAGTAGCTAATTCTCCGTTTCTTGATTCTGTATGGTTGACATTTGTAATGATGACTTTAAATAGTGTAGCGAATGGTTTAACGAATCCTGCTGCTGATGCGATGTTAGTGGATGTAAGTACACCAGAAAATCGAAAAGTAATGTATAGCATTAGTTACTGGTCAGCGAATTTGTCGATTATGATTGGTGCTCAGCTTGGTGGATTGTTATTTAAAACGCATCGTTTTGAACTGTTCCTTTCGCTAACAGTAGTATCTATCTTGACATTTATTCTTGTTACATTTGTCATGGTTGAAGCGTATGAAGTGAAGAAAGTTACGGAAAAGAGAAATGTTCTATATGATGTAGTTTTGAATTACCGAACGGTTATGCAAAACAAAGCATTTATGATTTTTATATTGGCAACAACTTTTGCCATGTCCACGGAGTTTCAATTGAATAATTATATTGGTGTAAGACTTGAAAATGAATTTGGATCTAGGGTTGTTTCTTTATTTGGATTAAATGATATTCCTGTTGATGGTTTGCGGATGTTAAGTTTTATTACAACCGAAAATACATTGCTTGTTGTTTGCTTCACATTGTTTGTAACAAAATTTATTAAACGATTTAGAGATGATTATATGTTGTATATCGGTGTGGCATTGTATGTAAGTGGATTTGCGATAACTTCAGTTAGCAATTCCATGACGATTTTACTTATAGCTGCTCTTATTTTTACAACTGGGGAATTGATGTATGTTCCAATACGTCAATCATTAATGGCAGACACAATGGATGAAAATGCTAGAAGTTCATATATGGCAGTAAATGGGCTTAGTTTTCAATTTGCCAAAATTAGTGGCTCTTTAGGTGTATCACTTGGAGCAATTATTGGTTCTTATGGCATGTTTATCGTTATTTTATTGCTCGGTGTGATCAGCTTTTTCTTGTTTAGAAAGTCACTTGCTTTATTTTATAAGGCTGGTGTGATTAAGGATCCTGCGGCTTAGCAAGTTATTCTTGTTTGGAAGTTTAGGCAAGTGCCTCATACCATTTTCTATTCAACTGCATATGTTGTCAGTGTAAGTTGAATGTGAACTGAATGAGGGGGAAAATATATGCCTTTTGGACATGGATTTGGACACGGCTTTGGCGGGTTCGGTCATGGTTTCGGCTTTGGACGTAGACCATTTTGGGGATTCGGAACTCCTTTTATCGGAGGAGTTCTTGGAGGTTTAGTTGGTAGTGCTTTATACTCACCGTTTTATGGTGGTGGATATGGTTATGGTGGTTATCCTCCGTATCCATATTATCCATACGGTTATGGTGGTTATCCATATTAGTAAGAAAAACCTTCAATCGGGACATAACATCTGGATTGAAGGTTTTTAGTTGGCATTAAAAATTTCTCTATTACCCTTAAAAAGTTTAAAAAATTACTATAAAAAATTTGCCTTTCCTACCGAAATATATGTATGATAGGGGAGCATAATATACAATATGTTATTATTATATGGAGGAGGTTATAACTGTGGCAAAAGATGATGATATGAATAAGCAATTTGAAGATTTAAGAAAACAATTTGAAACAACCCCTCCGAAATATATTGGAGATTACAAAAGAAGGGGATGGGCAGAAAATATTTTTAAGAAAATGAGCAATAATTCTGTAGAAGTGGAAGAAAATGGAACTACCATGTCTGAAGCTATCCTGCAAGCTAATGATGGCACATTTTATCCAGCTTTTATTTCTTTGACTCCACTTGGAGATATAGGCGTGTACTTTATTATTGAGGGCACAAGCAAAGATGAGTATAATCTTGTTCCTTATGAACTTATAAGAAATTATTTAGGAAAAACGGATGAACAATTACTTCCATTTCAATATACACTTCTTACGGAAGTGGAGGATATTGAATAAACTGTATTGTTATATCACTTAACATCTTTATGATTTGCCTGGAATAGGAGTTATAGCAGTTTCACTTGTTGTGCGGAAAGTTCAATGGCTAATTTTTAATTATATTGTTTCCAAAACTCCTAGCTTGCCTCTAGCAAGCGTCATCGTTTTTTCATTGTCTAATTAAAAATTTTCTCCTGACCTTTTTCCGCACAATTTCGCAAACTGCTATAATTAAAAAGAGGTTGGAGTATAAATCTTTTTGAATGGTTTTTAGCGAAATGAATGGTTCGCTAAAATATTGATTTCACTGAACTTCAGTAACCATTCATCTCACAAGTTTGGGGCAGTCGGGGTGTTTTTTTCACCGACTGCCCCAAACTCATTTTAAGAACTTTCTTTAGGAAATGATACTTTCCAAGAAGATAAATCTATATTTTCTTTTAGTAGAAGTGATTGTGGAAAAATAAATGTCCACGGCTTACTAGTATTTGCTTTTACTTCAAATGTTCCTAGTTGAAAAGAACCACGACAAACAATATCTCCGCTAGCATCTTCCACTATAAGTGGTAGTTGTTCGATATTTAATGTGGTCTGACTGCCATTTCTAAGTAAGATAGTTACTTGTAAATCTCGATTTTCCATAAGTTTTGCTTCTAAGCCCATAATGTTGAATTCGGTATTGGATAAAGGAGGCAAGGAAGAAACTAATTTCTCTAACTGTTCCTTTTGTTCAATAGAAGTTTGATTTTCCCAACTTTCTTCTAATTCTAGGCTATGCTTTGGTTTTTGTGATAACTCAAAGGCAATTTTCCATTCACCTTCATAATTAATATCAGCAATTGTATCTTCCACATCAAATAAGAAACGCCACGGTCTTGCTGAATTTGATGGAAGCTCCCCCAAATCTTCTAAATCAAATTCTTTTTTAGCAAATACTTGATCTTCTTCATTTAAAAGAAGTAAATGTACAGTTTCAAAGCGAACTGCTTTAGATAGTGTGTTGCGTAAAAAAGCAACAACAATAAAACCATCATTGTATGGAAGTAAATCAATACCCGAAATGGAAATTTGATTTTTTTTAAGTAACGGTAGTCCTGTGTGTTGAAATTGATAAACGTATCTCTCTTGAGGTTCAACGTGCCAATCTTCATGAAAGGAGAGAGTAGTTTTGATATCCTTATTGTCATCTAGTGTTTCAACAGTTTCGGCATTCTGTTCAGGTGTAATTAGTTCAGTTTGTTTCTTTTTTTTACGAAATAACATGTTCTTCTCCCTCATTATCAATATCATATTGACTTCTAATATAACTACACAACCAGATGGCAATATCAGCGGTAATTTGTTGTTGTAATACCTTAAATTTATTAAATGCTTCAAACTCAAATTGGCGATATGGATCTTCCATACTGTAGGAACGCAAGTGAGCTCCATCACGAATATCCGTCATATGATGTAAAAACTGAATCCAACTGCTATCAATTGTTTGGATCATGAGTTGACGTAATGGTGCATGTAGTTGAGCATCATTACCTAAACCTTCTAATTGTGTACATAAGTCGTTAAATAATTGTGAACCTGTCTTTTCAAGTTGATCTAAGTCCATTTGTCTAAGTTCTGTTTCTGTAAACGGAACAGAAAAGAATAATAGTGAGAGCATTGAATGTAACTTATGTGTATCTCCTTGTTCTGTTGCTTGTTGTTCACGCATAAAATCAGCAATTATGTTTAACATATATTGTTTTACATAACCCAGTGCAGTAGATAGAAGATTTTCTTCTTCCATATATAATACGGTATCTCTTGCCTGATAAATAACCTTACTTTGTTGGTCAAGGACATTGTCCAATTTTAATAAATGATTACGGCTTGCTTGATGAGAGTATTCAATCGTTTCTTGAATTAATCGAATGAATTTTAAAGGATCTGGTGAAGTTATTAGTCCGTCTGTATTTGTTACCATTTTCTTTTTCCACTTATCCATGTCTTCTTTTTCATAGTACTTAAACAAATCATCTTCTAAAGAAACAATGAATTGTGAAGAACCAGGATCACCTTGTCGTCCTGCCCGTCCACGTAATTGCATATCAATACGATTACTTTCGTGACGTTCTGTACCAATAATATGGAGTCCACCAAGCTCTGCAATGCCTTCTCCAAGTAAAATATCTGTACCACGCCCTGCCATATTTGTAGAAATAATGATACTGTTCTTTTGGCCAGCAAGTGAAATAATACGTGCCTCATCTTCTACCGTTTTTGCATTAAGAACTTTATGGGTAATGTGATTTTTTTGCAGTTCTTTAGATAGACGTTCTGATTGTGTAATAGATGTAGTTCCAATTAAAATTGGGCGACCTTGGGCGTGAATTTTCTGTACTTCTGCAACAATTTTCGCAGCTTTTTGTTCATACGTTGCAAAAAGAAGGTCTTCTGCATCTGTCCGCTTTGTTGGCTTGTTTGGTGGGATAGACACAACATTAATCGTATAAGTTTCCCAAAATTCTTCTTTAGATGGTGTAGCACTACCAGTCATCCCAGATAGCGTTTTGTACATACGAAAATAATTTTGAACGGTGATCATTGCTTGAGCATCATTTTCTTCTGTTACTTCTACGTCTTCTTTTGCTTCAATTGCTTGGTGAAGTCCGTCACTAAATGTACGACCATCCATGATTCTACCTGTAAATTGATCAACAAGTAAAATTTTTCCTTCACGAATAATATAATCAACATCTTTAGACATTAGAGCATAGGCACGCAAAGATTGCATGACATTATGTAGAAGTGGTTGGTGTTCGGCATCATACAAATTATCAATGCCAAAAGCAGCTTCAATTTTTTTTGCCCCTTCATCTGCTAAAAATAGTTGTTTTGTTTCGAGGTATAATTCATAATCAACATCTTCTATAAATTTTTTCATCAACTGAGCTGTTATTCCAAATAGTTCTGCACCAATAGCCGATTTATTAGCAATAATAAGTGGTGTTCGTGCTTCGTCAATTAAAATACTGTCTACTTCATCAACAATTGCATAATGCAAAGGACGTTGTACTTTTTGTTTTGTATCGTGAACAATATTATCACGTAAATAATCGAAGCCAAATTCTGTTCCTGTTCCATATGTAATGTCAGCCGCATACGCTTCACTTTTTTCCTCTGGGGAAAGTTGGGAAATATTTAATCCAACTGTTAAGCCTAAAAAGCGATGAATTTGACCAACAAATTCACAGTCACGAGTTGCTAAGTATTCGTTAGCTGTAATAACATGAACGCCATGACCTTCTAATGCATGTAAATAGCTAGGTAATGTGGCAACAAGTGTCTTTCCTTCTCCTGTATACATTTCTGCAATATTATTTTGGTTAAGAACAAACCCACCAAGTATTTGCACATCATAATGACGTTGTCCAACAACCCGTTTTGCTGCTTCACGTACAATACTAAAGGCTTCTACCGCAATAGAATTTAAAGATTCTCCATTTTGAATGCGTTCTTTAAATTCTTCTGTTTTTTCTTGAAGTTGTTCATCTGTTAATTGTTGAATTTTTTCTTCCCACTTATTTACATGCTCAACAAGTTTTTTTAGGCGATTAATTTCTCTAACATTTCCTTCTAGCCATTGCTTCATTTTTGAAAACATATAAGGTCGCTCCTGTACACTATTTATAATCCGATAATCCTTGCTTTAATAAACTTAGGATTATCAAGAAGATTATAACATAATAATGTTCATCTGTTGAAATTTGTATGCAAAAACTTATAGATGCGAACAGAAAAGGAGAAAAATGTTTTATGGTAAGTTAATTATTTTCTAATGAAATAAGTTAGTAAATGCCAACGATGGAAAAAGATTGATTTTAATTATTTATGTGATAACATATAGATGGATAAGTGTGAACTCCAAAAAGTGAGGTATAATCATATGCACGCAATGATAGCGTTTGTTTCTTCTTTTCTTGCTGTAATAATTGTGACACCGTTTGTCATAAAATTTGCCATTAGAATTGGGGCAATTGATAGACCGAATGCGAGAAAAGTACATGAGAAAGTAATGCCACGTCTTGGAGGACTGGCGATTTTTATCGGGGTGATCGTTGGATATTTTATGGGTGGTGTGTATACGACCCAAGTAACAGGAATTACAGTTGGAGCAGTTCTCATTGTTTTGCTTGGAATCCTTGATGATAAATATGAGCTATCTGCTGGAAAGAAACTCTTAGGACAATTAATTGTTGCAGGGATTGTTGTATATACGGGGCTAAAAATAGATATTTTAAGCATTCCATTTATTGGTAAATTTGAAGTAGGTATACTTAGTTATCCAATAACTATTTTTTGGATTATTGCTATTACGAATGCTATTAATTTAATTGATGGTTTAGATGGGTTATCTGCAGGTATTTCAGCTATTGTTATCGCAACACTTGCGATGTTAGCTGGGTTTGCAGGGAAAGAATTAATTTTGACACTTTCGCTTATTATGCTTGGAAGTATTCTTGGATTTTTATTCTATAACTTTCACCCAGCCAAAATTTTTATGGGTGATACAGGTGCGTTATTTCTTGGATATGCAATAGCTATTTTGTCATTGCTAGGTTTATATAAGAGTGTGACATTGTTTAGCTTTGTTGTTCCTGTTATTATTTTGGGTGTTCCTATTTTTGATACATGTTTTGCGATTATTCGTCGAGTTATCAATAAGAAACCAATTTCAGCACCAGATAAATCGCATCTGCATCACCGCTTATTGGCACAAGGATTTTCTCACCGTAATACGGTACTAGTTATTTACGGATTTGGTGTGATGTTTGCGATTAGTGCAGTATTGTTCTCCACATCTACATTATGGCAAGCAGTATTTATTCTTGTTGTACTTCTTGTTTTAGGACAAATAATTGCCGAAGTAATTGGACTTGTAAATGATCGATATAAACCATTTACATCCACACTTAGAAAAATTTATCGTTCAGCTAAAGCATACAATAAATAAAAAAGAGGCAGAGTCAAATGGAGTAAGAAATATCCCATTTGACTCTGCCTCTTTTCATTAGGTTTTTGTGACTGCTTATTTTATGGGGAATTTTAAGATATTTTTCCATTGGCTTGTAGTTTACTAGTTTGATTGATTTTGATACAGTGTAGAGAAGGTAATATTGAAAAGGAGGAAGTTATGAAATTTTTGAGTGTAAGATGGTTAAAGTGGATTTTCGTTAGTATGATTACAATCAGTATACCACTAGGAGCTACAGTTGAGGCAGCGAATATTTCTGTGAAACTAGTAAATTACGTTGGTAATGTAGGTTCATTAACATTTAAAACAACAGGGACATATCATATTAATAGTAGTGACAATGAGAGAATTTCTGGAGGTACTGATTTTGAAGTAGCAACAAATATCGCAAAGAATGGTTGGACGAAGGCAGATGCTGTAGTTGTTGTAAACGCAACTGCATTTGCAGATGCATTATCAGCGGCACCGTATGCTTATAAGTTAGATGCACCAATTTTACTTAGTAATAAAGATACATTAAGTGATGAAACAGTCTCGGCTATTAATAGTCTTCAACCAAATAAAGTTGTAATTATTGGTGGAGAGGGAACGATATCTGCGAATGTATACACAGAGCTTTCTACGCTTGTTTCAAATGTTACTAGAATAGATGGGCATGATCGTTTCGAAGTAGCAAGCAATGTAGCAAAAGAAGTAGGCGATACATCTAAAGTTATTTTAGCAAATGGTTTAAACTTTGCAGATGCATTAGCAATTGCTCCATATGCTGCCAAAAATGGATATCCAATTTTGTTAACTAAACCAAACGAACTTCCAAAGGTAACAAAAGAAAGCATGGGAACAAAAAGTGTGTTAGTAGTTGGTGGAGAAGCTAGTGTTAGTAAGGCGGTGTATGACTTATTACCAACACCGCAAAGAATTGGGGGAAGTAATCGTTTTGCAGTAAGTGCAAATATTGTTACTACATTATATCCGAGCGTTCAAAAAGCATTTCTAGCAACTGGACTAAACTTTGTTGATGCATTGGTAGGTTCGGTACTTGCTGCCAAACAAAATAGCCCAATGCTTTTGACAACAGAAACTAAATTATCTAGTGAGGTTGCTGACGTGATAGGAGCAAGGAACATCAGCGAATTTACGATTATAGGTGGAACAGATTCTATTAGTAATACAGTAGTAAGTAGTTTACCGAATGAAATGCTATTATCACCAGATGCCACTTACACTGTAAAAGTAGAACAAGGAAAACTAGCCTTATATAAAGATGGAAAAAAAGCAGATAATTTTGGAACAACATTTGATGTGAAGCCGAATAGTTACGATCCAAAATCAAAAATTACATTAAATAAAAACACCTACCTTGGAACAATGAATTTTACGGTTGAAGGTGGTAAATATGTGCGTCCAACGAATGTAAGTATTCCTTTTGAAGATTATTTAAAAGGTGTTGTGCCAAGAGAAATGCCAGCATCATGGAGTTTAGAATCATTGAAAGCACAAGCAGTTTCAGCAAGAACATTTTCTATTGACGAGGCTACAGCAGGAAAAGCAGTGCTAGATTCGCAGAGTTATCAAGTATATGGTGGATATAACTGGAGTGAGAGCTCCAATCAAGCTGTAGATGGGACAAAGAACAAAGTACTTCTTGATAAAAATGGCAAGCTAGTACAAACATTTTTCTCTTCTAGTAATGGTGGCTATATAGAAGCGAGCATTAATGTTTGGACTGGTGGCACACCAATTGACTATTTAATGGCAAAAGAAGATCCGTACGATCCACAAACACCGTGGGAGTTAACATTAGCAAAAGTACAAATAGATGATACGCTTCTTGATTTAACAAACCCAGCTTCATGGTGGACAGCAACAACTGAAAAAAATAAGGATATAATGAAAAGTGTAAAAACATGGTTAGTATCATCAAAGCCAGCGATACCAGAATTTCAAAACAAAGACATAAGAATTGTTTCGATTCCATCTATTGTTATGAACCCCGAATTGACAACAGGAATGAGAGCAATAAATGGAACGTTGAAAATTGAGTACTATGCAAAAGATACAAAAACAAATCAGTATGTAATGGAAACTGGAATGCTTAAAAAACAAACGTTCACAAAATTATTAAAAGCGACAGAGATGCGTTCCATGTTTGGAACAATGATTTTTAGAAGTACACTTGTTGATAACGTCATAGATTTGGGCACAGATATTGTTATCACTGGACGTGGTTTTGGTCATGGGATTGGTATGAGCCAGTCTGGAGCATATGGAATGGCGAAACAAGGTAAAAACTATGAAGAAATTTTACAGTTTTATTATCCAACAACAAGTTTAGTTGATTATAAATAATTCATAAATGAGTTTAGGACAGAAGGGGCAAAAACGCCCCAACTGCCCTAAACCCATGAAGAATCTTTTGAAAATATGTATGTTTCAAACCAATTTATGTTGCAAAGGACTCGAAGATGAAAGATGAAAAAAACTCATTTCTTAAAAATAATGTTATTACCTTAATTCGGCAGTTTTTAAGCATTGTAATAGGTGTTCTATTTATTTCTGTATTGGCAAGATTTTTGGGAACAGAAGACCGAGGATATTATGCAATTATTACCCTTTTCCCTTTAATGCTTATTACTTTCTTAAATTTAGGAATTAATACATCTACTATTTTTTTTGTTAGCAAAAAAGAATTTGATTTGCCAGTAGCGATTGTAACAAATGTTATTATGGCAGTTGTTTTATCGGTTGTAAGCTTTGTGATTGGTTTTATTTTTATTGAAATATTTAAAGATACAATGTTTGCCCATGTGCCAACTTATTGTTTGTATACAGTATTACTTGCATTACCGTTTATGTTTTTGGCTAGTTTTTTACAAACGGTGTTTCAAGGATTACAAAACTTTAAAGTATTTAATTCGATTTTATTAGTTCAACAAGTAGGAACGCTACTATTAGTTTCTACATTAATTGTCATAAACGATTTAGGATTGTTTGGGGCGATATTAGCTTTTGTATTTGGTTACGTAGTAACTGTTATATACATTAGTTATATTTTGTATCGTCATTACAAAGTACGATTACGAGTAGAAGATTTTTCAGTCGTACTTCTAAAAAACTCACTTTCTTATGGAATTAAGGCACATGTCAGTAATTCTATTACCGTTTTAAATTATCGGACGGCAATTTTAATGCTCACTTCTTTTAGTGTCCCAAGCGTTGTTGCTATTTATGATGTGGCAGTGAGTATTGGTGAACGACTATCCATTTTTTCGCAATCTATTTCGAGTGTATTATTTCCAAAGATTTCATCTATGCAAGGAGAAGAGAATCGAAACAAGCTAACAGCAACAGTAAGTCGAAGTCTTATTATATTTATGATTTGTATATCCGTTGTTTTGTTTTTTCTCTCTGATTGGATATTTCATATCTTGTTTGCCAAATACCCTGAAAGCTCGCTTATCTTCAAAATTTTATTACCGGGACTGGCATTATTATCAGTAGAGAAATTACTTTCTAACGATTTAGCAGGTAGAGGGAAACCAGAATTAAATACATATGTTTCAATTTCTAATCTTTGTGTAAATGTTGTATTATGTTTTATTTTAATTCCTAAGTATGGAGCAGTTGGAGCAGCTATTTCTTGTTCTATCATGTACATTACAAGTTTTATTGTGAAAGTTATTTTGTACAAAAAATATACGGATCAGCAGTATCGCTCTTTTTTAATTTTAAATCATGAAGATATTGTGTCTTACAAGAAAATAATTAAAAAACTGTTTCAAAGATTTAGCAGTTAGTTTTTGTGATTTTTATCTCTCTATGTTTTAATAGAGGATGGAATATTATGTGAAAGTGACAAGAAAAGGGGATTTGACCATGGTAAATTTTGCCATTGTTGGTTGCGGGCATATTGCGAAAAAACATGCGGAGGCCATTTCAAAAACGGAAGGTGCAACTTTAGTTGCCGTATGTGACACAGTACAAGAACCAATGAATTATTACAATGAGGAATACGGTGCAAAAACGTATACACACTTAAGCGAACTATTAGAGCGAGAGGATATTCATGTTGTCAATATTTGTACTCCAAGTGGCTATCACGTGAATATTACCAAACAAATTGCTACAGCTAAAAAACATGTAATTGTTGAAAAACCTATTGCTTTAACATTAGAAGATACAAATGAAATGATTACTGCATGTCACGAAAATAATGTGAAACTAGCAGTTGTCCATCCAAATCGTTTTCGTCCAGTGATGATGTGGTTAAAGGATGTAATGGAAAAAGAACTACTTGGAAAATTAAGTCATGCCAATGTAACTGTACGTTGGAATCGAGGACAAGCGTATTATGATCAAGCTGCTTGGCGTGGAACGAGAGCGTTAGATGGTGGCGTATTAATGAATCAAGCTATTCATAGTTTGGATTTACTAGTATGGCTGATGGGCGATGTAACAGATATTTTTAGCATGGAAGCAACGAGATTTAGAAATATTGAATCAGAAGATGTTTCGGTTGGTGTTGTTCGATTTGCAAGTGGTGCTTTAGGAGTTATTGAAGCGGCAACAACGATTTATCCGAAAAACCTAGAAGAATCTATTAGTATTTTTGGTGAAAAAGGTTCAATTAAAGTTGGCGGAGCAAATGCTGTTTACTTAGAGCATTGTAATATAAAAGGAATGTCAGAAGAAGATGTGCAAAATATCGCACAAACATTTAAAGAAAATCCTTTTGGAAAGCCGGGACACCAGTGTATTATTGAAGACATGATTTTAGCAATCTCTGAAAATCGTGAACCAATTGTGACCGGTGAAGATGGAAAGAAAGCATTAGAGCTTGTTGTGAAAATGAATAATTCTGCAGCACAAGGCGAAGTTCTAAAATAGAATAAGTGAGGGGAAAAAAATGAAATTTGATGCAAAGCAAGTACAATTGAACGAAACAGCACAGACGCTTTTAAAGAAAATCCAAACAAAAACAGCAACAATTGGTGTTGTTGGACTAGGATATGTAGGCTTGCCTTTAGCAGTAGAAAAAGCAAAAGCAGGATATAAAGTTATCGGCTTTGATGTGCAACAATCAAGAGTAGATCAAGTAAACAATGGGATTAATTACATTGGTGACGTTGTAGATGCAGAATTAGCAGAAATTGTTTCAGATAAGAAATTGTTAGCAACAACTGATTTTTCACTTATTCAAGAAGTAGATGCGATAGCTATTTGTGTTCCAACACCACTTGATCGTTATCAACAACCGGATACATCTTATATTGAAGTTTCTGCAAAAGAAATCGCTACTTATTTGCACAAAGGAATGCTGGTCGTTTTAGAAAGTACAACATACCCAGGAACAACGAAAGAAATTTTGAACCCCGTTTTAGAAGAAACTGGTCTTGTGTGTGGGGAAGATTTTTTTGTTGCCTATTCACCAGAGCGTGTTGATCCGGGAAATAAATCATATAACACAAAAAACACACCAAAAGTTATTGGTGGCGTGACTGGTTCTTGTACAGTTATTGCGGGAGAATTATACCGTTCCGTACTTGATGGAGACGTTCATCTTGTTTCTGATCCATCTGTTGCTGAAATGGAAAAAATTCTTGAAAATACATTCCGCCATATTAATATTGCTCTAGCAAATGAAATGGCAATTCTTTGTAACCGCATGGGAATTGATGTGTGGGAAGTAATTGATGCCGCATCCTCTAAACCATACGGATTTATGCCGTTCTATCCAGGACCTGGTCTTGGTGGACACTGTATTCCGTTAGATCCATTTTATTTAACTTGGAAAGCTCGTGAATATAATTACCATACACGTTTGATTGAGCTTTCGGGAGAAATTAATAATGGGATGCCAGAATACATTATGGAGCGATTAATGCGTGTTTTAAATAATGAAGGAAAAGCAGTTCGAGGCTCTAAAGTTCTTGTGCTTGGACTTGCTTACAAAAAAGATATTGATGATCTTCGTGAGTCACCATCTTTGCGTATTTTAGAAGAGTTAGATTATGCAGGAGCAGATTGGGTTGCTGTTGATCCGCATATTGCGAGTTTTAAACACAATGAGAAAATTGTTGAAACAGTGGGTCTTACAAAAGAATTACTACAAAGTGCAGACTTAGTTGTGATTACAACAGATCATACTAGTTTTGACTATGAAATGATTGCTACACATTCGCAAGTTTTGTTTGATACAAGAAATGCTGTAAAACAATTTAAAGATAAATCAAAAAAATATTATCGTTTGTAGAATTTACTAGAAGAATGAAATGGACATCGTACGTTTGTTAACGATATCCATTTCATGAGGAGATTTTTGGATGAATATTTGTCATCTTACAACTGTTCATAAAGCGGAGGACATCCGAATTTTTGTGAAAGAATGTTCCGCACTTGCGGCATTTGGACACAATGTTTCTTTGCTTGTTGCGAATGGACAAAGTCAAACAAAAAACAATGTGCAGATTATTGGCGTGAAAGTGCCCATAACATCTCGAATGTCTAGAATTACGGGTGGCGTTTCGGCTGTATTAAAAAAAGCAATCGAAGTAGATGCCGATGTGTATCATTTTCATGATCCAGAATTACTGTTTGCAGGGCTTCGTTTAAAACGACTTGGAAAAAAAGTCATTTATGATGTTCATGAAGATGTTCCAGAACAGATTCTATCCAAACATTGGATTCCTAAACCGCTTCGCAAATTTGTTGCTTTTTGTGTGAAAAAGCTTGAAAAGTTTGCATCCGCTCGTTTTGATGCCGTTGTAACAGCTACACCGCATATTAATGAACGCTTTAAGCAGTATAATAATCAAGCAACAACCGTCCACAATTATCCAGTCCTAAATGAGCTAAATCAACCAACAAATGAAGAGCGTGTTTTTCAACAGCCAAGGCTTACATATATTGGTGGAATAAGTGAGATACGTGGAATAAAAGAAATGTTACAAGCAGTGGAATTTGTTAATAAAACAACGAATGTGGAACTATTGCTGGCAGGGAATTTTATTGATTCTTCGGAACAAGAAGTAAAAACGTTACCAGGCTGGAAATATACAAACTTTGTAGGATTTTTAAACCGTGTAGAAGTAAAGGAGCTTTTAAATAAAGCAACAACTGGTTTTGTTTTGTTGCACCCCGAACCACGTTTTGAAGTATCATTGCCGATTAAAATGTTTGAATATATGTCAGCAGGAATTCCAGTAATTGTTTCTGACTTTCCACTTTGGCAAACGATTGTTGAAAAAAGTGGTTGTGGAATTTGTGTAAATCCAAAAAATAACGAAGCAGTTGTGAAAGCAATAACTCAAATGATAGAGCATCCTGAGCTTGCCTTAAAAATGGGACAAAATGGACGTAAAGCAATTGAAGAAACGTACAACTGGGAAGCAGAAAGTAAGGTACTTCAAGCTGTCTATGAAAAACTAAAATAAAAGAGGAGAATAATCCATGAAAATTCCAATGCTAGACTTAAAAGGACAATATCAAACATTACGTGATGAAATGATTAAAGCATTAGATGATGTAATGTGTAATACGCAATTTATTTTAGGGCCAAATGTAAAAAAATTAGAAGCAGATGTAGCTACATATAGTAATGTAGCTCATGGTGTTGGGGTTGCGAATGGTTCAGATGCTATTCATATTGCATTGCAAGGAGCTGGAGT
This sequence comes from Caryophanales bacterium, assembly GCA_031546705.1. Classification (GTDB taxonomy): domain Bacteria; phylum Bacillota; class Bacilli; order Bacillales; family JAVBJX01; genus JAVBJX01. The sequence continues at coordinate 41,035 of JAVBJX010000007.1, forward strand.
AGGTGCAGGTGATGAAGTAATTTGTCCAGCATTTACATTTTTTGCAACAGCAGGAGCAGTAGCAAGAGCAGGAGGAACACCTGTATTTGCTGACATTGATTCACAAACATTCAATATTTGCCCAAAAAGTTTGGAAGCAAAAATTACTGACAAAACAAAAGCAATTGTTGTTGTTCATTTGTATGGACAAATGGCAGACATGGAAGAAATTGCTGAAATCGCTAAAAAACATAACCTTGTTGTTGTCGAAGATGCGGCTCAAGCAATTGGAGCAAAGCATAACGGCAAAAATGTTGGTGAACTTGGAACAGCGGCAACATATAGCTTTTTTCCATCAAAAAATTTAGGTGCATATGGCGATGGCGGAATGATTGTAACGGATGATACGGACTTAGCTGACAAAATGCGTGTGATTCGTGTTCATGGAAGTAAACCAAAATACCATCATCATGTATTGGGTTACAATAGCCGTTTAGACGAAATGCAAGCAGCAGTTTTAAATGTGAAATTCTCTCACTTAGATACATGGGGTGACATGCGTCGCAAAAATGCTGACTACTATACAAAACAATTAAATGAAAAATTAGCTGATACAGTTGTCACTCCGTATATTAAAGAAGGAAATCAACACGTATTCCATCAATATACAATTCGTGTGCCAAAACGTGATGAATTACAGAAGTTTCTCAGTGAAAATGGAATTGCTTCGATGATTTATTATCCAGTTCCATTGCATTTACAACCTGTATTTGCGGAACTAGGTTACAAAAAAGGTGACCTGCCTGTAACAGATAAAGCAACAGCGGAAGTTATTTCATTACCAATGTTCCCAGAATTAACTACGGAACAACAAGATTATATTATTGAAAAAATGGTAGAATTTTATAGCTAAAAGAGAAGTATTTTGAAAGAATTTTAATGAAGTGAATGGTTGACAAACCATTCATTTCCTGTGGCTGAGACAAAAGGGGCATCTCTTGCTCCTTTTGTCTCAGCCACTTAAAAATAAACAGATACTCTCAAAAGAGAGGGGTAGTAAATATGAAAATTATTACGGTGCTTGGGGCTCGTCCGCAATTTATTAAAGCGGCCCCTGTATCACGAGTGCTCCGAGAGACATATACAGAACTAATTGTCCACACTGGTCAGCATTATGATAATAATATGTCTGACATATTTTTTGATGAGTTACATATTCCAAAACCAGATTATCATTTAGGTATTGGCTCTTTTGGACATGGTAAACAAACAGGTGAGATGCTTATTCGGTTAGAAGAAATTTTCTTAAAAGAACAACCAGACTATGTTCTTGTATATGGGGATACAAATTCAACTTTAGCAGGGGCATTGGCTGCTTCTAAATTGCACATTCCAGTAATCCACATTGAAGCAGGGCTTAGAAGTTTTAACAAAAAGATGCCAGAAGAGATCAATCGTATTATGACCGATCACGTATCTGAATTTTTGTTTTGCCCAACGGATACAGCTATTCAGAACTTAAAAAATGAAAATATCACAAAGAATGCCTTTAATATTGGTGATGTAATGTATGATGCGGTTTTATATAATCGTAAAGTAGCACAAGAAAAATCAACGATTCTTTCTGATTTAGGACTAGATAGTGACTATCATTTGTTGACGATTCATCGTGCGGAAAATACCGATTCTCTGGAGAATATGCGTAATATTTTAAAAGCATTATCATCCATTGACACAAAAAAAGTGTGGCCAATCCACCCACGAACAAGGCAAAAGATAAAGCAATACGATTTTGATTTATTGTCCATTCCAAACTTACAAGTCATTGATCCGATTGGTTATTTAGATATGCTTACACTAGAAGCATCAGCAAAAAAAATTATTACTGACTCTGGCGGTGTGCAAAAAGAAGCATATTTTATGAATGTTCCATGTGTAACAATGCGTGAACAAACAGAATGGGTAGAAACATTAACAGATGATGCAAATATTTTGGTTGGAACAGATGTCGAGAAAATAATGCATGCTATTGAAAAAGTAGGGAATCCAACCTATAAGAATATATTTGGTGATGGACAAGCATCCCAAAAAGTGGTACAGATCATTGGAAAATAGGGTGAGAATTCTTTTTTTATGCCAACATTTCCCACCAGAAACAGGTGCACCACAAATCCGCTTGTATGAAGTAAGTAAAGAATTAATCAAACAAGGATATCAAGTAGAAGTTGTTACTGCTTTTCCACATCATCCGCATGGAATTATTCCTGAAAAATATCGAGGAATGTTTTATCAGTTTGAAGAGTGGGACGGTATACCTGTTCACCGTTCATGGATTTATCCATCACCTAAGGGATCATTTTGGCGGAGGCTTACTTCTTATTTTTCATTCGTATTTAGTTCGATGTATGCGATGACGAAAACGAAACGGACAGATGTTGTTGTGTGTGTGTCACCGCCACTTTTTCTTGGTATTACTGGTTGGCTTTCTGCTAAGTTCAAACGAGCAAAGTTTGTGTTTAATGTAGCAGATGTTTGGCCTGAATCAGCGGTAGAGCTTGGAATTGTTAAGAACAAAACATTTATTAAAATGGCTGAGCGGTTAGAAAAATTTCTGTACAAAAGAGCATGGAAGATTGCTTGTGCTACGACAGGAATTTGTCAATATATGATTAATAAAGGGAAGAAAGTGGAAGATGTTTTTCTTTTACCAAATGGAGTGAATACCGACTTTTTTCAACCGATGCCAAAAGATAAAGAGCTAATGACCGAGTTGGATTTAGATGGAAAAATGGTATTTACATATGCTGGAGCAATCGGGTATGCACAAGGGTTAGATTCTATTATTCGTGCTGCTGTCTTACTTCAAGAAGAACATTCAAACGTGCATTTTTTATTCGTTGGTGACGGGCAAGAGCGAGAAAAATTAGAGCAATTAAAAATAGAATTAAATGCCAATAATGTAACGATATATGGTTCTGTAAAACTCCAAGAAATGCCAAGAATTTTTTCTATTACTGATTATAGTATTGTATCATTACGTAATATTGAGCTATTTAAAGGAGCAAGACCTTCAAAAATTTTTCCAGCATTATCTACGAAAACTCCTGTTTTGTATTGTGGTGTTGGAGAAAGTGCAGAAATTATTGAACAGACCAATTGTGGGAAAGTTGCACCGCCTGAAAATCCAGAAGGAATTGCCCAAGTGATAAGAGAAGTAGTAGCATTGTCTAGTGATGAATATGAAACAATGTGTATAAATGGGAGAAAGTTAGCTATTAGTGAATATTCATGGATAACGATTGTAAAAAGTTTTCTTTCCCATATTGATATAAAAGAAAAAGTGAGGGGTTAAGTATGAGTGTTGGAGAAAATGTCATTATTAAAGAAAATGTAAAAATTGGAGAGAATGTTACGATTGGTAATAACGTTATTATTTATGATGGTGTAGTAATTGGTGATAACTGTTTAATTCAAGATAATGTTGTTATTGGAAAGCAACCTGCAAGAGCAAAAAATTCTATTTTACCTGAAGTTGGCAAACTTTCAGGAACAATTATTGGATCAGGTGTAACGGTTGGAACGTCAGCGATTGTGTATGCTAATGCAACGATTGCCGATGATGTGTTTATTGCCGACTTAGCAACTGTTCGTGAACGTGTAACGGTTGGAGAGAAAACAATTGTTGGACGTGGTGTGGCAATTGAGAACGATTGCACAATTGGAAAAAAATGTAAATTGGAAACAAATTGCTATATTACAGCATATTCCACATTAGGAGATTTTGTATTTGTTGCTCCATGTGTTGTCACAACAAATGATAATTATATGGCACGTACAAAAGATCGTTTTGACAAATTTAAAGGTGTTACTGTAAAAGACGGTGGTCGCATTGGTGCAAATGCCATTATTTTACCGGGTAGAACAATTGAGGAAGATGGAACAATTGCCGCTGGAAGTATTGTGACAAAAGATGTGTTAAAAGAAGAATTAGTATGTGGTGTTCCAGCAAAAAAATTGCGTGATGTTCCAGCAGAACAATTATTACGTAATCAATAATGAAAAACAGTATGGCATGGGGGTGAACACTTGAGTCTGCGTTTACCGATTTTTCAAGTTATTATCGCTGTTATTTTAAGTCTTGTACTTAGTTTAGCGGTTGTACAATTACCGAATCAATACACTAAATATGTAGTAGTTTTACTTGTTATAGCTATGTTGACTTTTCCGTTTTTAATTGGTTATATTCGTTACTTTTGGAAAGGAAATACATTCTTACAAGTTGTCTTGAGCTTGACGATTGTAACTGCTTTTATTGGACCTGGTCTAGTTGCTCTAAAACTTGGGTTTATTTCTATTTTTCCATTTCGCTTAATGATTGTTGTGCTTATTGGTTGTTTCTTTCTTTACAGGAAACATAAAGAAGGATTTGTTAGCGAAAAACAAAAGTTAGTGTATATCTTTTTACTTCTATGGTTAGGTGTTGGTATTGCAAGTATTGTTTGGGCAAAAGATCCTATTGATTCATTGAAAGAACTCATTACATTACTACCGGGTATATGTTTAATTGTAATGGTCCCCTTTATTTACAAAAAAAATCGTCAGTATGTAGAGTTTTTTACGCTGTGGATTATTATGGCATTATTATTCATTGGCATTGGACTTATTAATCATTTCTTGCATATTCATTTGCCAGTGTCACGAATTGCGAAATCTCCTGCGTATATGAAAAGTATTCCAACAGCATTGTTTGCGAATGAAAATGATTATGCTAGTTTTTTATCTATTAGCTTCTTTTTCTTCCTAGCATTATTTAATAGAGGGAAATACTTATTCTTTAAACTCGTTGGTTTAAGTGGAGGATTACTTGCGTTGTTTTTGATTATTATTACATCTTCCAGAGCAAATTTGCTTGCCATTGCTCTTGGGTTGTGTGTGTATTTTTTTATTTTACCTGCGAGAAAGAAAATCACATATATTGCCCTTGGATTAGTTGGTGCAGGGGTTGGGAGTTTATTGTTTCCAAGACAAGTGGGTAGTTTAGTGAGTGATGTGTTATATCAATTTTCTAGTTTATTTGGAGAAAGTAAAGTTACGAGTGCTTCTAATGATATTCGGGAAAATTTATTAAAAAATGCCATGTCTTTTCTTGAAAATACGTATGGATTTGGTATTGGTGCTGGTAATGCAGAATATTATATGAAAAATGAAGCTTTGTATAATACGCAAGGAATTACAAATATCCATAATTGGTGGATGGAAATTTTTCTGCAATATGGTTTTATCATATTTGCTGGTTATCTATTGTTTTTTGGTTTTTTAATTTGGCAAATGGTGATAAGTTTTAAGAAAGCAAAGTGCGAGAGTGAAAAAATGATTAGTGAGGCTCTATTAATGGGTTTAGTAGCTTTTATTGTTGCCGCAATGAGTCCAAGCTCTTTTTCTTCACTAAATTATAATTGGTTGTTAATTGCCTTTGCTTTTGGTTATTACAGGTTGCGTCAAAGAGGAGGGTATGGGAATGGTTCATAGAATAGTGGCTCATGCACGTAAATGGATGGTACTCATATTGTTGTTACCGATTTTAACGGGCGGATTGGCTTTTGTGTTTGCTAAAGGAGAGAAGTCTTATTCGGCAACGGCTACGATACAGTTAGGGAATTTTGAAAATGATCGATTTACAAATCCTAAAAGTATAGAAGATCAGTTGAGAAAGACCTCTTTTTTGAAAAGAGTTCAAGAGAAATATAAAGCATATGAAGCGGCTGATATAAATGCAGGAATGCAAGTTGCAGTCAGTTTATCAAACAATGTAACTATTTCGTTTGTATCTAGTGATGAAGATAAGACAGAAAAAACGTTGCAAGCCATTGTAACTGCTTTCTTAAGCGAAGGAGCAGAAGTTTTTAAAGCGAAACAAAAGCTACTACAAAGTACAGTAAGTGAAATGGAGAAAACGAAATCTGTATATGAAAATATTACGAAACTAGCGACTCTACACGATCGGAAAATGGATTTAATCAATCTACGTAATACAGAAATCTTGGCAGATGTAACAGTAGGAAGTGCTACTGGAAGTCCAAAGAAAAAAGCTGTTCTTGGTTTAGTAGCTGGCTTAATTCTCGATATGATGATTATATTTGCTCCAGAAATGTTTCGAAAAGAGGAGTAGAAACTGGGACAGAAGTTTTTTTAGGTTTTTACTATTTAGGATTGGTTCAATAAAACGTTGACTTTATCATGTTTTGGTAACCAATCCTAAACAAGAATTTGGATCAATCGGGGGTGTTTTTACCCTTTTTAATCCAAACTCGTTACATTTTTTAACATTTCCCCGAAGGTACAGTAATTTTGTGTAGAATCATAATATGTTTCCCACATGTCAAGCGCTGCTTGGCGTTTTTTTTGTTGTTCTGTTTGTGATAATGTAGCGAAATTTATTATAGATTGTGCTAAGTTTTCAGGCGTAATATTTTTTGGAATGAGCTGTCCAGTTTCTTCGTTAACAAGTTCTCTTGTGCCGCCAACATCGGTGGCAATAGCAGGAATGCCACAACTAAATGCTTCCATAATGGATACAGGTACTCCTTCGCTTTCGCTTACATTTACAAATATACTAAATGGCTGAGTCATATAAAGATGTAAGATGTCACTATTATTCATGCTTCCAGTTAAAGTAACAGAAATATTTTCTGGTAGTTGTTGGATTTTTTCTTCTACAATCAATTTATCTGGGCCATCGCCAATATGTGTCCAACGTATGGGAATGGTACATTTCTTTAAGGCATCAATAAGTAGTGGAATACGTTTAACTGGTTTTAGATAGGAACAGGTAATGAGATGGAGTGTTTCCTCTGTTACGTTTGGATTTCTCTGCTCACATCTTTTTGTTCCAAGACGAGAAATAGTAATTTTATTTTCCCACGTGTGATTTTTTTTGAGTAAGTAGTTCTTTCCATCTTCTGAGATAGCAAAGACATGATCTATATGATTTATCACTTTTTTTTGAAATGGCAAGTAGGCTGGGTTGTGTCGGTATTCGTATAAATCACCACCATGTGCTCTAGCAACCACAATAATTGGATATTTTTCTTTGAGCATACTAATGGCTAAAGCGGCTGGAGAAAGCCAATAGGAATATAGTAACACTTGTTTTTTTTCTACTAAAGCTTGTTCAATAAAGGGAGTCAGCCCCTGTTTAATTTCGTGAGCGATAGACATCCAATTGGTTAGTTTAAGTAATCCACCTATTCCAAATGTGTTTTCATTTTTCTCTTGTTGCCACCATTTCCGACTCATTTCATCATTAATAAACGCCCCCGTTCTCCGTAGGCGAGTAAAGATATTAGCTTTTTTAGAAATAAGCGATGTTACTACTTTAATAGATGATGGGATTACTCTTTTAGAATCTGGAATAATTGGATTTGTTGGAAAAATAATTATTTCATCAAATTGATTAGAAATAAGCGGAATTTCTTCTTCCAAAAATTGCTCACCAGGTAAATATGGAAAGTGACTTGTAATTAAAAATAATGATGTGTGTGACATAGTTATTCTCCTCATATGTTATAAAAAAGAGAGTGTCAATCAAAAAGAACCAAAATAGCTCCGACTGATTACACTCTATGAACTAACTCGTGAAATGAATGATTTTGGGTCAATCAGGGTGTTTTTACCCCTTTTGTTCCAAAATCACATTCTATTTCTTTTTAGGTGTTTCTGCATTTGTTCCAGTTGAATCATTGGAATCATTTGTTTCTTCATTTGATAATGTTTCTGCTGGAAGTCCTAAATGCTGACGCAATTCGTTCGAAAGTTCTATTAATTTTTTTTCATCAGCCTTAGCATAGTATACATGGTGTCCGTTTTCTTTTCTCATATCGTCTGTAACAACAAATTTGACGGTTTGTATATTTTTGGATGTGAAATTAGAATATTTTTGTTTGAAAGCGATAGCTTCACTTACAGACATATTTGTTTTAATATTATTTCCAATTTCTTCTATAACGTTATCAATTTTAAATATAATGGACGGAGAAGAAAGTTGATCAATTACTCCTCGAATCACTTGTTGCTGCCTATCATTTCGTCCAAAATCCCCATTTGGATCTTTTTTACGCATCCGAGCATATACTAGTGCTGCATCTCCATTTAAGTGCATTGGTCCCTTTTTGAAGTAAAAACGTTTCCACTTTCTATTAATATCATTGAAATTAAATGGAACATTTACATCAACTCCACCAACTGCATCAACAATATTAACAAAGCCATCAAATTTAACAGAAACATAGTAATCAATCGGGATATTTAAAAGCTTTTCTACTGTTTTAATAGTTAATTCTTTTTCACCTAGTGCATAAGCGGCATTGATTTTCGTTTTGTTTTTGGTATCAGGTATTTCTACACGGGTGTCACGAGGAATACTTGCCAATTTCATTGATTGGTTGGCAGGATTAAATGTTGCCACCAGTAATGTATCCGTGCGACCGGGGCCCCCATCTGCATAATCTTCAATTCCCATGATTAAAAAAGAGATAGGATTTGTTGAAATATCAACAGGAGTTTCTCTGATTTCAGATTTATTCCCTGGTCTAATTATTTTTTCTTGAGCTTTATTAAGGGCTGTATAAGCTTGGTAGGCAGTGTATCCGACATATAAACCAGTTGCTAGTAGAATCATAATAGATGTTGAAATCAACACCTGAAGGAAGAATCCTTTTTTCTTCTTTTTTCTATTGTAACGTGAAATAGTAGACATTTGCACAACTCCTCAATGTGTATACAGTATGAGTAAAAAAGTTAAGCAGTATGCCTAACTTTTTAATTATAAAGGTTCGTACCTATTGATTCAATAAAAAAGTTGTTTAAAATTTATCTTTTTATTGAGAAATATGTTGTATTCCAGTAAAATAATTCTGTAATCTACGAGATTTATGGTAAAATATAGGAAATTAAGAAAGAAGATGAGGAAATCGGGAGTATTTGTTCCGATTTCTTCATCTTCTTTTATTGTGATTTTTTCTTTTTGGGTGGTTCATCAGCACTATTTACTGCATCATTGGATGATGATTCCACTGGAAGCTCTAAATGTTTTTGTAGTTCGTTTGAAAGTTCTTTGAGTTTCTCCTTATCGGGTGAACAATAGTATACATTGTGTCCGTTTTCTTTTCTAACATCATCGTAAACAACCATTTTAATAGATTGAATATTTTTGGATGTAAAATTAGAATATTTTTGTTTGAAAGCAATAGCTTCTTTTATGGACATACTTGTTGTAATATTATTTCCGATTTCTTCAATCACATTATCTACTTTAAAAATAATAGATGGGGAAGCAAGTTTGTCGATAACTCCACGAATTACTTGTTGTTGTCGGTCATTTCGTCCGAAGTCTCCATTGTTTGGATCTTTCTTACGCATCCTAGCATACACTAATGCCGCATCACCCTCTAAATGCATTGGACCTTTTTTGAAATAAAAACGTTTCCAGTCTTTGTTAATATCATCAAAAGTAAGCAGGGAATTAATATCTATTCCACCAACTGCATCAACAATATTAATAAAACCATCAAATTTAACAGAAACATAATAATCAATCGGAATGTTTAAGAAGTTTTCGACTGTTTCAATGGTCAATTCTTTTTCACCTAACATATAAGCTGCATTGATTTTCATCTTATTTTCTTTGCCTGGTATTTTAACACGAGTATCCCTAGGAATACTTACCATTTTCATCGTTTGAGTAGTGGGATTAAAGGTGGCAACGATTAGGGTATCTGTACGCCCAGAAGTTCCTCCACTAGAATAATCTTCAATTCCCATAATTAAAAAAGAGATAGGATTTGTTGGAATATCAACGGGTTTTTTTCTGATTGGAGATATACCTCCTATTCGACCACCTATTTCTTGGTGGGATTTGTTAAGAGCAGTATATGCTTTGTAGGTAGTGTATCCTACATATAAGCCAGTTGATAATAAGATAATAATAATTGTTGAAATCAGTAGTCGGAGAAAAAATCCCGTTTTCTTCTTTTTTCTATTAAGGCGTGAAACAGTAGACATTGATACAACTCCCTCTATTAATATACAATACTAGTTTTAGAAAATAGGTATAACCCCTATTGTAAAAGAATTGTAAAATGAATGGTTACTAAAACTTCGTAAAATCAACGCATTTGTATATTATTCATTTCACTAAAAACCCTTTAATAAGAATTTCGTCTTAAAGAACATCTTTTTCTAAATAAAGTAATTCTCCGACACAAATCGAACTTTGTCCATTGGTAAGATTAGTCAACCAATCGAGGAATAGTTGGCGATTTTTTTCATCTACAAAAATTTCAAACGTAACTTTTTCTGTATAGTGGACATTTCTAATTTGATATTGTCTGGTATGTAGTTCATTCTCAAGCATACCTAGCCATGTATAGTCAATAGTGATGTTTATTATTTGTGAGAGTGTACATTCTACAATACCTGCTATTTTTAAACCTTCTGAAACCGATTTTCCATACGCACGAATAAGTCCACCTGACCCAAGTTTCACCCCACCATAGTAACGTGTAACAATAGCAATTGTATTTTTTAATTGCTTTTTTTTTAGAATTTCGAGCATTGGTACACCAGCTGTTCCACTTGGTTCTCCATCATCGTTTGCTTTTTGTAACTCATCATGTTCCCCGATTATGTACGCAAAACAATGATGTGTTGCCGTAGGATATTTTTTTTTAATTTGTTGAATAAAGTTAGTTGCTTCTTCGGATGTTTCGACACGATTAATCGAACAAATAAAGCGAGAGCGTTCAATAATTAGTTCTGTTTCTCCGAATTGTTTTATAGTGTAATATTTTTCTTGCAAAATTTTACCCCACCTTAATCTAAACATGATATAATCAAAAAGGTAGATTATTGTATACTTATATTATAGGGTGTTTCTAAAGAAATCAAATATGAGCTGTGTAATTCATCAGTGTCTGTTCAAGTGAGGTGTGGGGTGTGAAAGATTTGCATATTGGAAATTTAGATTATATTGTTGATAAAATGGTTGAGGTAGTCGGGAATAGCCGAAATGAGATTTTTCGCATTGGTGAGCAACTTCATAACGAACATGAGACCCTGAAGAAAGAATTAGAAATGATACGATCAAATGTTCAACAAACGATTGATGAGGGAGATCATTTGGATATGGAGGTTAGTAAAGCAAGAAAACACTTGGCGCATGTAAGTGCTAACTTTAAACAATATTCGGAGCTGGAAGTTCGTCAGGCATATGAAACGGCAAGTGCAAACCACGCCCAATTAATTATTATAAGAGATAGAGAAAAGCAACTTCGTATTCGTAGAGATGATGTAGAGAGGCGACTTCTTTCACAGCATGAAACAATAGGGAGAGCAAATTTTTTGCTTGGTCAAGTGAGCGTTGTTCAAAATTATTTAGATAAAGATTTCAAACAAGTCAATGATTTAGTAGAAGGAGTCAAGAAGAAGCAGAGTCTTGGGTTACAAATTATTGAAGCACAGGAAGATGAACGAAGAAAGCTTGCTCGTGAGATTCATGATGGACCCGCCCAACTGTTAGCAAATGTTGTGATGCGTTCTGATTTAATAGAGAGAACATACCGTGATAAAGGTCTTAATGCTATGTTACAAGAAATTGCTGATTTCAAAACAATGGTTCGTTCCTCTTTACAAGAAGTTCGGCGGATTATATATGATTTGCGTCCAATGGCTCTTGATGATTTAGGGTTAATACCAACACTAAAGAAATATTTGCAAACACTAGAAGAATACAACGGAAAAGCAAAAATTGATTTTTTGCTTTTCGGTAGAGAAGAGCGTCTACATTCTCGATTTGAAACGCCGCTGTTTCGATTGATTCAAGAGTCTGTACAGAACTCCTTAAAACATGCGAGTGCAAAACAAATTACAGTCAAAGTGGAAATGAAAGAAAAACACGTGATGGCAACTGTTAAAGATAATGGTATAGGTTTTGATGTAAATATGAAAAAAGAACAGTCATTTGGTGTGATTGGTATGAAAGAACGAGTAGATTTATTAGGAGGAGGTTTTTCTATTCAATCAACAATCGGTAAAGGAACATTGATTACAATTCGGATCCCATTTGAAAAAAGTGAGTAGACAAAAAGGAGAACAGAAGCGATGGAAAAAGTACGTATTGTAGTAATAGATGACCATCAATTGTTTCGTGAGGGTGTGAAACGGATCCTTAATTTTGAAAGTAGTTTTGAAGTAGTAGCAGAAGGTTCTGATGGTGTGGATGCAGTTCCCCTCATTTCTGAGTATCATCCTGATGTAGTTATCATGGATATTAATATGCCAAAAATGAATGGTGTAGAAGCAACACGTCTGTTAATGGAGTCGCATCCAGATACGAAAGTACTTATTTTATCTATTCATGATGATGAAAGTTATGTTACTCATGCATTGAAGACAGGAGCAGTTGGTTATTTATTGAAAGAAATGGATGCAGACGCCCTTATTGATGCAGTAAAAATAGTTTCTACTGGAGGGTCTTATTTACATCCAAAGGTAACCCACAATTTAGTTCGTGAATACTGCCGTCTTTCTGGATTCGTTGCTAACGAACATAAGAGAACGATTTCATTGGAAGAAGTAACTAGACCGTTACACATATTAACACGTCGAGAGTGCGAAGTGTTGCAACTTTTAGCGGATGGGAAAAGTAATCGAAATATTGGAGAGATATTGTTTATTAGTGAAAAAACTGTCAAAAATCATGTGAGCAATATTTTACAAAAAATGAGTGTAAATGATCGTACACAAGCAGTTGTTTCAGCAATTAAAAATGGCTGGGTAGAAGTACGATAATAATCAAGGGGTGACTGTTCTAAGTTGCCCTTACAGTAAAGGAGTGAAAATATGGCGAAAAATCCCCTTTCTTTTCTTCGAGGCAAACAACTTCTGCTAAATGAGCTTCCATTTCCTTCCTCACTTCTAAAGGATGACGAACAAAATCAACTGTTGTATACAAATGGAATTACAAAAACAAAACAAGGATATCGTTGTGAACGATGTGGTAACGAAACAAACAGGATGTTTGCAACTGCTCCATGCAAAAGATGTGGTAAGTGTACCTATTGTCGAAAATGTATCACAATGGGAAAAGTTAGTGAATGCACGAAACTTATAGAGACACGCACGGAAATACAAGGAATAATTCAGGAAAATGTATTGCGGTGGCGAGGAGAATTATCTAGTTTACAGAAACAAGCATCAGATGCGGTTATAGTTGCTATTAAAGAGAAAAAATCACTGCTCGTATGGGCTGTATGTGGTTCTGGGAAAACAGAACTTCTATTCCAAGGAATTGCTATAGCACTTGAACAAGGAAAACGTGTATGCATCGCAACACCACGTACAGATGTCGTACTTGAATTAGAGCCAAGATTGCGTGCCGCATTTAACACAAACGTGATTGCTTTATATGGAGGAAGTGAAGCGAAGGGGCAAACAGCCCCATTAACACTTACCACAACCCACCAATTACTCCGCTACAAAGAAAGTTTTGATGTAATGATTATTGATGAAGTCGATGCTTTTCCTTACTCCGCAGATGAAATGCTCCAATTTGCTGTAGAAAAAGCCAAAAAGAAAGAGAATACCACCATTTATTTAACTGCTACCCCAAGTCTAAAGTGGCAACAAGAAGTAAAAAATGGGCAAAGACAAGCAGTGCTTATTCCAGTCCGCTATCACCGCCATCCGCTTCCAGTACCTACATCTATCTGGTGTGGTGATTGGAGAAAGAAACTCAAACAACAACATCTCCCCACAACAATCATCGAATGGATCAACCAACGATTACAAAAGAAGAAACAATGTTTTCTCTTTGTTCCTCACGTTTCTATGTTAAAACAAGTAGTAAAACTCCTAAAAAAATATGATTCCACTATTGAAAGTGTTCATGCCGAAGATGTGCAACGAAAAGAAAAAGTACAAGCATTTCGTGATGGAACTATTCCTTTGCTCGTTACAACAACGATTTTGGAAAGAGGTGTAACTGTACCAAATATTGATGTTGCTGTATTTGGAGCAGATGATGAAGTATTTTCCGAAAGTGCTTTAGTCCAAATAGCTGGACGTGTTGGAAGAAGTGCTAACTATCCAACAGGTGATGTTGTCTTTTTTCACTTTGGTAAAACAAAAGCAAGCGTGGAAGCAACAAAACATATTAGAAAAATGAATACAGAGGCACAAAAACAAGGAATGTTAGACTAGGAGGGGTGAAATGCACTGTCTTATTTGTGACACCATATATACACCAATGGTAAGTTGGCAACATTTTTTAACATTAAAAAATCAGGATGTTATTTGTGAAAATTGTCGAGATCGTTTAGAAATTATTCAAGGAGAAATATGTGACGCATGTGGTCGTTCCTTTTCTAAAATAGATGCACAGTATCGTCACAAAAATCTTTGTTATGATTGTATGCGGTGGAAAGAAACTGCTTCTTTTGGAGGTGTACTTACACAAAATCGCTCTGTGTATGCATACGATGAGTTTTTAAAGTCTGTTATGTCCACATTTAAATTTCGAGGTGATTATGTTTTAATTGAAGTTTTTCGGCAGTTATTTAGCGAAATTTTTCTAAAATATTACACAAAAGAATCAATTATTATTCCGATTCCTCTTAGCGAAGAAAGGCTATATGAACGAGGATTTAATCAAGCAGAAGCACTTTCCTCCTTACTACCATTCCCAAGCTATAATCTTCTATCCTGTTATCACCACGAAAAACAATCCAAAAAATCCCGTCAAGAACGTCTACATGCTGAAAATATTTTCTACATCACTGATGCTTCTGGTATTCAAAATAAATCTGTTATACTAATTGATGATATTTATACAACTGGAATGACATTACATCACGCAGCAAAACTTTTACGTGAAAAAGGAGCTAGAAATGTCTGTTCATTTACGCTTGCTAGAAGTTAAACAAATAGCTAAAAATAACCGATATTAAAAGATGAGTGATAAGAAAATGGAGTGAAAAAGGTGCAGATTACAAATCAAACAGTTAACCTTCAAGATTTTTCTAACATGAAGCCATCGGGAAAGGAATCTTTTAAAGCAACAGTAAAGGAAAAACTAAGTGATAGTGAAGCGATTTTAACCATTAAAGGACAGGATATAAAGGTTAAATTTAATGGTGATATGCCTAAAGATGAGAACATCCAAGTGAAAGTAGTAGGAATGGAAGACGATGTTCCAGTTGTTGAACTTGTTAATAAAGAAAACAAAGCAACGCAAACAACAGAAGCTATGCTCCCAGAAACATATGAAGATGTCGAGAAATGGATAAAAAGTAAAAATATCCAGTTATCAAAATCAGATATCCAAGCATTAAAAAAATACTTAAAGTCACCAGGCATGATAAATGAAAAAATAGAAACGATTAAAATGTTAGTGCAAAAACAACTTCCATTTACAGAAACTCACCTAAAATCAATAGATGAAGCACTTCATGGCGAACCAATAGGGGATTTATTGAAAGAATTCGTCACCCAATTAGAGAAAAATGGTTCAGGTGTATTTCAGATGCTTAAAAGTAAAATTCAACAAGCACAACAATTTTCTACGTTAAACGAATCTACTACAGAAAATATGCATGTAGATGTAAAACAGCAAGAAAATAAGATGAGTATGCCAACTGACCAAGAAAGTGTTTCTTTATCGAACATACAAGAAGAAACTAGAAATCTAAAAGAACCTACTGAGCAAGAAATTAATCATAAGACTATAGCACAAGAAGAATCAATCAAAAAAACACTAATTCAGCAAGAAAACATTCAAGATGAAACAAGCCCTAATACACAAACAGATTCTATAAAAGACATGATTGAGCAAATTATGCCATTAATCAACGAAGCTGCAGCATATATTTCACCTGACACAAAACCAATTGTCGTTACAAAAGTGACTGAAAAAATGGCACAAGCTGCCAATGAATTCCGTCTAGCAAAACGTGAAATGTCCTTAAAATTATCTAATGTAGAAACGATGCTCGAAAAACCACAAATGATTAAACCAGCTTTAGAAGTTGTTGAGTCTGTGATTAATCGCTTAGATAGAGCATTGACAAGCGGTGATTTTTTGCTGTTTGCTGATATGAAAACTGAAAAGAAAATGCTTGATGCAAGCACAAAACTAGCAGAAGCAAAGCAGCTTCTTCAAGAAGGAAAAAAAAGTGAAGCAACAGCAATTGTCCAAGAAGTAAAGAAAACAGTAGATAGCCTTAATTTTCAACCAGCAGATGTAAAGGTAAAACATTTTGTTTCTCAACTAGCAATGGATGATACAGTGGAAAATTTTATCCCTAAACTAGCAGAAACATATCAATTTGCCACACAAGAAGGAAATAGTGTTAGACATACAGCCGAATATTTCAAACAACTTGGTCTTCATCATGAACGAGATGTTCAGCAAGCAATGTTCAAACGAGAAATACCAATTCAAAATATGAAGTCACTATTAATTTCCTTAGCGAATGAAGGTGAGGGTTTATCCAAACAGGCGACCCAACTTGTAGCAAATATTACGGGACACCAATTATTAAATAAGTCAGAGTCAAATACACCAGCACAAGCATCACAAATACAACTACCACTTTTTTATGAACAACAAATTCAAACAGTGAATGTATATTTAAATGGAAGAGATGAAGGTGGATCACTCGATTGGCAGAACTGTACAATGTACTTTTTATTAAATAGTGAGAAGTATGGAGAAATCGGAATTTCTCTGCAAACATCAAATCGTCAACTTTCTCTTACTTTGAAAAATAATAATGCCGATTTTCAAGAAAAAATGAGCGATCTAACCGATAACGCAAAGGAAACATTTGAAGATCTTGGCTATAATGTGAGAAAAGTGCAAGTAACATCGTTCCAGCAAGAGGAAGCGAAGCAGTCAGAGAAAGTGATTGAAACAAAAAGTGGAGAAGGGTATGATATAGTAATATGAAATTTTCTCATCAAAACGCCCACCTTGCCTATAATCAAGAAGTAAAAGTTCCTCAAGTTTCCAATCAATTAGAGAAGCAGTTATTAAATTTCTCGCATACACATTCTATTCCTATACAACAAGAAACAAAACTGATGAAAGACATTACAGATGCCCAACAACGGATGCCAGCCCAATTGTATGCAGTAATTACAGAAATGCTTCGACTTATTGAAAAAATAGACAAAAAATAGGGGGATCAAAAGTGGAAGTTAAACGAGTGACAAGGGCTGACATAAAAAAAGAAGCCGCAAAAACAAAGCAAGTTAAAGGTTCTATTAATTTCTCCCAGTTAGTAACGAGTAAGCAAAGTGATGCCCAACTAGATCGTTTTCAACAACTTGCTAAAGACATTGAAGACCAAGGAAAGATATTGTCAGAGACGCAGACTGTTGAAGATTTACGCAAATATAAGAAACTTGTAAAATCTCTCCTAACAGAAGCGGTCAACGGTGGCTTGGAATTAACTGAACAGCGAGGATTTGGAGCAAACGGTCGAGCACGGATATACAAAATTGTTAAAGAAGTTGATAAACGTCTTCTTGACATAACAGAAAAAGTACTGGATAAAGAAAAAAAGGGAATTGACTTACTTGGAGCTATTGGAGAAATTCAAGGGTTAATTATAAATATATACACATAATTCCACTATTCAATATCCTGTTTTTTAGATATAATAAAGAAAAATCAATGTAGGGGGAAGTACCATGCAACTAACTAACTGTCCAGGCTGTGGAAAATTAATTGTGCCATCAAACTTTCGTGACGTATGTGACAACTGTTTTAGATTTGAGGAAGAAGAATTTAAAAAAGTAACGACATTCCTTAGAGTACGAGAAAACCGTTCAGCAACAATGCCACAAATCTGTGAAGGAACTGGTGTAACAGAAGAACTTCTATTAAGATTTGTTAAACAAAGACGTTTTGCTACAGGTGCATTTCCAAATATTGGATATTATTGCGAACGCTGTGGAGCAGTTATTCAAGAAGGTCGTCTATGTAGAAGTTGTTCAAGTGAAATTCATGAAGGTTTAAAAAAAGCAGAAGCAGACTTAGATCGTGATCGTCAAATTCAACAACGAAATAAAAGAAGCAGTACATTCTTTCATTAAAAAAATATTGTTAAATAAATCCACTCCTTTGCCGATATTATGATTAGAAGGACTAGAAACAAGATGTCCCGGAAAAGGAGGAGCAACGATGAGAGTTAATGGCTTGGGAGTAACAGGAGTAAATGCATATAAGCAATCATTTGATAACGCAATTATAAATTCAAAGAAAGCAGAACCAAAGAAAGATCAAGTCCAGATTTCATCTGCGGCTTATTCTCTTCATCAAGAACCAGCGTGGTCTGTAAACCGCCAAGAACAACTGCGTGCCTTGAAAGAAGAAATTCAGGGTGGCACATATAAGATGGATCACGAAGCAATTGCAAAAAGTGTATATGACCATTACTTTAATTAAATCAGTAGTTATATACTACTGATTTAATTTTTATGCTAAAAAGTAGGTGAAGAAGGCGTGTCAGTAGAACGATTAATGGAGTTAATGAAAAAACATATTATCCTACATGAAACATTACTTCAAATAGCGATGAAGAAAACTAGTGTGTTAGTAAATAAAAATATTACCGAGTTACATCAACTAATAAATAAAGAACAATCAGCAATTACTATTATTCAACAAGTAGAAAACGAACGGATGAAGGTTGTTACGCAATTACTGGGTAACTCATCTAAGGAATTAACTCTGCAAAGTTGCATGAATCACTGTAACAAGTCAGAACAAGAAATACTACAAACACTACAAAATAAACTTTTAGATGTAATCGTAGAATTAAAAAAAGCAAATGATTTGAATCAACAATTGACAGAGCAGTCTATGCATTTTCTAAATATATCATTGGATATGTTTCTTCCCGAACGCCAATTTGCTCAATACGGACAGTCTTCTACAGAGCAATTGCCTGATGAAAAACCACTATCCATTTTTGATTCAAAGGCGTAAACAAGGAGGAACTAATTATGCTTTCAACCTTTCATGGAATAGAAGTATCAAAACGAGGAATGTTCACCCAAAAGGGAGCATTATATACAGTCAGTCAAAATATTGCTAATGCTAATACACCTGGTTATTCAAGACAACGGGTAAACTTCTCACAAACAGAAGCATTTCCACCTATAGGAATGAATCGCCCAATGATTCCTGGACAAATGGGGACAGGAGTGGAGGCACAATCGGTACAGCGAGTACGGGAAGCTTTCTTAGACACTCAATATCGTACCCAAAATAGCCAAGTAGGTTATTGGGAAGCAAAAGACATGGCACTTAGTAAAATGGAAGATATCGTGAAAGAACCAAGTAAATCTGGACTGGGTGGTGTAATGACGGCATTTTGGCAGTCATTACAAGATTTAAGTGTAAATCCGCAAAGTAGTGGTCCACGTTCAGTTGTGTTAGAGCGTGCAAAATCAGTTGCTGATACAATGCATTACTATCACGATTCACTTGTATCCATCAAAAAAGATTTAGGAACCGAGTTGAAAGTCTCGCTTAAAGATGCAAATTCGCTCATTCAACAAATCGCATCAGTCAATGACCAAATTCATAAAGTTGAACCAAATGGTTATTTACCAAATGACTTGTACGATCAAAGAGATGTTCTCGTTGATCAATTAGCGAAATTAGTAAATATAGGTATTGATAGAATTCCGAGTGGCGGAGATTCTCCACCAATGGCAGAAGGAATGTACCAAATCACAATGTTAGATGATGATGGCAAACCAATCATGGATAGTAATGGAAATGGAATTACACTTGTTGGTGGAACAACTTACAGTTTAATTGGTTTAAAGGAAGGTCCAGATAATGCAACGGCAGTAGATTCTGATGGGGATGGTGTGCTTGACGAGCCTACAGGGGATTACATTGTAGGATTAACAATTGACACATACCCTGAACAAACGGATATTCCCCCACCATCAATTCCAACGACTTCTGAGAGTTCTTTTGACTTTGAACAAGCTCAAGTTCCATTTTCACCCGGTCGATTAAGAGGAATCATTGAAGGGTTTGGCTATCAGACTGATCAAACGGGCTCAACGGGTGAATATGGTGGTTCATTTCCTACCATGCTTAATGATTATGATAAGTTCGCCTATTCATTTGGGCTTATTTTTAATTCTATCCATGGTAAAGGATATCAAATGGATGCTGAAAGCCAAGGAAATCCTGAATTTTTTACAGGGCTATCAGGGGATGAAACACCACCATATAAAGGTGCTGCAAAAAATATCGGAGTAGGTATTACTGATCCAGCCGAAATTGCAGCTGCTAATAGACCCAGTGCAGCTGGAGATGGTTCAAATGCTTTAAATTTAACGAGAGTAAAAAACTCCCTTTTAGATGGAAGTAATGTAGAGCTTCTAGGTCCTGATGGCCCGGATATAGTGACTTTGGATTCTCTCAATGTTATTGGTACAGGAACATTGGACTCGTTTTATGAGGCGATTACGGGTGGTTTAGGGGTTAATCGTCAGCAGTCACTACGTCTTTCAACTAATACAAATGTGCTTTTGCAATCTGTAGAACGTAATCGTAATTCCGTTAGCTCGGTTTCAGTTGACGAAGAAATGACAGATATGGTTAAGTTTCAACAAGCATATAATGCATCGGCTAGATGTCTAACTGCAATGGATGAATTACTAGATAAGGTCATTAATAATATGGGTAGAGTTGGCCTATAATAGAAAGGTTAGGTGAAGAATGATGAGAGTAACACAATCCATGCTGTCAAACAACATGATGTATAATTTATCACAAAGTTTTACACAAATGGATAAATATCAAGATCAGTTAGCATCAGGAATGAAAATCAATCGACCTTCCGATGATCCAATCATTGCGATGAAAGGGGTTATGTATCGACGTAATCTCGGTGAAGTTGAGCAATATCAAAGGAATTTCTCTGCAGTTCATGCATGGATAGATGGTTCTGATTCTGCCTTAGATCTTGCTGCGGTCGCACTCCAACGTGTTCGTGAACTTGTTGTTCAAGCAGCAAATGATGGTGGACAAACTGATGATGAACGCCAAGCGATTTCTCAGGAAATTTCCCAATTAAAAGATCACTTAGTGAATATTGCGAATACGCAAGTTGGAGACCAATATATTTTTAATGGTACGAATACGGTACAAGCCCCATTCAATCCAGATGGAACTCCAACAGGTGATGAGAATACTCAAGAATTGAACGTTGAAATAGCTAATAATGTATATTTAAATGTAAACTCTAATACAGCGGTTACGGTATTTGGATTTAGTGATGGTGATGCTGGTTCTGGTATATTTGGTGCTCTGGATCAAATAATAGAAACTTTGACTGCTATTCCAAGTTTAGGTGCTGATATTGGAGATCAGTTACCTAATCTTGATAAAAATATCAATGAGATATTGAATCTTCGCTCAGATATCGGTTCAAGATCTAATCGTTCAGATTTAATGGAAGATCGTATGAATGAAATGGAAGTTATCACTAACAGAATAATGTCTGATAATGAAGATGCTGAAGTTGATAAAGTTATTACCGATTTAAAAACACAAGAAACCATACACCGTGCTGCACTAGGTGTAGGAGCAAGAGTAATTCAACCTAGCCTACTTGATTTTCTACGTTAAAATTTATTTAAGTTGATCTCAAAAAGGAATGATTTATTTCTTTTTGGGTCAACTTGTTGTATAAGTTAAGGGGTGATAGCATATGGAAATGGCAAGATTAACAATGGAAACAACACCAATGAAGTTAGGATTAGTTATCCAAAAACCCGTTCAAGAAATAGAACAACCACATGCCACTGTGGAAATTGAGCAACCGCATGCAGAACTAACAATGGAAACAACGCCAATGGTGTTTACATTAGATCAAACAGCTGCATGGGAATCAATGGACTTAAAGACAATAAAAAAGCGAATAGAGGAATATTCTGAGCTAGGATATCAAGGTTTTATGGAAGGAACAGGTCGGATTGCATCACAAGGGGATGAATTGATGCGAATAGAGAATGGTGGAAATCCCATTGTGTCACAAGCGGAGACGAATGGAAATGATCCAATGTATGAATTCAATGTTGGATTTACCCCTCCATTATTTAGTGTGAAAACTCATGTTCAACCAGGCACGTTGAAAATTGATATCAAAGCGAATAAACCAATTATTAATGCACACGTCAATAAACCAGTTCTTAACTACACTTCAGGTAAAGTATCGGGGCAAATTGAACAGTGGGGTTCTTTAAAAATAGATGTTTCTCGTTAACTTTCGTCTATTGGAATTCTGAGTGTTAAAAATTTCTATAAAGGTGAGGGAAATGTATGTTAATCGCAACAAAGTTACTTGGTGAAGTAGAAATAAAAAAGGAAGATATTATTTCTTTTGAAAATGGAATTCTTGGATTTGAAGATGAAAAGAAATTTGCGTTACTACCATTAGGAGAGGAATCTCCATTTGTGTTGTTACAGTCAATAGTGAATGATGGACTTGGATTTATTATGTCGTATCCGTTTGCTTTCTTTCCAGATTATCAATTTTCACTCTCGCAAGAAGAACGAGAAGAAATGAAATTAACAAGCGGAGAAGACGCACTTGCTTACACGATTGTGACTGTACAGAATCCATTTAAAGAATCAACCATGAATTTACTAGCACCGATTGTTATTAATAATAAGGAACATACTGGAAAACAGATTGTTCTTCGTGAAGAAAATTACACAACAAAACATTCATTTCCTAAATAACGCCAAGGAGGGCTATAGATGCTTGTATTATCTCGCAAACGGAACGAATCAATTATGATCGGTGATGGCATCGAAATTAAAGTTATTGGCATTGATGGAGATCAAGTGAAGATTGGAATTGTTGCCGCAAAAAACATCTCTATTTACCGCAAAGAAATATATATACAAATTGAACAAGAGAACAAAGAAGCATTAAATATCGGAACAAATGTTATACAACAACTACAGAATAAATCATAAAACCTGTAAGAGAAAAGAAGAACTTCACTTCTATAATGAAGTTCTTCTTTTTGATAAAAAATATTAAAAACTATTAAACAAAATGAAAACCCTACCGATAATATCATTGTAAGGTTGAGAGAGTAGTAGAACGGCCGACTGTTACTTATATCACCAACAAAAAAACAAATGAATAATCATTACATGGATGTAATGATTCTAAACTCAAGGAGGAAATTATAATGCGTATAGCACACAATTTATCAGCAATGAATTCACACCGTCAATTAGGAACTAACAACGTTCAAACAGCAAAAAGTATGGAGAAATTATCAACAGGATTTCGTATCAATCGCGCTGGCGATGATGCAGCTGGTCTCTTTATCTCTGAGAAAATGCGTGGACAAATCCGTGGTTTGGATATGGCAACAAAGAACGCTCAAGATGATATTTCTTTAGTTCAAACAGCTGAGGGTGCATTAACAGAAACTCATGATATTCTTCAACGTGTACGTGAGTTATCAGTTCAATCTGCGAATGATACAAACCTTGACACTGGTGACCGTGAAGCGATTCAATTAGAAACTACTGCATTAATTTCTGAAGTTACTCGTATTGCATCATCTACACAATTTAACAAACAAATCTTGCTTATGGGAGACTTCGCAGACAAAAAATTCCATATCGGTGCTAATGCGGATCAAGCTGTTACATTTAGTATTGAAGATATGTCTGCGTCAGGTTTAGCAGTGGATGGTGTTGACTTAAAGTCTCAAGATGGTGCAAATACAGCGATTACAACAGTTGATGAAGCAATTTCAAAAGTATCGCTGGAACGTGCGAAAATCGGGGCAATTCAAAACCGTTTGGAGCATACTGTTAATAACTTACAAGCGACTTCTGAAAACTTGCAAGCTTCAGAATCTCGTATCCGTGACGTAGATATGGCGAAAGAAATGATGAACTTCACTAAGAACAACATTCTATCTCAAGCTGCTCAATCTATGTTAGCTCAAGCAAACCAACAACCACAAGGCGTACTTCAACTATTACGTTAATGGATGTAAGAGGGCGAGATTTATCTCGCCCTCTTTTTTTGTAGGAATTTTTAAGTAGTAGAAAGTTTTTCTTCTCATTCTGTGATACAATGATAGACAATTGTAGATACTTTAAATAAGGTCTTAGAATGAGTAAAGAGGGATATACATATGACAAAGGATTTAAGTGAATTACAAGTGAATAGCATACTTGAAATTACTCGTAAAGGGTTGCCAGTTACACGATTGAATGACTATTACTTACATAGTAAATACGATCCGTTGAAAGAAGCAGAAACCTTTGTGAATACACACTATCAACACAACTTTTTGCATGTGTTATTTGGATATGGAAATGGATATATTGTTAACCAATTTCAAACAAGAATGACTAAACATGATTTTCTTCTAGTAATTGAACCAAATGAGAGTCATTACAAAGCACAAAACGTAAAAAACATTAAAAATAATATAACTATTTTTGTAGGAGATTCGTTGGATCAATTGAAACAGATTTTTTGTGAATTGTGTCCGAATTTTGTAAGACGAACAAAAATAGTCTTATCACCAAATTACGATAAAGTTTACCCGACTATTTATCGTACTACTTTACAATTACTCAAAGAAATTTCACATAATGAACAAGTGCAAATTAATACATTGAAAAGATTCTCTAGAATTTGGCAGAAAAATGTTATATTTAACTTATTTGATTCTTTTCAAGCAACACCCGTTAAAAAATTAGAAAAGAAATTTTCTATACCAATTGTTGTCGTATCAGCGGGACCCTCATTAACAAAACAATTGCCACTCTTAAAAGAAGTTTCCAATCAATGTATGATCATTTGTGCGGGATCGGCAATTAATTCATTATTAAATTATGGAATTCGTCCCCATGCAGTGGTAGCGATAGATGGAGGCGAATATAATTATTTGCACTTTAAGGATACTGCAATAGATGATGTTGTGATGTTTTATCCACTTAGTGTGTATCATAAAATAGTAGAGAAACATAAAGGACATAAGGTTCTTTTTTCTATTCATACACATTCCATTGCTCCGCTTGTCAATCGTTTGCTGCAAACAGATGTAGGAATGGTAGATGCTGGGGCAAGTGTTGCCAATTTTTGTGTATATATTGCTCATCAAATTTCCGAAGGTTCTATTTGTTTGATTGGACAAGATTTAGCATATACAAATAAGCAGTCACATGCAGAACATAATATTGGCAAAAAAGACTTGGATGCAGAAAATGAGAAAGAACTACATACATTTTTTGCTGACGGTTATTATGGTGACCGTGTGTTAACAGATCATTCATTTATTAGTATGAAGATAGCATTTGAAAAATTTATTGACAAGATAATAGATAAAGAAAGATTGTTCAATTGTACAGAAGGTGGGCTTAGGATAGAAGGATATTCACAATTACCTTTTGCAGAATATGTAGAAAAATACTGTTCTGAAAAAATTTCTTCTACATTAGATGTTGTTTTAAATGATTATAAAGTGCAGCGTACGAAGAGTGAATGGAGTATTTTTAGACAGAAGATTGATAAAGAAATCAAAAATCTTGCAGATACAAAAGATGTATGTAAAAAGGGATTAGGATTAATCAAAAAATCAGCTCAAACGAATCCGATAAACCAAGGGATTTTTAGAAAGTTGCATGAGGTGGATAAGCATATTACAAAAGCATTAAAAAGTGATTTCATGGTTTATCGTACAGAAGATATTATTTATCGAATGAACACTGATTTTTTACAAGAGGAAAATGAAACAAAAGAAAAAGAGTTAATGAGAATCTTAGATCAATCAAGGATGTTATACACTGATTTATTTGAAGCGATAACGGAAACGATGAATGATGGAATGCTATTGATACAGAGGATTGATGCGAAAATAAATTCATTCTAGGGAGAGAGATATATGAATATCGAACAAGAAATTAACGAAACGCAACAAAATTTCTATGAATATTTACCGAAGTTGAGTAATGGGGCTACAGAGATATCTAATTTGTTTCGCACAGAGAAATTGGCAGATGCATTTAGTCTGATTGAACAATTTGTTGATGGTGCAGAGTGGATTTTAGAAGTTATTCGGGTGATGTATAATCATGGCTATTCCTTTGAAACAAAGGTGGAGAAACTGACGGAGTTTCTAGGAGAAATAAGAGATGGATTAACTCGTCGAGATTATGTTCTTGTGGCAGACCTTTTTGAATATGAAATTGAACCACTACTTACAGAATTGTGTCAACAACAGTTTGTTCCTGTGCAATGACAGTTGGAGGAAATAACGAGAGAACTACCATTTGATTGAGATGGTGCTATCTGAAATGATTCGATACTTTGTTAAGGATAAAATTTTTCTTCAATAGATGATGGCTCTACACCAAAATTTGTGGTTGCAGAAAATTGTTATATATGCTAGTGGTGGATTTTTGAAAAATCATCTACAGTTTTACCTTCACCCCAATCATCTAAATTCACAAATCACAAGATTTATATTTGTCAACCACAAATTTTGACGATGAGCCTAGATGATTATTTTTTATTATATCACCAAGATTAAAGGAGAACAGAATGTTTAATGAAAAAACAATACTAATAACTGGTGGAACAGGTTCGTTTGGGAAAAAGTTTGTATCACGAATTTTACAGGAAAATGTTAAAAAGGTAATTATATTTAGTCGTGATGAATTAAAGCAATATGAAATGTCACAAATATATACAGATGAACGTATTCGTTTTTTTATTGGTGATGTTCGTGATAAAGAAAGATTACATCGTGCTTTTGATGGTGTAGATTATGTTGTCCATGCCGCTGCATTAAAACATGTAACTGCTTGTGAATATAACCCTTTTGAAGCAGTAAAAACAAATATTCATGGGGCACAGAATATTATAGAAGTTGCGATAGATAGAGGTGTAGAAAAGGTAATAGCTCTTAGTACAGACAAAGCGTGTAGTCCTATTAATTTGTATGGAGCAACAAAATTAGCATCTGATAAGTTGTTTGTATCAGCTAATTCTTATGTTGGATCAAAAAATACTTGTTTTTCTGTTGTTCGTTATGGAAATGTTGTTGGAAGTCGTGGGAGTGTTGTGCCGTTTTTTAAACAAATTAGACATACGGGAGAAGTACCAATTACAGACGAAAGAATGACACGTTTTTGGATTACACTTGACCAAGGCGTGCAATTTGTTATAGATGGTTTTCAGCGAATGAAGGGCGGAGAAATTTTTGTTCCAAAAATTCCGAGCATGAAAGTTGTGGATTTGGCAGAAGCTATTGCTCCTGAATGCACGATGAAAGTTGTTGGAATTAGGGCGGGAGAAAAACTTCATGAAGCAATGATTATGGAAGATGATGCGAGACATACATTGGAGTTTGATAGTTATTATTTAATTAAGCCAGAGTTTTCTTGGTGGAGCGATAGAGAGATTTCTGGTGGAAAATCATTGCCAGATGGATTTAGTTATACGAGTGATTCCAATACGGAGTGGTTGTCTGTGGAACAACTCCAACAATTGACGGAAGAAGCGTAAGTGCTTCAATTTTATTGACATAATATTAGGAAGATACGGGAGAGTACGTGAATGAATCTACTATATCTAGGATCGTATAATCAAACATTGTTTCTTTTCTTTGAAAGAAAACATATTTATATAAGACAATATGAAAAAAAAATTAAAAATATCCATGATGATATTTTTAATGATATTGATTTTGTCATTAGCTTTGGTTATCGTTACATTATTCCTGAAAATGTGATTTCTTCTTTTCCGAATAGAATAATTAACCTACATATTTCTTATTTACCTTGGAATCGTGGTAGTGATCCGAATTTATGGAGTTTTTTAGAAAACACACCTAAAGGAACTACAATCCATCATATTGAGAAAGGTTTGGATACAGGAGATATTATTTGCCAGAAACTTGTTAATTACAGCGAAGAAGATACGCTAAAAACATTCTATGATCAATTACATATTGAAATGGAACAATTGCTTATTAAGAATTGGGAAATGATTATTATTGGAACAGCTAACAGAAAACAACAAGAATTTGGTGGTTCTTATCATAGGTCTAAGGATAAGGAGAGGTATCTTCATTTGTTGACGGAGGGTTGGAATACAAAAGTTATTTCATTAATTGGAAAGGGCCAAGAAGACATCTAGAATTATTCTTGATAGGTAATAAAAGACATGTCTATCCTATCATCAAATAAAGAATTGTGAGATAGGAGGGACTTGCTTATGAAAACAATCATTATTATTCAAGCACGCATGGGTTCAACACGATTACCGGGAAAAGTATTAATGCCTCTTGGAGAAACGGTTGTACTAGATTATGTTGTATCTCGGTGTCGTCATATGAATGTTTCCGATGTAATTGTGGCAACATCTACACTTGCACAAGATAATCCGATTGCCTTGTGGTGTGAGAAAAATGATGTGTTATATTTTCGTGGTTCTGAAGATAATGTATTGTCACGTTACTATGACTGTGCCAAACAATACAATCCAGATTATATTATCCGTGTAACAGCAGATTGTCCATTTGTTGATTACGAAATGGCAAACGAAATAATTATCCAAATGGAACAAGAAAAAGTGGAGATTATTGATCTACAAGGAGAACTTCCACGTGGTCTTGCGGTGGAAATGATTTCTTTTCAAGCACTTAAACGGATTTTTAAGATTAGTAAAGAACCACGTCACTATGAACATGTCACTTATTACGCATATGAATATCGTGAACAATTTACACGGATAACCTATAAAGTAAAAGATCAACTATGTCAATCAAAACTCCGAATTACATTGGATACAGAACCCGATTATGAACTATGTAAAATTATTTCTAATCATTTTGTAGGAGATAAATTTGTATCTGCTCAAGAAGTTGTCCATTATTTGTTTGAAAATCCAGAAGTAGCAGCTATTAACGCTCATATTGAACAGAAGCCAGTTGTGTAAATTTTAGGTTATCCAAAGAAATGTTTAAATCTTTGGGTAACCTTTATTATTATCTTGAATCCAATAGGTAAAATGTATATAGTGAAAGGGAGAAGGTGAATGGAATGAACATATTTTTTCGGGTGGATGGTTCTACAGAAATAGGAACTGGTCATGTGATGAGATGTGCATTACTTGCTGAATTTCTTGCAAAAGAAGGAGCAACGGTTTCTTTTTTAGTTAGACAGCAACAAGGTCATTTATGCGAGTGGCTTAAAAATAAAGATTTTCGTGTGTTTCCGATGAATCAAGGTTATTTTTCACAAGCAGAAGATGCACAAGAAGTAATTGAAATCATCAAAAATAAATCTGTCATTCATTGGATGGTTGTTGATCATTATGGGTTGGATGAACAGTGGGAAAAAACCATAAAGGGATATGTTGAAAAAATTTTCGTTATTGATGATTTGGCAAATCGAAAACATGTGTGTGACTGTTTGCTTGACCAAAATTATGTATCAAATTTCAAACACAGATATGACCAACTTGTTTCCAAAGCTTGTCAATTGTTTCTTGGAGTTGAATATGTGTTGTTTCGCCCTGAATTTTTGAGTAGGAGAGAGCAATTACGTGTGAGAGATGGAACTATCAAACGAATACTTATTTTTTTCGGTGGAAGTGATCCGACAAATGAAACGATGAAAGTATTAGAAGCACTACAAATAGTGAATGATATCCATATTGATGTTGTGGTCGGAAATGCGAATAGTTATCGTGATGAAGTGAAGGAAATATGTCAACAATATGGTTATTACTATCACTGCCAAATTGATTACGTCAGCACATTGATGAATGAAGCGGATTTTTCGTTTGGAGCAGGTGGGGTAACGATGTGGGAGAGATGTTTCTTGGGACTTCCTTCCGCAGTAACAATTGTGGCGGATAATCAACTAGAAGCAACAGAAGCAACGGCTAAAACAGCATCAATTTGGAATATGGGTTTTCATGACCAAGTAAAAATACAAAATTATACTGATATACTACATAAAGCCATTTCTACACCACAAGGCTTAAAAGAAATGAGTGAAAATGCTAAACAATTAATAGGAAATCTTGAACAACCACATCCAGTTGTACAAGTAATTTTGGAGGGATAACCATTGATACGAGATATTAAAATTGGAAATCGAATGATTGGCTCAAATAACAAGCCATTTGTGATTGCAGAAATGTCTGGTAATCACAATCAATCACTGGAAAGAGCATTAAAAATTGTGGAACTAGCGGCAGAATCTGGAGCAGATGCACTTAAATTGCAAACCTATACAGCTGAAACAATGACGCTAGATATTAATGAAGGAGATTTCTTTATTGATGATCCAGATAGTTTATGGAAAGGAAATACTCTATACAAACTGTATGAACAAGCGTATACTCCTTGGGAATGGCATGAGCCAATTTTTAAACGGTGTGAAGAGTTAGGAATGATAGCATTTAGCACGCCATTTGATGAAACAGCAGTTGATTTCTTAGAATCATTACATGTTCCAGCCTATAAAATAGCTTCATTTGAAAATACAGATATACCACTAATTTGCAAAGTGGCAAAAACAGGAAAACCGATTATTATTTCCACTGGAATGGCTTCGATTGCAGAACTCGATGAAACAGTTCGAGCAGTAAGAGAAGCAGGAGGAAAGGATTTAATTTTATTAAAATGTACAAGTACTTATCCTGCCACACCAACAAACTCTCATTTACAAACAATTCCTCACTTAGAAAAATTATTTCAATGCCAAGTTGGTTTATCAGATCATACAATGGGTGTTGGAGTAAGTGTAGCAGCGGTTGCTTTAGGGGCAACTGTGATTGAGAAACATTTTACGACTTCCCGTGCAGATGGTGGGGTAGACTCTGCTTTTTCATTAGAGCCACATGAAATGAAGGTTTTAGTAGTGGAAACAGAACGAGCATGGCAGTCACTCGGACACATTCAATATGGACCAACACATGCGGAGCAAACATCAGTGAAATATCGTCGTTCTTTATATATTACCAAAGATTTGCGGGCAGGTGATGTGTTCACAAAAGAAAATGTTCGAGCGATTCGTCCGGGTAATGGACTTGCGCCAAAATATTTTGATTTAGTTATTGGGGAAAAAGTGAAACAAGATGTAAAAATGGGAACGCCATTATCTTTCGAATTATTTTAAGGAAGGGTGACAAAAATGTTAGCAATACATGGTGGAACTCCAGTCCGTAAAGAGTTGCTTCCATACGGGCAACAATGGATTGATGATGAAGATATTCAAGCAGTTGTAAATGCATTAAAAGGTCCATTTCTTACACAAGGTCCAGCAATTGAACAATTGGAACAAGCAATAGCTCATTATGTAGGAGCAAAATATGCCGTTGCTTTTACAAATGGAACAGCAGCTTTACATGGTGCTTGTTATGCGGCAGGAATTTCAAATGGCGATGAAGTAATTACAACACCGATTACGTTTGCTGCAAGTGGTAACTGCGTATTGTATATGGGAGGAACACCAATTTTTGCCGATATTGATGAGAAAACATACAATATTGATCCTATAGAAATTAAGAAAAAAATCTCTCCAAAAACAAAAGCAATTATTGCTGTTGATTTTACAGGGCAGCCAGTAGATGTAGACGCAATTCAAGATATAGCAAAAGCAAATGAACTTGTATTTATTCAAGATTCTGCTCACTCTTTAGGTGCTAGTTACAAAGGAAAAAAAATCGGTTCACTTGCTGATATGACGATGTTCAGTTTTCATCCAGTCAAACATATTACGACTGGTGAAGGTGGAATGATTGTCACAAATAATGAGGAGTACTATCAGAAATTAAAGCTATTTCGCTCACACGGTATTACCAAAGATTTGGACATGTACAAGGACATGGGAAGATGGTATCATGAGATGATTGATTTAGGTTATAATTATCGAATGAACGATTTACAAGCAGTACTTGGTGTTTCGCAATTTAAAAAGTTGGATTCATTCATTCAAAGACGACTAGAAATAGTCGATATATATAACGATGTTTTTTCATTGTTAAAAGGTATTCAAATCCCAAATCAACTACCAGATGCAAAGTCAAGCTGGCATTTATATGTATTATCTTTACAGCTAGAGCATTTGAAAGTAGGGAGACGGGAAATTTTTGATGCGTTGTTTGCGGAAAATATTGGTGTTCAAGTGCATTATATCCCTGTGTATTATCATCCTTACTACAGAGATTTAGGCTATAAAAAAGGACAATGTCCGATTGCCGAGAAGTGGTATGAAACAGCAATAACTATTCCGCTATTTCCAAAAATGACGAATGAAGATGTACAAGATGTAATAAATGCTGTTCAAAAGGTGATAAAACATTATAGTTTGTAAGTTTTATAGTTATTTTTATAGATATACTTCACAAATAGAAAAAAAATGCCGATAATAAAGATAGGGAAAAATGTTTCTAAGAGGTGAATATGAAATGAGAGTTGAAAGTAGCTTTGTTAATCAAGTAGCATTTACTACAGCTGTTTCACAATCCTCCATCCCTGATGTAGGGCAAGGAGAAAGTGTGGGTTCAAATTCTGCCGTTGGAAAAATACAACAAGAAAATGCTATTCAAGATGCAAAAGATCAAATGGTTGATCAAGAAGTAAAGAAAGAACTGAAAAAAGACGAAATGGATAAGGCAATCAAAGGTGTTAATGGTTTCTTGAAGTCTAGTAGTAACATGGAACTCAGTTATGTGTATCATGATGACTTGAAACAGTATTATGTACGATTGATTGATAGTACAACAAAAGAAGTGAAACGTGAAATTCCACCGAAGAAGCTTTTAGATGCGTACTATGCAATGGAGAAGTATATGGGATTATTGGTAGATCAGAAAATTTAACAAGGAGGTTGAAGGAATATGGGATTGACTCTTAGTGGACTTTCTGGCGGAAGTGGCTTAGATACTAATAATATGATTAGTGAATTAATGAAAGCTCAACGAATGCCGTTAGATAAATTAGTAAGAAGCAAACAATCACTAGAGTGGAAAAGGGATGAATATCGTACTATTAATACCAAATTAAATAGTTTGAGTAATGCTGTCTTTGATAATTTTGGATTAAAAAATACATTTTTTTCAAAATCAGTATCAAGTAGCTCTAGTGCAGTAAGTGTGTCAGGTGGAACTTATTCATCTTCTAGTATTAAGATTGGTAGTGTTACACAATTGGCGAAAGCAGCATCTGCCACTTCAGAGGGTTTAACGAAAACGGATGGAACGAAGATTACGAGTGTAGATTCAAAACAAACACTAGCAGAACTTGGAGTGTCTAATGATCCGGCTGCTGTAGATGAAAATGGTAATGTAAGTGGTGGTTTTAGTTTTGCGTTATCAGCAGTACAACAAGACGGAACAACTACAACAGAGAATTTTTCGTTTGATCCAGCAACAGCAACCCTTGCAAATGTTCTCAGTGCATTAAATAGTTCTTCCTTAGGTGTTAATGCATTTTTTGACAGTAGCACAGGTAAGCTGGCACTTTCCTCGAAACATACAGGTGCAGATTCAGCAATTACAGAAGTTCAGGGTGCAGGTGGGAACTATGCATTTAAACAAGCATTTGGTTTCAGTGGTGCAGATACAGATGGTACGATTGCTGCAAATGGTCAGAATGCAGTTCTGAATCTTAATGGGGTAGATACAGAGCAGTCATCGAATACGTTTGATGTTAATGGATTAAGTGTTACTTTAAATTCAACTTTTGCTGCTGGATCAGGCACATCAGTAAATATTGGGGTTACTAATGACACTGACAAAATGTTTGATAAAATTAAAAATTTTATTACTCAATATAATGAGTACGTAAGTTACGCAAATGGGAAAGTAACTGAAAAAGCAAATAGTGACTTCAAACCACTTACAAGTGAAGAAAGATCAGCAATGACTGAGAAAGATATTGAAAACTGGGAAGCAAAAGCAAAAACAGGTATTCTTGGACGTGATGGACTTGTAAGAGGTTCTATAGGTAGTCTACGCTCTAATTTTTATGAGGTATCATCAGGGGCATCTAATCCAGATATGAAACTTATATCATCTATTGGTATTACTACTGCAAAAGGAGCAAAAGATGGACAACTTGTGATTGATGAGAAGAAATTACGTGAAGCATTGTCAAAAGATGCTGAAGGAGTCTACAGCTTATTAAAAGGCGATGGTAGTAATAATGGTATATTAGATAAAGTCCGGGCATCTGCAAAGCAAACGATATCATCTATCGAAGAACGTGCTGGAAATTCTAGTAAAACGAACGGTCAATTTGCACTTGGAAAAGATCTTAATCGCATTGGTAATGAAATGACTAAAATATCAAAACGATTAGTAACGGTTGAACAGAATTATCGAAACCGTTTTGGTGCTATGGACAGTGCTATTCAAAAAATGAATGCACAGATGTCAAAGTTCGCATCACAATTGGGTGGATAGTAGTTAAGAAGAAAACTAAGAGAAAAAACAATTGAAGGAGTGTACACTGGATGTCAATTCATAATCCTTATCAGTCATACAAAGATAACTCATTTAGTACAGCTTCACCAGGTGAATTAACATTGATGCTTTATGATGGATGCATAAAGTTCATTAAACGAGCGAAACAAGCAATAGAAGATAAAAATATATCTGAGAGAAATATCAATATTCAAAAATCCCAAAGTATTGTTCGTGAGTTAATGGTCACTTTGCGTATGGAGTATGAAGTTTCTAAAAATATGATGATAATGTATGATTATATGCTAACTCGCTTAATTGAGGCAAATATGAAAAATGACATTTCTATTTTGGATGAAATAGAGGGTTATGTGACTGAGTTTCGTGATACTTGGAAGCAAGTGATTCAGGTGAACCGACAACGACAGTATGCTCAAAGTAATGGAGCTTAATGATAGATGTTGCATATATTACAGTTAACAGAAGAGCTTTATTCTTTAGTATTTCGTGATGTTAAAGAGGCAGAACAAGAAGATTACATTGCTTCCATTCATAAACTACTTGATTTGCGTGAAGAAGAAATGAAACGTTTACCCAATAATTTTTCTGTTGAAGAAAGAGAAATAGGTGAGACTATTATAAAGCTTAATGAAAAAATTAATAATAGATTATTTCTCACCCGAAATATCATTGGAGAGCAAGCAAATCATGCAAAACAGCAATTAGATGCAACACAAGGATATAATCGGCAATATGAGTCACTAGGGATAGATGGTATGTTTTATGATAAGAAACGGTAGAAGAAAAAAAAGAATTGCTTCAAAACCAATTTTGGTTTTGAAGCAATTCTTTTTACTACCTGAACTAATGTCATAAGTCAACGGATAAATATGAATTATTTAATTGTAAAGTATATTTATTGTGAATAAATCATTATGAAACTGATTCATCTATAAATAATTCAATCTTTTTTTTCATCTAGGTGATTAAGAAGCACTTCCAGTGTACAAATAGTAGTTCCATTAATGTAAGCTCCACCTTCAGTAGCATTAAAAAATTGAATCCCTTTTTCTCTTAGAACCGTTTTTTCTATCCAGTTGCGATGGGTACTTAAAATAACAGATGAGTACACAAATGGTTCTGTATTTCCTTTCAATTTACGTAAATGAGTTGTTTCGATAGGGATTTTTTCAGGACGAGCTTCCTCAGCATATCTTTTATTTCCAGTATATGCTAAGTCTAAGCCAACGAAAATGATTTGTTTGCTACCCATATATATAGCACTTAAAATGGCAAGAGGTGAGACTGATCCTTCTGTTTCAAGTAGTTCAATATCGTGTGTTCTTGCATATTGTTCAGCTAAATCAAATCCTTTTTGAAAGACAATATATTTTTTTCCTTTGAAAATCGAGATAACTTTTTTTACTGCATTTGAAACGAAGATAAGCTTCGTTTTTTTTATATTTAAATTAACTCCTTCAATTTGTGAAGCAATAGGAATTTCTCTTGGATCAGAGAAAACGATGAAATCAGGCTCTACATTAATAGAACATAACGATTTTATAGCAGAACCAACAGCAATAATGATATAGTTATCATCTAAATTTTTTAGATGATGTTTATTTTTATCTAGTGATGGGCCAGCAGCGACAATAATAATTGTTTTGTTTGTATATTTACCAAAAAGTTCATTAATAGGTGCGTCAAAATGTTGAATATTATAGTGAAAGTTGTCTATCCATAAGTCTTTGAAGTGTACCATCGTATCTATTTTATTTTTGTAGTTTTCCAACAATTCCTTAAATTGAATGAGTGTTGAAGGAATTGTTCGCAAAGATGGTGGGTAAATAAGAAGAAAGGTGTCTTTTGCTTTTGTAAGTATTTTTATCCTTTTAGCAATATCTTGAATCTGTTCGGAAACAATGAAATCAAGCTGTTCATTTTGAAACAAATGTCGAAAATTTCTTGCATGAAGGGCAGTGATGAATAAATCTATATTTGTTTCAATGATTGTAACAGTGGACTCAGGCATTTTCTGTAAAAAAGCTTCAATGTGATATCCGAGTCCAAATCCATATACTATATAATGGTTTATTTCATCTGTAACCCAAGAGGTGATAAATGTTTCTGCTTCTTTTATTGGATTATATTTACTATGTAAGTAAAATTGTTTTTCGTTATTTTTATAAAGAATAGTTGGAAGTCCTATTTTCGTATCTAAAATAGTGGAATATGGATTCTTTTGTTTGTGAGATAATAATTGATTAGCTATGTGTGGATACTTAAGGTTTAAGAATTCGATATTCTCAAGAAATAATGACTTTGTCACAGTAGTTTCCTCCATGTTTTTATATCATTCATACGTCTGTTATCATTTATCTAGCATAATTAGGAAGGAGTATCTTATACCCGTGGTATTAGATACTCCAGAAAATGCTAATACTTTACATTTTTGTGGTAATTATAAACAGCATCAGCTAGTTCGAAATCTTCTAAAGTATCAATATCAATTGCTTCTACCTCAGAAACTTCGACCAAGTATGTGTTGTTACTTACTCTTCTATTCTGTTTTAGAATTACATCTTTCCTATAGATATAAAATCCTGATGTTTCTAAAAATATTGGTTTCAAATCTTGTGTTCTTGGAATATTCTCTAAATCATAATTAAAAGGAACTCCGTCTTTCCACATAAAATCTTGCAACTTTTTCACGCTTAAAGAAGAACTATATTCTTTATTAACTACGGCATCTATTCCTTTTTCAATAGAAGATAATGAAATAAATGGTGAGGTTACATGTGTCATTATATAAATATCTGCATCTATCTTCTGAGCAAAGGAAGCACAGATTTCATTAACTTTTGTAGATGAGGTATCTAAATTTTTATTCCTAATTAAAAGATTTACCTTTTCAGGTAAGTATGTAGAAATGGATGTATCACTACAAAACACATAAATTTCATCAATCATTTCACTATTTGATAATGTATGGAGTATATAGCTACAGAGTGGTTCTCCATTTGTAAAAGATTTCGTGTTTTTATTAGGAAGTCTTTCATTATTGAGCTTTATTGGAATGAATGCTACAATCTTTTTTTTCATGGTAAACTCTCCTGACACAATTTAAAATGGTAGATATTCTTTAGACGTCCGCTACTACCATAATAAAATTACTTTTTAGATTTTTATTTAATTCATTTTTGTAATAATCATCAATCCATCTCAATTCCTCTTGAAGCTCCATATTTAATTTTTCAAACTGTGGTTTTCCAGTATTAATCCAATTCATTAAATTATCTAAGCTGTACGTCTGAACTCCTATAGTTTCTATATTTTTAAATCCACATTTTTCTACTAATTCAGTAAGCGTCTCCGCTTTGAAATAAGAAATATGTGCTCTTTGGAAATTAAAATTAAAATAAGGATCACATATTTGTAAGAGATGATCGTTATAGTTAGGAACTTCTATTATTATTTTTCCGTTATTTTTTAGAAGTTGTTTAGCTTGAAGCAAAAAGTCTTCTGGAAATGCAACATGTTCTAATACATGAAACATGAAAACAACATCATACATATTTTTCAAATTCTCTGGAATATCATCCTTCAAGAGATTAAGGGGATGGATTTTGTTCTTACAAAATTGCTGACCAATCTCTCTCCTTATTTCACTTATTTCAATTCCTTCGCAATTATAATCATTTTTCTCCATAATTTCTATGAAATTACCATACCCAGCCCCTATTTCAATACATGTACAACTTTTATTGATAAATTTACTAATTCTTTCAAATTGTTTAAGGTTTGAAGGCATATATTTTTTTCTTATTTCATCTACCTCCATTTTTAGTTTTCTATAGTATTCTTTATGTTGTGAATCACTATTATAAAATTCAATATCATCATCCTGTGTTGGAAGTGGAAATAGTTGTACATGACCACAGTTAACACACTCAACTGCATTGAATTCATCACTATCTCTAGTTCCGAATTTTATTAGTTTTTTCTGATCAAATCTACACAAAACACAATTAAACATAGTATATCCCTCCATTTTTAGTATGAAGTAATTTTTATTTTCACAATACGCATTACTGATATAATGACTTTGTAACAAATGAAATTGTCATGTAATCTGAGTACTTTTTTAGATGTTTCTTTATTAATTCGTTTCGAAATATGACATCTTTTTTGCTAAATTCAAAAGTTAGCTCCGTATCATAGTAGTTGGATTGATTATCTGTGGTGTATCCATCAAATCCTGCTAGTTCCGCTTTTTTAATCCCAATCACTTTACATATATTGAGCAACATAAGTAATGCATTGTCAGAGATTTCTATTTCATTAACAGTCCATTTTGCATAATCAACAATATACTCATTATCATTTTGTGCTTTTTTCACATTTGAGGTGATTAAAAATTTAGCATGTATGTCATTGTTTTGTACTGTTTTGTACCTCTTAGCATTATTGATAAACACCATATCAGTTCTCATATCATGATCATAGTTATTTATCCAAATAGAAAACTTATTAGGATTATTTAAATGCTCTACTATACTATTTTTTTCTGTGTTTATACTTTTACCAAAAGCAAGTAAGAGAACTTCTTTTTCCCCAATCATACTTTTCAATTGTTCTAAATTATTTTCATCATCAATTGCATATTCATTGTAATTGAAATATGCTTCTTCGGCATATTTTTTATCATAGTTCAGTTTTCTTTCAGGAGCAATTGTTTTCAGAATGCTATTTATATCCTTAACAGGCAACGTATTTTTATTGAAGTAAAATGATGCGTAATTTGGATGACAACCATTTATAGCTGACAAATAATAGGCTACGGAATATCCCCAATAATTTTCCTTATAAATTCTGTCTATTGTTGTGTCAATGACATCTAGCAAATTGTATAAATTGTAATTTTTATCATAAAATAAGTTTAAGTATTCAGCGAAAAGTTCTGTATTTAAATTTCCTGCTCCTCTTCCCATACCAAGTATAGAACTATCTATAATTAAATTCCTTTTCGATTGGATTTTCAAAAATTCTATTGAATTAGCATAGGAGAGCTGTAGATTATTATGAGAATGAAATCCTAAATATATATGTTTTTTTAAATTATTATCTAACAAATAAGAAAGTCTGGTAACATCGTTCATTCTCATTTCACCAAAACTATCTGCAATATAAAAGGAGTATATTTCTTGGTTATTACATATTTTTACTAGCTCTAAAAGTTCATAGTCACTGTAACTTATGGTTACCATTGGCTGGATACTTACTTTATATCCTTTTTCAAAAACTTTAGAAGCATATACAAGTGCTTCCTTCATATCTTTTTTGTGAAATGCTAATCTTATCATATCAATACTATTTTCATCACAATTTGAGAGGTTTTCAATGTTGAAACCTCCAAAATCAATCATCGCTGCATATATAATATTTTTTTTCTTTTTTTCTAAAAAAGTATTGCTAATACTGTTGATGGAATTAAAGAAAGTACTATCAATGGAACCGCTACTTTTATCGCTTAAATATCCGCATTCTATAATTTCAATTCCAGATTTTTCTAAGCTATTAATAATATTTTTTATGTTTTTAAATTTAAAATCCCAATTATTTATATACCCACCATCTCTGAGTGTACAGTCTAATATATTGATTCTCATTGTTGTACCTTCTTTCAAAAAACTTGTAAATTACGGTTGCTAAATTAATGAACCCATTACAAATGTGGTTATTTGCGAATAAAAATTCCATTATAATTCTTCTAAATGAATAAAACTATAGAAGAGAACATCATCAATAACTGTAAACACTAGGGAAAATTCTTAGGGTAGGTCTACAATATTTAATTTCCAAATCATTTATAACAAGTTCGTAGAGAAAATGCCTATATTTCATATTACTTCTAGCATATCACTTATAGTATTCCATTTCCAGACCGTAGAAATACTTCTGAAAAAAATATTTCAGAAACATGTATCAACGGTGATTTAATGATGTTATCTTTATTCAACTGTTTCGTATGTCTAGGGTTAGATATAAAGGGCAAAATATGTTTTTAAAATGATATGTGGTGTATAATAAAAGAGTCATAATACATAAAGAAAATCTTGAAAATATATATAAAATTATCTGTCCAAAAGAATATGAGTGTGTTCAATTACGAACGAAAGGGAAAGCACCAATGAAAAAAACAACACAATTGAAACAATTAATTCAATCAAAAGAGTTACACTTTCTCATGGAAGCTCATAACGGTTTATCTGCTAAAATTGTTGAAAACGCTGGGTTTAAAGCAATTTGGGCAAGTGGGTTGTCTATTTCTGCTGCTTTAGGAGTTCGTGATAATAATGAAGCATCGTGGACACAAATATTGGAAGTAACTGAATTTATGAGTGATGCCACAACGATTCCGATTTTACTTGATGGTGATACAGGATATGGAAACTTCAACAACATGCGTCGCTTAGTAAGAAAGCTGGAGCAACGAGGGATTGCGGGAGTTTGTATTGAAGATAAATTATTTCCGAAAACAAATTCATTTATTAATAGTGAAGCACAACCATTAGCAGATATGGAAGAGTTTTGTGGGAAAATTCGAGCGGCAAAAGATGCTCAATTAGATCCTGACTTTGTTGTTGTTGCTCGGATTGAAGCGTTTATTGCTGGCTGGGGGCTTGATGAAGCTTTGCGGAGAGCAGAAGCGTATCGTTTGGCTGGAGCAGATGCTATTTTAGTACATAGTAAAAAACCAAATGCTTCTGAAATTAAATCGTTTATGGAAGCGTGGGCAAACCGTCATCCAGTTATTATTGTGCCAACAAAATATTACTCTACACCAACAGAATATTTCCGTGAGTGGAGGGTAAGTTGTGCTATTTGGGCAAACCATAATGTACGCAGTGCTATTACTGCTATGGAAAAAGTAACAAGTCAAATTTTTCATGATGAAAGTTTGCAAAATGTCGAAGGTACAGTTGCCAACGTATCTCATATTTTTGATTTGCAAGGTGCAAGTGAATTGAAGGATGCAGAAAAAAAATATTTACCAACGTATGGAAAAGAAATGAATGCTATTATTTTGGCTGCTTCTAAAGGCGAAGCATTTGGTGACTTAACAGCTGGTATTCCAAAAACAATGCTGAAAGTAAATGGCAAACCTATTTTGTATTCATTAGTAGATGATATGAATCGAATGGATATCAAAAATATCTCCGTTGTTCGTGGATATGCTAGAGAACAGATACAACTTCCGAATGTGCATTTTATTGATAATGAGCAATTTAGTGACACGAAAGAATTATATTCCCTGTATTTAGCACTTGAATATTTAAAGACAAATACAGTTATTTCTTACGGAGATATTTTGTTTAAACCATATATGTTAAATGAATTGTTGAATGATCAGCACGATATTGTCATTGTTGTAGATGTAGATGAAGAGGAGTCGGACAGCTATGTCGATTATATTCGGGCAGATGTATCATATGATCGTAAAATATTCGATCAAACAGTACGATTATTAGAAATGAGTACTGATTTGAAAGATAGACAAGGTGAATTTATTGGTTTGTGGAAAGTAACGGAAAAAGGTGCAGATTGGATTCGCCAAGCAATGGATGATTTATCTAAAGAGGAAAATTTCAAGCAACTACGTCTTTGTGATTTGTTCAATTATTTAACAAAAAAACACGAAGTTCATATTAAATATATTCGTGGAGAATGGTTCGATATTGATAGTGTGTTGGATTTACAAAAAGCAGGTGATTTGTAGTGTTAGCAACAAACTTATTTGGTCAAGAGCTTGCTAAATTAGGTTTTAATTTTTATAGTGGCGTACCTTGTTCATTTCTAAAAAGTTTGATTAACTATGCAATCAATCAAAATCAATTTGTCATGAGTGCGAATGAGGGCGATGCTGTAGCTGTATGTTCTGGAGCATATTTAGGTGGGAGAAAATCCGTTTTTCTCTGTCAAAATTCAGGGCTAACAAATGCAGTATCACCATTGACATCACTCAATTATATATTTAAAATTCCTGTTCTTGGTTTTGTTAGTCTACGTGGAGAAGAAGGAATTCAAGATGAGCCACAACATGAATTAATGGGAACAGTGACAACTAGTCTTCTGGATGTAATGAACATTCGCTATAGTTTTTTATCAAGTGATTTTGAAGAAGCAAGAGTTCAATTACAACAAGCGAATGACTGGATTGAGCAAGGAGAATCTTACTTTTTTGTTGTAAAAAAAGGAACATTAGATAAAGAATCTTTACAAGAGCAACAAACAAAAGAATTTTCTACACCAATTGTGTCATTGAAAACTGGTTCTGACCAATTTCCAAAACGAATAGAAGTGCTAGAGCAATTGAAAGAATCTGCTAATAAGGACACACTTTTTCTAGCAACAACAGGTATCACAGGTAGAGAATTATACGAAATTGAAGATACGGCTAATCAATTGTATATGGTTGGATCAATGGGATGCATTAGTTCACTTGCATTAGGTCTTGCTTTGGTGCAACCGAATAAAAAAATAATCGCTATTGATGGTGATGGTTCACTTTTAATGAGAATGGGTTCTTTAACAACTAATGCTTTCTATGCTCCCAAAAATTTATATCATTTACTACTAGATAATGGAGCACATGAATCAACGGGTGGACAACGAACAGTTTCGTCAATTGCTGATTTTGTTTCAATTGCCAAAGGATCAGGTTATAAGAAGGTGGACTACTTGTCTTCACTAAGTGATTTAGATGAGTCTATTCAACATTGGCAAGTAAATCCTATGCTTACTTTCGGTTCTATTCGGACATCTTTAGGAATCAAAGAAGGACTTGGAAGACCGAAAGTAAAACCATTTGAAGTAAGAAATCGTTTTATGAACTATATAAGTGGGGATGAACAATGATAAAGAAAGCAGTTATTGTTGCAGCTGGATTGTCTAGTCGACTATATCCGTTAACGCTAGAAAAACCAAAATGTTTATTGCACGTTGGTGGTCAAGAACTACTTTTGAGAAATCTTGATTTGTTAAAGCGGGCTGGAATAGAAGAAATTGCTATTGTTGT
The DNA here is from genome assembly GCA_031546705.1 of Caryophanales bacterium. Classification (GTDB taxonomy): domain Bacteria; phylum Bacillota; class Bacilli; order Bacillales; family JAVBJX01; genus JAVBJX01. The sequence continues at coordinate 84,652 of JAVBJX010000007.1, forward strand.
TGGATATAGAAAAGAAGATATTGTGAATAAAGTTGGTCAGCAAGCAGTTTGTATATACAATCCATTTTATTCATTTTGTAATAATATGGGTTCTCTTTGGTTTGCCAAGTCTTTTGTTGAGAATGAGCCATTTCTTTATTTGCATGGAGATGTTGTATTTTCAGAAAAGGCTTTGCAAAACTTTTTACAAATAAATACACTCGATACAAGTATGAATATGCTTGTTGATTTTAAAGAAACAGATGAAGAAGCGATGAAGGTAAGAGTGACGAGAACTAATCTTCTGATTGAATCGAGCAAAGAAGTATTGAAAAGTGCTGGAGAATGGACTGGGATTGCAACTGTTCATGAGCCGAAAGCTGTATTTGAATATATTGAGCAGGCACTTTCAGATGGAAATTATCAAGTGTATGATACATATGCTTTTACGAATATGTGTCGAGATGGTCATTTAATACAATGTGAGCCGACAATGGAAGAACCATGGGTGGAAATTGATTTTCTTGATGATTACAATAGAGCTAAGGAGATTTTCGGTGAATAATTTTCAATATTATAACCCAGTTCGAGTTGTGTTTGGTGTCGGGAGTTTGGGAAGATTACCTGAGATATTGAAGGATAGAAAGACATTGCTTGTCACTTCTTCAGGATTTCAAAGTCGTGGGGTAGTGGCAAAGATTAAATCAACTGCTCCAATTGTTCAAGTAATTGATTGTGTACAACCGAATCCAACGATTAATCATGTAAAAGAGTTGTATAGTCAACTTGATTTTAGAACATTTGATGTAATTGTTGCACTTGGTGGTGGAAGTGTTATTGATACAGCGAAAGCATTATCTATTTATAGTGAACAAGAGAATTTTAGTATTGTTGAAAAAATACTGTTCGGCGAGCGGACTGGCATGGAGTCTGACATTCAGTATAAGAAAGTAATTGCTATTCCGACTACAGCGGGAACAGGGAGCGAAGTTACACCATGGGGAACAATTTGGGATGATACTAACAAAAAAAAATACTCAATTCACACAGAAAATCTCTGGTGTGAAACGGCTATTTGTGATCCGCTATTAAGCATATCTTTGCCTAGAAATTTAACGATTCAAACCGGGTTAGATGCTTTATCACATAGTTTGGAAAGCATATGGAATAAAAACTCAAATCCAATTTCGAGAATGTATGCTGTTCAGGCGGCTAAGACAATTTGTTATTCACTTCCTAAACTGGAAAAAGATTTGCAAAATGTAGAATTTAGGGCAGAAATGATGGAGGCAACATTAAAAGCAGGGTTGGCATTTTCTAATACACAAACCGCCATTGCTCATGCGATGTCGTATTATATGACGCTTCATAAAGAAATTCCACATGGAATAGCTGCAAGTATTACATTACCAGATATTGTCGAGGTAGCAATGGAAGATTATGGGGAAGTAATGAACGATATTTTTGGAGAAAATCCGAAAGAGCAGTTATTACAGTTTTTTAGGGAGTTACATGTGTCAACTAGTTATCCTTCTTATGGTCTTGGTAAGGATGATTTTGATTGCATTCGAGATTCTTTGAAGCTAACACCAAGAGCAAATAATAGTACAGTGAATATAGAAGTTTTGTTTGATAATATGTCTAAGAATATGTTTTAAATTTAGTTTGGAAGGGGCAACTAAAATGACTATAAGAATAAATAAAGTTGTTCAACAAATAAAGCAACTAAATCAACAAATTGAAGAATGTTTGAACCAACAACAATACACAGAGGCAGAAGAATATTTTGCCTCCTATGAAGCTATTGCAAAAACAGAGGCATATTATGCATTAAAGTCTAATTATTATTATTTAAAGAATGATGTGAATGCGGCAATTGAACTTTTAAAGGAAGCATTGGAAGTGTTTTCTTTCTCCTACAATATTCATTACAATTTAGCAATGTTATATCATGCAAAACAACAGTTTTATGAAAGTCTTATACATTTTACGAGATGTATAAAGTATGCAAATGAGCCAAGTGGCAAAGAGATTATAAAAATGCATATTAGTGATATTATGATGATTGTAGATAAGAAGGACGTTCAAAATTGGGTAATTGAAATGGAACGCATTGATATAGAAACGGATGCAAGAGATTATCCACTTGATGGATATAGGGAAAGTCTTGTGCGTCAAGTTATACAAGATGAAAATGACGATTCGTACTTAGTTAATATGTATAGATCCCCACGTATTCGAAATATCAATAGAGATAATGTGTTTTTTAAAACAGAGTTATTGAAGGGTGCAGAAAAAAAATATGTTAAAAAGAAAGTCGATGCTCCATTTACTATTCCTATATCATTATTACAGGAAGATACATCTTTAAAAATAAAAACAGATACTGATATGTATACGTTTAAAAAGGTTCTATCTTTGAATCAATATCATTATTTAACATTTGAAGATACAACATCTATTGAAATTCGTAGTGATAAGAATATATTTATTGGAAATCCAATTTCGCTTAAACCGAAGAAAAAAAATCCATCTTTGGTTTTATTTGTGTTTATTGATGGTTTATCTTTTGGGTTTCTCCAAAAACAAGGAGTAGGCAAATGGATGCCAAATACAACGAATTTTTTTAAGAAAGGTTACAAGAATACAAATTGTTATGCAACGAGTGAATGGACGCTTCCGAGTGTAGCAAGTACATATACAGGAAAATATACACCTCATCACGGACTATTTTCTCCGAATTATCCATGTGAACTAAGTAAGAAAAATAAATTGTTTTCAGAGAGTTTCCAAGATGCTGGTTATTTTACTGCACAAATAAATAACAATTGGCGGATTACTCCAACCTATGGATATCACAAAGGTTTTGACCGTATTGTTTTTCAAAAGTATAGTGATGGTTTTGGATGTGGGGAGGTTATTACTGAAACAATTGAACATTTAGAAGCACTTGAGAATCAGAACCATTATTTGTGGATTTGTTTGGAAGATTTACATGATGCGGCAGATGAACGGCAGTATGATTTAATAAGTCAAGTGAATACAAAAGCTATGCACAAACAAGAGAGAAGATTAGCAAAAACATCTGTGTTAACAAAACATGAAGAAAGCAAAATAGAGAAGTATCTTCAAGGAATAAGGAGAATGGATCGACATTTAGGTACATTATACAACTATATTAATAATCGCTATGCACAAGACGAAGTATTAATTGTTTTGAATTCTGATCATGGACAATCTTTCCTAGATACAGATTCATTTTTACTTAGTGAAACAAGACGAAAAGTTCCGTTGATGATGTATGGAAAGGGAGTTCCCGAGTTAGAAAGTGAAACGTTTACAGAGAATATTGATGTGATGCCAACTTTATTAAAATTGTGCGGGATTGAAGAAGAGGATGCACATATTGATGGACAAGTGATGAGTGATTTTGGAGGAAAGGAAAGAAGCTGTGCATTTACTGAAGCATGGCATCCCGAACAAACATATAAAGCTTCGATAACAGATGCATCGCATATTTTTCGGTTTGAAACGATAGATGAAGTGAACAATAATGGATTTTTTGATTTAGAGAAAGTGAATGTGGAATTACTAAATCAAGAACATTTAAAGGATGAAGCAGGTTTGTTTGAAGAAAAAGTGGAACTGTATACTAAAAGGGTTGTAGAGCATATGTTAAGGTGGCAGAAAAGTTAGCAAAGGTTCTCAAAACAGCAAAAGTGCATAAACAACTAAACGATTTATAGAAAGAGCAACTAAAATGACTATAAGAATAAATAAAGTTGTTCAACAAATAAGCAACTAAATCAACAAATTGAAGAATGTTTGAACCAACAACACACAGAGGCAGAAGAATATTTTGCCTTCTATGAAACCATTGTGAAAACAGAGGCGTATTATGCATTGAAATCCAATTACTATTATTTGAAGAATGATGTACAAACAGCAATTAAACTTTTAAAAGAAGCATTGGAGTATTTTCTTTCTCCTACAATATTCATTACAATTTAGCAATGTTATATCATGCAAAACAACAACCATACAAAAGTCTTATGTATATTGCAAAATGTATAAAATATGCCATTACAGATGAAGAAAGTGAAATAGCAACTAAGCATTTGTAAGAAATTTTGATGTCTGTTAATAGAAAAAAATGAAAGAATAGGCAGATGATGTTATAGAGATTTCTAAAGAAGATGATGCTAGAGAGTATCCACTCAATGGAGAAGGAAGTATTTTAACGATTTTCCGAAAGAAGTCTTCACCTTCAAACGTGTGAAGGGCTAACAGCCCCACGGTAAGGTGGAGATGAATTTCGGTTGGCGAAGCCAAGGATTATGGCATACTCATTCTATAGAAAATTAAGATAGAAAGTAGGTGTAACTCATGTTAAAAGCATACAAATATCGCCTGTATCCAAACGCAGACCAACAAAATTTTTTCGCAAAAACATTTGGATGTGTACGTTTTGTCTATAATAAAATGCTTTCAGATAGAATCCATTCGTATCAAGAATCTCAAAAAAGTATAGACAAATCTATCAAATATCCTACTCCTGCTAAGTATAAAACAGAATTTCCATTCCTAAAAGAAGTAGACAGCCTTTCCTTAGCCAATGCACAAATGAATCTAAACAAAGCATATACTAACTTTTTCCGAGACAAATCAGTTGGATTTCCAACATTCAAAAGTAAAAAAGACAATCATTGCAGTTACACCACAAACAATCAAAAAGGAACAGTAGCTATTGAAAATGGATATATCAAATTTCCTAAACTAAAAACAACAGTAAAAATGAAACAACATAGGATGTTTCAAGGATTGATTAAATCTGTAACCATTTCTAAAACACCTACCAATACATATTTTGTGTCTGTTTTGGTAGAAGAAAACGAACAATTATTTCCTAAGTTAGATACAAAAGTAGGTGTGGACGTTGGCTTAAAAGATTTCGCCATATTATCTACTGGTAAGAAATACAAAAATCCGAAATGGCTACGAAAATCTGAAAAAAGATTGTCTTTCCTCCAACGTGCTTTGTCACGAAAAAAGAAAGGTTCTAAAAACAGAGAAAAAGCTAGATTGCAAGTTGCCAAACTTCATGAAAAGATTACGAATCAAAGAAATGATTTTCTTCACAAATTGAGTAACAAGATTACAGACGAAAACCAAGTCATTGTAATCGAGGACTTAAGCATAAAGAACATGCAAAAGAACCATAAACTAGCAAAAGCAATCGCAGAAGTATCATGGTCTAAATTTAGAGAATACCTTCACTATAAAGCAGTTTGGAAAGGTCGTGATTTGATTATCGCACCGAAGAATTACGCAAGTAGTCAGTTATGTTCTCACTGTGGATACAAAAACAAAGATGTAAAAAACCTTAACCTTCGTGAGTGGGATTGTCCAGAATGCAACAGCCATCATGATAGGGATGTGAATGCAAGTCTAAACTTGCTGAAATTAGCCATGTAATTAGGTTTTAGGGGCAGGGATTGCCCTCATAGCTTGGTAACTTAGTCAGCTATCAAAAGTGGCTATTATCCAAGAAGCTCCCACTTCAAACAACCTGTAAGGGTGTTAAGTGGTGAGTAATTCACAGATACATCATTTATAGTATTGTTCATTCATTATCACGTTCACTTGACCATAATTCTGGTTCTTTAGAGAATTTGAAAAATTTTATGCAGGAAAATGGATTTGCAACACGTGGACATATGGCGATGATGATTAAAAGTTAGCATTTTATCCAAAATAAAAAAGGATTTATACGTGTTTTGTCGAATGTATACAATAGGCCTTTAAATATTAAAAAAGAAACAGGAGGTTCATCTTATGAAATACAATATTCGTGGTGAAAACATCGAGGTTACAGCAGCATTACGTGAGTATGTAGAGAAAAAGATTGATAAGCTTGAACGTTTTTTTGAAAGCAATGCAGAAAGAACGGTAAATGTGAACCTGAAAGTATATCCAGACAAACATGGCAAAATTGAAGTAACGATTCCAATGCCAAAATTTGTGTTAAGAGCAGAAGAAGAACAAGATGATTTGTACGTTGCTATTGATTTAGTAGGGGATAAATTAGAACGTCAAATTCGTAAACATAAAACAAAAGCAAATCGTAAACTTCATGAAAAAGGAGAGCATCCACTTGCCTTTGCAATGGAAGTACCTAAACAAGAATTTGTGGAGGATGAGGAAGATTATGAACTCGTTCGCACAAAACGTTTTGATTTAAAACCAATGGATAAAGAAGAAGCTATTCTACAAATGAATATGCTTGGACATAATTTCTATGTGTTTGCCAATGGAGATACAAATGAAACGAATGTTGTATATCGCCGTAAAGATGGACGTTATGGATTAATTGAAGCGAATTAACAATAATTATAAAAAGAAGGTACGCCAAAGCAAACACTATTGGCGTGCCTTCTTTTTATTTCCAAAAATCCCCGAACAGTTCAAGTTGTAAGCTCCTATATGAAATGGTAATATTAAAGGTAATGGTTTTCTATTTAGTCTAAAGAAGTTAGGAGCGTTCGTATGCTTGGATTATTAAAAAAGGTATTTGAATCAGATAAACGTCGATTGACTCGATTGAGTAGAGTGGCAAAACAAGTGGATTCACTTGGAGCGGATATGGAGAAATTCTCCGATGATGAACTACGAGGAAAGACAGAAGAATTCAAACTGCGTTATCAAAAAGGTGAAACATTAGATGATTTGCTTGTCGAAGCATTTGCGGTTGTTCGAGAAGGATCAAGACGGGTATTTCAAAAGTATCCATACATGGTGCAAATTATGGGGGGAGTTGTTCTCCACGACGGGGATATCCCTGAGATGAAAACAGGGGAAGGAAAAACATTAACGGCAACAATGCCTGTGTATTTAAATGCCCTCTCTGGTGAAGGAGTTCATGTTATCACAGTCAATGAATACTTGGCACATCGTGACGCATCTGAAATGGGCGAATTGTATAAATTTCTTGGACTTACTGTTGGTTTGAATTTGAATAGTATGGAACGAGAAGAGAAGCAAGTAGCCTATCGTGCTGATATTACATATGGAACAAATAATGAATTTGGCTTTGATTATTTGCGTGATAATATGGTTTTGTACAAAGAAGATATGGTACAACGTCCTTTAAACTTTGCAGTGGTCGATGAAGTTGACTCCATCTTAGTAGATGAAGCACGTACACCACTTATTATCGCTGGAACAGCGGACAAATCTCCACGATTGTACACACAAGCAAATGGGTTTGTACGAACACTGAATAAAGAAAAAGACTACACCTATGATGAAAAAACAAAAGCTGTCCAACTAACAGAAGATGGAATGACAAAAGCGGAGCGGGCATTTGGCATTGATAATTTATTTGATGTCGCCAATGTGACACTGAATCATCATATTAACCAAGCTCTACGTGCCCATGTTGTGATGCTTCGAGATATTGATTATGTCGTTGCCGATCGAAAAGTTGTTATTGTTGATCCATTTACAGGTCGTTTAATGGCTGGACGGCGGTATAGTGAAGGATTACACCAAGCAATTGAAGCAAAAGAAGGACTCGAAATTGAAAATGACTCGATGACTCTAGCAACCATTACATTCCAGAATTATTTCCGTATGTACAAAAAATTATCTGGAATGACTGGAACAGCGAAAACAGAGGAAGAAGAGTTCCGTAACATTTACAATATGGGTATTATTTCGATTCCAACTAATAAACCAATCGAAAGAAAAGATTTTCCAGATTTAATTTATAAATCAATGGAAGGAAAGTTTCGTGCAGCGGTTGACGACATTGCAGAACGTCATAAAAAAGGACAGCCTGTACTGGTCGGAACAGTGGCTGTCGAAACATCTGAAATTATTTCTAAATTGTTACAGAAAAAAGGTGTTCCACATAACATTTTAAATGCAAAAAATCATGAAAAAGAAGCAGAAATTATTATTAATGCAGGACAATCTGGAGCAGTGACAATTGCCACCAATATGGCTGGACGTGGTACAGATATTAAACTAGGCGAAGGTGTTATTGAACTTGGGGGTTTAACGGTAATTGGAACAGAACGTCATGAAAGTAGACGGATTGACAACCAGTTACGTGGTCGGGCAGGCCGCCAAGGAGACCCTGGAGAAACACAATTTTATTTATCACTTGAAGACGAATTAATGCGTCGTTTTGGTTCGGAAAATATGATGTCATTAATGGAAAAAATGGGTATGGATGATTCTCAACCAATCCAAAGCAAGATGGTTTCTAAAGCAGTAGAATCGGCACAGAAACGGGTAGAAGGTAATAACTATGATGCACGTAAACAACTTCTACAATATGATGATGTGTTACGTGAACAAAGGGAAATTATGTATCGACAACGTGGAGATGTATTAGATGCTGAAAACCTACGTCCAGTTGTGGAAGGAATGATTCGTTCTTCTATTGAACGTTGTGTATATAACTATACTGTTAGTGATTTGGAAGAAGAATGGGATTTACAAGCAATTATTACTCATGGAGTAAACAATTTATTTGCAGAAGAAGATTTATCAGTTTCTGATTTAAAAGGAAAAGATGCTGAAGAAATTATTGAACTTATATGGGAAGAAGTTCAGGTTTATTACAATGAGCGAGAAGAAGAATTTACTTTTGAACAAATGAGAGAGTTTGAACGGGTGATTGTTCTAAGAATTGTTGATACAAAATGGATGGAACATATTGACACAATGGATCAGTTAAGACAAGGAATTCATTTGCGTGCATATGGTCAAATTGATCCGCTTCGTGAGTATCGTATGGAAGGTTTTGAAATGTTCGAAGCAATGATTTCCTCTATTGAAGATGAAATTACATTACACATTATGAAGGCACAGTTGCAACAAAATTTAGAGCGAGAAGAAGTAATGCATGGTGAAGCGGTTAACCCAGCAGGTGAAGAAATTAAAAAGAAACCAAAAAAAGTAAAAACCATTGGACGTAATGAAGAATGCCCATGTGGAAGCGGCAAGAAATACAAACATTGTTGTGGAAGAATTAGTTAGTAAATAGCTCAGGAATTTCATGAGTTTGGAACTTTTTACCCCTGTCCCAAACTCATCCATTCTTTTAATAAATAGATTTATTTTAATGAAATGAATGTTGAGGAGAATAGACATGATGGAGTTAGTGGAAATTAAACAAGAATTAGAGAAAATGGCTCAGCGGTTAGCGAGTATTAGGGGGTCTCTTTGACCTTTCAGGAAAAGAATTACAGATTAATAAATTAGATCAGCAAATGCTAGAGCCTACATTTTGGGATGACCAACGTGGTGCACAAGTGGTCATTAATGAAGTAAATGCTCTGAAAGAAATAGTAAATCAATTTAAAGGATTAGTTGATTGTTATGACGATGCAGAAATAACATATGAACTTGTCAAAGAAGAATCAGATGAAGAATTGCAAAAAGAATTAGAAACAAATGTGACAATGCTTAGTGGACAATTATCAGCATTTGAACTACAACTTCTTTTAAGTGAGCCGTACGATCAAAACAATGCGATCTTGGAACTTCATCCAGGAGCTGGTGGAACAGAATCACAAGATTGGGGTTTAATGCTTTTACGAATGTATACACGTTGGGCCGAGAAGCGTAATTTTAAAGTAGAAACAATGGACTACTTATCTGGAGATGAAGCTGGGCTAAAAAGTGTGACAATATTGATTAAAGGGTATAATGCATATGGTTATTTAAAAGCGGAGAAAGGTGTTCACCGTCTTGTTCGTATTTCTCCATTTGATTCTTCTGGTCGAAGACATACATCATTTGCTTCATGTGAAGTTGTTCCCGAACTGGATGACACAATTCAAATTGATATTCGGACGGAAGATTTAAAAATTGATACATACCGTGCAAGTGGTGCAGGTGGCCAGCATATTAATACAACCGATTCAGCTGTTCGGATTACACACATCCCAACAAATGTAATCGTTACTTGTCAGTCAGAACGATCTCAAATTAAAAACCGTGAACATGCAATGAAGATGTTAAAAGCAAAACTGTACCAACGAAGGATAGAAGAACAGAAAGAAGAAATGAATGAAATCCGTGGAGAGCAGAAAGAAATTGGTTGGGGAAGCCAAATTCGTTCTTATGTATTTCATCCGTATTCACTTGTGAAAGATCATCGCACAAATACAGAAGTTGGTAATGTTCAAGCTGTTATGGATGGGGAAATTAATATATTTATTGACGCATACTTACGTTCAAAGTTATAATTTAACGAGGGGAATCAGATGAAAAAAAAACTGGTTGGTGTATTGTTTTCATTATTTACATTATCTGCTTGTAGTGGCGGATTGGATAACCCATCAAGTAGTGTAAGCACCGGAGAAGAAATTTTTAAGAAAAACTGTTCAGTGTGTCATAGCGAAGATTTAAACACTATTGGTAGCAAACTCTCTAAAGAACAAATTGTTGCTGCTATCAACAAAGGATCAAGTGCTATGCCAGCAGGACTTATCTCAGGTGAGGAACTTGAAAAAGTTAGTTCATGGTTAGCAACAAAAAAATAAGGGGGAGAATTGGTATGAAAAAGAAGTTGATTGGTTTGTTTATGGGTGTATCACTTGTACTTGCAGGTTGTGGTGGTGACAAGAAAGAAGAGGCAAAAGCAGATCCACCAGCACCAGCAGCTACTACTGATTCATCAGGCGGAGAAGCAATCTTCAAAACAAGTTGTGCATCTTGTCATGGAGCAAATTTAGAAGGAGCAGTAGGACCAAACTTACAAAAAGTTGGTGGCAAACTTTCTAAAGAAGAGATTGAAGGTATTATCAAAGACGGACGTGGAGCAATGCCAAAAGCTCTAGTTCAAGGTGATGATCTTACTAAAGTTGCTACATGGTTATCAGAAAAAAAATAGTAAAATAAATGAATCAGCTAAAGGAATGTGGAAACACTTTCTTTAGCTGATTTTTTTTTATAAAAATGTAAATAAAATCATGTGCGGTTTTTTTATGTTTAGTGCTATAATAAATGATGTAGTTTTTTGTAGGATATTGGCGAATGTTGGTGAGTAAAACTTCAGCCTGATTAGGTGGTTAAATAATGATTGAAATGAAAGATGTATATAAAACATATTCGAATGGTGTTATTGCTATTAATGGAATTAATGTGAAAATTAATCAAGGAGAATTTGCTTATGTAGTTGGACCAAGTGGTTCAGGCAAATCAACTTTTGTAAAAATGATGTACCGAGAAGAGAAGCCTACTAAGGGAATAATTATGATTAACGATATTGATTTAACGAAACTAAAAGAGAAAAAAATTCCGTTTCTTCGCCGAAATATCGGGGTTGTGTTTCAAGATTTTAAATTATTACCAAAATTAACCGTGTATGAGAATGTGGCATTTGCTCTTGAAGTCATTGAAACACCACCTCGCCAAATAAAAAGACGAGTGATGGAAGTACTAGAAATTGTTAAATTAAAACATAAAGCACGTTTTTATCCAGATGAATTGTCAGGTGGAGAACAGCAACGTGTTTCAATTGCAAGGTCTATCGTTAACTCGCCACCGATTTTAATTGCGGATGAGCCAACAGGAAATTTAGATCCTGATACAACATGGGATATTGTCGAAAGTTTTGATGCGATTAATAGTCGTGGAACAACTGTATTAATGGCGACACATAATCGTGATATTGTGAATCGGATTCGCCGTCGTGTAATTGCCATTGAAAGTGGTCGGATTGCTCGTGATGAGGCGAGAGGAGAATATGGTTATGAGGTTTAGCACTTTACGCCGCCACTTAAGGGAGAGCTTAAAGAATATTGGGCGTAATGGATGGATGACGTTTGCTTCTATTAGTGCTGTATCTATCACTTTGTTAATTGTTGGCGTATTTCTTATTATTATGTTTAATTTAAATAGTTTTGCAAATGAATTGGAAAAAGACGTTCAAATAAGTGTGTATATTGATGTGACAGCTAATCAAGCACAAAAAGCAGAATTAGAAACACGCATCCAAGCGATTCCAGAGGTAGGATCAGTAACGTATTCTACAAAGAAACAAGAACTGGAGAAATTGAAAAAAAGTTTTGGTGAAAATGGAAAAGCATTTGGATTAATTGAACAAAGTAATCCATTAAGTGATGTTTATTATGTAAAAACAAAAATGCCAACGGATACAGGAAAAGTTGGTGAACAAATAGAGAAATTTAACTATGTAACGAAGGCTGAGTATGGAAAAGGAAAGATAGAGAAGTTATTCACTGTCTTATCTATTTCAAGAAATGTAGGACTAGGTTTAATTATAGGACTTCTATTTACAGCGATGTTCCTCATTTCTAATACGATTAAAATAACGATTTTTGCCAGAGGGCAAGAAATTGAAATTATGAAACTTGTTGGAGCGACAAATGGCTTTATTCGATGGCCTTTTTTCTTAGAAGGATTATGGCTAGGTATTCTTGGATCTACTATTCCGATTGGATTGCTTTGGGGAAGTTATCCGTATTTGTATCATTTCGTACAGTCCCAAACAAAAGCATTAGCATTTATTCATTTACTTCCACCATCGCCATTTATTTGGCAAGTAAGTGCAGTTTTGATTGGAACAGGTTCATTTATTGGGGTGTGGGGAAGTCTAGTATCTGTACGAAAGTTTTTGAAAGTATAAAATAGGGAGGGGTTCATCGGTGATGATAAAGAAAAGTTTACCTATTGTACTAACAACAATGATGGGGATTATGATACTAATACCAACTGATGCTAGTGCCATAACTAATAAACAAATACAAGAGAAGAAAACAGAGCTTAGCAAAGTAAAAGGAAATCAGACAGAAGTAAAAAAAAATATTACCCAATCTGCTGACAAAATTGAACAACTACGAGTAGCACAACAAAAAGTAGATAAAGAGATTGAAATGCTTGATGTAAAGATTGCTGATACAAGTGGTAAAGAACGTGAAAAACAAAAAAATATTGATACAACGAAAAAGAATATAGCGGATATTGAAAGACAAATTACTGACGTATCTGAACGAATGAGTAAAAGAAATGAAGTGTTAATGGAAAGAGCTCGTTCTCTACAAGAAAGTGGAGGAGCGATTAGTTATTTAGATGTACTACTCGGAGCACAAAATTTTACTGATTTTGTCAATCGCATTGACGCAGTTTCTACACTGTTTGATGCGGATAAAACAATTTTAGAAGAACAACAATCTGATAAAGAATTAAAACAACATGCAGAAGAAGATTTGCAAACAAATCTAGCAAACTTAGAAAATGATTTACAAGATTTGAAGTTATTACAAGAACAATTAGAACTACAAAGTGCAGCAAAAGAAAAGTTAATGGCTTCTTTAGAAAAACAAGAAAAAGCTGAAGAAGAAAGAAAGATGGATCTTCAAGAAGAAAAAGAATTATATGATAAACAAAAGCAAGCACTTAGTTCGGAAATTCAACAATTACTTGAAACACAAAGACGAGAAAGAGAAGCGAAAAACGTAGCAAGTAGTGGAGGAGGATCACTACCAGCTATCACAAGTGGTTCATTTATGCGTCCAGCAAATGGTCCGATTACTTCTGGTTTTGGTGCTCGTTGGGGAAAATCACATGATGGTGTAGACATTGGAAAACGTGGTAGTAGTGTACCGATTGTTGCAGCAGCAGATGGTTACGTTTTTCGGGCGTATTATTCATCGTCTTATGGTAATGTTGTATTCCTAACGCATAATATTGATGGACAACTTTGGACAACTGTATATGGTCACATGGAATCTAGTAGTGTTTCTGAAGGACAAACAGTGGAAAAAGGTCAACAAATTGGTTATATGGGTAACACTGGGCATTCTTTTGGTGCACATTTGCATTTTGAATTGCATAAAGGTCAATGGAATGCATCGAAATCAAATGCGGTTGATCCACGAAGTTATGTTCCATTTTAGAAAGCACACATAAAAAGAACAAGGTTTTCATAAACTGTCTAGTATAGTGGTACGGTAAAAATTTTTATTAGAAAGAGGGAGAAAGATGAACCGGAAAACGGTGTTTTTAATGGCTGGATCTATCGTATTCGGTGCTGGTAGTACGTATGTTGGTATGAATATTTTGGAACAACCCAATACTATAGAACATGTACAAGCTTCCACCCCCGCTCAACAAGATGCCAAACTGACAAAAATTGGACAAGCATACAACTTAATTAAATCAAGATATGTAGAAGATGTGCCAGATGACAAGTTAGTTCAAGGTGCAATCGAAGGAATGATTCAAACTTTAAAAGACCCTTTTTCTACGTATATGGACAAGGCAACTTCTGAAGAATTCACCCAATCTCTTTCTTCCTCATTTGAAGGTATTGGAGCAGAGGTTGGAATGATTAATAACCAAGTAACCATAGTATCTCCATTCAAGAATTCGCCAGCCGAAAAAGTAGGCTTAAAACCAAACGATCAGATTCTAAAAATAGATGGGAAAAGTATTGAAGGTTTAACGATTCATGAAGCAGTTATCAAAATTCGTGGAAAAAAAGGTTCAACCGTTAAATTAGATATTATGCGTCCTGGTGAGAAAGATGTGTTGAACTTTCAAGTGACGCGTGACACCATTCCACTTCAATCTGTATATGACTCTGTAAAAACGTATAATGGAAAGAAAGTTGGCTATTTAGATATTACGTCTTTTTCAGGAGAAACTGCTGAAGAATTTGACAAGAGCTTAAAGACTTTAGAAGCGAAGAAAATAGATGGACTTGTTATAGATGTTCGGGGCAATCCCGGTGGCTACTTACAGAGCGTAGAAAAGATTTTACAAGGATTTATTACAAAAGATAAACCAATGGTTCAAATTGAAGCAAGAAATGGGGAGAAAGATAAAGATTTCTCTAAATTGACAAAGAAAAAACCGTATCCAATTGTCGTTCTTATTGATGGTGGTAGTGCTTCCGCTTCCGAAATTTTAGCAGGAGCAATGAAAGAAGCAGGCGGTTATAAACTCGTTGGTCAAAAAACATTTGGTAAAGGAACTGTACAACAAACAATTGATATGAGTGACGGTAGTAATATTAAACTCACACAATTCAAGTGGTTAACACCAGATGGAAACTGGATTCACAAAAAAGGAATTGAGCCAACAGTTGCTGTGAATCAACCAGCTTATTTTCATTCTACACCAATCAAAATGGATAAAACATGGAAATACGATATGAATGATGAACAAATCCATAATATTCAAGTGATGTTAAAGGGACTTGGATTTAAAGTAGACCGAGAGGACGGTTACTTTAGTAGCCAAACTGAAACGGCTGTAAAAGAATTTCAAACAAAAAGCAAGTTAAAAGTAACTGGACAAGTAGACACTACAACAGCAAAACAATTAGAAACACAAGTAGTAAACGCTGTTCGTGATGAGAAAAATGACTTGCAGTTGAAATCTGCGATGGAGCAACTATTTAAATAAAGATAAAAATGGGTCAATCGGTAAAAAAATACTCCGATTGACCCATTTTTGTGAAATAAATGGTTGTCAAAACCCTGTAAAATATTTATTTCACTCTATCATTATATTTACTTAAAATGAAAATCCCATAATGCTACGTTTTTTTTGCAATTTTGATGGTTCTGTAGGATCTATTGGGGATTCTTTCAGTGCATTTAATTGCCTTGTTAAAGATTTAATTTGTTTGGATAACTCTTCTATTTCCCGGCGATGCTGTAGTAATTGGAATGTAGCTACATCATCTGCTTTTTTTCCTAACTCTCTATTTAAATGGTGAGATGTTTCTTCTAATGATTTTAGGCGTTGATTGAAATTATGTTCATCCATGAACATGTGAAATTGAAAAGTTACTTGTTCCGCAATACAAGCCTCAATGTCCGCTTGCTTTAAGTGAGCATCATCCCAAACGCCTTCTAATGTAGCTGCTTGTTCAAATTTAATTTGCTCTAATTGTGACAAAGCATGTTGATTAAAAAGAAAATGTCCTGCGTCATTTTTGAAGTAAGGAATATTATATTTTTTTACCCATCGTTGAATTGTTTTTGTTGAGACTCCAAGTTGTTTTGCAACTGCTAATGTTTTTAGTTCCATGTGAATTCCTCCTCAGTAATATAAGAATATTATTGCATAGAACTAAAAAGGTTTGTTGATTTAGGACAAAACTAGTGGAGGTTCGACAAAAGTAGAAAAGAATCGCTAAAAATATACAATGTTTTCGATGTATTTGTGGATAGAATTTGCTACAATGGAAATAAGTTAAAGAGGTGGTGACTTGAGATGGAATGGATAGTAGAAATACTTTGGGCGACATTACGAATACTTAAAGAGCCGTTGCTGTTTTATAGTATTTTGGTTGCGATAATTTTAGGATTTTGGCGTGTAAAAAAAGAAAGAGAATCGTTTCATGTCCATTTACAAGATTCTTTTTTTGAAATAAGAGAAGCATGGAAATATGGGTGGATTGCAGGAATTGTGTTATCTATTGTGGTTATAGGTGTTGGATTTGTATTGCCAAGTCAATTTTTTACGCTAGTAACGATAGCGACACTTGTGCTTAGTTTGACATTACAAGTTCGTTTGTTGTCACCTGCTTATACCATTAGTCTTGTGGTATTTGCGAGTTTTCTGCCATTTATTAATGATAAATTTCCGATTGATAATCGTAGTCTTTGTGCGGCAGTTATTGTGATGAGTTTATTACTATTTGCAGAAGCTCGCTTAATTGTGAGGAGTGGAGGGGAAAATACATCTCCTCGACTAGTAAAAGGAAATCGTGGTCTTATGGTTGGGATACATATAGCAAAAAAATTATGGGTAGTACCTATGTTTATGTTGTTACCGGGTGAACAGTTAGTGTCATTTGCTTCGTGGTGGCCGTATGTAACGATGGGTGGAAATACATATGCATTAATTCTCTTTCCATTTTTTATCGGTTTTTCGGAGCGAATTCAATCAGATTTGCCACGTGCAACAGTAAAGGAAACAGGGCGTAAGCTATTTTTGTTAGCATTTGTCATACTTTTATTAGCGATTGGTGGTATTTTCTATTTTCCACTTGTTTTAATAGCCTCCGCTGTTGCTATTTTTGGTAGAGAATATATTACCTTTAAAAAACATGCTTCTAATACGGATTATTCATTTTTCACCCAAAGATCACAAGGGCTTGTTATTCTTGGAATTATTCCAAAATCACCAGCAGAGGAAATGCTATTAGAAGTTGGTGAATTAATTGTAAAAGTAAATGGTGTGGTTATAAATAATCAAAAAGAGTTTTATGCATTAGTACAAGAAAATGGGTCATTTTGTAAACTAGAAGTTGTGAATGTAAATGGTGAAAATAGATTTGCACAGACAGCATTATATAGTGGGCAACATCATGAATTAGGTGTTGTATTTGCTCATGAGGAAAGAAAATGGGAATAATAGTGGAGGGATTTATATGTTGTGGTTAGTCATTTCGCTTATCGTCCCAGCTCTGCTTGTTATTTTGTTTACACGGGTAACTTATTTACATTATGTTGGAACGTTACTTACCATTTTGTTGCTGATTGTATCTTATTTCAAAGGATATACAACAACAATTACAGAAATAGTATTAGACATTATCTCGGTTACTGTAGGTTTTCTTTATTCAAAACGAATGGTTGAAGCTGGAAAAAAGAATAGATAGCACAAAAGATGAATTTGGGACAATCGGTGAAAAAAACACCCCGATTGTCCCAAATTCATAAAAACCTTTCAAAAATACTTCTTATGTGAAAATTTCTCATTTTTATTTTTGATATTGGACAAATACTCATGTAAGTTTATCTCAGGTTTATCTTTTTTATGTTAGAATATAAGTTCGCATTTGTTGGGGAGTTGTGCTAAAATAAAACTACTTGATTTCAGAATGAAAGAAGGTTTCAATGTGGAAAATACATTTCAATTAACATCACATTATTCACCAAAAGGAGATCAGCCACAGGCTATTAAAGAGCTGGTGGAGGGTATTAAAAATGGGGAGAAACATCAAACGCTACTTGGGGCAACAGGAACAGGGAAAACATTTACGATTTCTAATGTAATTCAAGAAGTGAACAAACCAACTTTAATTATTGCTCATAATAAGACACTTGCTGGACAATTGTATAGCGAGTTTAAAGAGTTTTTTCCAAACAATGCAGTTGAATATTTTGTGAGTTATTATGATTATTATCAACCAGAAGCGTATGTCGCACATACGGATACATTTATTGAAAAAGATGCCAGTATTAATGATGAGATTGATAAATTACGACATTCAGCAACATCGTCGTTATTTGAACGGAAAGATGTTGTTATTATTGCTAGTGTATCGTGCATTTATGGTTTAGGTTCGCCAGAAGAATATAGCGAACTAGTTGTTTCACTCAGAGTTGGAATGGAAATTAGCCGAGATAGTTTGTTACGCCGCCTTGTTGATATTCAATATTCCAGAAACGATATTGATTTTCAGCGTGGAACTTTTCGTGTGCGTGGAGATGTTGTTGAAATTTTTCCAGCGTCTCGTGATGAGCAATGTATTCGGATTGAATTTTTTGGTGACGAAGTGGAGAGAATTCGAGAAGTGGATGCTCTGACAGGTCATGTTATGGCAGAGCGTGAACACGTTGCTATTTTCCCAGCATCTCACTTTGTTACTCGTGAAGAAAAAATGAAGTTAGCAATGGAGAACATTCAAGCAGAATTAACAGAGCAGTTAGCTATTATGAAAGAAAATGGCAAGTTATTAGAAGCACAACGATTAGAACAACGAACACGATATGATCTAGAAATGATGGGAGAAATGGGTTTTTGTTCAGGAATAGAAAATTATTCCAGGCATTTAGCTTTGCGAGGAGCTGGAGAAACACCTGATACATTAATCGATTACTTTCCAGATGATTTCTTGATTGTCGTAGATGAGTCCCACGTTACTTTGCCACAGATTCGTGGAATGTACAATGGCGACCAAGCAAGAAAAAGTGTGCTAGTGGAGCATGGATTTAGACTTCCATCAGCGAAAGATAATCGCCCACTGATGTTTGATGAATTTGAAAAAAAAGCGAATCAACTTATTTTTGTATCCGCAACACCAGGGCAATATGAATTAGAACATTGCCCAGAACAAATTCAACAAATTATTCGTCCAACAGGACTACTTGATCCAGTCATTGAAGTTCGTCCAGCACAGGGACAAATTGATGATTTAATAGATGAAATTGGAGAACGTATCAAAAAAAATGAACGAACATTAGTAACAACATTAACGAAAAAAATGTCTGAGGATTTAACGAGCTATTTAAAAGAACTAGGATTTAAGGTTGCGTACTTACATTCAGATATTAAAACACTAGAGCGGATTGAAGTTATTCGAGATTTACGACTTGGAAAGTATGATATCCTCATCGGCATTAACTTACTTCGGGAAGGACTAGATATTCCCGAAGTGTCGCTTGTTGCGATTTTAGATGCAGATAAAGAAGGATTTCTTCGTTCAGAACGTTCACTTATTCAAACAAGCGGAAGGGCAGCAAGAAATTCTAATGGTTGTGTTATCATGTATGCCGATAAAATAACGAGATCCATGGATATTGCTATTAGTGAAACAAAACGCCGCCGAGAGATTCAAGAAGCATATAATATTGAACATGGAATTACGCCAACAACTATTCAAAAAGAAGTACGTGGTGTGATTCGAGCAACTCATGCGGCAGAAGAACAAGAATCCTATGATGCACCGACAAAACGCATGACGAAAAAAGAACGAGATAAATTTATCACTAGCCTAGAAAAAGAAATGAAAGATGCAGCAAAAGCATTACATTTTGAACGAGCGACAGAGCTTCGTGATTTAATTTTCGAGTTAAAAGCGGAAGGGTGAACAACAGCTAATACAAATATACATAATATTTTAAAATTTTTTTAAATTTTCTAAAATATTATGTTATACTATATGCAAGAGGTAATATAAATGAAGTATTCAACATAGGTCAGTTTGCTAAGTTAATTGGAAAAATGAATTAGACATTAAGAAATTAACTCGTTGTGCTAGTTAAATGCATCAAAAATGATCAAAAACAGCTTGAATTCATCAATTTTAATCATCTGATTGTAGGAGTTTTAAATTTGTGCTTAGTAATTTTGAACAAAAACTGTAATTTTGTCTATTTGTTG
>JAVBJX010000015.1:0-9720 GCA_031546705.1 Caryophanales bacterium
TAGGAGTTTTAAATTTGTGCTTAGTAATTTTGAACAAAAACTGTAATTTTGTCTATTTGTTGCAATTATTCATGCTATATTTAATAAATTTTGAGCGTTTTTTATTGAAAAAGGGCTAAAACAACTAGCACAACGAGTTAAGTTCTGGATGAAAAGTACCTAGAGGGTAATTATTCATTACTATTTGAATTGCTTTTTCTAATTTTTTATATCCATCTAAAGTGTTGTGGTCTGTAATTAATACAATTGCAATTTTGTTTTTTCTGATCGTATCTGCTAAAAGAAGGTACGTCATACATTCCTTAGTATTTTCGAAAATACCAAACAATTCATCAGTATTAAAATCATCTATAGGGAAGTCTGATGTAAATAATCCATACTCTACACAAAGGTTATATACTTCTTCAGTAGTACATTCCTTGTGGTATGACTCAGAAGTATATTTTTTTAATAACCTATAATCATACGAAGCTGGTGTGTGCAAGTGAAATAAACATTTATGAAATGTGCCATATTTTTCTTTTTCGGTACTGATTTGTTTATACACATTTGCCACTTCTTTATTTGCTACTACATATTTTTCTTTCAGCTTAACCATTTTTTTATCGTTCCTTTATATAGTTTAACGTATAAAACTATTAATGTTAGTATGGTTTCATGGACAAAATTAAGTAGTTATATATTTTTCGAATTAAAAGAAGAATATAATTAAGACATTATGGAGAAGTATATCATATATATGCCAAAAGATACAGATAAGGAAGATTTAGAAACAACAGAACTAAAGATGGATTAATAGAATGACATATAGTATAGGAGAAATTCGCCAGTATAACCACTACAGAGCTCCTTATCATAAATGAAGTGACTTTTTCAATTCTCAGAAATTCGTAGGTTGAGGAGTTACGGAGAACCATACCACAAATGAAGCGAACTTCGGAATTATCAGAAGTTCGCAGATTGATGGGTTATGCACATGCTTATCATAAGTGAGGCGAATTTTGGAATTGTGGGAAAATCGTGGGCTGAGAGATTACAAATTATCCTATTTTTCTGATAATAATAATTTCGCTATCTGTTAAGATTGAAAAATTTTTGTGTAATTGTTACTTTATTTTTGTAGGATATACGTGTTGCATAGATTATCGACTAATGAGAATAGTAATACCATAAAGGTTTTTAAATCATGAATGTTCATGTTATAATAACGTGAGTTCGACAGAATTATAAAAGAAAACAATGGTTTAACAAGGCTTTTAGAGGTTTGATTGATTCAAGTTCCTTCAAAATATCTAAGATTTAATGAAAGTTATTGTATTTGTGGAGATAATGATTATTTTTCATAGATAACTGTTCTATAAAGCATTGATTTTACTGGATTTTATTTTTATTCATTCAAAGCCCATCGAACTCACGTTATAATAGTTTTTGAACTCTAAAATGATTATGCTCTATATCTTTATTACTTCATTATTTTATTTAATAGGTTTGGATTTTCGTAATGTTTATGTCAAAAATATAGATCAGTTGTATATAGTACAGAAAGACTTTATTGACAGACTATCAAATAGATTGGAGAATTTACTTGGAAAATAATATAGTATTAGATAAAGCAAAAGAACTAGAAAAAATTATAGCACTTACCATTGAAGATCCTTCTAAAAGTAAAGAGTTAAAAATTAAAATCATTATCACATTATCTTCTGCTGTTTGTGCTATTGTTGCTGTTCAACCTATTCCCTTCGCCGATGCATTTATTCTGACTCCAATACAACTTATTATGGTTCGGTATTTAGGTTCTGTTCATGGACTAAACTACAGTGAAAATAGGTTGCAAAATATATTAACCCAGTTGTTAGCTGTAGTCGGCTGGGGCATTTTAATACAACAAGTCATCTTAGGGCTTTACAAAACGATTTTGCCTTTCTTAGGTGGAGTTACTACCATTCCATTAGTGTTTATCGCTACATATGGTTTAGGATATACTATGAATGCCTATTTAAAATCTCAAGCAGAAGGAAAACAACTTACAAATACTGAACTGAAAAGAATCAAACAAGAAGTGGAAAATGAAGTAAAAAAAACAAATCAAAAAATCAATCTTGCGGAAGTGAAAAAGCTTCTTTTAAATGCGTCAAAAGAAGCTAATAAGTTTGAGCAGTATAAAAATCTATACAAAAATAATCAATTGAAGCTGACAAAGAATATATTTGACGATAATGATATTACAATAAGACAACAAAAAAATAGATATCACAATTGTACTTTAGTCACCATAGAAGACTATGTATATCATCAGCTTGTATATTTTACTTGGGACGAGATAATTCAATTTGAAGAATATTTATTTCATATATTTAACAATTCTTCTATAAAAGAATTTGGGGAGCGTATTCCAGAAACTTGTTGTTATATGATGCCACTTGTAAAAGAAAAAATAATTTATTTTACTAGAGAATCTAATAAAACTCATATTCATTTTATTGGAACGGAAAAAAATTATCTTGATGATTTAGAAAAGTTAAAACTAGATTTTGAGCGCAATGAAATATTATACAAAAAGAGCTTTAAGGATAAGGAAATACGTATACGTGTCTTAGAAATCATAAAAGAAGCCAAACAAGAAATAGATATTATTGCTCCGTGGATTTCTTGGACAATTGCTAATGATAACGAATTTATTCAAGTGATGAAAGAGGTACTTAATAGAGGGGTTATTATAAAAATACTAACGGGACTAGGAGGAAATAGTTCCTACCAATCTGATAAAGAAAAAAGAAAAAAAACCGAAAAATATGCTAGTCAATGGACAAATGATACCTTTAAAAGTTACAAAGATAGATTTTTTATTAGATTTGAAAATACGCATGTTAAATTGCTCTTGTGTGATGAAAAATACCATATGTCTGGTAGTTACAACATTCTATCTTTTGATGGTAGGTATGATGGAACAGATACAAGAGGTGAGAACATGGATATTCAACATGATAGAGATTTAATTATTGAAAAACGCAATATCTATTTTAACTTTTGATCTACTACATAAATTAACCCGTGGTGTTAGTTGAACCTTAAATCTCAACGACACCAATGACAGAAAGCGTATGTGCTGTCAGAATGCCTTCTAATGCTGTTTCAAAACCAATAAGACTAGTAGAACGAATGGAAGTGACTAAAAATTTCTGATCCAACACAGAAAAAGTCGTCTCTATTCGTTTTCTTTTTAATTTCTCCTTGCAACCAACAGAAACAACCCCAAAATCGAACATATATTATTTCCTTGAATGATAACCTGTTCATTCCAATTCATCAAGGAAAGGGAAATTTATATGCCAACTATCACAGAAAAAAGTATCACAAAAACCGATGTCATCTTCTCAGAAGACCGTCAACACCGTTACTTGCTTAGAAAGTCATGGAACAAAAACAAAAGGAAAGCAATGGTCATCATGATTAATCCAAGTTCAGCTAATGAAGTGAACATGGACTACACAACGATGTATGTCATTAATAATCTTTCCAAGCTAGACTACGGCACAGTGGAGATTGTAAATATCTATTCCAAAATTGATACAAAGATTCAAGTAACAACATTGGAAAATGATTTGTCTGATATAGACAATGACAAGCAACTGCTCCAATCAGCAAAAGAAACAGACACGATTATCATTGCTTGGGGAAAATGCGGAGAAAACAACGCAAAAATAAAAGAACGACAACTGGATGTACTGGAAATGTTAGAGGACTATGTAGAAAAGTTTCATGCCATTCAAGGGAAATTCGGTAGAACAGGCTTCCATCCATTAGCACCAGAAGTCCATTCTGATTGGATACTAGCGAAATATGAAGGATAAAATTAATGCCTCTATTCTCAGTGTGGGAATAGAGGCTATTTTATTGTAACAATATCTTATTCATAACGACTCCAAACACAAATAGATATTATAACCATGAAGGAAGCCTTTTGTACGAATCAGCGTACTTAGGCTTTCTATCATTTTTGAAAGGAAGTATTCAATCAAATGAATCAACCAGCAAAGCGAGTAAATCTAGTGTCAGTCAAACTAGTAAGAGAATCAAGTTTACTTTACAAGGAACGCACCATCAAGTCACCACAAGATGCGTATACATTGCTTAGAACACTACTAGAAGATACAGACAGGGAACATTTCATAGTAGTGGCATTGAACGTAAAAAATGAACCAGTTGCGATGAACATTTGTCACATTGGCAACCTAAACTCTAGTATTGTACACCGAAGAGAGATAATGAAATTCGCTATTCTGTCCAATTCAGCTTCTATCATTGTTGGGTATAATCATCCCAGTGGGTCGTGCCAAGAATCAGCAGAAGACATTGCAATAACGAAAAGAATTCAAGATGCAGGAAAAATTATTGGTATATCCTTGCTTGACCACCTCATCATTGGCAATGAATCATTTGTATCATTGAAAGAAAAAGGATACATAGAAGGAGAGTAGAAACATGTTCGATAAAACACAGTTTCAATCATTTATGGAACAACAATTTGGAATCACTGTAGAATCAACAGAGATAGGAGAAGAAGCAGTGGAATTGTATCATGATGAATTAATGGCAAATCTAATCCCAGAAGAAGTGCTATCAACATTGCCCGATCCAACTTTGTTTTACACATTTTCATATGAGGAAGCTAATGAGTGGTTTGTAGGGGTAGCTGTAGAAGAAGTGACCCCAAAAAGTTAGACAAAAATATTAAGCAACTAGAAAGGATTGAACTCTGAATTGAACAGGGAACAATCCTTTTAATTTTACTTTAATCCGATAACTGGATGAGCGTTTTTTACATACTACTTCACCTGCTCCTGTATCACCTGCTCAATCCCCAGCAGAATCAGCTTCAAGCCGAACTCAAACGCCCCGTCGCTCCCCATCAGCTCGAACAGTCCGCTCTTGTACATCCTCCGGAACAGTCCTGCTTCCGTCTCGCTCATGGAGTCTAGAAGACGGTCCATCTCTCCTTCTGGAAGCACTACCTGATCCTTAAAGATTATGGAGTAAGTGCGCTGATGCTGATAATTGTCCAGAACGAAGTAGAAGACGTAGTTCACAAGCGTAAGAACCGATTGTAATTTCTCCTCTTGATCAAGTGGTGTCGATTCCATGCAGAGCAACATACGGTTGGTGAATCGGATCATATCTGGTTCGAGGGGGAGTGTCAACATCATGAGCTGTGTGGAGCAGGGGTACCTACTGAGTACACTACGTACCGTCACTGCAAACCCCGCCAACTGCTCCTTCCAGTTCCCCTCGGAGCGGAACTCCTCCAGGATAATTTTCGATACCTGGTTGGCCAGACGCTGGTAGAGATTCTGCTTGCTCTTGAAGTACCAGTACAGAGAGGGAGCTTGAATCCCCAGTCGATCGGCCAACCGTCTCATGCTGAATTTCTCGATACCCTCCTCTCCAAGAAGTTCCCACGAGGTTTCCAAAATCTTATCTTCCGACATCTGAGGTTGTTGTTTTTTCATCGGTATCCTCCCTTTTATCTAACAGTGTAAGTTTATTCTTTACAAGTGCATATATTCATGATATCATCTAACACTGTAAGGGTCAATCTAACGGTGTTAGTTTAATAGACCAAGAGATTCCCTGAAAATCAAAATAAATGAAGAAAGTGGTGACCCACATGGATGCAGAAAACCTCCATTACTTTGAAAAAGCGCCGATCGCAAAAGCTGTAGCTCACTTCGCTGTACCGATGATGCTAGGCATGTCAATGAGTGTCATATATTCCATCTTGAATGCCTATTTCCTTGGCACACTCAACAATACTGCTATGTTAACCGCACTCGCACTAACCTTGCCGTTATTCGCAGCTATTATGGCACTAGGCAACTTGATTGGCGTCGGTAGCAGTACATTCATCTCCCGTTTGCTGGGAGAGAAAAAATATGATGATGTAAAGCATGTGTCTTCATTCGCCTTTTACAGCAGTTTAGCTCTCGGTCTTATCTTGATGGCTGTCGCCCTCCCATTGATCGATTCAATCGTTCATGGCCTGGGAGCGACACCTGAATCCTTTGGCTTCACGAAGGACTATGTCACGATTATGATTATTGGTTCACCATTCATCATATTATTCTTCACGCTGGAGAGTATCGTGCGTTCGGAGGGTGCAGCAATCACATCGATGATCGGTATGATTCTCAGTGTTGTCGTTAATATTATTCTTGATGCACTAGTCATCTTTGTCTTCCAATGGGACGTAGTCGGCGTTGCGTCTGCTACGGTCATTTCTAACTTAGTTGCGAGTGCATTTTACGCCTTCTATATAGGATATAAGAGCCAATTCTTAACCATCTCCGTAAAATGGTTCAAGGCTACCAAGGACATTCTCAGCAATGTATTCAAAATCGGAGTTCCCGTCTTTGTTATGAGTATCTTCATGGGTGCAATGTCGCTCATCTTTAACCGTTTTCTGGTCGAATATGGGGAGCAGGCCGTAGCAGCATTTGGAATTTCATCACGTTTATTGCAGTTTCCTGAGTTTATTGTGATGGGCTTATGCGAGGGAGTCGTGCCGTTGATTGCCTTCTCTTTTACAGCAAATAAATTACGCATGAAGCATACTATTGAATTCACGATCAAAGCGATTGTGATGTTAGCAGCCGTGTTCGGCGTCATCGTCTATCTGATTTCCGACCACTTAATTGGTTTATTTACGAATGACCCACAATTAATTGAAATGGGCAGCTACATTCTACATGTGACGTTCTTATCCTTGTTCATTACAGGAATAACCGCGTTGTTTACGGGGATCTTCCAAGCAACAGCACAAGGAACTGCCGCATTTATTATGTCAATTATTCAAGGAATTACTCTGATTCCTGTGTTATATATCGCCAATCGAATGAACGGCTTCCACGGGGTGGTCTGGTCGCTCGTCATTTCGGATGCCGTCGCGTTCCTTGTTGGTGCCATCATGCTGTATGTTCTGCGGACTAAATTGCAGCCGGATTTGGATAGTTTAATCCAGTAGAAAACATATCACACGTAAGAAGACAGGATAAGGGCACTCCCTGATCCTGCCTTTTTTAGGTACATGGATAGGGAATAGGTTATTGTTATTAAAAAAAAATGAATACCACCTACTTGCAGAATCTTGCTTATTCATCGCCATACTCATCGGAAAGTTCTCGTCTCCGAAGGTCATCGTTTCTAGCGAAAACTCTGACACAAGCAAACTCGTGCTTCTCAGTCTCTTATATTTCATTATTCAACACTCCATTCCCAGTCAATACTGTTGCTGATGCCTCCGTAGTTTGCTTTTTTAATCAAGTTTATGAAAACTATCGTTCTTCTTATTTTATAAGCAAACTAATAGAAATGATCATCTTTAAATAATGACTGTATACTATATCAAAGGTAAAATACATTAATCAGGGTCGATTTAATTTCAGGAACGATCATTCCTTTTTTCTTGACAAAAATTATACAAGTACTATAATATTTATGGAGGAATGATACGTATGTCCAGAAATAAAACATTTGATATTAATGAAGCAATAAGCAAAGCAATTAATGTTTTTTGGGAAAAGGGATATGAAGGCACCTCTATGCAGGATATTGTAGATGCACTTGGTCTTAGTAGAAGTAGCATTTATGAGACGTTTGGAAATAAAAAGAATTTGTTTTTGGCAGCATTGGATTTATATGAAGACAATGCTAATGATTCTTTAACCGCTATTCTATATGAAGAAGGAACAGCCAAGGAATTACTGGTTCGCTATTTTAACCGAGTTATAGAACATACCCGCCTTCGAAGTTGTCTATTACTCAATACATCTTTGGAGTTGACGGCTGATTCTAAAGTGACAGGACGGGCTAATTCTAGCAGAATTAAAAGTGAACAAGCATTTTATCAGCTATTAACAAAGGCGAAGTCTAATATGGAGATTAAAGGGAATCCTGATTTGAGAGCTCTATCCCAATATCTTGTCAATATAAAATTTGGTATTGCTGTCACAGTAATTACTGCTGATGATCAAACAATGGAAAATATCGTGAAAGTATCTTTATACTTTCTACGATAATTTTTTTCGATGTTATTGGAATGATCATTCCTTAATTTTGGAAATAGCAGTAATTTACTTAAGAAAATTTAATGGTGTAGGAAGGAGACTTTCCTCGAAATAGGGCTTTCATTTTTAAAAGTAAACAAATATAAAATAAGGGGTTATAAAAAATGATGACAAAAACTTTAGTAGGTAAGGTAGCAATGGTAACTGGTGGTTCACGTGGTATAGGAGCAGCAATTGTTAAACGCCTTGCCGCCGAAGGAGCAACAGTCGCATTTACGTATGCAACTTCTCAGCAAAAAGCGAATGAATTGGTTAAAGATGTTGAAGAATTAGGAGGGTGTGCTTTTGCAATTCAAGCAGATAGTCATGATACAGAAGCTGTGAAAAGGGCTATTTATGAAACAAAGGAGACTTTTGGAAACATTAATATTCTTATTAATAATGCTGCTCTCTTTTTACTAAAACCGTTTGACAAATTTACAATAGAAGAATTTGATCAAATCGTTGCAGTAAATATACGATCATTATTTGCAGCCGTTCAATTAGTGGCTCCAAATATGGGTGAAGGTGGTCGTATCATTACAATCGGCAGTGCAAGTGCAGACAAAAGTATATTTCCTGGTCATAGTTTATACAGTATGTCGAAGTCGGCTATTGTTGGATTAACTCATGGATTAGCTTTAGACTTAGCTCCTTTGGGTATTACTGTTAATGTTGTTCAACCAGGTCCCACAGATACAGAGTTGAACCCTGCTGACAGTCCTTCAGCGGAGTCATTAACAAAATTAATCGCTCTTGGACGCTACGCTACAGTCACAGAAGTTGCTAGTATGGTTGCATTTTTGGCTTCACCTGAGGCTGCTTACATTACTGGTGCAACGATGAATATAAATGGTGGTTTAATGATTTAAGGGGTTAAGACTTACAATATGGTTGAGTACGGACAGATGTATTTGGTAAAAGGGCATTATCTATAACAAATCGGAATTTACCTTACCCACAATTTACTTTCAATAGTATCTGTACAACGGATGCAAAACATGATTTTAGATCGTTAAAAGAATCCAAACTATGTTGCAAATACTTTCTTTAAAGCATAATCTGTAGACCATTGCTTTATTGATACTATGACCAAATAATGGCTACCCTGAAAATATTTCAGTTTCCTCTGAGAGGCAGAATGGATTAATATTCATGATGTATAAGCATAATGAAATTTTATCAGCAATATAGAAATAAAAGTAATTATTTATAATGCACTTTTAAGGTAAGGTGATCGGAAACCTTTATCTAATGACAAGGAGATAGTTATGACAAATATAAAAGGAATTGCCCATATTGCTATTCAAGCCGAAAGATTTGAAGAGCTAATTACATTTTACGTTAAAGCATTAGAATTTAAAGTAGTACATAGATGGAATTTACCGCAATTCAATTTAAAAAGTGCTGCAATGTTAAAATCAACTAATGGTAACACCATGATAGAAGTATTTGATAGTGAAGCAGATATTGCCTCATACTAAATTCAAGTAAAAATATAGAGAAAAGCGAATAAAATGATATACTTATGGAAGGGAGAGTGAGTAATATGCCAAAGAAATATCATTTTGATCAAACACAAAAAGAAGAAATAGAAAAAGCAATGAAAATGACAAAA
>JAVBJX010000009.1:0-71866 GCA_031546705.1 Caryophanales bacterium
TAAATCTTCTATCGTCATGTTACAATACTTTTGGAACTCTAACATGATTATGCCCCCCTATCTTTATCACTTTGGCGTTTTATTGATAGTTTAGCATATCTTGTTTGAGTTCTCTTTTTTTTTATCTAGCACAACGGGTTACTTAAAACAATAATCATTTTGGAGAAATTGATGATAAATATCTCGATACCTAGTTGTAGTTTCACATACTCTAATCCATCTTTTTTTGCATAGTTGTTTAGCCACTGTGCTGAGTTTACTGAAAGAGTTTTGATGATTTTGTTTTCCAAATGTATCCTCCTTAAAGTTCCAATAGAGTTTTTATGTACTGATTCTGAATGTCTGTTTCTATCACTGTTTTAGTATTTTCTCTGGAACTTTGATTTTATCAATTTTATTGTAGTCACTAAAGTTTAATTTTGTTTGTTGCTTTATATTTGTTTCTTTTTCTTGACCAGGAACTGTTTCAGATACGTCTATTGTTATATTTATGGTTGTTAAATGATACATTTGTTTGTCAATACTCAACATGTACTTCGCTTGTTTGACTTATTCGACTTGTTTACTAGATTTCGAAGTCATGACAGATCCTTTAAGCAATTTATCTGTTTTTGCTTTAAGTAGTTTCTCAAACTTATCTCAAAATGCAGATAAAGAGTAATTATTCCGTTGCTTTTCCAAACACTCTTCAATACACGAAAATATCTGATAAAATCTTTTTACAGCGATTTCATCAGATATTTTTCATTTTTCAGAAGTCTATTTTCTTATTCCATCGAACTTCCTATATCATCTAATGTTTTAATGTTATCAGCATCATCTTCGCTTAACAGTTCATCCGTATTCTTTAATGGAGTATTACGCCATTTAGTGACGAAATAAGTAAATCCTGTTTTTTTATCTACAAAATCGAACATAGTCCAAAGTTCATTTTTCGAATACGTTCCCTCATTACCATTTTTTAAGATTATTTTTTTTGATTTCGCTTCAAAAGACTGATCTGAATAATCGATTGTAACCGGTTGAGCATGGACACGTATCTCAAGTACTACTTTTCCATTTTTCTTAAATATTTGCTCATATACTAAGCGTTTATTTCCTGCTTCGTCTATTCCCATCTCATCTACTCGAGCAGTGATGTTATCTGGTATAAAAGATAATTTTTTAGGCATTTTCATATTTTTTTTGAATTTGTCGCTCAACTTACCTTGAGCTTCAGCAATTTTTTCATCAAAATTCTGCTTCTTAACTGAAGAAATGACTTCATTCTCAGCCTTTCCTACTGATGTGAAATTTTGTCCTAATAAAAAGCCACTTCCAACAATTATACTAATCGTTGGAAAGATCAAGTATTTTTTATTCATTGTAATGCTCCTTTCATTAATTTTTTCTTGGATATGTAATCATATTCCAAGTAATTGCACTGTCAGTTATAGCAGATGAACCATCACTTACAATTTGTAAAGTAGACTGTCCTGTATAGTTTGTATCCAGATTCATACCAAATGTAAGTGAAGGATAGTCCTTTACAAATTTACCCTTATATCCCGCGCCAACATATACTGAATCTGAAGGTCTATCTACCCAGCAATAAACATAATAAGGATTTCCCCTATATATAGTAGATTTCGTCCATACTTGTTGAGTATAATTAACGCTGTTAGCATATGCATTAATAGAGTGATTGTGATAAAAGCTAAATTCACTTCCACCACCTGAAAAGTAAGCAAAATTACTGCATGTATTTGACCCAATAGTTAGATAACATTCCTTTGTATGATAATCATTATATAGAGCAGAAGACTGAGGTACTGTGGAACCAAATAAAAAACTGATTTGAAATAATATAACTAATGCCGCTATCTGCAAAAATCTTTTTTTCATTGATACTCTCCTCCTTTTAAGATTCCCAAAAATCCATTAGAATAATAACTTGACTACATATCACTTCCAACTTAGTAACCTTAAAAAATTGTCGAAGTTACTGTTAACGATCTATATAAATAAAGTTTAATCCTTCGACCTGATTACATTCGTGATTTAGTGGAAATCCTGCTCCTAATGAACAAAAAAAGGAGTAGAAAAGAGATGAAAAAAGGATTAACGATTACGAACGATCATGGATGGACAGTAGAACAGCTTTGCGCACACGAACGAACAATAAAAGAAAGTGTGATGGCTAAACGAGTGGCAACCATTCGACTCATTCTACAAGGTTATTTAGGAATCCAAGTCGCATCTTTATTGAATATTCATCGTGAAACTATTTCCAGCTATGTACAGAAATTCAACCGTGGAGGAATGGATGAACTTCTCCATCGGGGCTATGCCCCAGGTAGAAAACCATATCTCTCCTTAGAAGAAGAGGAAGAATTAAAACGAATGATAGAAACGAGTACACCTGCCGAGGAAGGATACGGAATCGAGAGTAGCTGGGATACCCGTGTGTTACAACATGCCTTAGAAGAAAAATTCTCCGTCACCATGTCTCGTGGTGGAATCAAAGACATGCTTCATCGATTAGGATTTACCTACACTCGTCCTACCTATCGACTGAAACGGGCAAATCTACAAAAACAAGCAGCATTTCAAGCCCAGCTTCAACAAGGAATCGATCTAATAAAAAAAAAGAGATAGAAGATACCGTGATTCTCTATGAAGATGAAAGTCATATTCGTGATTACCAAGCTCTTCATTCCACATGGAGTCAAAAAGGGAAACAAAAGTATGTTCCTACATATGGACACCATTGCCACGGTGAGTTTATTTGGAGCAGTAGACATCCATCAAGAAGAATTCCTTTGTATGGAAGCAGAACACTGTAATGCTCAAGCGTTCCAAGAATTTCTTCAATATATAGTGAATCATTATGAAGAAAAACGAATCATTCTGATTCTAGACAACGCAAAAATTCACCATGCGAAAATCATCCAACCATTTTTACAAGATCACCAACATCAGCTGACCCTTGTGTTTCTTCCTCCGTATTCACCGAACCTAAATGCGGTAGAGAGAATTTGGGGATGGCTGAAACAAAGTGTCATTGTGAATCGTTTTCATGCCACACGTGCAGACATTCGTGTATCTGTTCTTTCTTTTTTAGATCACATCTCTCTTTTTCCTAACCTTGTTCTTCAACGTATTGGAGATTTGGCTATGTCGAAGAATCTTTCTTGATTTATATAATAATCTTAAGGGCATTTCTACAGCGAATAATTGTTTCCTTTTAGATGATAATAACAAAATTCTAAATAAAGTAGTTGAAAGCCCTCCCTCCTTCTTCATTTTTTCTATACTAATAGGTTTAACATAGAAAAAATATGTCTTGTTTATACAAATGTTAATTCATTTGTTGAATCTATTACCGCTCAAAATCTATGTTAGATCCATGAATCTAATAAAACAGTAGATTAAGTTCCTACATAGCATATACAGAGCATACAATGCTAAGAAGAAAAATAACTATTATGTAGTAAACGTCGAATTTTCTGTTATGAACGTCAGGAATTAAAATAACTAACATCTATTACAAAAAATACAATGTTCATATTTCGAATCATATATACGAAATTTCTGAAATTAATTATGATTTATTAACTATACAAACCCAATTAGAAGAATAAATCGAACATAATAGTTCAACAGAAGAAATGTGAAACAAGTATTTTCTACCCTCTCCGAAATGATATTTAACATATAAATGGGCATCCTTTGAGCGAGGAGATACTCAATGGATACCCGCTGATAGTACTTTTTTAATTACAATTTTATTTCTTATCATTCTAGGAATTAACAAAAAATATATTACATTCTCAATTTCTGTCTCCATTCAACATTCAAAAATCATCCCTCTCAACACCTACACCGATACCCAACCCCCCAAATCGTCTCAATATACTGCGGATTCGATGCATCCACCTCAATCTTCTCACGTATTTTCCGAATATGTACCGTCACAGTAGAAATATCACCAAATGAATCCCCCCACACCCGATCAAATAATTGCTCTTTACTAAACACATGATTTGGATTCATTGCTAAGAAAATCAGTACATCAAATTCTTTCGCTGTCATCATCACTTCTTTTTCATTCACAAAAACCCTTCTTGATGTTCGGTCAATCACAAGCCCACGAATATGAATTTCATCCGCTTTTGTTTCGAGCCGATTTACTAAGCGATCATATCTAGCAAGATGTGCCTTCACTCTCGCCACTAATTCACTTGGTCCAAATGGTTTAACAATAAAATCATCTGCTCCAAGCCCAAGCCCACGAATTTTATCCACTTCTTCTTTCTTGGCAGTCACCATTAGAATTGGAATATCTTTCTGTTCTCTGACTCTCTTACATATTTCAAAACCATCAATTTCTGGAAGCATCACATCTAGTAGTATTAAATCATACTCTTTATGCAGTGCTTGATGTAGCCCTTCTTCTCCTGTAGAAGCAATCGTTACGGAAAAACCGCTTAACTCTAAATAATCTCTTTCTAATTCCGCAATACTTAATTCATCTTCAATAATTAATACTTTCTTCATTATTTTCCACCCGTCTAAGCGTAAAAAAGATGCTCATTCCTTCTCCAACATTACTACTAGCCCAAATGCGTCCACCGTGTTCTTCAATCATTCGCTTAACAATTGAAAGTCCAAGTCCAGTTCCACCAGTTTTTCTATTTCGTGATGCTTCCACTCGGTAAAAACGATCAAAAATATAAGGCAACGCATCATTTGGAATACCTGAGCCATTATCAATGATGGATACTAATACTTCTTTATCTAATGTTTGTAGTTCAATCTGAATTTGTTTTTCTTCCTTATTCATATATCTTAAACTATTTCCAATCACATTTGTTACAACACGTTTTAATTTTTCTCGGTCAGCAATTACTTGATAGGCATCACCATCTGTATGCAGAGTAAGATTTACATTCTCTTTCTCTAATTCAAAATGAAGTTCATCTACTAAATCCTCAAAATACATGCGTACGTCCACTTCTTCAAATGTAAATGGCTCACGGTGCAAATCTAATTTGGAGTATAGAAATAATTCATCAATTAAATGGTCAAGATTCATGGATTTTGTATAAATCGTTTGTAAATACTTCTCCATTTTTTCAGGGGTATTAGCAATTCCATCTTGAATTCCTTCGACATAACCTTTAATAGAAGTAATTGGTGTTTTTAAATCATGAGAAATATTCGTTAACAATTCTTTGCGATTTTCTTCATATTGTAATTGTAGTTCCTTAGACTCCTTCAACTTCTGCCGCATCATTTCAAATGTTTGTGATAATTTTCCAAGTTCATCATTTGCCAGTGGTTTAATGTGAAAATCTAACTGCCCTTCACTAATTTGTTCAGCGGCTGTTGTTAAATTTTTTACAGGTCGGATAATACTTCGTGATACAAAATAGGTCAGCAAGCCATTTGTTGCGATAAGAACTAGCAGAAGAAAAATCAATAAGAGTGGAAAAAAGCTATGAGCAAGACTCATTAATGAACCAACATCCCGAAGGAAAAAAATTGTTCCTTCTGTTCCATCACGAAAGAAGAAATCATATTGACGAACATTATAGTGATGATTATCAAATTCTCTCATAGATGATTCCCCGTCTTCATCAACTGCTGGTAACTTTTGTAATGGTAGACCTTCCAGTTGCTTAGAATAAAAAATAATCTCTTGCCCTTTCCTCACAACTAACAATGTTTTTTGCTTGTTCAAATTTTTTTCCATTTCAATAAGATAACTTGCATCCTCTAACTTCTCTGGTAATTGAAAAGATATTTTTCGCAGTTCCCTAAAGTATTTACCCATTTCTGTTGTCTCGGAATTTTGCTCAAGATTTCTAATCTCTTTCACTTGACCAAAAAAAACAAAGATAAGCAGCCCACAAGCTAACAAAAAAAGAAATGGAGGAATCATAATCATTGCTATATTGGATAATATTAGTCGCTTTCGAATCGACATAATTATACTTCTTTAAAACTAAATTTATAATAGCCTAAACTAAAAAACAACACGCCGCATGACAATAAATAAATACTACTACTCATGATTAGTAATACATGACTTCCGCCCCATATTCCATACCAATCTAAATAGAAAGAAGGCATTGCCCGACCTAGTAATGGAGTAACATAACTCATCACACTCATCATAATCAATAAAAACACAAGAAATGCTAATGCTCGCCCACTATTTTCAAACCATTGGGAAACAAAAATCGAAAAAATCCCCAACACAACAAGTGGCAACCACGATACAATAAAAAAACCAATATTTATAAAGAATGTCCCAAAAACAATTACACTCCCAATTGTTGTCGCTAGCCATAACACACCAAGTGCTAGCAGAACCATCACTGCCATTGCCGCTACTTTTGAAAAGAATGCTTTAAAACGTGTCATTCTTACCAGTGTAAGTTTTAAAGTTCCTTCTTCTATCTCTCCAGCAAATAACTCAGAAGAAATAAGCAATACAAAGAGAGGAATCAATAACTGAGTGGCAAAATCTAATATAAATTGTGTAAATGTCTTACTATCCATCACAGAAAAGCCAATATATGATTCAATTTTGCTAGATAAAAACGCTCCTAAAAGTGGTAATAAGAACGCCAGGGCTAAGTAAACAATAATTGATTTTCTTGAAAAAATTTTTTGTAGTTCATTCTGGATGTTTGCCACTATTACCACTTCCTCTCGTTTTTTCAATATAGAAATCTTCTAGTGATTCAATTTCACTCATATATTCCTCGGCAATTAATTTACCGCTTGTAATAATTCCAACTCTTGTACATAATTTTTGCATATCCAAAATTAAATGACTGGAAATTAAAATTGCTGTTTCTGATTCTTCCATTAAATTTTTCATTAATTGATTAAATTGTAGTTTTCCATCAATATCTAATCCATTTGTTGGCTCATCCAAAATAAGTAATGATGGCTTGGCATAAATTGCCATGGCAAAAGCAAGCCGTTGTTTCATTCCCGTAGAAAAAGTTTTTGCCTTCTCCTTTTTATTGTTAGCAAGTCCAACAAGCTCTAGCACTTCATCAATTCGTGATAAGGGAATTGACGGATGAAACCGAGAAACGATTTTCATATTTTGATATGCCGTTAAGTGGCGATATACATCAGGATTTCCAACCATACAGCCAACACTTTGCATCGCTTCTTCAAAATGCGTTTTTGTATCATAGCCATTAATCATGATTCGCTCCGATTCACCAATACATAAGCCAGTCATACATTTCATTGCGGTTGTCTTTCCCGCACCATTTGCTCCAAGTAATCCGTAAATATCTCCTTTATTTAGCGAAAAAGAAATATTATCTATCCCACGTTGATTTCGGTATTTTTTTGTTAATTTACTTACTTCTAAAATCATCTCGCACCCTCCTTATTAAAAAAAAGGAGTGACAAA
Source organism: Caryophanales bacterium (assembly GCA_031546705.1). Taxonomy (GTDB): domain Bacteria; phylum Bacillota; class Bacilli; order Bacillales; family JAVBJX01; genus JAVBJX01. Next base: position 7,427 of record JAVBJX010000009.1, read on the forward strand.
GTCACTCCCCTCGAATAAACAGTTGTCCACATATAAACCCAAACTTTTCTTCACTGCTTATTTTAAATCATCTCTTTTTTAGTGTCCAGATTTCATACGTTCATGAGGTCCAAATTTAACTTTTAATTCTTCGACTTTCTTTCCTGTTAAATCAAGTGGTTGTACAGTTGTTTTATTTACATTTGTAATTTGTGCTTGCACTTCTACTTTTACTTCATGTGTTTGTCCGTCTACTCCCATTCCAGAAACAACGATTACTGCATGTTCTGCTTGAATATTATTATCTGTACCAAGTTTTGTTTCAAACTGAACAGATTTAATTTTCACATCACCAGCAAACTCTGGTAATTGCGGATGAGGCATTTGTACTTTACTAGCTTTTTGATCATGGTTCATTTGACCTGCATGATTTGCCATAAAAGTTGCGATAGCATTAAGTGCTGCTGGAACATCTGATTCAGATAATGTAAAGTCAATTTCTTTTGTGCCGTCTGCAGCTTTAGTTTCTGATAAACGGTCTTGCCATTTCAATGTTAACGCATCAATTAATTTTTCTACGCCAACTGGAAGTTGATGACCTTCTACTTCATTTTTCTTTTCCATATTTTCTTCTTTGCGTAGTTCTTTAGTTTGCTTGTAGTAAGTATCTCCATCTGGCTTTACAATTGTTTGTCCATCTTGCTGATACGTTTCTATTGTTTTTGTTTGCTTGGTGTCATTAATAGCCACTTTTGTTTGTTTGTCATGATTTTTTTGATCTGATTTCGTAACTGTTTGAACAGTAAAAAGTGTTTTTCCATTGTCTGTAACAGCTATATTTGCTTCTGCTGTTAAACTATTTGCTGTGTGGACTTGTTTCAATGCCGTTTTCAATGTGTCATACGTTGTTGAAGAAGCTGTTGATGTAGCATACACGCTTCCTGCCATTAATAAACTACTTACGCCAATTGCTGAGAATACGATTTTTTTATTCATCTTTCTTCCTCCTAAAATATTTTAAGTTAATTAAAATCTAAAATTCGCCTCCCATTTCAAACTGCAAATATTAAATGGATGGTTGTTCATTGTACATACTTAGTATACACCTTAGTTATTAATTTGTGGTGAACCAAATATTAAATATTTATTAAAAGCGGCAATGAGAAATGCTCCATTTCTCATTGCCGTTTTTAATAAATGGTTACCATAATTCTGTAAAATCAACGTTTTAGTGAGTCATTCATTTCATAGAATATTTATAAATATATCTCCATGGCATTTCTGCATTTGGAGAGTATACATTCTATTCTCTTCCACGCAATAGCTCTATTTCTTCCTCCGTTAATTCTCGATACTCTCCTAGCTCTAACTTTTCATCTAATGGAAGTTCGCCCATTTTGATTCTTTTTAAATAGATAACCCGTTTTCCTACCGCTTCAAACATTCTTTTCACCTGATGAAATTTCCCTTCAGTGATAGAGAGTTCAATTTCTGATTGCTCACCTGATTGTATAATTACTAATCTGGCTTGTTTTGTTTGATAGCCATCATCTAATATCACACCACGAGAAAATTGTTCAATATCTCGCTCTGTTACTTCTCCATCAATAATAGCAAAATATATTTTTGGAACGTGTTTCTTTGGGCTGAGAAGTTGATGGGATAGTTGTCCATCATTGGTTAAAAGAAGTAATCCTTCTGTATCTTTATCTAGCCTTCCAACAGGAAACGGTGAAAAGGCTAGATAGTTTTCTTCTAACAAATCTATTACCGTTTCATCAACTCTATCTTCTGTGGCCGAAATAACTCCTTGTGGCTTGTTCATCATTAAATAAATAAATTCCTTGTATACAACTAGTTCACCACGAACTGTGACTGTTTGTGTTTGCGGTTCAACTTTTGCCTCTGCATTCTTGACTACTTGCTCATCAACTTCCACAACACCTAACTTCAATAGCTTCTTTACTTCTTTTCTCGTTCCATACCCCATATTTGAAAGTAATTTATCTATACGTAATTTCATCGTGAATTCCTCGCTAATTGTTTTTTCTTTAAAAAGGTAAAGCGATCACCAAGTAACATCCCGAGCAGACCAGAACGATAACTAATATAATAATAAATTGCTCCGCCAACAAGCCCGACAATTACCACAATCGCTATCGACCACATCCGTCCACCGTGAGAACCAATTATTCCTTCTAACATCCAATTTGCTATCCCTGCCCCTATTCCCATAATCGCTGTAAAAATAACAATTAATACTGTTCGGCGATACACAAATAAATAGGAATAGTTTGTGTGTTTTTGAATGATATATAAACTAAAAGCTACTGATGCAGCAAATCCAAGTGTGGTTGCAAAGATTGAGCCAGCTGTTTGAAACTTTACGATAAGAATATGATTTAATGATAGTTTAATAAGTAATCCAATAACTAAACTAATGACTGCATTTTTTTGTACATTAATTCCTTGCATAACTGCCGCTGTGACACTAAATAATGCCATAAAAATTGCCGCAGGTGCATACCAACGTAAAATAAAACCACCAAGATCGCTATATTCATAAAACATCGCATACACTGCATTAGAAATAACCGACATACCGACAACGGCCGGAAGTGTCACAAATAATAACACTTGAAATGTTTGATTAAGTTGCGTTGTCATTGTTTGCATATCTTTTTTGTTAAAAGAATTCGTCACTGTTGGCACAATGGATACACTGAATGCTGTTGCTAATGTGATTGGAATGGCAATTAGTCTTTGCACGTACATATTATAAATTCCATAGGCATCCGTCGAAATGCTGCCAAATCCTCCTGCCCACATAGCTCGATCAAATGTAAATTGGTCAATTAATTGATATGCTGGAATAGCAAGACCAACAAAAGCAAATGGAGCTGCATATGTAAGTAACTCCTTATATATTTCCACCATAGACATAGATACACATCCACGATCTTGTTGCAATAACTCATCCAAATAAGGCTTTCTTTTTATCCAATACACAATCAACACAGCTAATCCACCCAATGCTCCAACAAAAGCAGCAAATGTTGCCGCACTAACTGCATCAACTACTGATCCATCCATTACTTGTAAAATAACATATGTACTTATTAATAGAAAGACAACTCGAACCAATTGCTCAACAACTTGTGATACAGATGTAGGCCCCATTGATTCATGTCCTTGAAAAAATCCCCGAATCAAGCTCATCACTGGAACAATGGTTAATGCAATACTAACTGCTCGAATAACAGTTGTAATATCTTCAACCGTATTTCCTTTACTCTGACCATCAATTATATATGGAGCAATGAATGGAGCAATTGAATACAAAATAATACATGCACCTACTCCAGTTGAAATCATTAATACCATACTAGACTTAAAAAGTTTGCGTCCAATACCATATTCACCAAGGGTATTATATTTAGAAACAAATTTAGAAACAGCTAATGGTAAACCAACTGTAGCAATACTAATAAAAATCGTATATGGTACATAGCCATAACTATATAACGTTCCACCTTTTGTTCCAACAAGGGAATAAAAAGGAATAACGAAAATAATTCCCAGAATTCGAGAAAGCATTGTTCCAATAGATAAGATAACCGTTCCTCTTAGTAACTTTGATGACACATGACCACTTCTTTCTTGTTTATCAAACAGCCTTTATATTCTATCATACTCATGTAAGAGTTCCAAAAGATTATATGATCGACTTCCAAAAATGATTGATTGAAAATTTTTTCGTTTAACAAACATAGAAAAATAGCTTTTTTTTCTATTCATTAACTAACGGTGAAAATTGCTCAATATTAGAACGAATTTTAGTTTCAGAAAAAACAATATGAGTTAGTGTGGAAGTAAAAGTAGTAATTTCATTAATAAACTCTTCAATTTCTTCAAGACTAATTACAGAAAGCATCACAATATAACAAGCTTGTCCAGCAATTCGATAACAAAATACAGCTCTCGGATGATTTTCAATAAAATTTCTAAAACGTTTGTAATCTCCATTCTTCAAAGTAACTTCTATTAAACATTCCATACTAAAACCTAATTTTTTTCTATTTACTTGAATGGAATAACCTTCAATAATTCCCTCATCTTCCAGTCTTTTGACACGTTCTGAAACAGAAGGTGGTGAAAGATTTATTTTCCTCCCTAATTCTCTCATAGATAATCGAGAGTCTTTCTTTAATTCTCCTATAATTTTTAAATCTATTTCATCAATTTTCATTTGTTCACCCATCCTTTTTATTTATTTCTAACTGAATAGTTTATTGATACATTTCATTTAATATGAAATTCAATTTAAGTATATCTAATTTTATAATGTAATTATAGAAAGGATGATTGACATGACAAGAATCTCATTATCTTCTCACGGTGAAACAAAATTTCAACAACTACTTGGTTATAATAAAGAAATAATGGAGAGTTGGAATCATTTAAGTGAACTTTTGAGTCAAGAGGGAAAATTATCATATGAATTGAAAGAACAAGTTCGGAGAACATTAGCACAAAAAAATGGATGTGAATATTGTAAAGCTAAAGGAAAACCAGATAAAAGTTTGTTTGACAAAAAAATCTCTCTTGCAATTGCTTTTACTGAAGTATTTCTAATCGAACGAGGTTTTATAAATCCCTCAACAATTGAAGTATTAAAACAAGATTTTAGTGAAGAGGAAATCAGTGAATTTTGTGCTTTTATTTCTTTTACGACTGCTTCTCAATATGTTGGTGCAATGCTAGGATTAAAACCAGATTTGAAGGCGAAATAGTATGTCAGCTTTGAGGAACATTTCTTTCATGACTATTGATATTCAAAAGGGATTCGAGCGTCCATAATAAGGAGAATACTATAATCTCTACGTGGAAGAAAATCTTGCTAAACTACTAAGAATATAGGGAGAACAAAAAGAGCCTATTATCGACCTTTAACACTTATCTACACTTCCAAACTGAGATTGAGACAATAAGCCTCTGAAAATAAAAATATCCAATAAAATCGAAAGAAGAAGATTTTACTGGATATTTTTTAAAGGATTAATACTCTAATTTTATTATATATATTACTCACCAAAAGACAGATGTCCATGATAAGCAGCTGTATATACATTACGAATTGCATCTAAATTATATGGCATTGGACTTCTTGCTAACAATCGTGTCTGCTTCATCGCTTCTTGTGATAATTGCTCTAAATCCCCTTCACCAATTTTAAATGACTGCAATGTTAATGGAATTCCGCATTCTTTGACAATGTTACTTAGTTCCTTCACACAAGCGATTGCTACTTCTCGCTTCGTTGAAAACTGTGCATTAATTCCGAGTGCATCCGCCATTAACACTAACTTATCAACACATGCAGGCCAAATATAATCAAAGACATATGGCAACAAAACCGCATTCGATTCACCGTGTGTCATTTTAAATAACCCACCAAGAGGATAGGCCAAAGCATGTACTCCAGAAACACCGGCATTATAGAAACTCATACCCGCAAGCAAACTGCCCCATGACAACTCTGCTCTTGCTTCTTTATTAGAGCCATGCCAAACCGCTGTTCTAATGTTACTACTAATGCGGCGAATTGCTTCAAGTGCAAACATGTCAGTCATTGGTGAAGCATTGATTGAAATTAATGCTTCTACAGCATGTGTTAATGCGTCCACCCCTGTCGCAGCGGTAATTCTTGGTGGAAGTGAATAAGTCAACTCTGGATCAACAATTGCTACATCAGCAAGTAAAAACGGGTGTGTAATGACATCCTTCGTTGTTTCTAAAGAGAATACAGCGATATCTGTAACTTCTGCTCCAGTTCCAGAGGTAGTAGGAATCAAAATCTTTGGCATACCTTTTTGTTCTAGCTTTCGTGTGCCAGTTAAGTTTAAATAATCTCCTGCTGTACCATCGTTGCCAGAAAGAACAGCAGCTGCTTTTGTAATATCAAGACAACTGCCTCCACCAATACCAATAACAATATCAGCTTTGCTTTTACGAAGTGTGTCCACAGCATGTTCTACAGCTTTCAATGGTGGCTCTGGAATAATATCTTGATATATTTCATAAACAATGTTAGCTTGCTTTAAAACTTCTTCTAATTTATTTGTGATTCCAGCTTTGACTACTCCTGGATCAGCGAAAATCATTACTTTTGATGCTCCTAGACGGTTTACTTCCTCTGAAACCTTTGAAATACAACCAGAGCCTGTAATTATTTTTAAAGGTGAAATAAATTGATGCATGTTACATATCCCCTATTCTGTATCAAGATTTGTTATAATTAGAAATCGACTTCCTCATCCTAATTCCACAAAAATTAAGATTCTAATTGTTCCTTTTCCTCTACGGGTTTACTAAACAAGTGGTCATCTTCACCAGAAAAGATGTCCTTGCCATAAATTAACCCACATAATAAAAACCCTACAACAAACGCTTCTGTCGCTCCTTTAGTAACAAGGAAAGCAGCAACAACTCCCGCTATTCCAAGATCACGTTGACTTTTTGCCTGCATAATTCCGATTCTAACACTTACAAATCCTTGTACTAATAACGTTAAGGAAAGTGCAACATCCAAAATCGGTTTTACTAAACTAACAATTGGTAGTAACAGAAGACCTGTATTCGTACCCCAACGGAATGATCCAGAACCACCAAAGAAAGAATTCATCGCTTTTTTACCATTTTTGAATCGCTCGACAACAACAACTTGCATAGCTGCCCATAACGGTCCACACATGGTAATATCTGGTCCTAGAATACTCATGATCGTGTTACGTGCACCGAAAATCATATGAGCTCGATTAGCATTGTAATCAACTATTTCATCCTTCCGGACAATATCTGATTCAGACAACAAAGCTTTTGTCTTTAACACATCTCCAAAAACAACTAAATAAGTTGCAAAAACAGCTGGCAATGCTTTTAAGAAGAAACTCAATGATGGAAAACCTAATCCAAAGATTGTATAGTTCGACCATAATCCGTGAAAGTCTGGATTACTAAATCCCCATTCGATTGTAGGCCAACTTGCCTCATGGAAAGTAGGTGCAATAATAACAGCTAATAAAATTGCTGGAAGAATTCCTAATTTAGAAATAAAGTCCCACATTTTATTTTTAGATTTGATTTGTTCAAAGTGCTTCGAGAATATAAAATAAAAGGCAAGACCTATACAGATTGCGATTGTCCAAGTAAACTGTTCATAATAACCTTTTGTAAATATCGCATTAATAGCACCAATACCAGCACCTAGAATAATTCCCGATTTAATCGCATTCGGAATGATATGTACAACCTTACTAGCCAGTCCAGTAACACCTAAGAATATCGAAAGAATTCCTAACATTAATTGGAACGCTATCAGGGCATACATTCGATCAGGTCCCATTGGAAACTGCTGAACAAATAATAGAATAAGTGGGATTGCAGGTGTAATCCATCCTGGAATAACTGGATCTCCAAGTAAGTGATGTGTTAAATAGAATAGACCGTTTAAGATAACTACAGCAAGAGCAATTTCAAATGACATCCCTAAATTGCTTGTTAATAGGGCGATTGCTCCTAAGTCAACAGCACACATAAGTAAACCTTGTACATAATCAGGCCATTCAAAACGATAATGAATAAAAGGTAAACGAATTTTAAAAGGACCGAATGGCAAATATGGAGATTCTTCTCCATTTTTTCTTTTTTTCCAAATCATAATATTCCTCCACTTCAATTTTCTAATAGATGATTTATTACATAAAAGCTTAACTTACATTCAGAACATCTCCTTATTAAAAGAATTTATAATGAACAAAAGCAAACTGTTATTTTCATAGGTTGTACTAAATGATTATACGGTAATAGATAAATTATTTTGTGTTACGATCATTGCTATCCCAGCCAAACTAGGCGAAGAGTACCCTGTTAACTTACTTTTTAATATTCACCAAAACAAAGACTCTTTCTTTATTCCTTGTTAAACAACTCTTCTGGTTGACCTTTTATGGATGTTTATATGAATACGTATACATTTTTTAAAAAATTTTTATTTAATGTGATCATTTTTTTCTTTGCATTAAACATAACTTCAACATAATTTATACCAAAGATATCTTTGCATTCTCGTGTTCTACCATTTCAGTGAAAGCGGATACATTCCGATGAATACGTATACATTTTTTTGGAAATTTTTCACTCGATGTGACCGGTTGTTTTTCTTTGCATTAAACATGGCTCCAATGTAATTTGTACTGGAGATGTTCTTAAATCCTCTTGCTCTATCATTTCAATTAAGCGTTCAATAGCAAGTTCTCCCATTGATTCCTCCAACTTAATCCCAACTGTTGTAAGTTGAATAGAGTGATGTGAAGTAATATCAATATTATCAATACCAGTGAGACTAATATCCTCTGGAACTCGATAGCCATATGCAAGTAGATAGTCTAAGCAAGTCATAGCAATTGCATCTGTAGCTGCAATAATAGCTGTTGGCTGATCTGCATCTTCGATTAATTCTTTACAAGCTTCTTTGATAGACATGGAACTTGTATCCGTCATCTTAATCCAACTGTCTTTAATATGGATTTTATGACGAGATATTGCTTGATAAAATCCTTGTAAACGCCCATAAAATGTTGATGCAAGTAATGAGCCACCCATATAAGCAATCTTCTTGTGACCTAATGAAACTACATGATCTACCGAAAGACTTGTCGCATGTACATTGTCCAATTCTACATAGTTCATTCCTAAACGATGTTTTCTATTGAATGTGACATACGGAATATCTTGTAAACTTTCTAAAACTTGATAAATTGGGTCATCAATTAAAATAGATGACATAATGATTCCATCCACCTTATTACTCAACACTTGTTCATAAAGTCTTGTGCCATCTCCAATTTGATGAAAAAAAACGAGTACATTATAACCGTGTTTCGCAGCAATTTTAACAATTCTTCTAGTTGATTCGACATAGAATGGGTTATGCAGATGTTCTGTAATTAATGCCAACGTATTTGTCTTATTTTTCACAAGACTTCTCGCAATTAAGTTAGGACGAAAATTAAGTTCTTTCATCGCCCTTTCAACCTTTTCTACAGTATCCTTTTTCACAAGAGTTGATCCATTTAAAACTCTTGAAACTGTCGCTTGTGATACACCTGCTAATTTTGCTACATCGTGTGAAGAAACCATTTGCGAATCACCTACTAATATCACATTGTATACGTATGCAATTATAATACTACCTCAAATTATCTATGTCAAGAAAATTATAAAAATAGGCTGTGATATTTTTTCATAAAAAATCGCCCACAAAAATTGTGAACGACTTTTTTCATTATATTACTTCGTAACCATTTCGCCTTTCCACTCACTCATTCCACCAACAACATTTACAACATCATATCCTTGTTCTTCTAGGTATGCACATACTTTTCCACTTCTAGTTCCCCCACGACAAACGAAGAAATATTGCTCTGTTTTATTCAGTTCATCAAGATGTTCTGAAATCTCACCCATTTTAATATGTTTTGCCACTTCAATAATTCCTGCCGCTACTTCGTCATCTTCACGAACATCAATAATATGTAGTTGCTCGCCACTTTCTACTTTTTGTAACAGCTCGTCTGTTGTAATTTCTTTCATCTTCTTTTCCTCCTTAGTTCGCTACAATATTAACAAGTTTTCCTTGAACAGCAATCACTTTACGAATTGTTTTTCCAAGTAGTTGCTCTTTCACTGTTCCATGATTCATGGCAATTTCTTCTAATGCTTCTTTTGTTGTACTTGTAGGTACAGTTAATTTCACTTTTGTTTTGCCATTTATTTGGACAACAATTTCTACTTCATCCAAAGTGAGTTTCGCTTCGTCATGAGTTGGAAAAGATTGATAAGCAATTGTTTCCTTATATCCAAGCATCTCCCATAATTCTTCGGCAAGATGCGGACAAAGCGGATTAAGTAACTTTACAAAACCTTCCATATATGTGCGTGGTAATACGGATGATTTGTAGGCATCATTGACAAAAACCATCATTTGAGAAATAGCTGTATTAAAACGCAGTCCACTATAATCTTCGGTTACTTTTTTCACTGTTTGATGGTAGACATGTTCAAGCACATCTTCATTTCCGCCAACAATTTTTGTTGTTAGCTCTCCCTTATCATTGACAAATAATCGCCAAATCCGATCAAGAAAACGTCTTGCACCGTCTAATCCATCTTCTGACCAAGCAATAGATGCATCTAATGGACCCATAAACATTTCATACAAGCGAAGTGTATCTGCTCCATGACTTTCGAGAACATGATCAGGATTGACAACATTTCCTTTTGACTTACTCATTTTTTCATTATTTTCTCCAAGAATCATTCCTTGGTTAAATAATCGTTGGAATGGCTCTTTTGTTGGGACAACTCCTAAATCGTACAAAACTTTATGCCAAAATCTTGCGTACAACAAATGTAATACAGCATGTTCTGCACCACCAATGTACACGTTCACAGGAAGCCAATATTTTAATTTATCTAAGTCGGCAAATGCTGAATCATTTTTTGAATCAATATATCGCAAATAATACCAACAACTTCCCGCCCATTGTGGCATTGTATTTGTTTCTCTTCTACCCTTTTTTCCAGTTACTGGATCAACAACCTCCACCCAATCAGTAATATTAGCAAGTGGTGATTCCCCTGTACCTGATGGATAAATATCTTTTGTTTTTGGTAAAAGAAGTGGTAAATCACTTTCGTTTATCCCTGTTATTGTTCCATCTTCCCAATGAATAATCGGAATTGGTTCTCCCCAATAACGTTGGCGGCTAAACAACCAATCACGTAGACGATAAGAAACTTTTTTCTCTCCATTTTTATTTTCTTCTAACCAAGCAATCATTTTTGCAATGCCATCTGCTTTATTTAAGTCATTTAAAAATCCTGAGTTTACATGAAGTCCATCACCTGTATAGGCTTCTTTCAAGACATTTCCACCTGCTACAACTTCAATAATTGGAATCTCAAATTTTTTGGCAAATTCGTAATCACGTTCATCATGTCCCGGAACAGCCATGATTGCTCCTGTTCCATAAGAAATTAATACATAATCGGCAATCCAAATAGGAATTTGCTCGTTATTTACAGGATTAATCGCATAGGCTCCTGTAAATACACCTGTTTTTTCTTTAGATAACTCTGTCCGCTCTAAATCACTTTTTGTTTCTACTTTTTTCTTATACTCTTCAACTAATGTCTTTTGCGTTTCTGTTGTGATCTTATTAACTAATGGATGTTCGGGTGATAATACAGCATACGTTGCTCCAAATAATGTATCTGGGCGTGTTGTAAAAACAGTGATTGATTCTTCGTGATTGGCAATGGCAAAATGCACATTTGCTCCTTCAGAACGTCCAATCCAGTTTCGTTGCATTTCTTTTAAACTCTCTGGCCAGTCCAATTCTTCCAAATCGTAAAGAAGTCTGTCGGCATATGCTGTGATTTTCATCATCCATTGACGCATCGGGCGGCGGACAACAGGATGATTGCCACGTTCACTAAGACCATTAATAACTTCTTCATTAGCAAGCACCGTTCCAAGAGCAGGACACCAGTTCACTGCTACTTCGCTTATGTATGCTAATCCTTTTTCGTACAATTTAAGAAAAATCCATTGTGTCCATTTGTAATAATTTGGATCAGTTGTATTCACTTCATTATCCCAATCATAGGAAAATCCGAGTGCTTTAATTTGTCTACGAAACGTATTAATATTTTTCTCGGTAAATTCCGCCGGATCATTTCCTGTATCTAAAGCGTATTGCTCGGCAGGAAGTCCAAAAGCATCCCAGCCAATTGGGTGAAGCACATTGTAGCCTTGCATCCGTTTCATTCTTGCCAAAATATCAGTTGCTGTATATCCTTCTGGATGCCCAACATGTAACCCAGCCCCCGATGGATACGGAAACATATCTAATGCATAAAACTTTGGTTTGTTTCTGTCCTCTGTTGTTTTAAATGTTTTCTTAGATTCCCAATACTCCTGCCATTTTTTTTCTATTTGCTGATGATTAAAATTCATGAAATCTCCTCCTTAAAAATAAAAAAATCCCATCCCTAAAAAAAGGGACGAGATATAGTTTCCCGTGGTACCACCCAAATTAGCAAAAATGCTCACTTGATTCGTTAACGCAGATTCACGTTGGATGCTTATCACATCCACAACTCAAAGGTAAGTTCATAAATACATTTCGATTGACTCGCACCAGCCGTCAACTCTCTGAAATTCCATCTATTCATTACTACTCCTCATCACCGTTGTTCCTAATTATTATTTCCATTGTAGAATAATTGAAAAAAGAATGCAACTCTTAGATTTTCTCCCACATGTCTTCGGGATTTAATTCATAAATCGAATCTTCTCGGCTCATGTAGCGATTAATAATAAATTCTCTGCGAATGGTTGCAAAGTCTTCATGAAACTGTTTGATATACTCATTCAATTCCTTTTCTGTATACTTTTTACCTTGCTCCAAATCTTTTAACATACGCTCAAAAACCATTAGTTTTTTCTTTTTTTGAGCAGGAATATTTTTTAACTTCCCATCTGCTGTAAAAAAATTTGCTACGATTTTTTCTGACATAGTTACTCTCCCCATTCGTAATTATTTTTACTATCCAACTCTCTCATCTTCTAAAGAAACCTTCTCTAATTTTCTATCATATATAGCTGTAGTTGCAATCGCAATAATAATCAGCCCTATCAACACAGCAAATAATGCTCTCATTCCGAAGAAATCAGCAATCATTCCTCCAAGTAATGGGCCAATCATTCGTCCAGCCGTAGCAACACTATTAATATATCCTTGATATGCTCCGTCCTTACCAAGCGGAGCTAGTTGACTAGCAATTGTTGGAACAGCAGGGAAAGCAATCATTTCTCCAATTGTTAAAATAATCATTGCAACGACAAATTGCCAAAATTCCACTCCTGTTAGGATGAAAATAAAAGAGATAATAAAAATGGAATAACCAACAATAATTTGTTGTTTTAATGTCGGAAGTAACCGTTTAATAATTGGTCCTATCAACGGTTGCCCTATCACAATAACTCCTCCATTAATTGTCCATAAAAGAGCATAGCTTGTGATAGATATATGAAGTTCTTGTGTATAAGAGGCTACGGTTGTCGTCCATTGAACATAACTAATCCACAGAAATAAGAAACCAATAGATATCATCACAAAAGCAAACCAAGTTGTTCGGCTATTTTCTACATCCAATGTTTTTTCTAATTGTTTCGATTTTCTTGCTATTTTTACATTACCTACACCAAAAAGAATCATACAAAAAAATAACGTATATAAAGTTGTATTGGCCATAAACGCATAGTCATACGAAAATTTATCCACAACAAAGCCACAAAGTGCTGTACCAACCGCTACTCCGACATTTTGAGCAACATACATAGCATTAAATACTTTGCGTCCACCTTCTGGCCATATAGCTGCTGCATAGGCAGAAACAGCAGGAAAAACAATTCCTGATCCGAGTCCCAAAATAACTAAAAAAACTGGATAAAAAGGCCATTGATGAAACATGGATAAACCGATAGAGGAGATAGTTGCAATGAATGAACCAAACATAATCGTTTTAAAACCACCGTACTTATCAAATAAGGTTCCACCTGCCAAATTCCCTATAATCATTACTCCCGAATTAATCATTAATACAATCCCAGCCATTGATAAGGATTTACCTAAATGATTATGTACATAAATTGTATTTAACGGCCATAAAAAAGCTGCCCCTGTTGTATTAATTACAATGGCAAAAAGCAATATCAAAAGTTTACGTGGCATAAAAAATACCCCTTTCCCACACATACCGACAATTCTACGTTTTTTTTTGTAGGAATGCAATGGAAATCGGTTAATTAATATACGTATAAAAAAAACGAGCCACTTTTGGACTCGTTTTTGCATTTTGTTGTGTTAAGACAAATCCTTCCCATTAAGATGAAGGCTTAGACTTTTGTGGCTGTGCACCTTTTCACTTTGCTTTATTCACAGGATCAATATCTTTCCCTGGTTCCATTTCCATATTATTTATGCCATTTCTCGTTTTTTGCTCTGGGTTATTTTCGTTTGAACGTGTCGCCATTGTTTTCTCCTTAATGTTCAAGTAGAATCATATCGTGTTGCAGTTGCAATAGTTGTGAACGCATCAGTTTTAATTGTTCTCGTTGTTGAGCATTACAGCTACTATCAAAATGCTCTAACTCATTATACGCATCTTCCAATGCTTGTTGTGCGGAACTATACCCCACTCCATTGAAATGCTCTTGTAATTGAGCTTCCTCATACTGCATTTTTGCTGATTGAATCATATCTTCACAATACTGTAAGAAGTCTTCCATTGATTGCCGAGTTGCCATTTTTTTACCTCCCACCTGATTAGCCATTCGACCATTAGTTTATGCGATTCACTGACATTTCTTACTAACAATAATTACCAGAGAGTTTGGATGAAAAGGGGCAAAAAACGCCGCAATCGTTCCAAACTCATGAAATGAATGTTTGCCATAACATGATAAAATCAAAGTTTTGCTAAACCATTCATTTCATTAAAAAACCTTTTAAAACCTCCTTCTTTCCGTTTTTTCCATTATCATGATAAAATTTAAACGAAATACAGAATTGGAGGAATGAATTTGTTTCCCTATGCAATAGATAATAAACGTTATCACACATGGAATTATCATTTACGAAATATGTTTGGACATAAAGTGTTTAAAATCGCTTTAGACGGCGGGTTTGATTGCCCGAATCGTGACGGAACAGTAGCTTATGGTGGTTGTACATTTTGTAGTGCCGCAGGCTCAGGAGATTATGCAGGAAATCGGGTCGATGATTTAAAGACACAGTTTCAAGATATCAAAACAAAAATGCACACAAAATGGGCAGATGGAAAATATATTGCTTACTTTCAAGCCTACACAAATACTCATGCACCTGTAAGTGTACTGCGTGAAAAATACGAAATGGTTCTTCAAGAAGAAAATGTTGTTGGTTTGTCTATTGGTACACGCCCCGATTGTTTGCCTGATGATGTAATTGAATATTTAGCGGAACTAAATGAACGTACCTATTTATGGGTGGAATTAGGACTACAAACCATTCATGAACGAACATCCCTCTTGATTAATCGGGCACATGATATGGATTGTTATTTAAGAGGAGTAGAAAAACTTCGCAAAAAAAATATTCGAGTATGTTCACACATTATTAATGGTTTACCTTTAGAAACAGAAGCAATGATGATGGAAACCGCCAAGACAGTTGCTCAAATGGATGTGCAAGGGATTAAAATCCATCTGCTTCATTTATTAAAAGGAACACCAATGGTCAAGCAATATGAAAAAGGGCAGATGTCTTTTATGACAAAAGAAGAATATGTACAACTCGTTTGTAATCAACTCGAAATTTTACCACCCGAAATGATTATTCATCGCATTACAGGGGATGGACCAATTAATTTAATGGTTGGACCAATGTGGAGTGTAAATAAATGGGAAGTGTTAAATGCGATTGATGACGAATTAAAAAGGCGAAACAGTTTTCAAGGATTTTTTTATAAGGATGAAGCCAGATGAAATTAGAACGTATTTTACCATTTGCAAAAATACTCCTATCTCAAGCAATTAATGAAGGGGATAGTGCAGTTGATGCAACAGTTGGTAACGGATTAGATACCGTTTTTCTTGCCAATCTTGTTGGAGAAACTGGCCATGTATTTGGATTTGATATTCAAAAAGAAGCGGTTGAACAAACAAAAAAAAAATTACAAGAACAACAACTCTTAGAGCGAACAACATTAATTCATGGAAGTCATGCAACGATTTCTGAACATTGTCATGAGAAAATCGCTGGAGCAATTTTTAATCTCGGTTACCTTCCAAATGGTGATAAAAGTATTGTCACCAAACCAGCATCAACTATTTCAGCAATTGAACAGCTATTTTCTCTACTAAAACCTGAAGGAATTATTGTTCTTGTGATTTATCATGGACATCCTGAAGGAATTATTGAACGTGATGAACTGATTCGTTACACAGAAACAATCGACCAAAATCTTGCCTATGTTTTACGCTATCAATTTGTTAATCAAGTCAATTCCCCACCATTTATTATTGCGATTGAAAAGAAAAAATAAGAGTGGAATGAAGTTCGTTTGAAGGGATTTTAGTAATCATTTATTTTATGAGGATGGGCAATTGGGGCATTTTCACCCCTTTTGCTCCATCCTTTTTTTACTAACGGTTCAATAAACTTCCTACATATCTAAGCAAATCATTTGCGGAGGTGGAATTGTATCCATGTTCATCAATTAATCGAACAACTACTTCATTGATTTTTTTCAATTGTTGTTCGTCTGGTGTTTTGGATGATGTGGTAATTTTCACGACATCTTTTAAATCAGCAAATAATTTTTTCTGAATCGCTTCCCTTAAACGTTCATGTGAATTGTAGTCAAACTTCTTCCCTTTTCTTGCATACGCAGAAATACGAATTAAAATTTCTTCCCGAAACGCTTTTTTTGCATTTTCAGAAATACCAATTTGTTCTTCAATGGAACGCATCAGCTTTTCATCTGGAGTCATTTCTTCTCCAGTCAATTGATCCCGCAGTTTTGCTTTATTACAATATGCTTCTACATTATCCAAATAATTGTTCATCAATGTTTTTGCAGATTCTTCGTATGAATAAACAAATGCTTTCTGCACTTCTTTCTTCGCCAAATCATCGTATTCTTTTCTAGCCACCGAAATGAAATTCAAATAACGTTCTCGATCATCATTAGAAATGGATGGATGCTGGTCAAGTCCTTCTTTTAGTGAACGCAAAACATCAAGTGCATTAATGGATGGAACATCCTTCCGAATAATACAGGAAGAAATACGGTTAATTACATAACGTGGATCAATTCCACTCATGCCTTCATCTGGATATTCTTTTTTCATCTCTATTACATCACTGGCACTGTAACCTTCCACAGACTCCCCATCATACAAACGCATTTTTTTTACAAGGTCGATATCTCCACGTTTTGGTTCTTTTAATCGTGTCAAAATCGTAAACATCGATGCTACTTTGAGTGTATGTGGAGCAATATGAACATCAGATACATCGCTTTCCCGAATCATTTTATCATAAATTCGCTCTTCATCTGACGCTTTTAAATTGTATGGAATTGGCATAACAATAATTCGAGAGTGCAGTGCTTCATTTTTTTTGTTAGCTATGAAGGAGCGATACTCTGTTTCATTCGTATGAGCTACTATTAATTCATCCGCACTAATTAATGCAAACCGCCCAGCTTTAAAATTCCCTTCTTGCGTAAGTGAAAGCAAATGCCAGAGAAATTTCTCATCACACTTCAACATTTCTTGAAACTCCATCATTCCACGATTCGCTTTATTTAATTCCCCATCAAAACGATAAGCACGAGGATCAGATTCCGAACCATATTCAGCAATGGTAGAGAAATCGATACTTCCTGTTAAATCAGCAATATCTTGGGATTTCGGATCAGATGGACTGAATGTACCAATTCCTGTTCGTTTGTCTTCCGAAAAGAAAATCCGTTCAACAAGCACATCTTCAATTCGTCCCCCATATTCTTCTTGCAGTCGCATCATATTGAGTGGCGATAAATTCCCCTCAATTCGCACCCCATACTCCTCAAAAAATTCTCCACGCAAACCTTGTGGAATTAAATGTAAAGGATCTTCCGCCATCGGACAACCTTTAATAGCATATACCGCTCCATTATCTGTAAGAGAATACACTTCTAGTCCACGTTTTAACAACGTAACAAGTGTCGATTTCCCACCACTCACAGGGCCCATTAATAACAAAATTCTTCGTCTTACATCTAATCTTTTTGCCGCTGGATGAAAATACTCCTCGACTAATCTTTCCAACGCTTCCTCTAAGCCAAACAATTGCCCACCAAAAAATTGGTATAGTCTCTTCCCATTAACATCTTCTATTCCCGAATCCTTAATCATATTGTACATCCGTGAATGAGCAGATTGCGCAACAATCGGACGCTCCTTCAAAAGCTCTAAATAATCCGTAAATGTCCCTTCCCACCGCAAACGCTGTTCATCTTCCCGATATCTTTCAATCTTCTTCAAAATATCCAACCCATAACCCCCCTACTCAAATGAAGATTCTTACAATGTATGCACAGATGGACATTCCAATACCAAGTCAAATCGTGGTTATTTACTGTGTGGAAAATCCGTAAAATTTTTCTAACATCACAATAGTGCGATATAATAAATACAGAGGTGAAAACATGTCTAAAATAAATATACTCATTGTAGACGATGAAAAAGAAATAGCAGACTTAATTAAAATTTATCTTTCAGATGAACAATATAATGTATTAACATTGTATGATGGAACAGAAGTAATGAATGTTCTAAAACAAAATGATATTAGTCTACTCATCTTAGATATTATGATGCCAACTGTTGATGGATTAACTGTTTGCAAACAAGTGAGAGAACAATACAACATCCCAATTATTATGCTCAGTGCAAAATCACTAGATACAGATAAGATAATAGGGCTTTCCATCGGTGCTGATGACTATATAACTAAGCCATTTAATCCCATAGAGCTTATTGCTAGAGTTCGAGCACAACTAAGACGATTTATGAAATTAAATCCGCATTTTGACCAAGAAGAACCAGAGCCACAAGATGAATCTATAATAGAAATTAATGGTCTAGTTATCAATAAGCATAGCTACACAACTACACTATATGATAAAGAAATTTCCTTAACGCCGATTGAATTTGAAATTCTATATTTACTTGCTTCTCACGCAAATACCGCACTCCGTTCCGAGAAAATATTTGAAGAAATTTGGGGAGAAAAATATTACGAAGCATCAAACAACACAATTATGGTACATATCAGACATTTACGAAAAAAATTAGAAGACAACAGTAAAAATCCAAAATTCATTAAAACCATTTGGGGAGTTGGCTACAAATTTGAAAAATAATACATTCAACCGTTTTCGCTGGAACATGCTTCGCATTTTTATTATCAGTGCCACTATATCAGGTGGAATAATAGGAATTATTTTTAAACTGTTATCCTTATACTACCAGTCAAATGCTAAATTAGGCGGAAAACTTCATCAATTTCGTTCTCTTCTAGCTAACACGATTGGGGATTTTAGTGCTTTTTTAATCCTTTTTGTTCCCTTACTATGTCTTGTGTTTTTTCTCCTATTAAAGGAATATGAACGTTCATTTCACCAAATTACAGAAGGTATTTCTGAAATAGCAAATGGTAATTTTGATGTAATACTGGATGTGAAAAATAATGATGAAATAGGAAATCTTGCAAGTAATGTTACTATTGCTGCGGAGAAATTAAAACATGCGGTACAAACAGGAGAATTTGCCAAAAGTAGTAAAGATCGGCTGATTGTGAATGTTGCCCATGATTTACGAACACCATTAACCTCCATCAATGGCTATTTAAATTTGATTGTCCGTAAACAAGAACTAACGGATGAACAAATGAAACATTACGCCCAAATTGCCTACAGCAAATCACTACGTATGGAACGGCTCATTGAAAATTTATTCGAGTATACCACTTACAATTATGGGGAGATGCAATTAAAAAAAGAACAAATAGATATTGCCCATTTAATCCAGCAAATAATGGATGAATTTTATCCAAGTTTCATTGAAAACCAATTGGAAGGACGTTTGTTCATTAAGCAAAACCCTGCTTATATAGAAGCAGATGGTGATTTAATTGCTAGAGTACTGGATAATATTATTAGTAATGCGGTTCGCTATGGTAAAGAAGGAAAATATATTGATATAGAACTTCTTCAAAAAGAGCAAACTCTCACCATGCGGATTATTAACTATGACAGTATGATTCCAGAGGACGAACTAGAAAATATTTTTGAAACTTTTTATCGTACTGAGAAATCACGGACTAGTGTTTCTGGTGGTTCAGGGCTTGGACTAGCGATAGCCAAAAATATTATCGAACTCCATCATGGAACAATTATTGCCGAAAGTAACTTTGAACGCACCATCTTTGAAATTCAATTGCCAGTACAACATTAAGAAAATCTTAAGGTATTATTAAGCTAGATACTCCTATTCTAGCTTATTTTTTTTCGTATAGTAATCTTATCTACTAGAAAGGAAGATTACTATGACACACAACGGCAGAAAATTAATCTTTTTAGCAATACTTCTTATTATTTTCCTTACCACTTTTTTAATTGCCCATCCATTCAAACAAACAGGGCAAAGGCTAGAAAATATTTCTACTACAACTGAATCAGATTCCTATGAAAAAAAAATCACTCAGCTGTCTGAGCAGTACCCAGAGGCAAAAGAAATTTTGGCACATGTGTATGAATACCCTGCTAAACTTCTGGAACTTGCCTTAAGAAACCCTGAAACAATTGATTTCGTCATAAATTATCAAAAAAATAGCCATCCAAATGAAAATGAAAAAATTGTTGTTGATTATAAAAAAGGCACAATCCCTCATTTTTTACAATGGGACAAGCGTTGGGGTTACTATAATTATGGAGAAAATTTAATTGCTTTAAATGGTTGTGGTCCTACTGCCTTATCAATGGTTGCCGTTGGACTTACAGGTAATACTTTCTTCACCCCAAAAGCAGTAGCAAATTTTAGTGCAGAACATGGTTACTTAGCTCCAAAGGGTGGTTCAAGTTGGACGCTCATGTCCCAAGGAGCAACTGAGTTAGGCTTAACTGTAAAAGAATTGTCATTTACAAAACAAGCAATTATTTCTGCCCTGCAAAAAGGACAACCAATTATTGTCAGCGTAGGAAAAGGCGATTTTACAACAACTGGGCATTTTATTGTATTGAAGAGTTTAACAAAAGAAGAAACTATTTTAGTCAATGACCCAAATAGTATAAAAAACAGCAAAAAAGAATGGACTGTTGAGACAATTATGCAACAAACAAGAAATTTATGGGCGTTTTCTAAGAAATCATAATCGTTGTAAATGAATAGACTTCCCTTTCCACTTCCGAACGTTTGACACAAATTATATAATTAAAACAGATGAGATTAAAAGTAACCATCCTACTTTTGATGTGATTATCACGACTGAAAGACCACATTAATTTCTATACCTGCCTTGCTTTGAAACATATAGTTTCCAATAAAATTACCTAGAAAATTCATATTATGTTTAGGAGAAAAAAATGCAAAAATTATTGAAACGCTCCCTATCATTTACACTATACCTTACTCTAATTGTATATGTTCTTATTTCAACACAAATTTTTCTCTTTAAAGATGTATCTCTTTCTGAAATTTTTGAAGCTGATAGAATGGTATCTCGAACACTAAATATCATACCATTGAAATCTATACTTTCGTACTTCCTAAATCCCAATTTTCCATTAGGAGTTGTTGTTATGAATGTTCTCGGTAATATTGTTATATTTATACCTATGGGCATCTATTTACAATTACTCAAGAAAAATAAAAGTGTTCGTGCAAGTTCATTTTGGGTATTTTTCATTAGTTTAGCCATTGAAACTATACAATTTATATTTGGAATTGGTCGAAGTGACATTGATGATATTATTTTAAATTTTTTAGGTGGGCTAATTGGGATTTTTATTTATAAATTACTTGTTGTATTACTGAAAAATGAAATGAAAATAAAATCAGTAATCGTAGCTTTATCTTTAATCGTGGGGTTATTTTCTTTTTTTATTATCTACCGTTATTACCCTGTCGTAATACATATGGATAAATCTAGAAATGTTGTTATTAAAGGACAAGAGTTTTATTATAATGCCGGGCATTCAGATGTGCTTGGACAATTAATTAAGTTTGGAAATGGCTCATTAACCGTAACAAATGTTACTGGCATACGTGGAAAAGTAGATAAATTTACGGATAAAGAGATAACCGTGGACGTTGACCCCAACATACAAATGGTAAAGAAGACGATAGATTATGACTATAGACCAAATGAAATTTTATTTAATTTTGAAAAATTCACCTACAATGATTTAAAAAATGTAAAACCTGGAACTTCTATGAACCTTAAGGTTGTAACAGTGAATGGAAAACGGAAAGCGAAGGCTTTATGTCTAGTTTATTTTAGACAAGATAATGAGTGGATAAGCATTTATTCAAAGAAAAAATAAGTGCTTCTTCTTACGTCTATTGATTTTAGAAACGAAAATCGCATTGACCAACGAGGCTATATTCTGTTAGAATAAGTATATGTAATTTTAGGTGGAGGCGAATATAATGTCACTTTTTTTAATTTTAGCTGTTACTGTATCATTTATTGCAGCCATTTTCACGGCTGGTTATAATGATCCACAAATGAATAGTAAAAAGTAAAAGAAACGGTCGCAAATTAGCGACCGTTTTATTTGATATTAGGGAAATTTTGTTGTCTGAGTGCTTCATACACTAAAATAGCCGCTACATTCGACACATTCAATGACCGAACTCCCTCAGCCTCTTTCATGGGTATACGTAAACAACGCTCTTGATTCTGCAAACGCACTTCTTCAGGTAATCCCGCACTCTCTTTTCCAAATACAAAAAAATAATCCTTCTCTTTGTCACTGTAATCAAAATTTGAATACGTATGTTCACCAAACTTTGTTAAAAAATAAAACTCCCCATCCTTGTACAGATCAAATAATTCTTGCAACGAATCATAATAAGTAACGTCCAATAACTGCCAATAATTCGCACTCGCCCGCTTAATCATTTTATCCGTTGTTAGAAATCCAAGTGGACGAATAAGATGTAACTTCGCATTTGCTACCGCACAAGTCCGCCCAATATTCGCTGTATTCGCCGGCATTTCTGGTTGATATAACACAACATGTAACATTTCTTTCACCTCTACAAAAATAATTCTTTTCTATTATACCACTATCTTCCATCAACGATATGAAAAAATTGATACTTGATATTTTTCGTATACGCAGTTGAATCTTCATACGACCAATAACGCATCCGACTATTCATTGTATGAGCATTCACTAAAGGCATTTGTTCCTTATCCTTCGCCACCACAATGGTGGAATGATTATATCGTCCATCTCCCTCAAAGTCATAACAAATCACATCACCAAACGTCAACTGCTCAGGAGATTTTACCACTGTTGCCAATCCTTTATTTAAAAATAATCGAAATGAATTTGCCACCGTCCAACTATAACTCCAATCTCCACCACGTATCCACCACCCTTTTGTTTTGTTCGGATATCCCGACATCGGAACTCCACCTGTATGAAGACATTGGGAAACAAAATTCGTACAGTCCACATCAAAATGTTTGTACGTAGGATTATAACTATTCCACCACGTTTCCGCATACTTTACTACCGCAAGCCGATTGTATTTATAGGAAACTCTCTCCATTTCTTCTCCAAAATACTCCCTCTCACTATGAGCGATTGCCAAAGATTCTTCTATCCGCTCAGTTGAATCTTCTACAGCATACATTTCATTCACTTGCCAAGACGGAAGAATTTTTTCATCTTCCATTAACTGTTGCTCACAAAATTTCGCTTGCCTCTGTTCACTTTCTTCTTCAATATAAAACCATTTCCCTTGTTTAAAGACATATTCATAATGTACAACATAACGCACATCTACCATTTCGTCATATTGCTGTCTACTAATAATATTCGCCCTAGCCTTCACCTTCACAATCTCGGCATTCCGTTTCTCTGCCAACATTTGTTTCAAACTCGCTTCTTCATGATTTGTCCGCTTAGAAATATACGCCTCTAAATGATTTTGTAATTGCTTTGCTAATTTCTCCTGAATCATAGAATCCCCCTATACACGTTTGTATCACATGTATAGAGGGACAACTTCATTTATTCCATTTCTTTAATGCTTTTTTTATTTCTGCTTGTACTAATTCATTTTGTTCTTTATTCTTTGTCTCTACAAGTATTGCCTGTGATTCATTTCCACCAATTTTCCCAATCGCAAAAGCCGCTGTTCCACGAATAAGCGGACGTTCATCTTCATGTAATAATTTTTCTAAATCTCCTAGTGCCGATTTATCTTTAAAATGGGCAATTGCTAAAATAGCATTTCTTTGAATTGGATTTTTACCTCGCCATGCTCCTGACATATAACCATACATTTCTTTGAACTCTCTATTACTTTTGTATAATAATGATCTCAATATTGGTTTTACATGTTCAGGATTTGGTTCAAAAGCTACATGATGATGAAAATCTTTCCCTTTATTTTCTGGACAAACAACTTGGCACGTATCACAGCCATACAACCGATTACCAATCTTCGCTCGAAATTCATCAGGTATCAAATCTTTTGTTTGTGTCAAGTAGGCAATACATCTTTTTGCATCAATTTGTCCACCTTGTACTAACGCCCCTGTTGGACAGGCATCTATACATTTCGTACACTCTCCACATTGATTTTCTATTTTCAAATCTGGTTCAAATGAAATACTCGTTATCATTTCACCTAAATATACATACGAACCAAATTCAGGTGTAATAATCGCACAATTTTTCCCACTCCATCCAATCCCTGCTCGCTCCGCAACCGCACGATCTACTAACGCTCCTGTATCAACCATTGATTTCACACTAGCAGTTGGTTCATGAGATAAAATAAACTGTTCCAGAAGATTTAGTTTCTCACGCAAAACAACATGATAATCTTCTCCCCATGAAGCACGGCAAAAAATTCCTCGTGAATCTTTCTTTGTACTAGTTGGTGGATTTTTCATTTTTGATGGATAGGCTAGAGCTATAGCAATAATAGATTTACATTCAGGGAGTAACTTCTTTGGGTTGGTTCTTTTTTCTAGGTCTGGTTCTTCAAAGCTTGATTGGTAGTTGTTTTGTTGTTGGGTTATCAGGCGTTGTTTTAGGGTGATGAATGGATCAGCTGTTGTGAAGCGGATTTTGTCGATGTTAATGGTTTTGCTGTAGTTGATGATGGATTGTTTTAGGGTTGTTGGCATGGGATGGCTCCTTTGGAAATGGAAGAAAAATATTTCTTTTATCCTCTTATTATAGGCGAAGTAGTCATCTTTTAGATACTGAAAATAAGATTTTTTAACTGTTATTTTGGATCTTTCCCAAAATCTGTTCTTGCAAGAAAATAGCACCTATGATTTTCATTACACACCAAAATAATCCTTTAATTATAGTACAGTGAACCTCGTCTTAGCAGTTAGTTTTACTTTCAATATAACGGCTATACAGATTTTTTTATTGTCCTATTTTGTCAAGAACAGATTTTGGTGTTGAGCCGTTATTTTAAGTTATTTTTTCTTTTTTCAAAGGTAGGAAACCGGTATTTCAGATATTTTAAGCCTTCTATATACTGGAATGATTGAATTATAAAATCTCTTAAGAGTGTGGGACGATTGGGGTGTTTTTACCCCTTTTCGTCCCACACTCTACTTGCCTTGTAATGTTAAAAATTGAACAGTTACTTTTATTCTTAATACTAACAATCTGTTCTTAGTTTTTAGTCAAATATCACTTTCTTTAACTTTAAATAGTTTATATTTTTTCTTTTTCGATTCTTCAAATATATTTAATACAAAGTTGTTTAAAAAACTTTTATTCCCTGACTTAATGTTCAAATGTCGTAAAGCAACTTGAAATTCTTGAGATGTATTTTGATTTCTAAAGAAGTTCATAAATCCATATTCTAGAACACAGCTACCGGGAGTCCCGTTATAATTAAATGTATATGAAGCTTCAATACTTCGAATAAGCAAATTATCCCTTTCACCTTCGGCAGTCAACAATGAAATTTTTTCTAATCCCGATCCATTAATTATGATCTTCTTAATATTTTGTTGAATAAAACTATTAGGATTTTGAGAAGGATTATCAGGATCAGGTCCAATCTCTACATCTTTTATTTCCTTAAATTCTAAGGTTCCATCTTCACTATCAGAAGCAAGTTGAAGCATAAAATTAAATCGTTCTCTATTAGTAAAGTTACCTGCACAAAGTGTCTCTAATCTCTCCTGTACATCACCTTGTGATTTCATATATGCAACAAAATCCTTAATAACCTTTTTGTTTATCACATCTGTCTCTTTTGATGTATATTCATTACATATACTGATTTCGCCACTTGTTTCATCTTTTGAAATAATTACTTTAGCAGTGTGTGTACTTTGTGGTCTTACCCAATCTCTCGTAAAATCCTCACGGATAATATTATATGTTAGTATAGCTTGATTTTTTGAAGGAGTACTAAATGTCATAGTTGAATTCAGTTGTACAGTATTATTTATTTTTTCAATTTCATCAGTATTGATATTAAAATCTCTAATGAGATTTATCAAAGAATTTGAGTTATTACTTTTTAATGTACTATTTCTATGCTTTGGATTACTTTCTTTAGTTTCTTGATTTGCTTGTAACATTTCAAATTCTTTTGGACTAAGCACCATTGTAAGCATAAGCGGTACAGTACTCTTTTTATCTGAATTCCCAACAAAAACTCCTCTTGATTTAAGTACATTATTTAGATCCATGTCACTTAAACAAGAATCATTAAGTAGTGGTTTTAACATTGAACCATATGGCAACATAGATGCAATTGTTATTTTAGGTAGATGTGAAATACTATCTTCTTTCTCCATCATGAGTTAGTTCCCCCTATGTTTCTAAAATCTAAATCAGCAAATCTATCAACTAATACCTTTTCAGCAAAACTAGTATCTCTTATTTTAAATTTACTTTTTTCTACTTTTTTTTCATGTGTATAGCTATTATAATCCGGAAAAGCGATTATTATTTTTGACGCCCAACTTCCAGTAATAAGTCGAGCCAATTGTAATATCCTTTCGAAATATTCTGTGGAGAAATCGTCCTCAGAAACTATTATCAAACAATCTCCATCTGGTTCAACAAGTTTAAAAAGTTGTATAGGTGAATTAATATACTGCACAGGTAAAGTAGAGCCATGATGAGATCTTTCAGCAGTATCCATATTGAATCCAGTATCAGGATAGTAAAAATAAAAATTAGCATTTCTACTTTGGACATATTTTATACTACTATATAAAAAATTAGCTTTTTTATTATCCACCAAATACACAGTTTGATAATTCACATTATCACTGTTTCTAACGTTTTGTAATTCACTAATAATGCTCTTATTTGCTTCTTTAACAACACTATTAAACCACATAATAACATTGGGAGTATCAAATTTTGTAGTCCCTTTGATTCTTTCTGAATACCATTCATGGGCTGGATAACATTCTGTAGCTTCAGCAATATCTTTTAAATAAGATTTAAACTTCGTTGTTATCCCCTTTGTTGTTTCTGGATAACCTTCGTGGTGTTTAACAGATATTAAAACATCTCTTTCAGTTCTACTAACAAGTGGACATTCATATTTCACAATAAAATCTACTCCATGTTTTTTTCGAGGGTTACCTTCTGCACCTTTATGAACTTCACTATATACACATGGAATATCTTCTCCTGATAATGCATTTTTCCAGCCCATTAAATTAAGGAGTTCTCTTGTGATCTTTTCACCATATTCTCCTGAAAACTTCGATTTTTCTCCAGACATACTTTTCTCCCCCTACTTTATTTTTCCTCATTAAAATAAATTTTATAGAAATACATCTGTTTATCAGAGTCATAACCTTTTTCTAAATAATTATTACTAGTTCCTGATGAACCATTAATTTTAATCTCAAAATCCGTATCTAACTTTATAAAATTTTTAATACTTCTCCTTATATTTTTTAATGCTGATTTATCCACAAAGAAATTGTTAATGTTTTGACATTCTTTTTTTTCTGCATAGTCGTTGATAAATTCTTTTAACTCCTCAGAACGGTTTGATTGTTTAGCAACATGGGAAGTAAATTCATCCAGTTCAATGTTTGAATTTGATTTAAAGTACTCCACAACATTATTTAACATCGCTACTTTATCAGTTTTCTCTTCTAGAAAATCTTTTTTTGTAAACTCCTTACATGCCTCTACTAGCATTTTCGTTTTATTAAAATTGTTGTTTTTCTGAATACCTAAAAAGTCTTCAACCCAGTACTTCGTATCTGTACTGGAACCAGAATCTATAAGTAAAATTTTATATCCTTTTTCCATTTGATTATTAAGAATGATACAACCTTTATCTAATTTATTTGTGTCAATTCCTCTTTCCCAAGTAACTGCAAAACCATTTTTATCTCCATTTAATCTATTAATACGTAAAAAAGAATCTTTGTTTTCAGACTTAAAAATACCTACAGCATCATACTGAATCTCATTGAGCGATACACCTTTAATGAAAGCAACACATAACTCTCCTTTTTTTATATTTGGATGTGTAGATGCCTCATATAACTGCTTTGCAATATTTTTTGAATGTGTTTCAAATGTATTAAAATCAATAAATATTGATTTTATATATTGATAAACTTCATTAAACCTTAAATCAGTTATGTGTCCAAAATTATAAAGCCCATTATCTTTAAAACATTGAAAAAAATATTTGCCTAAGAGAGTAGATAATGAACTGTCTTCAATATCCACGCATTCCTGTGACAATATAATTTCCTCCTCTTTTAATTTATTTCCTACAGCATGTATTATAAGCTTTTTGATACTTGCACTTGTAAAATCTAATGTCATTCAATACCACTCATTTCTTAAATATTTTGCATATCTTTAATACTATTAGTCAATAATTATTCTACTATTGTATTTAGATAATTGCTATCATTTTCCCATTTATTATGAAAAAAAGTACCCTATAGGTACTTTTTTCAACTTGAATCAATATATTAGACAGAAAAAGTTAGTTTTTCATTTTAAGTAACTTATTAGAGCAGATGAATCATTTTTCACTCTACTCCAACTCAACCCCAGAAAAATCAATAGAAAAACTCTCTAACACTGTACCTCTTACAACGTCATTAAACGTACAATATACGGGTATACCAAACTCTCCATTATCTCCCTGAACATACACAGAAACACTTTTATTCAGGGGGTTTACAATCCAATACTCTTTCACACCAAATTTGTTGTATAGATGAAGCTTTCTGATGTAATCATGACTTCCCGTACTTTTACTAACAATCTCAATAATGAAATCAGGTGATCCAAGACATCCTTGCTCAATTAGCTTGGTCTTATCACATATAATGGATATATCAGGCTCTACACAATGACGTTCTTTTAATGATTGATGTTCTTCTCCAAGAAAAACACCAAATGGTGCTGCATACAACTTGCATGTTTTTCCCTGCAAATACATCCCTATTTTTAACGTTAAAAAGGAGCTTATTTCTTGATGAACCCGATTAGGTGGAGCCATGTTATAAACTTTCCCATCAATGATCTCAATTCGTTCTTCCTCTGGTGTGTTCATATAATCCTCATACGTGTACTTTCTTTTCTCTTCTGGTAGCATGATAAAACCTCCTCTCTCTAAATTATATTACGGTTGAATAAGATGTTAATATGAAAATTTCATATCCCACTACGTTCAGATAATAAATGTTAACTGTATCAACAATAATGCAAAATTTACATCCCACTACGTTCAAATAATAATTATATATCTCCTACCACCACTCATCAAAAACAGTAATCGCCCCTCTCCGCTTATGCTCCGTCTTCAAATACCAACCTTCAATTTTTTCTTTCGCTTCTTCCCTCACAACATTGCCTTCCAAATAATCATCAATTTCCTCATAAGTCACACCCAAAGCAACTTCATCAGGCAATTGCGGTTTATTATCTTCTAAATCCGCTGTTGGTTTCTTCAAATACAAATGTTTAGGACAGTGAAGCATCTGTAAAATCTGTTTCCCTTGTCGCTTGGTCAAACGATAAATCGGCATCATATCTGCTGCCCCATCACCAAATTTCGTATAGAAACCTGTAACAGCTTCTGCCGCATGGTCTGTACCAAGCACAATCCCATTGTATATGCCAGCAAGATCATACTGTGCTTTCATACGCTCACGAGCTTTTGTATTTCCTTTTAGAAAATCACTCATCTTTTGATTAGTTGCCATTTCCACAGCCTTGACACTAGCATCTACCGCTTCTTTAATATTTACCGTAACTACAAAAGAAGGTTTGATAAAAGAAATCGCATCTTGACAATCTTGTTCATCTGCTTGCACACCGTAAGGAAGACGAACGGCAACAAACTGACAATTTCTCCCCTCTTCATTTAATTCATTAACAGCTGTTTGAGCAATGAAGCCTGTTAATGTAGAATCTTGTCCTCCAGAGATACCGAGAACAAACGATTGAATGAAGGTATATTTTTTTGCATAATTTTTTAATAAATCCACACTTCTGCGAAATTCTTCTTGTGGATTAATAGTTGGTTGTACTTGCAATGCTTGTATAATCTCTTGTTGAAGACTCATTTATTTCCCTCCATATAATCCATGCTTTTTAATATAGAAGTAACATTCATCAGGCAATAAATATCTTGGATCGCCACCAAAGGTAAATTCTTCACGAATGTAACTAGAACTAATGTCCATCGCAAAACCTTTATCCAATAGATGAAAACGCCCATCATCATAGTTTCTAAGTAGTGGTGTCTTAGCAATAATTCCTAGCGTATCAATTCCAGTACGGCTCATAATAATAAATTGATTTCGCTGAATTAGTTCTTCCATACGGTGCCATTTCCCATTTGCCATATCAACAAGCAAATCTGCTCCCATGATGAAAAAAACATCATCACCACTATATTTTTCTTTAAAATATTCCATTGTATAAAAAGTATAGTGCTTGCCCTCAGTTACATGAAATTCATACGTATCAAGTTCTAACTTTGGATTATTTTTAATCGCTAACTCAAGCATATGTAATCTATGCTCATCCGCTACACACATTTTTTTATCCGTCCGCAAACTAGAAGATGGTAGAAAAATAATTTTGTCTAATTTTTTTCGGTGAGCAATGGTCGATGCATTCCATAAATGTACATTTGTAATTGGATCGAAGGATGCCCCGTATATGCCAATTCTTCCCATATAATTCCCCCCTTTCTTAAGTATAAACGAAAACTATTGGAAATAACACGAATACAGAATGAATCTATATCTCTTCTATGATTTGACCAATTTAACATATTCACAAAAGAAGGAAGTATTATCTTATGGGGTACTTACTTCTTTTGTTTTGTCTATATTTGCATATTGTATTTAATTCTAATATGATTTTAAAAAAGGAGGTTTTACCATGTTACCGAAGGAAAGTAGAAAGTATACGTATGAAGACTATATGAATACGCCAGAGGGCGAGAGAATCGAAATCATTGATGGAGAAATTTATAACATGTCTCCTCCAAGTCTGACACACCAAAGATTGATTTCTTATTTATCTGTGAAGATAGGAAATTATTTACAAGGAAAAACTTGTGAATTTTTCGTTGCACCTTTTGGCGTTTTTCTAGGCGAAGAACATCAACTATTAAAAGAACGTCACTGTGTAGAGCCAGACTTATCTGTCATATGTGATAAAAATAAATTAATCAAACAAGGATGTCTTGGATCACCAGACTTCATTATAGAAATTATTAGCCCAAGTACCCAAAGCCATGATTATGTAAGAAAACTTAATTTATATAACAGCTATGCTGTAAAAGAATATTGGATTGTAAACCCGTTAAATAAAAGTGTCGTAGTGTATGTTGCTTCGGAAGTTGGATTTACTATGCCGATAACGTATACATTCCATGATGTAATAAAAAATACCGTATTAGAAAACTTTTCTATGGATTTTTCTAGTGTTCAATTAGATTAAAATAATCATGCACTCGTTCACAAATAATTTCTTTACATAGAAGGAAAATAAGTACTTTGATTGCTATCCTTATTAACTTACAAGGGTAGCTTTTGTTTATAAAAATTATTTTCTAATCTACTTTGATTACCATCCATTTATTTCGCAATACTACTTTACAACTTTTTTAAAAAATAAAATAAATATCTCGAATTCTATTGTATAATGAGTTACAAAACAAAACGAACAACCACGGAGGAAAAAAATGATTACTGGTGAATTAAAGAATAAAGTAGATAAAATATGGGAAGTTTTTTGGACTGGTGGAATTACAAATCCACTATCAGTAATTGAACAATTTACCTATCTATTATTTATTAAAGGGCTAGATGAAATAGAAATAGTGAAAGAAAATGAAGCTAATTTCTTAAATATTTCATTTAAAGGAACATTTCCAGCAGACAAACAATATTTACGTTGGAGTAAATTCAAACAACTAGAATCACAACAAATGTTTGATGTTGTTTCTAAAGAAGTCTTTTCGTTTATTAAAAATCTACATGGCAATAAAGATTCTGCCTATGCCAAATATATGGGTGATGCCATCTTTATGATTCCCACCCCTGCTATGTTACAAAAAATTGTTGATGGTATTGATAATATTCCAATGAAAGATCGAGATACAAAAGGCGACTTGTACGAATATTTATTGTCCAAAGTAGCAACCGCAGGAACAAACGGACAATTTCGCACACCACGCCACATTATTGCGATGATGGTTGCCTTAATGAAACCAACACCAGAAGATATTATTCTGGATCCAGCCGCAGGTTCAGCAGGATTTCTTGTGGCAGCCGGAGAGTATTTACGTCAACACCACGCCGACTTATTTTTAGTACAAGGATTAAAAGAACATTTTAATAATCACATGTTCTATGGTTTTGATATGGATGCAACGATGTTACGCATTGGAGCAATGAACATGATGTTACATGGCATTGAAAACCCAAATATTGAATACCGTGATTCCTTATCAGAAGTAAATAAAGATACAAATAAATACACACTTATCCTTGCCAATCCACCATTTAAAGGTTCATTAGATTACGAAGCAGTTTCGGCTGATTTATTAAAAGTAACAAAAACAAGAAAAACAGAACTACTTTTTCTAAGCCTGATTATTCGTATGTTAAAACTCGGTGGACGCAGTGCAACGATTGTTCCAGATGGCGTATTATTTGGAAGTAGCAACGCACATAAAGACATTCGCAAAGAAATTATTGATAATCATAAATTAGAAGCAATTATTTCTATGCCAAGTGGTGTGTTCAAACCATATGCAGGAGTATCAACAGCCATTATTATTTTTACAAAAACTGGTGCTGGTGGAACGGATAATGTATGGTTTTATGATATGAAAGCAGATGGATACACACTCGATGACAAGCGGGCAGAAATAGAAAAAAATGACATTCCTCAGATTATTGAACGTTTTGGCAAACTAGACGAAGAAAAAAATCGTAAACGCACGGAACAATCTTTTTTTGTACCAGTCGAAGAAATTCGGACAAATGCGTATGATTTGAGTATTAATCGGTATAAAGAGATTGAGTATGAAGAAGTGAAATATGAAGACCCGAAAGTGATTTTGGAATCTATTAAGAAGATAGAAGAGGAGATTACACAAGGGATTAAAGAAATGGCGGTGATGTTGGAGTGATAGTTTATAAAATAAAAGATGTTATAGAAAAATCTATTTCTGGAGAATGGGGAGTAGATGCCGAAGAAAATAATGGTGTTAAAGTAATTAGAACAACTAACTTTTCCAATGATGGTAAACTAGATTTAACAAAAGAAGTAGTTATTAGAAAAATTGAAGATAAAAAAATTGAACAAAAGGCTTTGAGAATTGGTGATACAATAATTGAAAAATCAGGAGGAAGCCCCACCCAACCTGTGGGAAGAGTAGTTTATTTTAACGAAACAGTTGGAACATTTTTATGTAATAATTTTACTGCAATACTTAGACCGAAAGAAATTGTACATCCGAGATACTTTTTCTACCATATGTATTACCAACACAAAAAAAATCAAACTTTAAAATTTCAAAATAAGACAACTGGCATTATCAATTTGCAATTAGAAAGATATTTAGATAGTACAACTATTTCCTTACCATCTTTAATTGAACAAAAAAAAATCGCAACTATTTTAGACAAAGCCCAAGCATTAATTGAAAAACGAAAAGAAGCAATAGCAAAGTTAGATGAACTTGTACAAGCTGTGTTTTTGGATATGTTTGGTGATCCAGTGAAAAATGAAAGAAATTTTCAACTAAAAAAAATTAGTGAAGTATGCAATAATATTTACGGAGGTGGTACACCTTCTAAAAGCGTTTCTTTCTATTATATTGGGGAAATTCCATGGGTTACTCCTAAAGATATGAAAAAACAATTTATTGAAGACAGTATTGACCATATAAATGAAAATGCAATCAGAAATAGTTCTGTTAAATTAGTTCCTAAAGGCTCACTGCTGATGGTTATCAGAAGTGGAATATTAAAAAGAACTCTTCCTATTTCAATAAACAGATGTGAAGTAACAATTAATCAAGATATGAAAGCATTTTTGCCGAATACTGCTTTAATCACAGTAGAATATTTATACTTCTATTTCTATTTTATGCAAAGTATGCTTTTGTCAAAAGTAAGAGCCGTAACAGCTGATAATATTGAATTTAAACAGATATTAGAATTAGATATTCCTATACCAACTTTAGAAGAACAAAATAGCTTTATTTCAATATTCAATAGAATTTCTAATGAAAAAGAAAAGATGGAAAAATCATTGGCTTCTTTACAATCCAACTTCCAATCCCTTCTCCAAAAAGCATTCAAAGGAGAACTAAACATCAAAAAAAAACTACCAACTTAACATTTTCTCAGAAAGGAGAATTACCTTGCAAACTATCACACTATCAAACTTCACCTTCTTAAAAGAAAAACTTCGCTTCCAAAGTTTTGCAAATGCCTGTATAGAAGCAGAAAACAGTTTGCTAGTTTCCCCCGCTGTCTGCTCTATCACCACTCGGCGAGCATTGGAACTAGCGGTGAAATGGCTATTTAGTTTTGATAATGATTTAACTGTGCCTTATCAAGATAATATATCTAGCTTAATTCACGAACCAACTTTTTTAGAAATTATTGACCAAGATTTATTGCCACTACTCAAATACATTATAAAACTTGGCAATGTGGCGGTTCATACAAATGCTTCTATTTCCCGTGAAGATGCGGTTGTTTCTTTGTCTAATTTACATCAATTTGTATCATGGATTGATTATTGTTATGCCGAAGAATATACAGAAACGACTTTTAATGAAGAAGTTTTATATATTAGTGAACAGAAAAATACTCGCCCTGAGGAGTTAAAGGATTTATATGAACGCTTAAGTGCAAAAGATCGAAGCCTAGAAGAAATTCGCAAAGAAAATGAACTGCTTCGAGCAAAATTAACAAAGAAACGAAAAGAAAATACAGAGCATTATCATTTCAAAGTGGATGAAATTAGTGAATTTGAAACACGCAAACGATATATTGATCTTGATTTGAAATTAGCTGACTGGGATTTTTTGCAGAATGTTCAAGTAGAGGTTGAAGTAACAGGAATGCCAAATGAAACAGGAATCGGTTTTGTTGACTATGTTTTATTTGGTGATAATGGAAAACCGCTTGCTGTTGTTGAAGCAAAGCGTTCTAGTAAAGATGCGAATGTTGGCAAGCAACAAGCAAAGCTCTATGCCGATTGTTTGGAGCAAATGTATGGAGTGCGTCCGCTTATTTTTTACACAAACGGTTTTGAAACATATTTATGGGATGATTTACACTATCCTGCTCGGCGTGTGTCTGGTTTCTATACAAAAGAAGAATGTCAATTGCTTATTGATAGACGTACAATGAAAAAACCATTACAACAAATCAACATTCGTGACAATATTTCTAACCGCTACTATCAAAAACAAGCAATTCAAGCTGTTTGTGAAGCAATTGAACAAAAACAACAGAAAACATTATTAGTCATGGCAACAGGTAGCGGAAAAACAAGGACGGCAATTTCAATTGTCGATGTATTAACACGCCATAACTATGTAAAAAATATTTTGTTTCTTGCTGACCGTAAAACACTTGTGAAACAAGCAAAAAATAATTTTAGCAACTTGCTACCTAATTTAACTCTTTGTAATCTTTTAGACAATAAAGACAACCCAGAAGAAAGTCGCATGATATTCTCCACTTATCCAACTATGATGAATGCGATTGATGACGCAAAGCGAAAAAATGGAAAAAAACTATTCACCATTGGACATTTTGATTTAATTATTATTGATGAGTCACATCGTAGTATTTATAAGAAATTCCGTTCTATCTTTGACTATTTTGATGGAATTTTACTTGGATTAACAGCCACACCAAAAGATGAAATTGATAAAAACACATATGAAATTTTTGATTTAGAAAATGGTGTGCCTACGTTTGCTTATGACTTAGAACAAGCGGTTTCGGATAAGTTTTTAGTTGATTATCACACCGTAGAAACGAAAATGAAATTCCTAGAAGAAGGTGTGAAATACGATCAGTTATCCGAAGAAGAAAAGGAAGCATTTGAAGAGACATTTGACAGAGAAGTTGGAGAACAAATTTCTAGTACAGCTCTAAATGAATGGTTGTTTAACGATAATACTATTGACCAAGTGCTTCAGATGGTAATGGAAAAAGGAATCAAAGTAGAAGGCGGAGATAAACTTGGTAAAACAATTATTTTCGCTCAAAACCACCGTCATGCGATGAGAATTGCCGAACGGTTTGAGAAATTATTTCCTTATTTGGGTGGACATTTTGCTAGAGTAATAGATTATCAAGTAGAGTATCACGAAAGTATTATTGATGATTTTGAAGAAAGAACGAAACTTCCACAAATAGCTATTTCTGTTGATATGTTAGATACGGGCGTTGACATTCCTGAAGTAGTAAACCTTGTATTTTTTAAAAAAGTTCGGTCTAAGGCAAAGTTTTGGCAAATGATTGGGCGTGGAACAAGACTTTGTAAGGATTTGTTAGGTGTTGATCATGATAAAGAAGAATTTCTTATCTTTGATTACTGTGGAAATTTCGAGTTTTTCCGAGCTGACACAAAAGGAACAGAAGGAAAAATTATTCCAACATTAACAGAACGAATTATGAATATGAAAGTAGATTTAATTCGTGAATTACAGGGACTAGGTTATCAAGAAGAAACGTATAAATCATTTCGACAACATTTAGTGGACGGTGTACACACAGCCATTATGACGCTTAATGATGAATCTTATCGTGTTCGTCAACATTTAAAAGCAGTTCATACATACAAAAATAAAGATGCTTGGCATTCATTAGGTGTGATGGATGTAAATGAAATCAAGGGACATATTACACCACTTCTTCCTTCTATCACAGATGATGAACTAGCGAAACGATTTGACATTTTGCTATTTACTATTGAACTTGCCAAGTTACAACAGCATCGAGCAACGAAATCAATAAGAAGTATTATAGAAACAGCCGAAAAATTAAAACAACTTGGTACAATTCCACAAGTAGTAGAACAGCAACATATTATTGAGAAAGTTATAGCGGAAGAATTTTGGGATATTGCTGATATTTTGGAAATCGAAACGGTTCGTGAAGCATTGCGTGATTTACTCAAATTTTTAGAAAAAGAATCACAAAAAATATATTATACAAACTTTCAAGATGAGATTATGGAAGTTGTTGAAAACTCTTCGATATATCATGTGAATGACTTAAAGAGCTATCGAAAAAAAATAAATCAATATTTGCAAGACCACCGTGACCAGCTCGCTATTTTTAAACTACGAAACAATAAACCTTTAACACCACAAGACTTACAGATATTAGAGAATATACTCTGGTCAGAACTAGGTTCAAAAGCAGAATATGAGAAAGAATTTGGTGAGAAGAAAGTCTCAAGACTAGTTCGTGAAATTGTTGGATTAGACCGACAAGCGGCAAATGAAGCTTTTTCAGAATTTATGTCTATAGAACATTTAAATCACAATCAAATTCGCTTCGTCAAACTCATTGTCGATTATGTAGTAAAAAATGGCGTAATAGATAAACGTGTACTACAAGAAGACCCATTCAAAACAGTCGGAAGTATCACAGTGTTATTTCAAGATAATATGGAACATGCCAAAAGAATTATTAGAGTCATTGACCAAATTAATCGTAATTCTGAGGAAGTTACGGGGGCTTAGCTAGATTTCTCCATCTACATATTTCATTGTAAAACAAGAGGGACAGCTCATCACTGCCCCTCTTGTTTTACTTCTTTCACACTATTAATCATTTTATCAAACAAAAATTTTTGAGAATCAAAGTTACTTTTTACCATCAACCCTCTCGAAAACAGGCGATTGAAACATACCTCTATTTGAAAGATTTTTAGTGAAATAAATGTGACAAGCTTAGTATTTTTTTCACCGCTTGTCCCACCCTCACCTTTTCTCCAACAACAGTTGCACATTTCGATAGGCTCGTCCATTTAAGTAAAAGAAATGCCCCATCATACCACATTCTTTTATTAATCGTTTTGCTATTTTTCGCACACTTTTTTGCTTATAAATTTTACTATCCGACAAGTATACACCAACCATCCCTTGCTGAACCAATTTATGAAAAGCGGCATCTGGCAAATCGTTTAATCCTTTCTTTGATTCTTTCAAAAAATAACGAAGTCGCTCAAGTAGATTTGTTTCATGCGGATAATAGAAGCAGAAATTTAAATCCCCGCCTTGTTTGTCTTCTTCTTGGTCAATAAAATAATCAAGCAAGATGTGTAATCCTTGAATAAAGGGAAAATAACTTTTCCGAATCATACTTGCTTTTTTTTTATCAAAATCCTCTTGAAAAGCATATGCTACTAAACAAAAAATTCCTAAAGTAGAACCAGCACAGGCAGAGAATTCGTACCATTCCATTGCTGGTAATGAGTGTTCATATGTTTGAAACCATTTCGTTAGTCTTGGAATCCGCTCTGAAATGGTGACATGCTTATGTACTTGCAGTTCACAATAATATTTCCCAAGCTCTAACAAAAATGGGGATATTTCTTCATAATGGTTAACAGAACGTAAAACTTTTTGACAAGTAGCTACTAACTCGTTCAAATATCCGCCATCTTCTTGTTCTGAGCGATGCCGATAATAATTAACTTCTTCACTATGTAGAGATAATGCGTGTGACATTGATTCATGTAATGCTGTAAAATCATCTGGATCTTGTGATGTACTTCGATCACATAAATTGTCTAAGTAATCGCTGATTGTTTGATAGGCAACAATAAACTCTATACATTTTTCTATATCATGTTCAGAGAGTAAAGCGTAGACCGCTCCACCTTCGCAATGAAATGTTTTTCCTTCGATACTTGCCAATGCTTGCTTCCGTAATTCTGGATTTGGAATTTGCTCGGCACGCTCTTTCCAGTATGCTAATTGTTTATGAACAAGCGGAAACACAGAGCGATACACACGCATCATAAATGTAAGGGGATGACTTGGAACGCTCATATTTCCACCTCTTTCCTATGCTAAAGATAGTTGTGTATGGACAAAATGTAAGGCATACAAAAACACATCTTCTTGTTCTGGTTCATTAAAAATTTCATGGTACAATCCACGCCATTCTTTATATGTTTTATCTGTTACATCTAACTTATTCATCCAATTACGCACAAAACGTTTATCAACAATCTTATCATTCCCTGCTTGCATGATAAGTATTGGCACATCAGGAAAATTATCTAGTTGCTCAACTGCGTTTTTCATTGCTTTTACAAGCTCTCTGTACCAACGAACAGATACTTTTGTGACGTACATAGAATCATTTCTGCTTTGTTCTCTTACTTCTTCGCTTCTTGTCACTAACTCAATATCCAATTCAGAAGGAAATAGCATAGACGGTGTCATTTTGTTGAGTAGAGCTGTTGCAGCATTTAGTGCTTTATTTGGGCCTTGAAGAATTCCTAGACACGGAGAAGAAAGAATGACTCCTGCAACGGGTAAATTTATTTCTTGTAACGTGCGAATGGTTGCTAAACCGCCCATGC
This sequence comes from Caryophanales bacterium, assembly GCA_031546705.1. Classification (GTDB taxonomy): domain Bacteria; phylum Bacillota; class Bacilli; order Bacillales; family JAVBJX01; genus JAVBJX01. The sequence goes on from JAVBJX010000009.1 coordinate 47,453, forward strand.
TGTGTCCGAGGATAAAAATTGGTCTTTTAAATTTCATTGCTTCTCGGTACCAAATTTCTATTTCTTCTATGTAATCATCAAACGATTCAATATGTCCAATCTTTCTTTTTTTCGATGTTCCTTGCCCTGGCAAATCTCCCATGACAACATTAAAACCATTGGAACACCATTTTTCAATTAACCATTTGTATCGCCCATAATGTTCTTGTGCACCGTGTACAATTACCAATGTTGCCTTTCCATTTTCCGCTTCAAAACTCCACACAATTCTCGCCCCCTATTTAGAATATATCTTGAGAATGGAACAAACACTTCTTCAAGAAGAATTCTGTCCCCATCTCACTGAATAAAAATTTTTTAACACAACTATTCATTTTACTTTTACATATTTATATTTTTTAATCCAACGAGCAAAATTTTATTTTACGAATGCTCAAAAAGCCTGTACACTAGTAATAACTATTATTATAGATGATTTTCATTATAACAGGAAAGGATTGACTCTCATGATATATCCTTATAAAGATAAATATCCAAAAATTGCTGATTCTGCATTTATTGCCGATTATGTTACGATTACAGGTGATGTTGTTATCGGAGAACGTTCCAGTATTTGGTTTAATACATCCATCCGTGGAGATGTTGCTCAGACAATTATTGGCAATGATGTCAACATTCAAGATAATTCTGTTCTACATCAAAGCCCAAATACTCCGCTCATCCTTGAAGATGGTGTATCGGTTGGTCATCAAGTTATTTTGCATGGGGCTATTATTCGAAAAAATGCACTCGTTGGAATGGGGTCAACAGTAATGGACGGAGCTGAAATTGGTGAAGGAGCTTTTCTTGGAGCAGGGAGTTTTGTTCCACCAGGAAAAAAAATTCCACCAAACACGTTAGCATTTGGTCGCCCTGCCAAAGTAATTCGTGACTTAACAAAAGACGATATTGAAGAAATGAACCGAGTTCGTTCTTCTTATGTAGAAAAAGGTCAATATTACAAATCACTACAAAAAAATTCACTGGTTTAAGAAAAGGAACGATGTGTAATGATGAAAGTTTTTTCTTATATATTAAAAATGGAACGGCGTATATTTACTTCTCTTAATCGTCATTACGACCGAAAAATTCCTAATTTCATCTTTCGAAATACAACACATGTTGGAGGAGCGATTATTACAATTGTTGCAACAACATGTGCGATGTTTTTTCTAAAAGGAGAGTGGCGTACACCAGCAATTGCTAGTGGATGTGCTTTAGCACTCAGTCATCTACCTGTGGCAATTGTCAAGAAATTATATCCACGTAAACGTCCATATTTAGCGGTTCAAGAAGCCAGGGTTTCGGATAATCCACTGGATGACCATTCGTTTCCATCTGGGCATTCGACAGCTATTTTCTCAGTGATTGTTCCATTTATGATGTTTGCACCGTTCACCATTACTTTTCTTTTACCACTTGGTATTATTGTAGCCATGTCGAGAATTTTTTTGGGACTTCATTATCCGACTGATGTTCTAGCAGGTGGCATACTTGGTGGCACAGTAGGTGCATTATCTTATCATAGTGTTTCGGCATGGCTCTAATAGAAAATAGAGGATGTGACAAGACGGGTTAAAAACATCCGAATTGTCACAGCCTCTATTTTTTATTTATATGCTTCTTCCTTTAATAATTCAGCCTTATCTGTTCGTTCCCATGGAAGATCAATATCGGTACGTCCAAAATGCCCGTATGCAGCAGTTTGTTTGTAAATTGGACGGCGTAAGTTTAACATTTTAATCAGCCCTGCTGGACGAAGATCAAAATTATTACGAACGATTTCTACTAGTTTCTCTTCACTTACTGTTCCTGTGCCGAATGTATTCACAGAAATAGAAACAGGTTTTGCTACACCAATTGCATAAGCTAATTGCACTTCACATTTATCCGCTAATTTAGCAGCAACAATATTTTTTGCTACATATCTTGCACCATATGCAGCGGAGCGGTCTACTTTTGTTGGGTCTTTTCCTGAAAATGCACCGCCGCCATGACGTGCATAACCACCATATGTGTCAACAATGATTTTCCGTCCAGTGAGTCCAGTATCTCCTTGTGGACCACCAATAACAAAACGTCCTGTCGGATTAATAAAATATTTCGTGTTCTCATCAATCCATTCTTTAGGTACAACTTTGTTAATTACATACTCTTTTATATCTTTTTCGATTTGCTTATGTTCCGCTTCAGGATGATGTTGAGCTGACACGACAATTGCATCAATCCGAAGAGGGTTACCATGTTCATCATATTCAACGGTTACTTGTGTTTTTCCATCTGGGCGAAGATAAGGAATTTCATTTGTTTTACGAACATTTGCTAATTGGCGTGCTAAAGCATGAGCTAAAGAAATGGGAAGCGGCATTAGCTCTTCTGTTTCGTTACATGCATAACCAAACATCAGCCCTTGATCCCCTGCACCAATTGCATCAATTTCTTCATCCGTCATTGTACCTTCTCTTGCTTCTAACGCACGATCTACACCCATTGCAATATCAGGTGATTGTTCATCAATCGCTGTTAACACAGAACATGTACCTGAATCAAAACCATATTTTGCTCGGATATAACCAATTTGTTTCACCGTTTCTCTGACAATTTTTGGAATATCCACATACGTAGAAGTTGTAATTTCGCCAGATATTAATGCTACACCTGTTGTAACTAGTGTTTCACAAGCAACACGAGCATTTGCATCCTTCGCCAAAATTGCATCCAAAATCGCATCGGAAATTTGGTCACACATTTTATCTGGATGACCTTCTGTTACTGATTCTGATGTAAATAAATAACGCACAACATTTCCTCCTTTTATTTAAACATTACATTTTAATACAAATAAAAAAATCCCTCCTCGTATTGAGAAAGGTTTTGTCTCCGTGCCTTTCTCTCATTGTTCAAGGAAAATCCTTGCTACAGATTAAGCACCTTGCACAAAAAAGTGTAGGTTGCTGTGCTTCATCGGGCCTGTTACCCTCTGCTAACTCGAAATAAGAGTATTCGTACAGCTAAAATGCTAACATATTTATCTGGTTACAGTCAAGAACTCTCGATAAACTTTATTGAAAAAATCGCTTCTAACTAAACAAAAAATTCCCCCTATTCCTAATAATTTTTATTGAATCCGACAGTTACTTTCACCTATTACTTTAAAGAAACGGTGTCTATTCTTAGCAATTATTTTATACACAGGTACACCAATAGAAGAAGCATATGGTAAATACGAAAAAATAGAAAGTAATTTTGTTGCAGGAAAAAGTAATCCTATTCTTCTAACAGCATAAAATCCTTTTAGCACATCCTTAGTTGGTGTAATAACGTGTAATTCTGTTTGTAAATTAATTTGATTCAACATCGAAAAATCGTTTGTGTGTTGAAATGCTCGCCATTCGACACGATGATTTTTATCCAGATTCTCAAATAAATGTTTCGTTTTTCGACACAGCATACAATTCTTATCGTATAAAGCAATATACACAAAATAGCCTCCCTTCTTCTCTTTATTATACAGAAGGCAACGAATAACATTTAAATTCTGTCATATTTTTGTAAAAGAAAAGTGTTTTTTATCAGAAAATGTCTAAACAAATGTGTATCTATTACAGAAAATCATATGTTATACTTATTTATATAACTTATATGAAAAGGAGATTTGCAAAATGAATGCTGTAGATTTGAAAAGTAGACTAAATCAACTTCTTGAGCAACCATCCATTCAAAGAAATCTATCGGTTGCTGCGTTAACAGAAAAAGTTATTACGAGAAAAGAAGGTACACTTACATCAACTGGTGCAGTTTTGGCGACAACAGGAAAATATACAGGTCGTTCTCCTAAAGACAGATTTATTGTTAAAGAAGAAAGTTCAGCACAAAAAATTGATTGGGGTAAAGTAAATCAACCTGTATCTGAAGAGGTTTTTGAAAAATTATACAACAAAGTTATTGAACATTTAACAAAACAATCCGAACTGTTTTTATTCCAAGGATTTGCTGGTGCAGATAAAAACTATCAACTACCAATTCAAGTTATTAATGAATTTGCATGGCACAATCTATTTGTTCATCAATTGTTTATTCGCCCAACAGAAGAAGAATTAAAAACACATCAAGCAGACTTCACTATTGTATCTGCTCCATCATTTAAAGCAACTCCAGAAGTAGATGGAACAAATTCTGAAGCGTTCGTTATTATTTCACTAGAACGCCGCATTGTTTTGATTGGCGGAACAGAATATGCTGGAGAAATGAAGAAATCTATTTTCTCAATCATGAACTATATGCTCCCTGAAAAAGGTGTATTCTCCATGCACTGTTCATCTAACGTTGGCAAAGATGGCGATGTTGCTTTATTTTTTGGACTTTCTGGAACAGGAAAAACAACACTATCTGCTGATGCGGATCGCTTTCTAATTGGTGATGATGAGCATGGTTGGTCTGACAGAGGTGTATTTAATATTGAAGGTGGCTGTTATGCCAAATGTATCGGTTTAACTCGTGAAAAAGAACCGCAAATTTTCGATGCTGTGCGTTTCGGTTCTGTTTTAGAAAATGTTATTATTGATGAAAATCGTATTCCTGATTATGAGAACGGTTCGTTAACAGAAAATACTCGTACTGCTTATCCAATTGAAGCAATTGATAATATCGTTATCAGTGGCTGCTCTGGACATCCACAAACAATTATTTTCTTAACTGCAGACGCTTCTGGCGTATTGCCTCCAATCAGTAAATTAACAAAAAATCAAGCAATGTATCACTTCTTAAGTGGCTATACAAGTAAATTAGCTGGTACAGAACGTGGAATTACTGAACCACAAGCAACTTTCTCTACTTGTTTTGGTTCACCATTCCTTCCACTTCCTGCAACTCGTTATGCAGAATTGCTTGGAAAAAAAATGGAAGTACACAACTCTAATTGTTTTCTTGTAAACACAGGTTGGACTGGCGGAGAATACGGAACTGGTAAACGTATGAAATTATCATATACCCGTGCAATGGTTCAAGCTGCATTACAAGGAAAATTAACAAACGTAGAGGTGATAACAGATCCGATTTTCGGTTTACAAATTCCTATCTCTGTTCCTAATGTTCCAGATGAAGTATTGCAACCTAGAAGTACATGGACTGATGGTGCAAAGTATGATGAAAGAGCAAAAGAACTTGCTAACAAATTCCGTGAAAACTTTAAGAAATTTAACAATGTTTCAGCTGATATCGTTGAAAAAGGTGGACCAACTGCATAAGAGCTCAAACTAAAAGGAAGGTGGCATGCCACCTTCCTTTTAGTTTGTTGAGTTTAAGGAAATGAGTTCGTATGTAATTTCTGTATTTCCAGCTTCCCAACCCAAACGTTTTATTAACGCCTGTCCACTTTTTTCACTTTGTATCGTCTTCTTCACTTCCATTGGCACTTCCAGCGGATAAAGACGATAGCCTTTCTTTATTAACGTAAATGTATTTTCAACAATACGCTTTTCTTTTCCTTTTGTAATAATCATCGTTTGCATTTCTAAAGGCATTCCCATATATTTTCCTCCTCTTTGATTTAGTTCAATCCTAGACGTTTAATTTCTTGTAACGCATACATTAACATATTATCTTTCATGATAAAACTATATTCTGTAGACTGGTGAATATTTTTTGGAAGTGTCTGAATAACTTGTGGTCCTTCTGTTTCGAGATACTCTTCTTTCCTCTCCATCTCACCTATCTGTGCAAAGTAAATATTTTTAACAATAACTTCTTCACTGTGAACAATGTATTGCCCAATATATGTTAGTTCATCAACTACACCTCCCGTTTCCTCGTATACTTCACGTATCGCTGCTTCTCTTGGTGTTTCTCCACTTTCTACATGTCCACCAGGAAATTCTAATCCTCTTTGGCTATGTTTTGTTAGTAACCAATCATCAACAATCTTGCAAAAAGAAAGAACATGAGCGGCATTATTTTCAATTTCTGTACAAGCAAAACGTAAATTTACTTTGTTTCCATAGTAATCAAGAAATGTTTTCATGGTGCTCCCCATTTATTTTTATGTCCTTATTTTATCATAAAAAAGAAAGGACAAGGAACAAAAGTCCCTTATCCTTCATAATCAACAATACCCATTGTTTCAATATGTTGTTTTGCATCATTATTTCCTAATTCGTGAATTAACTCATATGCTTTTTGAATACCACTGTCATACATATCATTTGGCTTATCATTATGATATTGTACATATGGAACGTGCGATCGCCAAAATGATTGCCAATCTGCGTCAGATGCTCGGTCAAAATATTCTCTGAGTTGTAACACGTCACTATCCGTTGCTTCAATCGAAAATTCCCACGGTGATGATTCACTTAGCTGAGAAATAGATCTACTTGCTACTGAAACGTAATATGTTTTTTTTGTCCCACTCATCTCTTCACGCCCCTATTTTTTATAATAATATAGTATAAGCAAATAAAGAGAAAAGTATGCAAAAAAAGAATCAAAAAAGTCAATCTTTTTTTGATTCCTTATATTTCATTAGGCATATACATCGATGTTTTTTCCTAATGTTGGATGCGGAGCCATTTTCTGCGGCTGTGATTCTTTGAAGTCATTTAACATATTGATTACTTGGGATGCACCTGTTGCCATTGTTTTTTGCAACAAACTAAGATTTACCGTATGTTGCAACTCTGATAATTGCATTTTTCCAACGTCCATCGTGATCCCTCCATTCTAGTATTTTAGCAATATTTTCCATAAAAAACAATATCTCCCTGATGGTTACAAAAAATTCACTATATCTACCCTGCTTTTCAAAATAAAATATTGTCCACACAATCTTCACTTTTATTACAGTTAATTTTTATTATTAAAATGTAACTATTGCTTCTTACATGTGCCTATATGTATACTATAGTTAATATACTATAAGGGGGAATTAGAATGTCAGTAGCAATGATTATGATAATTGTATGTGTTGTTCTTTGTATTGCTATTACTGCTATGTTTGTCGCTTCAACTTCTATGGGCTATTCATTTAAACATACAATTGATTCCACAAAAGATGCTCAAGAAAAATATATAGCTGACAGTAAAGCTGAATAATAATGAAAAAAACTAAATGTACGTTAAACTATCTTTTTTATACTCCAAATCATGTGACTTAGGTCGAGATATAGGTGATTCTGCTCCTTTTCCTGCATAGGTTGCTTTCTTTGCTTCAATTAAAAATTCTATAATGGATGTTCTCATGAAAAATACCCCACTTTTAAACATTTTAAAAGTGGGGTATTTTTTTATCCAAATACTTTCTTCAATTCCTTTTTGTCTTGTTCCAACCAAAAATGCATCATTTTCTTTGCTCCATCTAAATCATGAAGTTTTGCTTGACCACACTGTAATTCATTTGCAGCTGGAACTTCTGTTACTGTAAGAGCATCTTTCATTGTTTCATCTAATACATCAATAATTTCATCTACCGTTGGCTCTCCACTCACAACTAAATAATAGCCCGTTTGGCATCCCATTGGGGAAATATCAATAATGTCAAAGTGGTCGTACTTCTCAGAGAATTTCCGAATATTAATTGCCAATAAATGTTCTAATGTGTGAATAACATCTGGCTTTAATGCTTGTTTATTCGGTTGACAGAAACGAATATCGTATTTATTCACGATTCCGTCCGTTCCAATGTTATGAACACCGCAATGACGAACATATGGAGCTTTTACAATTCGATGATCTAATTCAAAACTTTCAACTGATGGCATATGAACACCTCGATTATATTTTTTCTTCCACTATATGTTATCATATCTTTAACATATATGAAACGGATGTGCAAACATGTTACAAAAAATATTGCTCAAACTAATTCGTTTTTATCAAATTTGTATTTCCCCACTCAAACCACCAACTTGCCGCTTCTATCCTACTTGTTCATCTTATGGACTTGAAGCCATTAAAAGATTTGGATCATTAAAAGGCGGCTGGCTTACCATTGTTCGGATATCGAAATGTCATCCATTTCATCCCGGTGGATTTGACCCTGTGCCTGAAAAAAATGAAGTTCACACAGAAAAAAAGTGCTAATGGATGTTTATAGCAATTTCACTTATTGTGCAGAAAGTTCAATGGCTAATTTCCTTTTTTCGCACAATTTCTCAAACTGCTATAATGTATCTCATAAAATAAAAATTTCAATAATTAAGCCATGTGTTTATCACTTCATAACCATCAATAACTACGTCTAAACGACCTGTATGCGGATCTATCACTAGACCATGTACAGGTATAGTTGCTGGAAGTAGCGGATGTTCTCTCACAACTTTTACTGTATTTTTTACACTCTCTGTCACATCACCAAATCCATCTAACCAACTATGCACATCAATACCTGAATGCCTAAGCATATCTAACGACTCTTGTTTTACGCCACGTTCAACCATGTGTTCAATAATCTCATCTGCTTTAGCTACTGCCATTCCACAATCGTAATGTCCAACAACGTAAATTTCATCTGCTTGAAGTGCATATACACCAACAAGCAAACTTCTCATAATCCCACCAAATGGATTGGAAACAATAGCTCCTGCGGTTTTAATGATTTTTGCATCACCGTTTTTTACGTTCATTGCTTTTGGTAACAGTTCCACTAAACGAGCATCCATACAGCCTAAAACGATAAAATTCTTGTTTGGATATTTTGTTGTTTCCATTGGTTTGTACTCTTCATTTTCTACAAATGTTTTGTTGTGCTCTAAAATGCTTGATAGTAATGTCATATTCTTCTATCCCCTTTATTTAAGATATTATTATAACTTAAATTATTATAAAATCCCATGGCTATATTAAGTCAATTTTATTTGATAAATCGTAATGATTACGATATAATTCAATAGAAAATTAAACGAAAGGAAGTTTCTATGAAAAAAATTATTATCTTGTTGATTTTAAGCAGCCTTTTTTTAGCTAGTTGCAGTAACTCTAACGCTACTCTCAAAAAACAACTAACCATTTATACAACCGTCTTTGCTCTCGAAGATTTCACAAAAAAAATTGGTGGAGAATATGTAGATGTACAAAGTATTTTCCCGCCCGGTGTTGATGCTCATACATATGAATTATCTACAAAAGATGTTACTAACTTAGCAGATGCAGATGCTTTTATTTATGTTGGTGAAGGCATGGAAGGTATGGTAAAAAAAACGGTTAGCACTTTAAAAAGTGAAAAAGTAAAACTCGTTGCTACTGATACAGGAATAAAACTACTTGATTCTGTTCAAGACGAACATGACGATCATGGGGACAAAGACACGCATGTCTGGTTAGATCCAGTTCTTGCTATTCAAATCGCCAATAATATTAAGACTGCACTGACAGAATTAAAACCAGAAGCAAAGCAAATGTTTGAAAAAAACTTTCAATCTCTCGAAACACAGCTAAAAAATCTTGATAAAAAATTTCAAATAGTAGCAAATGAAGCAACGAATAAAGAAATTATTGTTTCTCACGCTGCTTATGGATACTGGGAACACCGTTATGGAATTAAACAAATTGCAATCGCTGGGCTATCTCCTGCCAATGAACCATCACAAAAAGAATTAACGCATATTATTGAAGAAGCAAAAGCACACCATGTCAAGTATGTTCTGTTTGAACAAAATCTCACACCAAAAGTTGCTGATATTGTCAAAGATGAATTAGGTGCAAAAGTATTGCGAATTCATAATTTAGAAGTTGTTACAGATGAAGATATTGCTGCAAAGAAAGATTATTTTTCGATTATGAATGATAATTTAACGACTTTGAAAGAAGCAATGAGATGAGTGTGGGTCAATCGGAGTGAAATACCACCGATTGACCTATATTTATGAAATAAATGACTGTCAAAGCCCCATAACATCAATATTTTAGTGAGCCATTCATTTCGATAAATCCCTAAGCTCTCTCCGTACAAGCTTATTACTCGCATTTCGTGGAAGTTCATGAGCAAATACAATTCTAGCAGGACGTTTATATTTTGCTAGATGCAAGGCACAATAATCAAGTAATTCCGTATCTGTTACATCCCCTGCTCGAACAACGAAAGCAATTGGCACACTTCCCCATTTCTCATCAGTTATTCCCGTCACTCCAACATCTTTTACACTTTCATGAGCAAACAAAACAGCTTCTATTTCCGCTGGATACACATTTTCTCCGCCAGAAATAATTAAATCAGAACGGCGATCCAATACAAATAGAAATCCCTCATCATCTACATAACCAATATCACCTGTATAAAACCAACCACCTTGAATAGCTTCTTTTGTTGCTTGTTCATTTTTTAAATAACCATTTGTTACACTATCACCTTTCACAATAATTTCTCCTGCTTCAAAGGGCTCTGCTTCTTTGCCATTATTAATTATTTTCAACTCCGCAAAAAATAACGGCTTCCCTGCTGAACCAATTTTTTGTATCGCATATTCTGGTGACAATGTAACGATTTGCGAACTCGTTTCGGTCATTCCATATGTTTGGAAAACGGGAATATCTTTCTCCACACAACTTTCTAAAAGTGGTAGTGGTGCAGATCCACCGCCAAGAAGCATACAACGAAATGTGACTGGATACGTTTTTTCTTCTAAATCAGCAAGCATACTTTGTAGTGTAGAAGTAACAACTGACATGATCGTAATATTTTTTTGTTCAATAATTTCATTTGCTATGTGAGCGGAAAATTGTTCTAACAAGTACACTCGCATTCCATATAAAACACTCCGAACTAAAATAGAAAGCCCACTCACATGAAAGAATGGTAGCGTCACAAGCCAACTATCATGTTCAGATATACCAAGATTTAAAGCAGAACCAATAGCACTTGTAAAGTGATTACCAAATGTTTGTAGCACTCCTTTGGGTTTGCCTGTTGTTCCAGATGTATACATAATCGTTGCAATAGCAGAGAGTTGAAATTCGTTTACAACTTCACAAGTAGTATCTTCTTCCTCCAGTGTAGAACTTACAATTTCAGTAAGAGAGTGGTCAATGGATAATTTTTTATCAACGATTATCGTTGAAATTTCACTATTTTCCCACTGCCACTGCCATTCAGATTCTGTAAGCCTTGTATTTTGTAATAAAACAATTGCTTCAAGATACCATAACGCATGAATAGTTATAACCATATCAATACTATTTTTCATTAATACGGCAATTATTTGTTGCTTTTCTATATGTGTATGCAGTTGATTTGCTTTTTTTATCACTTGTTCATGAAGTTCAGCAAATGTTACTTTTTCTGTTTCTGTTTCAATCGCTATTCTATTTGGTGTTAAAAAAGCACGTTGCTTTAGCCAATTTGGTGTTGTTTTCATTTTGTTCACCTCTTAATAAAACGCTATTTTCATATATTTTCGCCAAATGATAGGATATAATAAAAATTAACACTAATTAAGTAGCCAAGTTTTTGTAGTATGTATTAAATTCATTTTTGAGGATACTCATTCTTAAAAATCCTGTTACCTCTACATCTAAGTACCATTAGTAGGGGTCTTCTAGTATTAATTCTCTTAATTGAACTTTTGACAAAGAGAATGTCATCATTTATTCTCCTTTTCTTCTACTTATCTATATGATTCCGTTTCTTGTGCAATTCCAAAAATCGCAACCAAAACAAGTAATTATCCATGTCTTGGTTGCGATTCCCTAAAATCTGTCCATCATTCATTTTAAATGCTTAAAATAGGAAAACCTGTCAAAGCTGGCTTCTTACGGAAAACGAGGAAACTGATCGAAATCTGGTTTTCTTTTTTCCTTGAAGGCATTTCTTCCTTCTTTTGCTTCGTCTGATGTGTAGAATAAAAGTGTTGCATCTCCTGCAAGTTGTTGAATTCCTGCAAGTCCATCTGTATCAGCATTGAAAGATGCTTTTAAGAATCGTAATGCCATTGGACTATTTTCTAATATTTCTTCTGCCCACTGTACTGTTTCTGCTTCTAATTCTTCTAGTGGAACAACAGTATTTATAAGCCCCATGTCTAACGCTTCCTCCGCATTATATTGACGACATAAATACCAAATTTCTCTTGCTTTTTTATGACCAACTAAGCGTGCCAAATAACCTGCACCGTAACCGCCATCGAAACTTCCAACTTTTGGTCCAGTTTGTCCAAAAACGGCATTGTCTGCAGCAATTGTTAAATCACAAACAATATGTAGAACATGACCGCCACCAATTGCATAACCTGCAACCATTGCAATAACTGGCTTCGGAATTACTCGAATAAGTCGTTGTAAATCTAACACATTCAAGCGTGGAATAGAATCTTCTCCAATATATCCGCCATTTCCACGCACACGTTGATCCCCGCCAGAACAAAATGCTTTTCCACCTGCACCAGTTAGAATAATTACGCCAATACTTTGATCATCTCTTGCCCGAGAAAATGCATCTATTAGCTCCATCACCGTTTTTGGACGAAAAGCATTGTGCACCTCCGGACGATTAATTGTGATTTTTGCGATATGATTGTATGTTTCATACAAAATATCGTCATACTGTCTTACTGCTACCCATTCCATTTATTTTCCCCCTTTAGAAATCTCTCTACTATTTTACCAAAAATTTCATTTTGTTCCACATGAATTGCATGACCAGAATTAGAAAATGTAAAAATTTCACTGTTTGGAAGTATTTTTTTCATTTGCTGTGCTATATGACAAAATTTTTTGTCCAATTCACCACACATAAGAAGTGTTCGTTTATTCATATTTCCTAACTGTTCCCACCATGATGATTGTTGTCCTGTTCCCATTCCTCGAAGGCTATTTGCTAAACCATGGGTTGTATGTTGCATTCGTTCTGCTCGAATCTGTTGTTTTCGTTCTTTAGATAATAGTTGTTGTGTAGAAAATAGTGGAATATTCTCCCACCTCGTAACAAACGCATCCATACCTTTTTCTTCTATAAAATCTGCTAACTGCTGGTCACTTTCTATTCGTGCCAACTGCTCTTGCTTTGCTAAAAGCCCAGGTGATGTACTCTCTAATAGTAATGTTCGCACCCTATTTTTATACAACATAGCAAAAGATAATGCAACTCGTCCACCCATAGAATATCCGACAAGATGGACAGATGAAAGTTCAAGAACCGTTAATATTTCGGCTATATCTGCACAAACTTCTTCCATTGTATAACGCTTTGAATTTGTTGGAGCATCTGTTTTTCCATGTCCAAGCAAATCAATTGTGATACATTGATAGTTTTCTTTTAAAACCTCCACAATCTCTCTCCATGACTCTGCACTTCCAGTAAATCCATGCAAAAATAAAATTGGCTCTCCTTGCCCGTTTATTTCCGCATCGTAAGATACGTCTCGAACTTTAATTTTCACTGTCTTTTAACACCTTTTTGACACTTTCAGAAACATTGCCCCATAATCTTCTATGCTCTATCACATTTTCTGAACGAATTGTTGGTACTTCAATGACGTGCAGTCCTCCTTGTGTAAATGAAGCAGTCACACTCTTACGAAAATCATCCCAACTGGTCACCCTGACAAATGTTCCACTGTACATCGCCACTGTATGGGAAAAATCTAAGTGAAGCGGTGTACCAAATGTTTCTTCAAAATATTTCGCTTCTGTTGCTTGTGGTAAAAAGGAAAAAATTCCGCCACCATTATTATTCATCAAAATAATCGTTATATTAAGTTGTTCTATTTTCGCAACTAACAAACCATTCAAATCATGATAAAATGACAAATCACCAATCACCAGAATTGTCCGCTTATTTGCCCTTGTTGCTCCAAGTGCCGAAGAAACAACCCCATCAATTCCGTTTGCCCCACGATTAGCAAGTACCATAATTTTTTTTTCATTATTCATAAAAAAAGTATCGGCATCCCGTATCGGCATACTATTACCAACAAATAAAATTGTTTCTTCATTCGTTAGTTCAAGAAGTTCTAAGAAAACTCTGCCATCAAACAATCGTTCTTCTAAATGTAGCAATTCTTTTTTTGCCACCTCATTACACATTTGCCACTGCTCACACCAGTTTGTTTTATTCTTCGGTTCCAACACCCCAATCATTTTCTTACAAAATTCTACTTCATCACTCTGCACAAGATGTGAAGTTGTAAATACTGGATCACGAAATCCAAGAGCTGGATCAATGACAATTTGCTGAACTTCATATTTTTTTAGCAATAGAAGAAAAGGTTTTGATACTGGCATTGCTCCAAAACGAATAATCACATCGGGAACGAATTCTGCACAGATTTCTTCATTTTTTAATAATGCATCATATGCGTCAATAACATACTCTTTATTGTGTGTTCCGCTTCGTAAATTAGACAATGGATCAGCTAGTATTGGATATTGCAGTGCTGTTGCTAAGTTGGTGACACTTGCCCCACCATCTCGCCAGCACATATCACCACAAACAATGAGTCCTTTTTTATATGGTTCTAAATACTTTCGTAAATTGTGTAATTGTTCACTATTTAGCTGTACTGTACCACTCTCAAAATAAATATCCTCTGTTTCTGTTCTCACTTTTTCCCATGTATCTATTTCCATCTGCGGAATTAATGGTTCACGCAATGGAAAATTTATTTGTACTGCCGCTGCTGGAGTTGATTCTGCTATTGTTACTGCTCTCGTTGCCATCATGCTTGCATAACGAAGCATTGGAGTTGTATCTTCTGGCAGTGCCATATCAACAAACCATTTTGCATGATGTCCATACAAGTGTGTTTGGTCAATTGCTTGCGGAGCACCCACTTCACGCAATTCTGGTGGGCGATCCGCTGTCAAAACAATGAGTGGTACACGAGAATATCGTGCTTCCACAACTGCCGAAAAATAATTTGTCGTTGCAGTTCCCGATGTACAAACTAAAACGACTGCTCGATGTGTTGCTTTAGCAATTCCTAAAGCAAAAAAAGAAGCAGAACGTTCATCCACTAACATATGAGTCGTAAGTTGTGGGTGTTCCAGCATAATAAGTGCGAGCGGTGTGGAGCGTGATCCTGGACTAATAACGACATCTCTGACACCCATTTGTGCTAATCTCTCAACAAACGTAGCGATGTATATTGTAAAATTACTCACCTTATATTCCCCCTAAAGCGGCAAGCATTGGCTTAAACTTCACATTTGTTTCTTCATATTCACTCTCTACCAAAGAATCCATGACAATGCCGCCTCCTGCAAACAAAGAAGCACATTTTTTTTGAATTAATGCAGAACGAATCGCAACGACAAATTCGCCATTTCCTTTCGTATCCATCCAACCAATTGGAGCAGCATACCAACCACGATCTAATGGTTCTATTTCTCTAATAATTGCAAGCCCTTCCTCTTTTGGATACCCACCCATTGCTGGAGTCGGATGCAATACTTCAATTAATTTCAACATGCTTATAGTTCCCAAACCATGAATAGGTGTATGCAAATGCTGGATGTGCTTCATTTTTAATAATACTGGTTCTTCTGGAATAGTTACCTCTTCACAAAATTCATTCAATGTTTGCCGAATCATTTCTACCACAAATTTATGTTCATTGAGATTTTTTTCATTATGCAATAACCATTCACCAAATTGTTCATCCTCCAAACTAGTTGACCCTCTAGCGATAGATCCTGCAAGACAGTCAGTAGAACATTGTTGATTGTTTTTCTGAATAAGTTGTTCAGGAGTTGCCCCAAGAAAGCAATCTTCACCACTTTCAAAAGCAAATAAATAACTATGTGTTTGTTGTTCATGTAGGCGATACAAAACAGTTGTAATATCAATGTCATTTGCAAAACAAGTCCGAAGTTCTCGAGCAATTACTGCTTTTTTGATCTTTTTTTCCTGCGTAGCTTCAATTACTTGATGAATTGCTTGTATATATTCTTCCCTGCTTACTTCTTCCTTACTTAGAAAATTAGCTTCCAAAGTGGGCATTGCCCTCTGTTTCTCCAGTTCCTCCCAAAACAATAGGTTCTCTAATGGATTTGCTTGACCATCAACAACGGTTACTGTTAGCCACACTTCATTTTCAATTATCGTCAATAATACTTTTGGAAACAAAAATTTCGCCTCTGGAAATGATTTCCACTGTGGCGATTTTTCTTTATACGGATCAAATGAAAATCCACCAAATAACATTGGTTCAGGTGCATTTTCTTCTTTTGCTATATGCACATCCTGGAGAAAATTTTTCCATTCCGCTTCGATATTGAAAAACCGCTTGTTTGATTTCTCATGGCTTTCAATTGTATGAGCTATACCAACACCAACACATACAAAATCTCTGTCTCGATTTGCAAAGAAAAATCGTTCTTCTTTCATTACTTTACCTGCATCAAAAAATAAAAAAGGATTGAGCTTTTCTATTTTTTTCACGATACTAATGACTCTTTTTTTTCCATGATTTCTATTCCATTCATTCATAAAAATCCCATGAAGTTGAGGTTTATTTTTTGTAATCAACATAATCCCTCTTTCTTTATAGCCTTCTCATATAAGAGTATCATTTTGGAACTGTTTTTGGAACAAAAATCTATTGACACTTATTCCCTAGTTGCCTACACTTACAGTAGGAATTTGAAAACGGAGGAATTGTTATGAGTCAGAAAAAAGGTTGGAATATTTGGTGGAATTTACTTAGACCACACACACTAACCGCTTCATTCGTTCCTGTATTACTTGGAACAATACTTGCTTTACAGATTACAGAAATAAATATCCTATTATTTTTAGCTATGTTGCTCGCTTCTATTCTCATTCAAGCGGCAACGAATATGTTCAATGAATACTATGATTACAAACGTGGACTTGACCATGCTGAATCAGTTGGAATTGGTGGGGCAATTGTTCGAGAAGGAGTTCATCCAACAACTATTTTAGCGTTAGCGTTATCATTTTTTGGCATTTCCATGCTTCTTGGGATATACATTTGTGCAAGTAGCAGTTGGTGGCTTGCCGCTATTGGGAGTGGTTGTATGCTCGTTGCTTATTTGTACACAGGTGGACCGTTTCCAATTGCTTATACGCCATTTGGGGAAATTTTTGCAGGGCTGTTTATGGGTCTTGGGATTATTTTAATTGCTTTTTTTATCCAAACTGGGCAAATTTCAACAACTGTTATGCTTGTGTCTGTTCCATCTTCTATTTTAATTGGAGCCATTTTACTTGCCAATAACATTCGTGATTTAGATGGAGATAAAGAAAATGGACGAAAAACATTGGCGATTTTGGTTGGACACAAACATGCGATTTCTGTGTTAGCAATGATGTTTATTGTTTCGTTTATATGGGTCATTGGATTATTTTTAATGGATGTTGTTCCATTTTGGACGTTTTTAATTTTTTTAAGTGTGCCAAAAGCTATTAAAGCTACGAAGGGATTTATTGGCAAGAAGAAACCAATTGAAATGATGCCAGCCATGCAAGCAACAGCTCAAACAAATACAATGTTTGGATTTTTACTAGCGATTGGATTGGCGATTGGGCAGTTTATGTGATAAAAAGTTATCCTGAATAGAAAATATGATAGAGCATACAAATGAATCTGAGACAAAACTCATTTTTACTGGTTTTTCATGAAATGCAGGATTCACCAAAACATTGATTTTATTTGATCTCATAACCATGTATTTCATGAGTTTGGGACGAAAAGGGGTAAAAAGCACCCTAATCGTCCCAAACTCATTTTTTTATACAAAATATTAACTCACTTGAGATAATGTATAATCACTTTTTTAACTCGTATGCCAGCATTTGGCTGATATAACCTCTGTCTCCGATAATCATGAGCAGATGCTTGTCGTTCGCTATCAATTTCCAAACTGCAGCTCTATCATTGACTGAAGCTGGGCTAATCGTAAAGTCTGTTATATAGCCTTCTTCTGTACATAATGCATGTACCTTGTATCCATAATAGGTTTCTTTTTTGGATGGACACTTTCCATAATCTGCATGATAGTTTCTAAATGTTTTACAAAAGCGTGCCCTTTCGAATTTGCATATAGGAAGTGGAAAACTATCAACCATTCGTTTTTCGCTGGAATGTACTCCTTATATAAATCATCCACCAATACAAATAATACCGTTGTAAAGTCTTTTAAATCTTCAATGCTCATGTTACAATATTTTTTGAAATCTAACCTGATTTTGCCCCCTATCTTTACTACTTCAGCGTTTTATTGATCGTTTAACATATCTTGTTTGAGTTCTCTTTTTCATCTAGCACAACGTGTACATTCCATGCTCTTTCGCAAACAGTTCCATTTCTTCTCACCCATCCGCATTGGCGAAGATCGCAAATAGGGCTATCGCTACGACGTTCTTCAGGTGGTGCGTGATTTTCCATGCTTGGCGAATATCACGAATTTCTTCTATGGTATCTATTAGGATTTTTAGTTCTTTTGATTGCTTCATTTTTTCACTCCTTTATTTGGAATGTATCATTTTTTTGTTAATTGGTATTCTTTTTTCGTGCATTTGTCATGAAGATGGACTTATATATATATTGAATCTTATTTAGAGTTCAGTTAGAATGATAATATAAAACCAAAATAAAAAATAATTATAGCTCAACACAAAAATCTGTTCTTGACAAAATAGGATAATAAAAAAATCTGTATAGCTGTTATATTGAAAGTAAAACTAACCGCTAAGACGAGGTTCACTATACTATAATTAAAGGATTATTTTGGCGTGTAAAGAAAATTATAGATGCTATTTTCTTGCAAGAACAGATTTTGGGAAAGACTCATAATTATGATTTTTTAAAAAATTAAATCTTAACTTTGTTGTAAAATGTCTTAAAGGAGTGTACATAAATGAAAGATATGATTCTTGTAGTTGATGATGTGGAAATAAATAGAGAGATACTGATAGGAATACTAGAAGAAGAATATGAGATACTTCAAGCATGTGATGGACTTGAAGCTATAGAAATGGTGAAGAAGTATGGAGATAAGCTGTCAATGGTGCTTCTCGATATAGTAATGCCTAAACTAGATGGATTTGGAGTAATGGAGTTTTTTAAATCAAATGACCTAAAAAAAATCCCAGTAATCATTATTACTGCTACAGGCGACAATGAAGTTGAAGCTGAAGGATTACGAGCAGGGGCAGTTGATTTCATAGGAAAACCGTTTCATTATGAAGTGGTTAAGTTTCGAGTAGCCAATCACATTGAACTAAACAAACACAGACAAAACTTACAAAAAATGCTTGATGAAAAAATTCAAGAAGTTATGACTGTTAGGGATGTCCTCGTAGAGGCGATGGCTTCTGTAATTGAGTATAGACATCTAGAATCAGGAGAACATATAATGAGGACAAAGAAGATGTTTGAGATTTTGCTTAAACATGTGATTCGGTCTGGAAAATTTAATGATGAACTACAGGGTATGAATCCTGATATTATGGTAAAAGCTGTGCCACTTCACGATTTAGGAAAAATAGGAATTCCTGATGAAATTTTGTTAAAACCTGGAAAGCTTACAGCCCCTGAATTTGATGTGATAAAACAGCATCCGATAATAGGTGCTAAAATTATTGATAGTATTGATCGTGCGATTGAGCCTCAGTACATAAAACATTGCAAAGATATATGTTTGTACCATCATGAACGTTGGGATGGCAGTGGTTATCCTTTTGGTTTAAAAGGAAAAGAAATACCTATTTCTGCACGCATCATGATTATTGTAGATATTTATGATGCTCTTACAAGTCAAAGAGTTTACAAAGGAGCTTTTAGCCATGAAGATTCACTAGAAATCTTGTATGGTAATTCTCATACGTACTTTGATAAAGAGCTTTTTAATATATTTCTAGAAAATGTTAATCAATTCAAAGAAGTTTCTGCCACTGAATAATTCGTAGTATAAGAAAGTTTAAAAAGAAAAAAATTTATATGAAATATTGTAATGCTACTATTTTTTTATTTAATATGGCTATTTTGTTGTCCTCTTCTATTTTTAATACTTTTCAAAATTTTTCTCTTTATATGGATAAATACCTTAGTGATTAAACTCGTTTTTTTCCGAAGCTATTTCTGAATAAGAAGGATTAATGAAGGGTTCTTCAATCACACTGTTAACAATGGTCATAACCTATTTTTTACTTTGAAAAATTTCGGAGGCACACTATGAAAAATTTTAAAATATATGTAACAACTATACTTGTGCTGTTTTTATCAATTACACAGATTGTTCCTGTTTATGCAAGTACCCTTGAAAAAAACATCACATTTGGCGCTGGTGAAAATGGTTCCATTTTCATGGACAGAATACTGTATCATGCTTTCAAAGAAATGGGCTATACATTCTCAATAGTGTTGCAGGATTTAAATTCCTCTGTTGCAACGGCAGATTCTGGAATGATCGATGGTCTTCTGCAGGCCCCTGGTGACATTAATGATAAACATAAAAATTTAATTCGTGTAAACGAACCTTTGCTAAAGTCAAACTACCTTGTTTGGACAAATGCCTCCAATTCATTTGAAGTTAAATCTTGGAAAGATTGTATCGGCAAAAAAGTCGGAATCCATACCTCTAGTTCATATATCGACAATCACCTCCCAGTCGGTATAATTTCGAAAACTCGCTTTGCTGTTTTAGATGATTTAAGTGAGGCACTTAAAAATAAAGAAATAGATGTTGCAATCATAAATCAATTTGAGGGAAGCAATTTTACAGTTCCTGAAGGTATCATCGAACAAGGTTCGATTGACAGCCCACCAACTTACACATATATACACAAAAAAAATATTGAACTACTGCCTCAACTTGAAAAAAAGCTACATGAAATGAAAGTAGACGGTACAATCCAAAAAATTTTAACCAATGATATTAATTCCAGCAAATCAGCAAAAAAGGCTGTTCTTTCCATTTCGTCATTTAGTAGTGATGTATTGTGGGAACGCCAATTGCAGGATGGTTTACGTGCAAAATACGAGGAAAACATTCCTTTTGAATTATACAATGTCTCCGTAAACGCATTAAGACTAAGGAATGATAAATTCTATCGAAAGAGTATTGCCAACATCATTCGGAGGGACTTCATTGATAAAGTGCCAGATGTTGTCGTTGTTTCGGACGATGAAGCATTTGAGTTTGTTAAGGAGTTTTATGATACCTTATTTCCTGGAACGCCTGTTGTTTTTTGTGCAGTAAATAACTTTAGCCCAGAACGTATTAAGGGATATGAGAAAAAGTTTACTGGCGTGGCAGAAACGATTGCTACCAAAGAAACAGTAGACCAGATGTTAAAATTGTTTCCCGAGACAAAGAAAATATTTGTAGTGACAGACTATACAATATCTGGTAGAAATTGGCGTGCCTCACTTGAAAAACAATTAAGTGAATATAAAGGAACAGTTGAGTTTGAATACAATGAAAATCTTCCTTTTGATGAACTGGTCGCAAAGGTAAGAAGTTTAGAAGAGGGAACACTAATGGTTTGCGGATTTTACCTTGTTGATGGAGAAGGAAAATATCAAATGCTAGGTGAAAGCCAGAAAACCTTTTTTGAAAATAGTAAGGTTCCAATTTTTGGTTTGTATTTTCCAACATATGGACAAGGTCAATTAGGTGGCAAGTATTCATTTGCCGATGTGCATGTAAAATATGTTCGTGAAATTGTTAAAAAACTATTAACAGGAATGCCCGTTTCCGAAATACCTGTCGTTACAGATGTGTATAAAGACTACCCATGGTACTTCGAGTATCCAACGATGGAAAAATTTGGAATTAAAAAAAGTCAGCTTCCGAAAGGTTCTATCATCACAAATGAACCACTTAGTTTCTTTGATGCAAACCGAAGTGGATTAATTGCTGCCGCATTCGTATTGGCTTTTGTAATTATTACTTTGCTTATCGTGTTTTCACGCATACAAAGAAAGCAATATTCATTACTTGAAAAAACGCAAAAAAGCTTACATACTGCAGAAGAAATGTTGCAGAAAGAAACTGAAATTTTACAGGTTAAAGAACAGAAGAATATGTTGTTAGAGCAACTTCAAACTGACTTGCAGAATGTTTTAGATTCTTTACCGGTTGGTGTACTTATTAGAAACCTAGATGATTTCAAACCCTTATATGTCAATCTTTCTTTTATTAATATGTTTGAATTTGGCACAGTTGATGACGCAATGAAATATGAAACACTAAATTTTTCGCCAGAAGTTCAACCAGATAACAGAACGTCAGCTAAAGCGTTTAACGACTACATAAAATTAATTTCCACTAATGGAGAAACATTTATATTTGATTGGCGTTATAGTCTGCCAAACGGTAAAACGTTAGATACAAAGAAAACTAGTTGTAAAATTTTCTATAATGGTGTGCCTGCTTTTGTTACAATCATACAAGATGTAACATTGGAGAAAAAGCAGCGTGAATTACTAGAAATTACTGCTGCAAAAGAAAAAGAGGCAAATAAAATTAAAAGTAGATTTGTTGTCAACGTAAGTCATGAAATTCGTACCCCAATGAATGCAATCATTGGTCTTAGTGAAATTGCCTTGATGAAAAATTTTGATAGTGAAGTAAACGAAACATTTAGGAAAGTCAATTTATCCGCAAAAAATCTGCTTAGTATCATTAATGATGTTCTTGATTTTTCTAAAATCGAAGCGGAAAAACTTGAATTATTAGAAAATGAATTTGTTTTAGAGGATACACTCTACAATGCAACAATGGTGGCATCAAAACGTATTGCGAATAAACCAATTGAAATGCTTATGGACCTTGACATGAATTTGCCTACAGTCGTATGGGGTGACAAAACAAGGCTCTGGCAAATATTCAAAAACCTGCTTGATAACTCTGCAAAGTTTACAAATGCTGGCAAAATCCAATTAAAAGCCTCCTGCCAAGAATACGAGGATACCAATGAAAACGTTGAATTTACATTTGTCGTAACCGATACAGGACTTGGCATGACACCGCAGCAATTAGAACGACTATTTGATTCTTTTGAGCAGTTTCATCAAAGCCAATCTAATCAATCTACAGGGACAGGACTTGGCATGGCAATAACAAAGCAACTTACAGAGCTTATGGGCGGCAGTATTTCTGTTGCAAGCGAAGTGAATGTGGGAACAACAACAACGATTAAAATCCCACTTAAACTTCCAAAGAAGAGTATTTCATTAAAGCAAAGCATTTGCAAAAATGATTTTTCTAGCCAAAGAATCTTAATCGCCGATAAAACTCGTGAGTCCATTGACATTATGCGTAATTTGCTTGCCACGGCGAATAACACCCCTACTTGCGTATTGGATAAGCAGGAAGTTTTAGCTTTAGTCAAACAAGCCTATGAAGCTGAAAAACCATATGACCTAATTTTAATTGACCACAAACTGGATGAATTAGAAGATTTTGAGTATGTAACACATTTAAAATCCATTTCACCTAAAACAAGCTTAATTATGATTTCTGCCAATCCTTCGCAATTTAATGCAAGCGATATCTTTAATGCTGGATTTGCTGCAACAATAGAAAAGCCATTTTCACCTACCGAGTTCTTCCAAAAACTTTCCAGCACAATGGGAATACAGCAAGAGCCTGTTGTGAATTACAGCCAAACCAAATATGTTGGGGCATCGGTTTTGGTTGTCGAAGATAATGAAATTAACCAGGTAGTAGCGGAAAGCATTCTTGAAATTTTTGGAATTGAGCCAGTAATTGCTGACAATGGTAAAGAAGCCTTAGATTTACTCGAAACCCAACATTTCGATTTGATTTTTATGGACTTACTTATGCCTGTTATGGACGGACATGAGGCTACATTATCGATACGTTCTTCTGACAAGCCGTATAAAGATATTCCGATAATTGCAATGACAGCGAATGTTGTCAAAGAAGAAATAAAAGCTTGTTTGGCAGAGGGTATGAACGGTCACATTGGTAAACCAATTGACCTTAACGTTTTAAGTATTCAGTTAGACAAATGGCTCGCAAAATATGCAACCGATACTGAATTCATATAAGAAGTTGTATTTTTATAGTCAATCAAGAAAATAATCACCTCATCAGCACTGATAAATGCTTTGAAACATTGCGATTTTCCAGCTTACTTTTGGATTATTTTCAAGTTGATTGACTGTAAATGAAACTAATTAAAAAGACATTCATCATTTGAATTTGTTTTTTCAAATATGAATGCCTTTTTTCTGTGCCTGTACTTTTTTAATTTTTGAAATATCTTTCCAAGTAAGGTCTGCTGAACACGACAAACACATGAAAAAATATGTTATACTAAATTCAAGTAAAAATATAGAGAAAAGCGAATAAAATGATATACTTATGGAAGGGAGAGTGAGTAATATGCCAAAGAAATATCATTTTGATCAAACACAAAAAGAAGAAATAGAAAAAGCAATGAAAATGACAAAA
>JAVBJX010000034.1:0-31575 GCA_031546705.1 Caryophanales bacterium
ATTTGTGGTTGCAGAAAATTGTTATATATGCTAATGGTGGATTTTTGAAAAATCATCTACAGTTTTACCTTCACCCCAATCATCTAAATTCACAAATCACAAGATTTATATTTGTCAACCACAAATTTTGACGATGAGCCAAAAGTTTTTCACTTTCCTTTGTTTTTTTATAAAAAGAAGAGCTATAAAATCCTTGTTTTACAGGATTTTATAGCTCTTCTTTTTATTTTTATATCTCCATGATAATTGGCAATATCATCGGTCTTCGTCTTGTTTTTTCAAATAAATATTGATTCAATGCTTCCCGAATGCTTAACTTGAGTGATGACCATTCAATAGCGTATTCTGCTGCACTCTTCGTTACAATATCAGCAACTATCTTTGTTGATTCTTCGAGTAACTTTTCTGATTCACGAACATACACAAAGCCACGAGTAATAATTTCCGGGCCAGAAACAATTACCTTTGTACTTCGACTTAATGTAACAACAACGATGACAATACCATCTTGAGATAGAAGGCGGCGATCTCTTAAAACAATATTTCCAACATCACCAACGCCAAGACCATCAATTAAGACATTTCCACTCGTCACTTTTGCAGCAAGTGCTACTTGTCCATCTTTAAACTCGACAACGTCTCCTTTATCAACAAGTAACATACGTTCATCAGACATACCAAGCACTTTTCCTACTTTTGTATGGGCTTTTTGCATCCGAAATTCACCACGGACAGGCATTAGGTATTTAGGTCTTGTTAAATTAATCATACATTTCAATTCTTCTTGGCAACCATGTCCAGACACATTAATTTTCTGTTGATTATACACAACATTTGCTCCTGCACGATACAATGCATCAATTGTTCTTGATACTGCTAACTCTTTACCCGGCATTGGGGTAGAAGCAATAATAACTGTATCTCCAGCTTTAATATTTAATTGCTTATGTGTTTGTTTTGCCATTTTTGGCAAGGCAGACATTGGTTCTCCTTGGTGACTTAATGTTAAAATAAGCAATTCTTTTTCTTCGTATTTAGACATTGTTTGCGGAGAAATCATAATATCTTCATTAATGGTTAAATGTCCATACTCAGCCGCCATCTCAATTACCTTATGTCTTGCACGATTAAACATAACGACTTTACGGTTATTATCTTCTGCTGCTTGTAATACTTGTTGCAAACGAGTAATATTTGTCGCAAAACAAGCAATTACTACTCTTCCTTTAGAATTATAAATAACATCAGAAATTTCTTGTCCGACAATTGCTTCTGAACCAGTATATCCCGGTTTTTCAGCGTTTGTACTATCAGACAACAAACACAATACACCTTGTTCTCCAATTTCAACAAGTCTTCCTATATCTGCATAAGATGTGCTAACAGGCGTTTGATCAAATTTGAAATTTCCTGTATATACAATTGCACCTTGGCTTGTTGCAATACTAATACCAATAGAATCTGGGATATTATGATTCGTTCTGAAAAACGAAATATTTATTTCTCCAAATGATAACACTGTATCTGAACGGATTTCATGAAGTGGCATTGGGTTAGTAAAATGATGTTCTTTTAATTTTTCTTTGACAAGGCTCAGTGTTAATTTTGGTGCATAGACTGGGGATTTTACACGTTTTAATACATAAGGAATTGCCCCAATATGATCATCATGACCATTTGTTAAAAAGATCGCCTTTACACGACTCTGATTTTCAATTAAATAACTAATATCAGGAATAACAACATCAATCCCAAACATTCCATCCTCAGGAAACATTAATCCTGAATCAAGCACAAAAATTTGTTCATCTACTTCAACAACGTACATGTTTTTGCCAATTTCTCCGACTCCACCTAAAGCAAAAACTTTTATTTTCTCTGTTAATTTTTTTTCCAAACTAAATCCTCCTATAAAATTTACTCCGCCCAAGGTCATTAGAGTCTATTATAGCCGAATCTGTATTTAGAATACAAGTTAACTACCTTCCAACATTTGCTCATTTAGATAAAACTCTTCACATTTTTTCAAGTAACGCTCACCTATGTGAAAAAAACTAGAATGCTTGTGAGTGAAGATACACAAAAAAATGGGTCAATCGGGATATTTTTCATCTCGATTGACCCATTTTTATTTTACTGCCTGTAATAAATTTTCTAACACTTTTCTTTCTTGCTCATTTAAAGGAATGAGTGGCAAGCGGACGTTAGCAACATCTATTCCTTGCATTTGTAAAGCGGTTTTTACTGGAACTGGATTTGGTGCAAAAAATAATCCTTGCATAAGTGGTAATAATTTTTGATGTAATTTTGCCGCATCACTCGTTTTTCCTTCTACAAATGCTTTTATCATTTGACTCATTTCATTTCCAATCACATGTGAAGCAACGGAAATAACCCCGTATGCTCCAATAGACAATGCTGGTAATGTTATACCATCATCACCAGAATACACCAAAAAGTCATCAGCCGTTTCTGAAACCATTTTTGTCATTTCTACTAAGTCGCCACCAGCATCTTTTACCGCAACGATATTATCAATTTTTGATAAGCGAACAACTGTATCAGCATTAATTTTCACAACTGTTCTTCCAGGAACATTATAAATAATAACTGGCAACTTGGTTTCTTTAGCAATTGTTGTGAAATGTTGGTACATTCCTTCTTGGGATGGTTTGTTATAGTATGGTGCAACGAGCATTACCGCATCTACTCCAGCTTCTTCTGCACGTTTTGTTAGTTCAATAGATGAACGTGTATCATAGCTCCCTGTTCCTGCAATAACTGGAACTTTTCCTTGGACAGTTTGAACAACATGACGAAACAGTGCCACTTTTTCATCTGCTGTAAGTGTTGGTGATTCTCCCGTTGTTCCTGAAATGACAAGTGAATCTGTTCCATTTTCGATTAAGTAGTTAACTAATTCGGTTGTTTTTTTGAAATCGACATTTCCTTCATTGTCAAATGGTGTGACCATTGCAGTTGCTACTCGTCCGAATGTAATCATTATATCTCCCCTTATTGTTCTTCCGAAAGATGAAAAGCTTCATGTAATGCATTCACTGCTTCTTTTAAATTTTCTTCTTTGATTAATACCCAAATCGTTGTATGGCTATCAGCAGATTGGAGAATTTGCACTCCTTTTTCTAGTAAGGCGGTAACGATTTTAGAGGTAATTCCTGGCACGCCTACAATTCCTGCTCCAACTGTTGATACTTGGGCACATTCTCTTGTTACATTTGGTTCATATCCTAATTCTTCTAGTACAGAAATAGCTCTATCTGTATCTTTTTTATTGATTGTATACATAACACCAAGCAAGGAAATGTTAATAAAATCAACACTAATTTTTTCTTTTGCCATTGCTTTAAACACTTCTGATTGCACATCATAATTGCCATCTTTAGAAAATACTTTAATTTGAGTAAGCCCTTGAAGATGAGCAATTCCTGTGACCATTCGTTCTCTTACATCACTACCATGATTTCCTGTATTAGATGTAACGAGCGTTCCTGTTGAATCAGAATATGTGGAACGAATACGCAATGGAATTTTTGCTTGCATAGCAATTTCTATCGCTCTTGGATGAATAACTTTCGCTCCTTGAAGTGCCATATTACTAATTTCTGCGTAAGTAACGACTTCTAATGGTCTGGCATCCTCTACAATACGTGGATCAGCAGTCATTACACCTTCAACATCGGTAAAAATATCAATAATCTCCGCTTGTAATGCTGCTCCTAAAGCAGATGCTGATGTGTCACTTCCCCCACGACCAAGCGTTGTAATATCACCATTTGTTGCTGCTCCTTGAAAACCAGCAACAACAACAACATCAACTTCTTCTAATTTTTCACGCAAACGATTACAACGCATTTCCATAATTCGAGCATTTGTATAGTCTTCGTTTGTGACAAAACCAGCCTGTGCTCCAGACATTGCTTCTGCTTTAATGCCATGACTATTTAACATACTTGTAAAAATAATACTCGAAATTGTTTCACCACATGACATAAGCATATCTCGTTCTCTATTTGAAATCTGCCCATCTGTTACAAGACCTAAGAGCGTATCCGTTGCATAAGGCTCTCCTTTTCGACCCATTGCCGAAACAACAACAACCACTTTATTTCCTTCTTCTAGCTCCCGAACAATATGTCGCCTTGCTCCGTCACGACCTTCTTCGTTACGCACAGAAGTTCCACCAAATTTTTGTATAACAATTTTCAACAAAAACACCCCAATTTATTTGACTAATTGCAATTTAATAAGGCTCTCAGCAATTTGAACAGAGTTCCATGCTGCTCCTTTAAGTAAGTTATCTGATACGATCCAGAGATGAAACCCTTTTGGATTATCTAAATCTTGACGAATTCTTCCAACAAATACATCATTTAAACCAACACAATTTGCTGGCATTGGATATAGTTGTTCCGTTGGATCGTCTTGTAAAATAACACCTGATGCATCTTTAAGTAGATTTTTAATATCTGCTACTGTTGTTTCTTGTTCTAATTCAATATAGACAGATTCAGAGTGACCTGTAATAACAGGAATCCTTACACACGTTGCTGCTACATGAAGATTTGGCATATGCATAATTTTTTTCGTTTCATTGACCATTTTCAATTCTTCAAACGTAAAACCATTATCTTCAAACTTATCTATTTGCGGAATAGCATTAAACGCAATTTGGTAATGCTTCTTATCTGAACCACATGGTAAAATATTTGCCTCTACTTCTTCTCCATTTAACACAGATTGCATTTGTGTTTGTAATTCTTCAATTGCCTGTGCTCCTGCACCTGAAACAGCTTGGTAAGTAGAAACGACAACTTTCTTTAAGCCATATTTTTGACGAATCGGCTCTAGGGCAACGACCATTTGAATTGTTGAACAGTTTGGATTCGCAATAATTCCTTTGTGTGTGAGAATGTCCGATTCATTCACCTCTGGTACAACAAGCGGTGTATTTTCGTCCATTCGGAAAGCACTTGTGTTGTCGATGGCAATCGCTCCACGTTTTGCCGCTTCAGGAGCAAGTTGTTTAGAAACAGAACCGCCCGCACTAAATAAAGCAATATCAACATCTTCAAATGATTCTGGTTTAGCAACTTGAACAACATATTCCGTACCCTTAAAGGTTATCTTCTTCCCAGCTGAACGCTCCGATGATAATAGTGTTAATTTTCCGATTGGAAAATTACGTTGTTCTAAGGTTTTAAGCATTTGTTGACCGACGGCACCTGTTGCCCCGACGACCGCTACGTGTAATTCCATTGACAAACCCCTTCCCACTTAACTTAAGTCAAGTAATTTAATGAAGTCATTATATCACAATCACAAAAAAAAGAGGGATTTTTTTAATCACGAAATTTTTCTATAATTACTGGTTGGAATTGACGACCTTGGAGTGCTTCAACAACTGTATCTCTTAGCATACTCATCCGAGCTACCATCGAAGTTGGTTTTGCAGTTGGGGCATCTTGCCCGAATGGAATAAAATAAATATTTTTTGCACTCATTAATCTCATTAAATTTACCCCATTTAATCCAAGTGCATCATTTGTAGAAATCCCAATAACAACTGGACGATGATTACGCATCGTTGCTTTTGCTGCCATTAAAACAGGAGAGTCTGTTAGAGCGTTTGCTAATTTACTCATGGAAACACCTGTAAGTGGGGCAATAATCATACAGTCAAGGGGAATTTTTGGTCCAAGCGGCTCAGCCTTTACAATTGAATCAACGACCTTTTTTCCAGTCATTTTTTCTATTTTTTCGATCCAATCGACTCCATCTCCAAAGCGGGTATTTGTTGTCATTACGGTATTTGTCACAATAGGAATAATTTCAACTCCTTCATCTAATAATCGCTGTAATTCTGGCATAACCACATCATAGGTGCAATGTGAGCCTGTAAAGCCAAATCCCATTCTTTTTCCCTTCAAATCCATGGCTAATTCTCCCTCCTTGATTGCAAATCTTGTTTTAAAAGCTCAATCAATACATTAGCAATAATTTTACCCGCTGTTTTTGGTGCAACAATTCCCGGAAGCCCCGGTGCTAACAATGCTTGAATCCCCCGCTTTTCTGCATAACGAAAATCCGTTCCGCCAGGCTTGGATGCTAAATCAATAATTAATGTATGGGCTGGCATTTTGGAAATGACACTTGCGGTGACAACCATGTGCGGAATGGTGTTAATACACACATCACAATTTTCTACCACTTCTTCTATATCTTTTAAGTAAAAGGATTCAAGTCCCATCTCACTAATTCTTGCAATATGTTCCGAGCGTCTTGCACCGACTTTGACCTTTGCACCTAATGCCGAAAAAGTTCTGGCAACACTCATACCTACTCTTCCTAAACCAAGCACAACAACTTCTGAACCATGAATGGTAAAATCGGTATGTTGAATGACCATCATAATCGTTCCTTCTACGGTTGGAATGGAATTGTAAATTGCCACATCATCACGTTCAAATAGTTGGACATGTTTTCGGTTTATTTTTGTTATAAATCTGTCTAACGTATCATTACTAATCCCTGAATAAATTGTGCAGTGTGTTGGTGTCCTTTTCATCATTTCTTCGGATATGATTACTTTTTCATCAGAAAAAATCGTATCAATGTGACCATCTGCATTCATTCCTTGTACCGGTAAAATAATGGCATCAATTTTGCTAAAATCCATTTCCTTTATTAGCATTTTTGTTGCTCCTGTAAAATTATGAGCAAGTTGTTCAAAGCCAATTAATGATAGCTTGGCATCTTGTTCCGTTAATTTCCGAATGACCTCAAGTTGTCTGGCATCTCCACCAACGACAACAATATGGAGTCCCGTTAACATTCTCTCACCCTCTTTTGTCACTGCTCACATATTATGAGGAAATTGTTTGTTAGGTGCGTAACATGATATATTTGGAATAGGTGAAAAATATAGAGGTGAAATGATGGAGAGAATTACTTTTCAAAATTCAAGGGGAATCACTTTAGTCGGAAATTTTTATCAAGCTAATTCAACATCAGTTGTTATCATGGCTCACGGCTTTTCTTCGGATAAATATTCAAAAGGAAGATTTCCAAAGTTGGCTCATGTTTTAACACAATCTAACTTTAATGTACTTACATTTGATTTTAGTGGTTGTGGAGAAAGTGAGGATGACAGTTTAACGGTACAAAAAGAAGTCGATGACCTACAATCCGCCATCCGCTTTGTCAAAGAAAAAGGATTTCAACGCATTTCTCTTTACGGTCATAGTTTAGGAAGTTTAATTTGTTTGAAGTGTTATTCTGAGGAAATTGTCACAATCGTTTTATCAGGAGCTTTGACTGGAGCGATGTATTATGATTGGAAAAATTATTATACAGAGAAACAACTTGAAGAGTTGGAAACAACAGGACAACTGACGGAATATAGAAATGAAGGGATTCGTAAAAAAGTTGTGATTGATAAGCAAATGCTTTTAGATTTTGAACAAATCAATCCAGAAGAATTATTAAAACTAATAAAATGCCCAGTGCTCATTATTCATGGAAATAATGATGAAGAGGAAATTATTTTATATGAACGCTCACAAAAAGCAATGAGCTATTTATCTAATTCACAACTAGTTGTTATTGATGAAGCAACACATAGCTTTTTGGAACACTATGATATACTCATTGATTTAGTCACAAAGTGGTTTAGAGATCACTAGAAAATTTATTTTTAGGAGCTGATTAAATGAAAGAATGTCCATTTTGTAATCTCAAAATAATAGAAGAACAACAGGTGATTATAAAAAATGAAAAATGTATGTTTATTCAAATTCCACAAGATGTTTTAGTTGGCTCAGGACTAATTGTTCCTTTTAAGCACCGTGAAACAGTATTTGACTTAACAGAAGAGGAATGGATTGCTACATATTCTCTTTTAAAAGAGGTAAAGACTATCTTAGATGCTAGTTTCAGCCCAGATGGATATAACATAGGTTGGAACTGTCATTCTGTTGGCGGTCAACATATTATGCACGCACATTTACACATTATTCCACGATTTCAAGATGAACCTTATGCTGGAAAAGGGATTAGACATTGGTTGAAAGGCATTGAAAACAAGCGTAATAACTAGGAAGTATCTGCAAAATATAAACGAATCGAAACTATTTAATCTATTAACATAAACTTTGTTATACATCCTTATCCAAAGATACAGTTTGTTAAGGTGGTAGTTTCTAATTTTAAAAAAAGACAAAAAAATAAGACTATGGTTTAAATTCCATAGCCTTGCAGGTTCGTATATCGTTGAAAATCTCAGTGATTAAGGAATGGAGCAATTACAATCTCCGTAATGTGGTATGCTTATTTTGAATGGAGTGGAAAGGTAAATAAATAGTTAACCACATTGGTAATTTCATTAATATCTCGACTTGAAAAAGTTCGAATCTGATTTTCGAAATTAGGCTCTCTGAATAAAATGGCTCTATATAATCCATTTTTATTCCATCCTCCATACCAGCCTAAATCTAAATTGATTTTAGTATGTTCGTGTTTAAAGAAAGACATATCTTCATCAAAATACGTCCATTCACGAGCATCTTCTTTTAAATTCAGAGGATTAAAAAATTATTCCACATTACTGTCCATCCAGAAGGTATTTTCAAAGGTTGATAATTATAGCAAAGGTTTGGTTCAATAATAGCTGACTGTAATAATTTTATCTCTTCATCTGACTTTTTTATTATCACAATTATCTACCGCCTAATGTTTATTTCTGTAACTAACAATTGTTAAGTCATTTCATGCTGTCGAAAACTACTATACTTACGAATTACGAGCATTTTCAGCCTTGAACAGCGTTATGCTTATACTATTCAGATATATATATCCTCAAACTCAATTACTTCTTCATCTACAGAATATTCCTTTTGATTTAGTCTACTTAAAATCTCAGCGGTAAACTCATCAAATGAACTTGCAACAATTTCTTGATAATCCATGCCAGGTTGATAAAAAAAGATTTGCCCTACAATACCACTTTTCCCTGGGTTAAAGTCGAGTATTAGGCGTTTTGATGCTTCAAAGTCCGTAAATGGAATCCATTTTTCACTCCAATAAAGCGGTTTGATTTTGTCTTCTACTACCCAATCAATAGGGTCTTCGTCTTCAAATAATTCATTCATCATAGACCATGTTTTAATAATATCATTAATGGACAAGAAGTAGTTATAGCCGAGTAATGGTAAATTTTCATACTTTTGACCATTTAAAACAAGCAAATAATCTTTGAATGCAGGAGGCAAGGCAACTCCTAACATCGTTTCTAAGTCATCAATCTCTTTTGTTGTTGCAGGAGGATTGACGGTTTTGGAAATAGGATTCGATATTTTACTAATACTTTTTAATATAACATTCCCAAGCTTCTTTTGACATACTTTTTCCTCCACTAATATAAATACTCATACTTACAGACCAAACAATGCAGTTCTGTAGCAAACAAAATTACTCTACTTCGTTATATTACCACAAAAATCTTTGAACGATTAGAGTTGTGGTGATTTTTTCGGTAGTGACTCAAAAATGTTGAAGCAAGTTCAGAAGCCCTTACAAAATAGAACTTACAGAATAGTCATCAACTTTTCTGTAGAACTACGAGAAAAGGCACTATCATTAAAATAAGAGCCTTTTTTGCCGTGTCATTTTCTTGTTTACTTTTCTTCTTTTGCAAAGTAGGACAAATTGTTAACTTCATTCAATGAAATGATAATGCTTTGAAATTAGTATCCATATTGGGAATTTCCTGAGATTACCAGCTATATAAATTTATTTCGATAAGAACTTTCGAAACTAGAACTCAATTTATTTTTGCCAACTTTTGCTTTATTGTTTATTAAATCGAAATAACTGCGATGGACGATGCCCTGCATTTTTTGTATACTCATTTGTTTCTGTAACTAAATGGGCTATTTTTCTTCGAAAAGCTGCTGACAATAGTTGTTTATTTAAAATAATCTCATACACTTGTTGTAATTCAGTTAATGTGAATTGTGGTGGCATTAGTTGAAAAGCAACATCTGTATACTCAATTTTATTTTGTAATCTTTCAACCGCATAAAAAATCATTTTTGCATGATCAAAAGCAATATCTTCACTAGAAATAATTTCACGTATAGTTTTATTTGGTAATTCGGTTATTTTGATTATCGCAGAAAGATGCTCGGTTCCACTTGTTAGTTGCAGTTGGACTAATTTTTCCTTTTTATCCTCATTTACTTTTTCTTCTGTGATTGTATATGACATATCAAACCATTTCGCATCCGTAGCATTTGTACTTGCATGTAATTCTATTTTTTCCCTATTAACAAGTGCCATATAAGAACAACTAATGACTCGTGTCCGTGGATCACGCCCTACATCGCCCCATGTATATAGTTGCTCCATATAAATATTATCAACATTTGTTTCTTCCTTCAGTTCACGAATTGCCGCATCATCAATACTTTCATTAATAGAAACAAATCCACCAGGCAATGCCCACTGATTCATATATGGATGTTCTCCACGTTTAATTAGGAGTAGTTGCAACGTTTTTTTTGATAACTTACGATAATTTTCTTTCTGCTGACTACCAATAGTAAAAATTAACATATCAACCGTAACAGATGGACGTTCATAGTGATTTGCATTATACTGTTCCAAAAATTCTTCTTCAGTTAAACCTTGTTGATTTAACATAAATCTTCTCTCACTTTAGTCAAAACCTCACCTAACCAATTTTTTCCTTGCCATGTACTTCTATTTTGAATTCGTGGATCATCCTCCGCTAAGCCGACACCCCAAATTTGATCCCTTGGACTTGCTTCTACTAGCGTTGTTCCTGCTGTTTTTAATAAATGTTTCTTTAGTGGTTCATTTTGACTAAACTTGGCATAATTACCATCATACACAATTTGCTTACAACTTCTCTCCCATACTTTTTGATTAAAATTATTTACTTTTCTTCCTAACTGTTTTTGTTTGGCTGGCGAATCTGATTGCAAAATTTTCTTCGCCATTTCTCCATCATTAAATAATTTCGCCTTTTTGTACATCATGTACTGTTCTGTACAATTGAATGTCACACCACCTACTGTAAATGTAGAAGGATACCATTGTGAAAATGGTGATTCTGATTTCCAAAAACATGTGAATTTCTCCATCTCTAAAACTCCTTTCCATAGATATTTTACAACTATTTAAACATCAATTCATCAAAAGCAATATAATTTGTTGGTACTTGTTTTAATAACCATACTCCATTTTCCGAAAGATAAAAAGCAATACCATTTCGCTGCATATCCCCTGATTTAATTTTTAAAACAACAGGATTCCCATGACGTTTACCAACATTAATTGCGGTTTCTACATCTATTGATAAATGAACATATTGTCTTTTCTTATGTACTAACCCATCTTTTTTAATCTGTTCTAAAAAATGTGTGGCTGTTCCATGATATAAAAATTCAGGGGGAGGAACTATTTTAAAATCAATATCTACATCAATACTATGACCCTGATTTGCCCGAATTTTAGTAAAATCATTATTAAATGAAAAACGTTGTTTGTTATTTGTTCCTACAACTATTTTAAGTATGTCTAAATTCACATGATAACCTTTTTGTTTCATTCCATTTATTAATTCTTTGACATTTGCCCAACCATTTTTGTCTAGCTTCATCTTTATTTCTTCTGGTTTATGACGTAATACAAGACTCATAAACCTTGAAATCCGAGCTAATTGCTGCTCATTCATTTGTAACACACCCTTTTTGAAATATTTTTTTAAACATATTTATTCGCTCCAAATTTTTTGTATCATAAATAGCAAAAATAACTTGGTCAAATAAACGATTAAACCCTTCATCAATGAGTATTTTTCTAAAATATTCGGCTACATCCATTGGGTTATTTCGAAACACACCACATCCATACGCACCTAATACAATAACTTTGTTTTTATGTTCACTAGCAACCGTTAAAATCTTTCTTATTCTTTCCATCATGACTTGATCGATTTTCTCAATATCTTCTTTTACTTTTCGAGCACGAACAACACCAGCGTTTACAGCAGGAGCTGTAATAATCGAAACTTGAAATGGTTCATTAAATAGTTCTCCCTCATCATCTCGTAATACAGGAACAAAAGGAGAATAGACCATATAATCAGAGTACAAACATGTTGATAGTCGACGATTATAGCGATACATTTCTTCCATTTGTACAATACATGGATAGAGTCCTGTTGATCTAGCTAGGCTTTCCTCCTGTGCTTGACTTCCCCCTAAAAATCCTCCACCTGGATTTTTTGCAGAAGCAAAGTTCAAACAAACAGTTTCTCTTATTCCCTCGTTTACAATTAATCTTCTCGCTGCTTCTAATGTTGTTTCATTTGTTACAGTTACTTTTGCTTTGTGTTCACTAGAATCATCAATGTTAGTCACTTTCATCGTTGGTTTATACAAGATGGAGTTTCTTACTGCTTCTGATTGTTGTTTGTTTACATCCACTTTTTCATTGTTAGAATTTATATAGAAACCTTTTTCTATTATTGCTAGCGTTTTATGTGCAACTTCAATACGTGTTGTTTTTTTCATTAGTACTCACCCATTTCTCTCTATTTTATAGTAGCATCAAATTTTGCAATTTCTATGATTAGTAGAGCACATATGATGCGAAGAAGGATATATTATAGACCATCCATTTCAACTAAACTGTTAATCTCATGAACCGCTTTCTCTAAACGTTCTTGATAACTGCCATTGATTGTTATGTACTCCATTTTATGTTCTGCTAATAACTCTTTCAGTAATTTATTGTTCTTCTCACGAATTTCTTGTTCCCCAAAAGATCGAGTACCGTCATTAACCCATTCAACATCAGGCTCTAAAAATAGCCACAAATCATATTTTTGTAATTTAGCTATGGCGTCAAGAATTGGTTGTCTCACTCCCAAATAAGCTATGGAGAAGAATTGAGTAACAATAGCTTCTGTATCAACAAACAGAACTTTATTAACCTTTTTTAGTTGTTCACGTTCATGGTACTTATGTTCAAATGCAATTTCAGCATAGTCCTCCATAAGTGTGATACCTTCACAACCACCTAGTCTTTCATAATATACTCTACCAAACTCTTCTACATAAGTCGTATTATATAGCTGAGCTAAATTGCGGACGAGTGTTGATTTCCCACAAGATTCCGTACCAACAATAACTACTTTCTTTGCAAAATAAGACTTGACGATATTAGGTAGCATATTCCAATGTTTCATCGCACCTTCTGTTCGAAGTTTAGTAGCTGAAATATCGTAAGTTGTTCTATCCGCATCAATAATGACATGTTTTGCTGTAGGATATAGCTGATTAAAAAATTCCGTGTAACTATACTCTGAACTAAATACAACATCAATTTCTTTCTGTACCGCTTTTTTGATTTTATCTGCACCTTTCACCCAATCAGAGAAATTTCCAGTCTGTTGTTCATAAATAGCATGAACATATACATGTGGCATATCTTTAGTCAATTGCGTCCACCATCGCAAACGTACAGTATGTGGAATGGGAGAAATACCTCCTTCTTTAAATAACTTCATTTCATATTCTTCATCATATGAAACAATAACATGAAGCTCATCAACCATCGTTGAAGCACGAATCATCATATACACATGACCCATATGAATTGGTAAAAACTTCCCTCCATACATTCCTACTTTTCCTGTTGTCATAACAATGCTCCTTTTTGCTTTTTAGCCATCATTGACCATTTATAATAGCCATACAGAGAATTAACTAAGTACGCTGACCACATCACAATCATCGTGTAATCATTTCCGCCTTGGTTAAATATCAGCACTTTTACCCATAAAATAACGGAAAAAATATTAACTAAAATCCAAAGCAACCATTGCTCCGCAAATCGTTTTAACATTAACACTTGTGCGGTCACTGACAATGTGACTGCTATGGCATCTATAAATGGTTGGGCACTATCAATATATTTAAGAAATGAACCGTAACATATCACTCCTATAATTACTGAAATTGCTACAATCATCCATTCACGTTTGCCTAACTTACTTACTGTTACATCTTCCCCCACAACACTTTTACTAGCTTGATTCTTTTTCCATAAATAGATTCCAATAAATTGCATTGGAAAATATACGAAAGCATTTAGCATTACCTCTCCATATAATTGATGACTAAAGGCTATATAAGCATAAGAAGCAGTGTTAACAATGCCAAAATAATAATTTGATATTTTCCCTTTAGCAACAAGCACTACACAAAATACTCCCGTCAATGAGGAAATAAGTCCTAAAAAAGAATCATCCCATGCAAAATACAAATAAATAATGACACCAGAAAATAATAATAACCAAATCAACTCAAACAATGACCAGTCTTTAAATATATTTTTCATTTGAATCTCCATCCTTTCTTACTACAAAACAATTAATAATGATGCATTGTTAATATCAATTTGTTATTATCATATTATTTTTAACAAAAAATGTCAATATAAATAATATCAATTTGAGAGATTTTTACTATTTCTTATTGTGATAGATTTTAATTTGATTATTTTTCATTATCCTTTTTTATAATAATGAGCGTACACAAAACGACTAAACCGTTGTTCCCCTGTAAAATACAGGTTAACAACGGCTGCTTAGTCAGTCTTTCTTGTATGTCTACTTGACAGGGGTAAGTCCACCAATTCGGTCTTTTTTTCACTCTTCTTCTGGAACATCAATTAATACCATATCCGTTCCAATTTTTCTAATATACCGCCATGGCACACGAAGTTCTTGCTTGTTTCTAAATAACTTTCCTGTTGGTATTAAAAGTGCTTGAATATGCCCAGTCTGCTCATGAATTTCTAAATCTGTCTGCCCAAGAATGCCTAATCTCTCCGCTCTTTTCACATCAACAATTTCTTTTCCGCTCAACTCGCTTAATCGCATCGTTTTCTCCTTTATAAATCAGTTTCTTTCTGCATCTTATTCACCCTTTTTCCGCATCAGTACATTTATATTCCCTGCATACAGTTAAGAAACCATCCATATATATGTAAAAACGGAGATAGCACCACCTTGATTGGGCGAAATCTTCCATAATTTGAGGAGTGAATCAATGACTAATTCTCTATCTTTACCACAAGGTTATGAAATAGATGCACAGAGTAGTTTACTTTTGCCACCAGAACTTAAAAGCCAACCATCGGAATCGTTGACTGAGCAACTTTTTATTGAAAGATCATTAACGGAAAATAAATTTTGGTTACGCATTATGAAAGAGCATGCTTATTTTCTCAGTGAAGGGTTTAATCATAAAGATATCCAGTTAATCCAACAAGCAGGCCGCTTTTTCCACTATTTTGACCAACAATTACACAAAGCACATACAACTCCTCAAACAGTTCCTGCAGTTAGACAATTAAACGAAGAAAGTATCCAGTTATCATACAGTTTCCGCAATTTCAAAAGAAATGTTCTTCTGTTAATTATCCATTGTAAAATAGACGGTTTTAATTTCCCATTACTAGTTGACCATATTGCTCGTGAAGCAGAGTACTTCATCCGTATGCTTCAAAAATTCAACGAAGGAGAACTTGCGCCTATTCAAGATGCCATTATTACAGAAAATGTTTTTTGGCTTAGAATTATGATGGAACATTCTCGCTTTATCTCTTCCCTGCTTGACCCATCTGAACGTAATCTTATTCACACTGCTAAGAAGTTTGGGGATGATTTTGATATTTTAATAAGCCAAGCAAGGGATGTAGAATCAATGCTCTACAAAAAAGAGCCGACTTACCCAATCATTGCCAAAATGAATAAAGATAGTGAAAATGCCACCATGGAGTTAAGAGATTTCAAAAAAGCAGGCGTAGAATTAATTAAAACCTGTCAAATAAAAAGTGTGATTAATCCATTGCTT
Source organism: Caryophanales bacterium (assembly GCA_031546705.1). Lineage (GTDB taxonomy): Bacteria > Bacillota > Bacilli > Bacillales > JAVBJX01 > JAVBJX01. The sequence continues at coordinate 15,969 of JAVBJX010000034.1, forward strand.
GCCGACCATGTCACACGAGAAGCAGAGCATTTTCTTTATATGATTCACATTTTGGAAGAGAGATTGAAGAAGAAACAAGTTTAACAATTTGTTCAATGAAAAGAGGATGAGACAATCGGGGTGTTTTGTACCCCTTTTATTCCATCCTCTTCTTTCACAAGCCTTTTGTTATCTAAGCCCAGTTGGTAATTCCCCTGTTGGACTAATTAATGCCGCTGCATAATCTTCCTTAAAAATTTGTCTAGCAAGTCCATCCACTTTCTCTTTGGTGACCGCATTTACACTCTCCACAATTTCATCCAAAGTCCGATGTTTGCGAAGTAGTAATTCATTTTTTCCATTTCGACTCATGCGACTGTTTGTACTTTCCAAACTAAGCATTAAGCTACCCTTCAATTGCTCTTTGCAATTATGTAATTCTTTTTTTGTAATACCTTCATTTTTTAATTGTTTCAATGTTTGTTGAATTGTTTCAAACAATACATCCAATTGCTGATTTCCTGTGCCACCGTAAATTGCCAATGTTCCACCATCAAGGAATGAGGAGTGATAGGAATAAATAGAGTAAGCTAGTCCACGTTGTTCACGCACTTCTTGAAACAAGCGACTACTCATACTTCCACCTAAAATATTATTTAATACGATTAATGAATATGTATCATCATGACCAATTGGCAATCCTTCAAAACCTAGACATAAATGAGCTTGTTCGGTTTCTTTTTGTTTAGCAATTTTATTCGTATGAAATACTGGTACAGTTGTTTCTTTGCCAGTCGAAGTCCCTTGGTATGTTCCAAAATATTTTTCAATTTGTTGAATAAACGTGTCATCAATATTTCCAGCAACCGAGATAACCACACAATCTGGTGTATAAGAACTATTGACGTAATTTCTTAGTGTATCACTTTCAAATGTAGACAGTGTTTGTTCTGTTCCTAAGATTGAATATCCTAGTGGATGCTCTCCATATGATGCTCTACCTAATAAATCATGAACAAGATCATCTGGTGTATCTTCATACATTTTAATTTCTTCACAAACAACATTTCGTTCTTTTTCCAATTCTTCTTTTACAAATGCCGAATGAAAAAACATATCCGCTAACATATCAAGAGCAAATGATGCATGGTCATCTAACACTTTCGCATAGTAACATGTATATTCTTTTGACGTAAAGGCGTTCACTTGCCCACCAATACTATCAAATGCTTCAGCAATTTCTCGTGCGGTATGTTTCTCTGTCCCTTTAAAAAACATATGCTCTAAAAAATGTGAAATCCCGTTATTTTGGGCGGATTCATGGCGTGAACCTGTGCCAATCCACACACCAATTGCTACAGAACGAACCGTAGACATTGGTTCTAAAACAATTCTTACTCCATTTGCACAAGTATATCTAGTAATCACTTTGCTCCCTACTTTCCTACTCTTTCTTCATCCAACAATGTGGTGACTGAATCAATTTCATATCCTTTTCTACGAATATTTTTGAGTAAAGGATCTAATGCTTTTGCCGTTTGAATAGTTGGATGCATTAAAATCATTGCTCCATTATGTAATTTAGACGTAACCCGTTCCACTATAACAGAAGGTGTCGGCTTTTGCCAGTCTAGTGTGTCAATACTCCACATAATTGTACCTAATTGATACGATTTTGCAATATCAACTACAGCTTGATTATAACTTCCACTCGGTGGAGCAAACCAACTTATTTTTTGATTTGTAGTTGCCTCTAATACATCATTTGTTTTTCTAATCTCTTCTGCTATTTTTTGATTAGATAAAGTGCTCATATCAGGATGATTATAAGAATGGTTGCCAATTTCATGACCAGCATCCACAATCATTTTTACGACATTTGGATAGTTCTTTGCCCATTTCCCTTCAATAAAAAAAGTTGCTGTAACACTATATTTCTTTAGCGTGGCTAAAATAGATGGAATATATTCATTCCCCCAAGCTACATTAATAATCAATGTAACCATTTTTTTATGTGAATTACCACGGTAAATTGGCTTATTTTCTAAATCATTTAAATGAATGCTTGGTGCTCTTTGCCGAAAGACAAGATTTTTTTCGTTAAATGTTCCAGAGAGTTTCATTTTTTCATAAGAAGCATCTATATCTACTTCTAATCCATTATATCCAGGTGTAGCTTTCCACACTTTATCAATCATCGCATTTTGTGGAGGGATATGGTATTTTTTTGCAGAAGCAATAATTTTTAAACGTAGTTCATCGTGGTCTGTTTCTGTTGTTTTTAATGTAGATATATATTTCATTGTCCAAGGATTATCGACTAATGATAGTGCCAGTGCATAAATGATTAATAATATTTTTAACCGTCTCACTATACTCCCCCTCTTCACAAGCATATGAAAAAAAGGACAAGATAGAACGAGGAAAAATATAGAAAAAAACCGTTCCTTCTCTTCTATCAAAAAAAGAGTGAACGATTTTTATTTTAATTATTGATTATTCACTTGCTTGTGCTTGCTTTTGTTCACGTAAAACAACTTTGCGTGATAGATTTACTCGACCTTGTTTGTCAATCTCTGTGACTTTTACTAAAATATCATCACCAATTGCGACAACATCTTCAACTTTGGCAATTCTTTCTTCCGCTAGTTCAGAAATGTGAACTAGACCACCTTTACCATTGAATATTTCAACAAATGCTCCGAACTTTTCAATCCGTTTTACTTTACCAAGATACATTTGCCCAACTATAACTTCACGAACAATATCTTCAATAATCTGTTTTGCTCTTTCAATCATTTCTTCATTAATAGAACCAATAAATACTGTTCCATCTTGTTCGATGTCGATTTTAACACCTGTTTCTTCGATAATTTTATTAATTTGTTTACCACTCGGGCCAATAACATCACGAATTTTATCTGGATTAATGGTCATCACAACAATTTTTGGTGCATAAGCGGATAATTGTTCTCTTGGTGTAGCAATTGTTGCTAACATACTAGCAAGAATTTCTGCTCGTCCAATTTTTGCTTGTGCTAATGCTTCTGCTAAAATTTCACGAGATAGTCCAGCAATTTTAATATCCATTTGCAGAGCAGTAATTCCGTTTGCAGTTCCAGCTACTTTAAAATCCATGTCACCAAGGTGGTCTTCCATTCCTTGAATGTCCGTAAGCACTGTATAATGTTCGTCATTTTTAATAAGTCCCATCGCAATTCCTGCTACTGGCGCTTTAATTGGCACACCTGCATCCATCATCGCTAATGTACTAGCACAAATACTTGCCTGTGAGCTTGAACCATTAGATTCTAATACTTCAGCAACTAGACGAATTGTGTATGGAAAATCCTTTTCGTCTGGAATGATTTGTTCTAATGCTCTCTCACCTAATGCCCCATGTCCGATTTCACGGCGACCCGGGCTACGGCTTGGGCCTGTTTCTCCAACAGAGAAATGTGGAAAATTGTAGTGGTGCATAAATCTTTTTGTTTCTTCTGTACCCAGTCCGTCTAAAATTTGTACATCTCCTAACGCTCCAAGTGTACAAACGCTCAATACTTGTGTTTGTCCACGAGTGAACAGACCTGAACCATGTACACGTGGTAGTAAGCCAACTCGTGAAGATAGTGGACGAATTTCATCTATTTTTCGACCATCTGGACGAATTTTTTCAACAGTAATTAAGCGGCGAACTTCATCTTTTACCATTTGATAAATAATTTCTTTCACTTGTTTCATCGTTGCATCGTTTACTTCTCGTTCTTCGTAAGTAGTTACAACTTTTTGACGAACTTCATCAATTGCCGCTTCACGAGCGTGCTTTTCTTGGACTTGTACCGCACTGTTTAACTCTGAACCTACCATATTTTCAATTTCTGATGTAAGTTTTTTATCTAATTCATATAATGTAACATCCAGTTTTTCTTTACCAATTTTTTCAACAATACTTTCTTGGAACGCAATTAGTCGCTTGATTTCTTCATGACCAAACATAATTGCTTCAAGCATTGCTTCTTCTGTAACTTCTTTTGCACCAGCTTCAACCATATTAATTGCATCTTTCGTTCCAGCAACAACTAAGTGAATATCACTAAGTGGAGCTTGTTCGAGCGAAGGATTAATAATGAATTTGCCATCAATACGTCCAACTGTTACACCAGCAATTGGCCCTTCAAATGGAATATTCGACACACTAAGTGCTAGTGATGAACCAAACATTGCCGCCATTTCTGGTGAGCAATCTTGATCGACACTTAACACAAGATTAATTACTTGTACCTCATTACGAAATCCTTCTGCAAATAGCGGACGAATTGGACGGTCAATTAAGCGACTCGCTAAAACCGCTTTCTCACTTGGGCGACCTTCTCTTTTAATAAATCCACCCGGAATTTTTCCGACCGCATACAAACGCTCTTCATAATTAACCGTTAGTGGAAAGAAATCAACCGCCTTTGGATTTTTTGAAGCAGTAGCTGCACTTAAAATAATTGTTTCTCCGTAATGTACGAGGACTGAACCATTTGCTTGTTTTGCTAGTTCTCCAATTTCAACAACAAGTGGACGACCTGCAAAGTCTATTGTAAATACGTGTTTCTCCATATATGTACCCCTCTCAGGCAATAAAATTATGTATAAAAAAAGCGGGGAAGATCCCCGCCTCTGTGTCTGACTATCGACGTAAACCAAGTCTTTTAATCAATTCACGATAACGAGCTACGTCTTTCCCACGCAAATATGTGAGCAAGTTACGACGTTGCCCAACCATTTTTAGAAGACCACGACGTGAGTGATGATCTTTCTTGTGAAAACGCAAGTGTGCGTTTAGCACGTTAATCTGTTCTGTAAGGATAGCAATTTGAACCTCTGGAGAACCAGTGTCCGTTTCATGCGTTCTATACTCACTAATAAGCGTTGCTTTACGTTCTTGAGTTAGAGCCATCCTTTTCACCTCCTTTAATAAGCACCTATTACTGAGCAGAGTGTCGGTGATTCAACTTGCCAAGTAATGGTTCTTTGTTCAGTCATTAGAATACTATGTTTCGATAGGTTTGTCAATTGAGGGGAAATCTCCTCAATTGACAAACCTATCGAAACGGAATGGTTATTTGAATTGCGAAAAACCAAAATTTTAGTGAACTATTCCGAAAACCTTCTTTATTGTTTGAAGATTAAAGACTTAATCAATGCAAAATACTCTCTCATGTAGAAGTTAGGAACTAAATATTTTGGGTTGGATGGTGCGGCAATGGCACTTAAATCAGAAAATCCAACTTGTTTGGCAAGAAATTTTGCTCGAAAAACATGGAAATCATTTGTGACAATAATGGTTGAATAATTTTTTGAATACATCTGAAAATGTGCATCTAATATTTTTTTGGAAAAAGAAAAATTTTCATATGTATTATGGGATTTATCTTCCATGACAATTCTATTTTCTTTAACTCCGGACTGTACTAAAAATTTTTTCATCGCAAAAGCCTCGGACACCGATTCATCACGCCCTTTTCCACCTGAAACAACAACAATTGTCTTTGGGTTATCACTCAAGTATGGAATGCTAGAATTAAGACGGGCTGCTAGAACTTTACTTACTTTGTCTTCTCTAAGACCAGCACCTAGTACAATAATAGCATCTACATTTTTTTCAGGAGTTTTAAAAGAAGTAGATACAACTACTAGGAGAAAAAAGATAAAAGATAGGGCAAATAGTGATAGACATACTTGTATACATGTTTTAAGAAGTTTGTTTTTATCCAGTATTTTATTAATAGTTTTGTAGAACAAACCGTATAGGATGAATACACTGCCAACAATACCAGGGAAAATCGTGCCGAAATTTATCAATGTAAAAAATGAAGTAATAATAGCATCTAGCAAACATAGAAAACCTATAAAAATAATAATTTTACGCATAAATAGCCCCTCCTTGTAGTCAATTCTAATCAAAAAGGAGGGGAATGACAATTTTATTTCTCAAAATACGCCAACGCAGTCTGCTTATCCTTCTCAATCTGCTCAATCAACTCTTGAATACCTGAAAACTTTTGTTCACTCCGAATCCGCTGATACCATTCCACTTCCAATATTTCTCCATAAATATCTTCAGAGAAATCAAAAATATGAACTTCTACGGTTGGCAATTCTTTTTGATCCTGATGAAATGTCGGCTTGTGACCGATGTTACAAACCCCACTATAGATTATACCATTTCTCTTCACTTTCACCGCATACACACCTGTAGCTGGAATTAAATAATCTCCAGACAAGTCAATATTAGCAGTTGGAAAACCAATGGTTCTTCCTCTTTTTTCCCCATGGACAACTTCACCACTAATTTTATAAAACCTACCTAATAATGTTGGCATAGAAGAAACATCTCCTAGAGCGATATTTTCTCGAATTTTTGTTGAACTTACTTTTTCATTATTATATACGCACTTTTCTACTGCTGTACAAGCAAATTGTTCTCTGGAATGAAATGGCATTGTTTCCATTGTGCCTTTTCCCATTCGTCCATATGTGTAGTCAAAACCTGCTACAACTTGTTTTGTATTTAATCGAATAATATATTCATCAATAAATTGTTGTGGCAATAACTCGGCAAATTTTTTCGAAAATTCCACCACGAACAAGTAATCAATCCCTAATATAGCGATTACTTGTTCTTTCTCAAGTGGTGGTGTAATAAAACGAATATGTTGCGTTGCTCGTCCAAGTACAACCGATGGATGTGGAAAAAAAGTCATCACAGCACTTTTTCTTCCTGTTTGCAAAGCAATTTGTTTGGCTGTGCGGATGACTTGTTCATGCCCACGATGAATGCCATCGAAATAACCTAATGCCATGACTAGTGGCGGAAAAACTTCATCATAGTTATTTGGATAGGTTAAATGAATCGTTTTCATCCTATCACCTAAAAACTTTCATTGGCTTCATCAGCCCGTTCTTAGTTGGGTGTTTCATATAAATAGCTAGTAAATCATTATTATATTCCATCACAAATGGTTCTTCTATTTCTACATCCAGTGGTAATACTGCTCCATTTCGCACTTTTTCTGCTAATGTATCATCTAGTATATATTTTGGTAAAGAAATTGCTTCATGCATTTGGATAATTTTTTCTTGTATTATTCCTTGCTCTGTATAGTTTTCCAGTTCAGAGAAATTCATACATTCATCAAGATGGTACTTACCAGATTTTGTACGCACTAAATCAGACATATGTGCTGGATAGCCTAGAAATTCTCCAATTTGAACAGCTAATGTTCTTATATATGTTCCTTTACTACAATCAACACGAAAGCGGAAAGAAACTGTATCTCCACTCCACTCAGTACCCTCATCTAATAATTCTAGTGTATAAATCGTAATTTTTCTACTTGGACGTTCAATTTCAATTCCTGCTCTTGCATATTCATATAATTTTTTGCCATTTATTTTTATCGCTGAATACATTGGTGGTGTTTGGGTGATTTCTCCTGTTAGCAGCTGGAACACTTTTTCAATTTGTTCTCTTGTTACTTGCCCGACTTTTTCTTTGGCAACGATTTCACCAGAAGCATCTTCTGTTGTTGTAGAAAATCCAAGCGTAACTTCAGCTTCATACGTTTTGTTTTCACCTATTAAAAACTCAACTAGTTTTGTTGCTTTGCCAACACAAATGGGTAATACTCCTGAAACATCTGGATCTAATGTTCCCGTATGACCAACTTTTTTTGTATGTAATATTTTTCTTACTTTATGTACACAGTCATGAGAAGTCATTCCGACTGGTTTATGTAAAAGAATGACACCATCTACCATTATTTTTTTCCTTCTTTCATTCAAATAAAGGTGGCTTTTTCAGCCACCTAATCATGCTTCACCTCTAGAAATTTTGCGAATCAAATCTTCAATATGGTTTCCATATGCAAATGCTTCATCTAGTTCAAACATAATTTCTGGAGTTTTACGAAGACGAATTCGTTGTCCGATTTCCGAACGAATAAACCCTGTTGCTTTCATTAGACCCGCTAATGTATCTTGTTTTGCTTGTTCTTCACCAAGCACCGTTATATACACTTTTGCTTGTTGCAAGTCACCAGTCACACGAACTTCGGTCACTGTGACAAAACCAATGCGTGGGTCTTTTAATTTGTTAGCAATAATGTCTGTCATTTCTTTCTTGATTTGCTCGCCTACACGGTTCGCTCTTACGCTCATATTTCACCTCTACAATTAAATTAAGATAAGCAGTCTGTAAAAAATTTCTTTTTCAAGACTGCTTATTTATTTTCAAACGCTCATTACGCACGCTTGATTTCTTCCATTATAAACGCTTCGATGATGTCGCCTTCTTTCATATCATTGAAGTTCTTAATCATAATTCCACACTCGTACCCTCTAGCCACTTCTTTTACATCGTCTTTGATACGTTTTAATGTGTCTACTTCACCTTCAAACACAACGATTCCTTCACGAATCAGACGAATGCTGCTGTCACGAGTAATTTTTCCTTCTGTTACATAACTTCCTGCAATTGTTCCAACTTTGGTTACTTTGAACAATTGGCGAACCTCAGCTTGCCCAAGGACTTTTTCAGCAAATTCAGGATCAAGCATTCCTTTCATTGCAAGTTCTATTTCTTCAATTACTTTGTAAATAATACGGTGTAATCGAATATCAACTTCTTCTTCTTCAGCAATGCGTTTGGCATTACTATCAGGGCGTACATTGAAACCAACAATAATTGCACTAGATGCTGATGCAAGCATAACATCATGTTCATTAATTGCTCCAACACCTGTGTGAACGATTTTGACACGTACACCTTCAACTTCAATCTTTTGTAATGATGCTGCCATTGCTTCGGCAGAACCTTGTACATCTGCTTTAACAATAATATTAATTTCTTTTATTTCACCTTGTTTAATGTGTTCAAATAAATCTTCTAGACTTATTTTTGATTTCACATTTCTCTGTGCAACAACTTGTTTTTGGGCACGTACTTCACCAATTTGTCGTGCTTTTTTCTCATCTTCAAATACAACAAAACGATCTCCCGCTTGCGGTACATCATTAAGTCCTGTAATTTCGACTGGTGTAGATGGAGTTGCCTCTTTTACACGTCTACCTTTTTCGTTAACCATTGCTCGAACACGTCCAAATGTGTTTCCAACAACAATTGGATCTCCAACTTTTAATGTTCCTGCTTGTACTAACAGTGTGGCAACAGCTCCACGCCCTTTGTCTAACTCAGCTTCAACAACCGTTCCAATTGCTCGGCGGTTTGGATTTGCTTTGTATTCTTGCATTTCACTAAACAACAATATCATTTCTAATAAGTTGTCAATTCCTTCACCTGTTTTGGCAGAGAGATTACAAAAAATGGTATTTCCGCCCCATTCTTCAGAAACGAGTTCAAAACTTGACAGCTCTTGCATGATTTTTTGTGGATTAGCATCTGGTTTATCCATTTTGTTAACAGCAACAATAATCGGAACACCAGCGGCTTTCGCATGATTAATTGCTTCTTCTGTTTGTGGCATTACTCCATCATCTGCAGCAACAACTAAAATAACAATATCCGTTATTTGTGCTCCTCTAGCACGCATTGTTGTAAATGCAGCATGACCCGGTGTATCCAAGAATGTAATTTTTTTATCATTAACAACTACTTGATAAGCACCAATGTGTTGTGTAATTCCGCCAGCTTCTTCCGCTGTTACTTTTGCATCACGAATAGAATCTAAAAGCGTTGTCTTACCATGGTCAACATGTCCCATGATTGTTACAACTGGTGGGCGATCTGTTAATTCTTCTGCTGCATCAATAATTTCTATTGCATCAAAATCTGTTTCATCAATGGTGATTTTCTCTTCCACTTCCACACCATAATCACCACAAATAAGCTCAATTGCATCTTTGTCAAGTGACTGGTTAATAGTTGCCATTACACCGATTAAAAATAATTTCTTAATAATTTCGGAAGGTTCTTTTCCGAGTTTTTTTGCTAACTCAAAAACAGTTAATGAGTGTTCAAACGTAATTTTTGCAGGTAATTCTCTTTCTTTTCTCTTCGGCATTTCTTTTGGTGCACTTTTTCTAACAGGTGCTTGTCTTCCTCTTGCTCCTTGCCCTGTTGGTTTTCTTCTTTGAGCATTATCATCAAAAGCCGATTTTGTTTGTGTCTTAGGTTTGTATTGCGATTTTCTGTCTTGTTGCGGCTTAGCATCTACTGGTTTTGCTGCACCTTGAACTGGTTTCTTTTGAGCAAAATTACCTTGCCCTTGTTGATTTGGTCTTGATTGAGACGAAAATTGCCCACTTGCAGGTCTATTTTGTGGTCTTGAATCTTGTGATGAACCGCTTGGTCTTGGATATTGTGAATTTGTTCTTCCTGTTCCAGCTGATTGATTCGGTCTATCTCCACTTTGTGGTCTTGAATCATTCGATTTTTGATACGGTTGACTTGGTCTATTTGCACCTTGACTTTGCGGTCTTGAATCATTCGGTTTTTGATACGGTTGACTCGGTCTATTCGCACCTTGACTTTGTGGTCTGGAATCATTTGATTTTTGGTACGGTTGACTCGGTCTATTTGTACCTTGACTTTGTGGTCTTGAATCACTCTGTCTTTGTTCTGGTTGGCTTTGCGGTCTTAAATCACTTTGTCTTTGTTCTGGTTGACTTTGTGATCTTAAATCACTTTGTCTTTGTTCTGGTTGACTTTGTGATCTTGAATCACTTTGACTTCGTTCTGGTTGACTTTGTGGTCTTGAATCACTTTGTCTTTGTTCTGGTTGGCTTTGTGGTCTTAAATCACTTTGACTTTGTTCTGGTTGATTTTGTGGTCTTGAATCACTTTGTCTTTGTTCTGGTTGATTTGTTTTATTCACACTTTGTGCTCCTGAGTTGTTTTGTCTTTGTTGTGGCTGGCTTGATCTATCATGTTGTGGCTTTGTTTGTGACTTGTCTACAGCCTTCGTATATTGCTTATCTAAAGCAGTTAATTTCTGGTCATCTAACACTGCCATATGATTAGCAACTTCAAAACTTAGTTCTCTAAGTTGTGTAATGACTTCTTTACTTGTTACATTATGTTTTTTTGCATATTCATATATACGCATTTTTGACATACATTCACCCCCGAAGTAATCTGTTCTCTTTAAGTTTCCATATATACATGGTTCTTAAACAAAGAACACCTAAAGAAATCTACCTACTCAAAAAACGTTTGTAGTTTCTTCGCAAAACCTCTATCTGTAACTGCTACCACTACACGTGCATCTTTTCCGATTGTTGCCCCTAGTATGTAACGATCTTCTACTACTCTATATGGAACATTATATGATCCACATTTATCTGTAATTTTTTTCATTGTATTTTCTGAGGCATCGGAAGCAATAAGAACAAGGTATGCTTGACCATTTCTTATATTACTTATGACAAATTCTTCTCCAGAAATAAGTTTTCTCGCTCGACTAGCAAGACCCAAAAGCCCTGTCCAGTTAGCCATGTTTACTGACTTCCATTTTTCGTGCCATTTCCAATAACTCTGTATACAGCTCTTCTTTTATTTCTGCTTTTAAATGGTTTTTAAGCATATTTTTCTTTTTTGCTAGTTCCACACATGTTTGAGTCAGTGTAATATATGCTCCACGCCCTGTTTTTTTACCTGTTACATCTACAGAAACAATTCCTTCTTGTGATCTAACAATGCGAACAAGCTCTTTTTTCGGTTTCATTTCACCTGTCACTACACATTTTCGTACTGGAACTTTTTTCATTCTTCTTCCTCATAACCAAAAAACAAATCATCTGGAATCAAGCCTTTTTCTCGTGCATCTGATTCACTTTTAATATCAATTTTCCAATTGGTCAACTTCGCTGCTAATCGGGCATTTTGACCACGCTTTCCAATAGCAAGTGATAATTGATAATCTGGAACAATAACGGTTGTTGATTTCTCTTCTTCATGGACAATAACATGGACTACTTTTGACGGACTCAAAGCACTTGCGACAAATTCTACAGGATCTTTTGACCAACGAACAATGTCGATTTTTTCCCCTTTTAGTTCATCTACAATTGCTTGCACCCGTTGCCCTTTTGGTCCAACACACGTTCCAACTGGATCGACTTCTTCATTTTCACAGTGTACAGAAATTTTTGAGCGATCTCCTGCTTCACGAGCAATTGATTTTATTTCGACTGTTCCATCATGAATTTCTGGAACTTCTAATTCAAACAGACGCTTGAGTAAGCCCGGATGTGTGCGTGACACATAAATCTGTGGTCCTTTTGTCGTCTTTTCTACTTTTGTAATAAAAACTTTAATGCGGTCATGTGATTTAAATGATTCATTTGGCATTTGTTCGGCAATTGGTAACAATGCTTCGATTTTGCCAAGGCTTACATAAATAAACTTAGAATCCGTTCTCTCGACAATTCCAGTCATAATATCTTCTTCACGGTCAACAAATTCGGAATAAATAATTCCTCGTTCTGCTTCTCGCACCCGTTGTGTCATTACTTGTTTTGCCGCTTGAGCAGCAATTCTTCCAAGATTTTTCAGAGCAATCTCTGTTTCAATAAAATCCCCAACCATGTAATTGATATTGATTCGTTGTGCTTCTTCAATAGAGATTTCAAGACGAGAATCATACACCTCATCCACAACTTCTCTTTTAACAAATGCTTGAATAGAACCTTTCTTTAAGTCAATGTCCACTCGTACATTTTGTGTTTGATCGTACAATCGTTTATATCCCGAAATAATCGCTGCCTCAAGTGTTTCAAGTAAAGCATCCTTGTCAATACCTTTTTCACGCTCAAGTTTAGCGAATATATCTAGCAACTCCGTGCCCATTAAAAATGATTCCCCCTTCTTTTTCATCATCAAAATACAACAGCAAGACGAGCATTAGCAACTTTTGCATAAGGAATAGCTACTTGTTTTTCACGTGTCTTATCCATAACAGTAACTGTTACAAGCTCCCCATCAAATGCTGTTAACTCTCCCTCAAACTCTTTTTCTCCGTTCCACGGCTCATATGTTTTTACAAACACATTTCGTCCAATGTACCGTGTAAAGTCAGCTGGTTTCCTAAGTGGTCGTTCTGCTCCAGGAGAAGAAACTTCTAAAAAATAGTTATGTTCGATAGGATCCATTTCGTCCAGTTGTTCACTTAATTTTTCACTTACCATTCCACACTGTTCAATATCAATGCCTTCTTCTGAATCAATAAATATACGAAGAAACCAATTAGATCCTTCTTTCACATACAAAACATCAACAAGCTCAAGTTGCAATTCTTCTACAATTGGTAAGACAAGTTTTGTTATAATATCTGTAACTTTTTTCATCATTTCTCCTTCCTTAAAAAGGGTTTTTAAACAAGAAAGAGTGGGGGATTCCCACTCTTTCCTCTGAATATATTTATTTTCCCACTTAGAATATACCACAATCACAAGAACAATGCAACATCAGTACAAAACATTTTCTACTCCTTTACACACAATCAATTTTACACTATCATGTATATACAATGATTATAAAGGAGAGACTGTCTATGAAAAATTTCTATTCATTTTTATTTATATGTATGTTCACCTTTACTTATTTCATCGCACCAATCAATGCAAATGCAAAAGTTATGTGGGGGAATACCGAAGTTACAAAAGGAATCGTTGGCAAAGTTACATTTACAAAAGACACACCTATGTATAAAAAAGATAAAAATAACAAATTTATATTTGTAAAAAAGTTTAAAAAATCCCAAACTGTAACTGTTTTAAGTTCAACTAAAACACACTTTCTACTTACAGGAAATGTATACGTTGAAAAATCATCCGATATAAACTATACAGCAGTTCCAAGAAATCTTATAGACCTTTACAATGTAGAAAACCGAAAAATTACGAGTGGTTTAAAACTAAATAAAGAAAAATCATATACCTATTATTCATTTTATACAGATGTACTGGATCAATGGCAGTATACAGGAACAGAAACTGGAATGGAATTATGGAGTGTTACTTTTAACAAGGAAATGAGTAATGATTATTCTTTTATAGAAAATTCATCAGGAATGAAAGGGCAATTTGCCGATGCAGTAGCTCCTATGCAAATTCCTTACCCATTAACAATTAATAAAAAATGGCGTGTGACAAATGCTTTATTTGATGGTTCTGTAGAAGATTTTACGGTTGCATCAACAACAAGAAAAATCGAAGTAAATGCAGGTATATTTACAAATGTCATTGCGATTGTTGCGAAGTTTAAAGATGAATACGGTAATGATGCAAAGTACCATTATTATTACGCTCAAGGTGTAGGACATATTCTTACAGTTGATGCTACGGAGAAGCCAGCGGTTAGATTAAAAGAGTTATTTATATTAGAATAAAACAAATGGCTAGGACTTATCCCAGTTAATTAGACAGTAAAAAGAAGAGACTATGCAACCTTACCCTGATATTCGATAGGAGTAAGGTTGTTTAATTTTTTTTGAAATCTTTTTGGCTCTACACCAAAATTTGTGGTTGTAGAAAATTGTTATATATGCTAGTGGTGGATTTTTGAAAAATCATCTACAGTTTTACCTTCACCCCAATCATCTAAATTCACAAATCACAAGATTTATATTTGTCAACCACAAATTTTGACGATGAGCCATCTTTTTTCATTGCAATATTGTAATGTCTCTCTCAAGTGAGCACCATTCATTTATCAACCCGAAAATCATATGAATCTTTTTCCAAATTTATTTTATGTCCATTAATAATTATGTTTTTGTTATTCACCCACATTATTTCAACACCAGAAACTTTCTAATCCCAGTAGAATGTCCTTGAAATCTTTTTCCTTGTTTTTGATACATAGTTTACTTCTCCCCTGTAATTTTTCACAGTTTATGTATTTTGTCTGATGGGAAATCTAGTTTTTAAAGGATCCATTTACCCACAAATAAAATGGCAGTGATAAAAGAATAACAACGGTACAAAGAATAATGAGGAATATCTTCATTCAAATCCTCCTACAAAATACTCTGGAATTAAATCCCTGAAACATTTTCTGTTTTCTTTTGGTAACATGATAAAAACCGCCTTTCTGTACATATTATGAGTCAATAGAATATCATTATACAAATTGTACGCCCTCCTGCATCAATCTATTTTTCTAACTTCATTATCAAAATAAGTCTGGAAGGAAAACGGAAAAACCGCTTTCTCTCCAGACTTATTTGCTTATTTCTATGTTACTTAGTCATCATAACGATCTGTATTTGTTGAAGTAGTGTTTCTACTCATTATTGTTTCTACTTCATACTCGTATATTTGTCCATTACTTACACCAATATACATTTCATATTCTTTGTTACTTTTTATAATGTCGATTTCATAAACCTTTCTGCCATCTTCATAATCTAATTGGCATTTTTTAACCTTTCCGCCACCTGTTTTTTTCAAAGCAATCTCCTTTGCTTTTGTTGCTGTTATTTCTGATGAAGTTGTTGGTTTTGTCGGCCTCACACTATTGTTAATTGTTTTTTCTTCATAGTTGTAAATATTGGAATCAGCGACTCCTACATCTAAATCATACTTTTTGTTTCCATTTACGATTTCAATTTCGTAAACT
>JAVBJX010000001.1:0-35832 GCA_031546705.1 Caryophanales bacterium
AGTTTGCGAAATTGTGCGGAAAAAGGAAAGGAGAAAATTTTTAATTAGACAATGAAAAAACGATGCCGCTTGCTAGAGGCAAGCTAAGAGTTTTTGAAACAGTACAATTAAAAATTAACCATTGAACTTTCCGTACAATAAGTATAATTGCTATAAGTGGTTTTAACTTAAATACCTTTTTCCATCATATACTCAACTAAATCAACAATTCGATAAGAGTATCCTGTTTCATTATCATACCAAGCCAATACTTTTAACATATTATCTTCCATCATTAATGTAGATAATCCGTCTACAGTTGAAGAATGTGTACATCCGTTATAGTCAATGGATACAAGCGGTTCTTCACTGAAAGCTAAGATTCCTTTTAGTTCACCTTCTGCCGCTGTTTTAAAAGCACTATTTACTTCTTCGACTGTTGTTGATTTTTCTAACTCAACCACTAAATCTACTAGTGATACATTTGGCGTTGGTACACGAACTGCTCCACCATTTAGTTTTCCTTTTAATTCAGGCAAAACTAAAGCAACTGCTCTTGCTGCACCAGTTGTTGTTGGAATCATGCTCATTCCTGCCGCACGTGCTCTGCGTAAATCTTTATGTGGTAAATCCAAAATTTGTTGGTCATTTGTATAAGAGTGAATAGTTGTCATCATCCCACGTTTAATACCGAACTTTTCTTGTAACACTTTGGCAAATGGAGCAAGACAGTTTGTTGTACAAGAAGCATTTGATACAACATGATGTTTGCTGGCATCGTATTTATCATGATTCACACCCATAACAATGGTAATATCTTCATTTTTTGCTGGAGCAGAAATAATTACTTTCTTTGCTCCTGCTGTGATATGTTTTGCTGCATCTTCTCTATTTGTAAATCTACCTGTACATTCAATAACAAGGTCAACACCTTTTTCACCCCATGCTAAAGCAGCCGGATCACGTTCTGCAGAAATTTGAATTTCTCTGCCATTAACAATAATGCTATTTCCATTCACAGATACTTCTGCATCAAATTGTCCATGGACAGAATCATACTTTAGAAGATGTGCTAATGTTTTTGCATCCGTTAAATCATTAATTGCCACTACTTCAATATTTGGATGTGTTAAAGTAGCCCGAAAGAAAATACGTCCAATACGTCCGAATCCATTAATACCAACTTTTACTGTCATTTTTATTTCCTCCTATTTTTATTCTAAAATTAATTTTCTTGCTGCCCCTTCATCTGTAATGAGAATGGAGGTATGTGCTTGCTTCATGTACGCTTTAATTGCTTTCGCTTTCGATGTTCCTCCAGCTACAACAATCACATGAGCAATTTTCTTTAAATCCTCTAGTTGAATACCCATTGTTGTTACTTTATGAACTACTTCGCCATCTTCATTAAAATAATAGCCAAAACTCTCGGCAACAGCGTTGTGTCTTTCTAGTTTTTCCAGTTCAACTTGATTCATTTTTCTTCTTGTAGCCATTGTTTTAGCATCACCAATTCCATGAATGACCATACTTGATAATTGAATTAAATGAAGCACTTCTTTTATCGAAGGTTCTTCAATCATTGATTGATAGGCATCCACACTTAATTGATCGGGAACATGGAGAAGTCGATAACTTCCAAGCGATTTCTCTGCCATTTTTGCACAGACGGTATTTGCTTGAATAGTTACATCTTCACCAAGTCCACCTCTTGCCACTACAAATAATGGCTGTTTATTGCTCGGTGTCATCATGTCTGCAACCGTTGCTAAAGTGGTTCCACCTGCTACCGCAATAATTTCATTCTCTCGCATGTACTTTTTCATAAGTGAAACACATGCCCGACCCATTTCATTGACAACAAATGGTGACAGATCGCTATCTCCTGAAATAATCACTACTTGTTCAACACCTAGTTTGTTCTTTAATTCTTTCTCTAATTGTTTGATTCCTGATACATCTTTCATCATTTCTTCAAGTACCACTAATAAATCATACCCATCATCTGTCAACATCATGCCTATGCTACTTACCGAAAGCAAATTTTGTTCTTTCAAAAATTCTGCTTCTGCACGAAGTACACGCTCACTCATCTGAATATTACTTGCCAATGAACGCCGTCCAACAGGTTGCATTTCTCTTACAAGTCGCAAAACTTGATATCTTCTTTGCATGATATCGAGTAAATCAGGTAATAATTTTCTTTGTGCATGAAGTAAATTTTGCATTATCATCCGTCCTTCACCCTTGTAATAAGTCTACATGGTCTTTATAAGTCCCACAAAGACATATATTGTCCCATTCGTATAAAAAAAATACACTTACTACATCTTTATTGTAGCAAGTGCTGGCATTTTTTTCAATTATTTGCTCTCCGAATAAGTTGTATTTCTAATAATTCTTTTTCAATCAAACCATACTGAAGTTCTTCCCCATTCATTGCAATAACGGGAATCATCAATTGATATTTTTCCAACAACGCATCATCTTCATACACATCAATTTCTTGAAAAGAAATGTGCAACTCCATTAGTATTTGTTTTGCTTTTTGGCAAAGCCCACAATTTTTTCCTGTGTACATAATAACTTTCATCCGTCAAACCTCCGTCTTTTTGTCGAAGATGGAATCATTAATTGTTCTCGATACTTTGTAACTGTTCGGCGTGCTACATGAATCTTATATTTTCCCACAAGTATATCTACTAACTTCTGATCAGAAAGTGGACTGTTTTTATTCTCTGTTTCAATAAGTTCACGAATTAATTGTTTGATCTTTGAAGTCGAGGCATCCTCTTCTCCTTGTTGTGATAAACCTGATGAAAAAAAAGAGCGTAACTTTACTAATCCAAGCGGTGTCTGGGCATATTTATTTCTAACCGTTCGACTAACAGTTGATTCATGAATACCTATCTGCCTAGCAATTTCTGTCATTGTTAGCGGACGAAGAGAAGCAAGTCCTAACGTAAATGCTTTTTTTTGATGAGCCACAATTGCTTTTGTGACTAAAAGAAGGGTTTCATTCCGCTGTTTCAACGCTCCTATAATCCAATGATATTGCCGTTGTTTTTGTTGAATAAATTCATTTGTTTCCGTATCTTCTCCAAATCGCAATCTTTTTTCATATGATTCATTCCAAGCAAGGGTAGGTATGAGTTGTTCATTTAGCGTTACTTTAAATGAATCATCATCAAATACTAACATGACATCTGGAACAACATAATTTGCTTCTTGTTTTAAAAAACCCGCACATGGATATGGTTGTAACTGTTGAATACAATCAAATGCTCGTTGAATTTCAAGAGTAGACACACCCAACAGTCTTGCCAGTGTTTTTACACTTTTCTCAACAAACAATTGAAAATGTTCTTGAATCATTCTTTCCGCTAATTCTTCTCTGCATGGCTTTCTAATGAGCTGTAAATACAATGTTTCTTGTACACTTCTTGCTCCTACTCCTGCTGGTTCCAAGCTTTGAATAATCTCTAAGACATCCATTGCAGCTTGTTCAGAAATAGATACATCCAAACAAATTTCATCTATACTCATTCGTAAAAAACCATGGTCATCGAGTGATAATGCTATATATGTTGCGATTTTTTTTTCTTGTTCTGTTAACTTCATTAGCCCCAGTTGTTCTAGTAAATAATCGGCTAATGATAGTTGTTTGCTACTTATATTATGAACTAATTCATGGCTAGATGATTTTTTTCGCCGTTCTTTGATTGTAATGAATGGATTTTCTAACACTTGTTCAGCCAAAAACTCTTGCACCTCTAACGCTGTATATTGCAGTAGCTCAATCGCCTGTGTTAGTTGCTTTGTTAGTATAAGTCGTTGCTCTTGTTGCTGAACCAATTTCATTGAAATCACCTCCACTATTATTGTATCTAATATTCCGAGAAAAGTAAAAAAGATGATTTTTTTTGAGAGTTTTCCTGCTCCGAAATCGTTGCTGAAATCATTACTGAACACGAAGCACCTCTTTTCCCCAAACTTCATATAAAAAAGGGTAACAAAATCAATGCAACTAGCACTGTTTCTGTTACCACTTTTATTTTACGCCCTCGGCAGGACTCGAACCCACGTTAAGAGAACCGGAATCTCTCGTGTTATCCACTACACTACGAGGGCAATACAACTCTTCCATTATACGAGAGTTTAAGGGAATTTGCAAGAATTCAATTCATGCGTTTTGAACAATCTTTTTTCACCAACTATCAAAAAAATTTCGTGCATGAGCATCTGCATATTAGAAAATAATAAACAGTACGATTGGAGGGATTGGTTTGGGAGTAAAAGAAGTAGAAACATTAGAATCGTTTAGAGAGAAGGCAGAGGACTCGGTTAAATTAGTCCATTATCGACCATTTGAATATTTTTTACGAGCAATGATGGCTGGGTTTTTTATTGGCTTTTCTGCTCTTTTCACATTTAAAGCTGTAAATCCAATGTTTTTAGATAAAGTTCCTTATACTGGGCTTGTTGGTGGATTTATTTTTGGAGTAGCACTTGTTTTAATTATTTATGGTGGAGCTGAATTATTTACAGGGAATACGATGTATTTCACTAGTTCTTCTTTGCGTGGTCATACTTCTATTACGGAAACACTTTCTGTTTGGGGGATGTGTTTTTTGGGAAATGCTTTGGGAGGATTTTTGTTTTGCCTTTTAGTTGTTCCTACTCATATCATTCAAGATATGGGCATGAATAACTGGCTTTTTTCGGTTGTTGCTGCTAAACAGGATCATACCGCACTAGAAATTTTCACTAGAGGTATTCTTTGTAATTGGCTTGTGTGTTTAGCTATTTTTATTCCAAAACAAATGAAAAACGAAATGGCTAGCGTCTTTTCGATGATGCTTATTGTTTGTATGTTTTTTGTATCTGGACTAGAACACTGTATCGCAAATCTTACTTTATTTAGCATGGCTTCACTCGTTCCACATCCCGAAACCATTACACTGGATGGCTCATTACATAATCTTTTCTTTGCTACACTTGGAAATATTATTGGTGGTGGTGTATTTATGGGTGGTCTATATACGTGGCTTAATATTAAAGGATTTGTGGTGAAGTGAAGGAAAATGGAGCAAAAGCCTGTTTGAGGTGCTTTTGATAAAATAAATGTTCAATAAAACATTTATTTCACGAGGCTTAGAAACAATTGAGGTATTTTTTATCCCCTTTATCTAAGCTCTAAGCTCTTTGTTTTTTACGTTGACAATCTTGCCATTGATCAAGTTTAAATTCTAAATTTTTATTTATATTGCAGAAAGGTGTAATATTACTTTTAAATAAATCACTTCCCTCTTGAGTGTGGGAAAAAACTATTTTTGCATGGTTCACTAAAACATTGACTTCATGGAATTTTTGTAATCATGCATTTCATGATTTTGGGACGATTGGGATGCTTTTTACCCCTTTCGTCCCAAAATCTTAGTTAGACTATAATTCACGTAAAATATGATTCTTATTGTTGAATTTTTTTCAGTAATTCATTTATATCCTTTGCTTCTTGGAGTGCTACTCTTGTCAAAACATTAATATTTTGGATTTCATTGTCATAGTCTACTTGATGACGCTTTTGTTTCAGTCTATCACCTTTCAAAGATATCTTTTTTTCCTCTCTTCCTAACAGTCCAAAGGCATTCCAAACTGCATAATGAGGGCTATGTTTTTCCGTATAAGAAAATTCTTTTCTTATTAAATAATTCTTTGCATTATGAAATGTTGCATAGTACGCTCTACTAACAGCAGATCTTTTTGCTCCTTCTTCTTCGCTTTCTGATAGCTTTTCAGCTAAAACCAAGTATTCATTCCAATCAAACATACTAATATTCCAAATCTATATTCAATTTCGATTTTGCTCTTGGCATTGCATCAATCCACCAATTATCATCTAATTCATCCAAAATTCTATAATTATCCTCACTGAATGAATTAATAATTACATATAATTTTTCATGTTCTGAAACGCCATCTGTTTTCACTTTCAACGCTAAACTTATTGCATCAGGAAAAGAGGATTTAATTTTCTCATATGTCTCTAACAGAAGTGGAAAAAGATAAGTATTCTTTCTAAGAAAGTTATTCACTTGCATATAGTCATTAAATGTAAATAATCTATCTAACAAATCTATTGTAGCTTGTTCAGATGAACTGCTGTCCCATTTAAGAAAAATATTATTTAAAAAAGTGGAATTTGGAATTTGAATAGATTTTTTAAGTGATTGGATAATTCTAGAATTTCCCCACTCACTTCCTAGTGTACTGTAACTCATGTATTATCCACCTCCTTAAATGTATCCCTTAAATTCTGTTTAATGCTATTTTCAAATGCTTCATTATTTTGACTGTGAGCTTTTTCTAACCAATCATGAATTTGCTTAAAATTTACTGTTTTAGGTTTACCTAAAAAGTATAATGTATCTATCATTATTACACTATCATTATTAGTCATTTGAATTTTTTGAACGTCATCTTCAAATTCCATTTGTATCCCTACAATAAACGAATTATATGTGGCATTACCAACAGAAGGATAGAAATTAAAATAATTTTCCAAATTACTAAGTTCACTACCTAAGTTGATTTCATTAATGTTTCTTAGTTCAATTCTATCTATACTATTGGGTTCAGCAATTTCTATATATGTTGTTAAGGCTTGTGAAATTGTATCCATAAAATTTTCCCAACTGGAATATGGAACTACATGGTTTATTGCGAGATAATGAGAACCTACTTGTATAATAATATTCTGCTGTTCGTTTTTAAAAACTGCATGCTCTGATAATGTCACTTGGAATTGAGGTTGAACTTGCTCCCCATCCATAATTAATTCTGTTTTAACATTTTTACCTTGTTCACGTATTGGAAATTTATCTCTTAACTTTTCAAATACCAATCCTGGAATAGTTGGATCCCATAAAGAAGTTTGGGAAAATCTAAATTCACATATTACCTCTTTTATTGGAGGATTTTCATATTTTCTACGTGCCATAATGTTCTAACCTCCACCTAACTATTTAATAACAAAACCTAACTCTCAAACGTTATTTTACATTTAGTGTATATGTTATTTTTTTAAAATGCAATATATGTTTCCCGTTTCCTCTATCTTGCTCAAAAAATCCCGTTCCAAAATAAAGAATAAAGATTTATGGTCGCTAATAATCCTCAACAGTTTAGTTTTTCTCGGTCTGAGACAAAAGATGTTCTTGCAAGTTTGTTAGTGAACGATGCATTTCATAAAAAACTTGTAAAACTTTTATGCCCTAGACCTTTTGTAAAAAGTTTCTACACCTATTAAAAACAACCAAAAAGATGTACTATGGATATAATCAATATCAAAAAAGGTGGATTAGTATGCACTGTTTAGACCGTAAATTAACCTTTCTATTCACCCATTTCTATATGGTAATCCTATGATACATATTTCCGTCCGCACTTTAGTCGAATATGTTTTCAGTAGCGGCAGTATTGATGTCCGTTTCCGTACAACTAGTACCTTAACAGAGGGCATCAAAGCCCATCAAAAAATCCAAAAAACATACAAGGAACTAGATCAAAAAGAAGTGCCAATGAAACTAGAAATTCTGTATGAAGATATCATTTTTACGATTGATGGACGTTGTGATGGTCTGCTTTTTGAAGATAATACTTTCACCATTGATGAAATTAAATCAACGGCAGGTGACCTATCCCTTTTACAAGAAAATACACATCCTGTCCACTGGGCACAAGCAATTTTTTATGCCTATATGTATGCTTTAGAGCAACATTTTACAGAAATGCAAGTTCAATTAACATACGTTCATATTCATACCGAGGAACAGAAGCAATTCAAACGCACGTATTCTTTCAAAGAACTCGAACAATTTGTCCTAGACGTAATCAAACAATACGCTCCATATGCAACTCTTAAAAAAAAGCACCAACTATCCCGAAATGAAACGATTCAATCACTCACCTTTCCATATACAACTTACCGAGCAGGACAACGGAAATTAGCAGGAGCTGTCTACAAAACTATTTCGGAAAAAAAGCATTTATTTGCTCAAGCACCAACAGGAATCGGCAAAACCATCTCAACGATATTTCCTAGCCTAAAAGCAATGGGTGAAGGGCTCGTGCAACGGCTATTTTATTTAACCGCAAAAACAATTACCAGAACAACAGCAGAAGAAGCATTTTCCCTCATGAACAAACAAGGCTTATGTATACATGTTGTGACCATTACAGCAAAGGAAAAAATATGCTTTAAAGAGGATATGCTATGTCAGAAAGATACTTGTGAATTTGCTAATGGCTATTATGACCGAATTAATATGGCAGTTCTTGATATATTAGCGAATGAAACAACAATGAATCGGGCAACACTGGAAACATACGCCCAAAAGCACAAAGTTTGTCCATTTGAGTTTTCCCTTGATACAGCCTACGCCAGCGATGTGATTATTTGTGATTATAATTATATTTTTGATTTACGGGTATCATTAAAACGATTATTTGATGAACAAAAGAAACAAACCGTACTACTCATTGATGAAGCACACAATTTAGTTGAGCGTTCCAGAGAAATGTACTCCACTTCCTTACAGAAATCAGTATTTCTACAATTGCAACGGTCTTTAAAAGGAACAGATACATACGAATCAGCAAAAAAAATCAATCAATATTTTCTTTCATTAAAAAAAGCACACGAACCACAAACAGAATTTATAGAAAAAATCTTACCTGAACAACTAGTAGAATTATTAGAGGAATTTATCATTTGTGCCGAACAACAACTATTTCAAGAACAAGATTCCTTGCTGTTAGAAACATACTTTGCCACGCAAAATTTTATTCGTATTGCCAAACTATATGACGAGCGATTTGTAACATATGTAGAGTGTATAAAAAGTGAAGTAAATCTCAAATTATTTTGCTTAGATCCATCGTATATTTTAACAGAAATGGGTAAACATTTTCTTTCACACATTTATTTCTCAGCAACCCTTACCCCACTTGCTTACTATAAAAATATGATTGGTTCAACTGAAGATGATTATGTTCTCTCTGTACCGTCTCCATTTAATCAAAATCAGTGGGAAATAGTAGTTCAAGCTTTATCAACTCGCTATCATGATCGAGAACGAACAAAACCAGCAATTGCCAATATGCTCCACACTATTTTAAGCAAACAAACAGGAAATTATCTTGTTTTCTTTCCATCTTATCGTTATATGGAAGATGTGTATCATACATTTATGGAAACCCCCTTCTTAGGACAGACAATTATGCAATCTATCAATATGTCAGAAGAAGAACGGGAACATTTTCTGAATTCTTTTCAAGCTGACAATGAACAAACATTGATTGGTTTCGCTGTGTTAGGAGGAATTTTCTCTGAGGGAGTAGACTTACAGGGGAATCGCTTAAATGGTGTCGTTATCGTTGGTGTTGGTTTACCGCAACTTTGTTTGGAAAGAAATATCATTAAAGATTATTTTCAACAACAAGGGAAAAATGGCTATGATTATGCCTATGTATATCCGGGAATGAATAAAGTAGCTCAAGCAGGTGGTCGTTTAATTCGTTCAGAACAAGATGAAGGAATTATTGTATTAATAGATGATCGGTTTTTAGAGGAAAAATACCGATCACTCTTACCATATGAATGGCAGGACTTTCAAGTGATTCGATAAATTTTTTAAAACATAGCATTTATTTACATCACTTATCATACATATAGATAAGAAGTTCTGTACACTTTCTAAAAAAAAATGAATTCGTCTGTCTGGGACATACGTTTTTTTATCGTTTTTAATGAAATGAATGGTTCACTAAAATGTTGGTTTTACTCTATCTCGGCAACCATTCATTTCATGAGTTTGGGACGATTGGGGTGTTTTCACCCCTTTTCACCCCAAACTCAAGCAATTTCATTTGACCTTAACTGACCATTTCTGTATGATGAACTTGTACATAACAACTATTTATTAAGGAGGCTTTTCCATGAATTTAATTCCTACAGTTATCGAGCAAACAAGTCGTGGCGAGCGTGCATATGATATTTACTCCAGACTCTTGAAAGACCGTATTATCATGCTTGGTAGTGAAATTAACGATCAAGTATCTAACACTATTGTTGCACAGCTATTATTTTTAGCTGCTGAAGATCCAGAGAAAGATATTTCTTTGTATATTAATAGTCCGGGTGGATCGATTACAGCTGGTATGGCTATTTATGACACAATGCAATTTATTAAACCAAACGTTTCTACTATTTGTATTGGTATGGCAGCTTCTATGGGTGCATTCTTACTTGCCGCTGGTGAAAAAGGAAAACGATTTGCTTTACCAAATAGTGAAGTAATGATTCATCAACCACTTGGTGGAGCACAAGGGCAAGCCACGGAAATTGAAATTGCGGCAAAACGCATTTTATTTTTACGTGACAAATTAAATACTATTCTGTCTGAAAGAACTGGACAATCACTAGAAGTTATCGCAAGAGATACAGACCGTGATAACTTTATGACTGCTGAAAGAGCAAAAGAATATGGTTTAATTGACCGCATCATGTCAAACGTAGACGAGAAGTAAACAAAAGAGAAAGGATGGGACAAAATGGGTAAAAAACACCTAGATTGTCCCATCCTTATGAAATGAATGGTTGCAAAAATCAGGTGAAATTAATATTTTAGTGAACCATTCATTTCACTAAAACCTCTCAAAAAGACGTAATCACACCCTATTAAATGGATGGTTACCAACACCTCATACAATCAATATATTAGAAACCTATCCTAAACTAAAAATTATTCAAAAGATATGTTCCAGTCTCACTTTTTATTATTCTTCCTCTACAAAATCTGTTAATTGCTGTAAAGCTCTTTCTTCATCTGACCCATCTGCAATTATTGTAATCGTTGCCCCATTCCCTATGGCTAAACTCATTAATCCCATGATACTTTTTGCATCTACTTTTGTTTTATCTCTTTGGATATGGATATTTGAAGAAAAACGATTTGCCGTTTGCACAAATAATGCCGCTGGGCGTGCTTGTAATCCTGCCCTTAATAATACTTTTACTTCTTTTTCTATCATTATAATCTCCCTTTTAATTTTTATTTTCAAACATTAATTTTTCGGCAATTTCGTTAATTTTTCGCAGACGATGATTAATCCCTGATTTGCTTATTGTGATTTTCTCACAAAGCTCTTGCAGTGAGGTATCTTCATTTGCTAGGCGAAGTTCAGCAACTGTTCGTAGTTTCTCAGGTAGTTCCGCCAAACCGATTACCCGTTCAATAAAACGAATATTTTCTATTTGTCGCCTAGAAGCATCCATTGTTTTATTTAAGTTTGCTGTATCACAATTGACAAGCCGATTAACAGAATTACGCATATCTCTTATAATTCGTTCATCCTCAAAATTAAACAATGCTTTGTGTGCTCCAATAATATTTAAGAACTCTGTTATTTTTTCTGCTTCTTTTAGATACGTAATATGCCCTTTTTTTCGTTCTAATGTTTTGGCGTTTAACTCAAATGATGTATTCATCAGTTCACAAAGAGATTCATTATGATTTTTGTAAGCGGAAAAAATCTCTAAGTGATAAGATGATGTTTCTGGGTTATTCACTGAACCACCTGCCAAAAAAGCCCCACGCAAATAAGAACGTTTACAACATTTCTTTCTAACAATTTTATTAGAAATATGATGGGTGAAGTTAAATTGCTCCTCGACAATATGTAGTTGCTCTAGCAAATCAAGCGTTCCTTCCACGATTTTTACAATGTACACATTATTTTTCTTTAAACGCATTTTTTTACGCACTAGTAATTCTACAACTACTTGTGGATAGCCTTGTTTCAGTAGAGAATAAATTCGTCTAGCAATAGCGGCATTTTCCGTTTGAATATCAACAACCATTCTTCGGTTAGAAAAAGACAAAGCACCATTCATTCGGATAAGTGCAGAAAGCTCTGCCTTTAAACAACAGGCTTTAGTTTCTAATGTGGTTAGTTCTTTTTTTGTGTTTGAGGCAAATGACATAGCCGTTCCTCTCTTCTTATTTAAATAGAAGCTCCATTAAGGAAGAAGCTACTTTGTTTGTATCATGACGTATAACATCTGCATCATAACAGATTAAATTCTTTTTAATAACATTCACATGTAAATTTTTCAGTTTTTTATTATCACATTTTACTGGTTCAGCATTTTCTAGTAGATAGTTAGCCACTACCTGTTTTGGAATAGGTGTCTTATTTACAAGCACATAGTCAAGAAAAGGCGTTTTTACATGATCGTATAGTGCTTTCACATGATCGCTTGCTGTATATCCAGATGTTTCACCATCTTCCGTCATCACATTACACACATATACTTTTTTTCCTTTTGCTTTAATGAGTGTCTTACTAATTTTTGAAACTAGTAAATTGGGCAATATACTTGTGTATAAACTCCCAGGTCCAAGTACGATTAAATCGGCTTTTTTAATTGCTTCTACTGCTTCTGACAAAGGCTCAACATGTTCGGGCGTTAGAAAAACACGCTTAATTCTTTTTCCATAACTTGCTAGAGTGGATTCTCCTGTCACAATCGTACCATCTTCCAACTCCGCATGAAGAACGACATTTTCTTTAGAAGATGGTAATACTTTTCCTCGTACATTCAAAACTCTGCTCATCTCTTGGGTAGCGTGAGCAAAATCACCCGTAACATCAGTCATTGCTGCCAACATTAAATTCCCTAATGAATGTCCAGACAAATCCCCATTTTGAAAGCGATATTGAAACAGTTCTTCTAGTAATGGTTCAACTTCTGCCAATGCAATTAATACATTACGAATATCTCCGGGCGGTGGCATTTCTAAATCTTGTCTTAAACGTCCAGAACTACCTCCATCATCAGCTATGGTGACAATTGCGGTAATATCCACATCATTTTTTTTGAGTCCCCGCAAAAGAACTGGCAATCCTGTTCCTCCGCCAATCACTACTATCTTTTTCTTTTTTTTCATCATGAGTGATTCTTCCTTTTTTCAATATCACGATGAGTAATAGATGTATAGTATTCACTAGAAAAATGATTCCCAAGATATTCTACTAACGTCACAGAACGGTGCTGACCGCCTGTACATCCAATCGCAATTACTAGTTGCCGTTTGCCTTCATGCTTGTAGTGAGGAAGCATAAACTCCAATAAATCAATTACTTTTTCGAGAAATTTCTCTGTTTCATTCCACTTTAACACATAAGAAGATACTTCCTCTTGCAGCCCTGTGAGTGGACGCATATGCTCAATATAAAAAGGGTTTGGCAAAAAACGTACATCAAATACTAAATCAGCATCAATTGGAATCCCGTGCTTAAATCCAAATGACATGACATTGACAGTAAATGTTTGTGTTGTTGGGACAGCAAAATCATTAATAATTTTCTCTCGTAGCTCCCGAGGTTTTAAAGTGGTTGTATTGTAAATGAACTGTGCTCGCTCCTTCAAATGAGCAAGCAACTTTCTTTCAAGCATAATGCCTTCTAGCGGTAGCCCATCTACTGCAAGCGGATGAGAGCGTCTTGTTTCTTTATAACGGCTCACTAACTTCGTATCATTTGCATCTAAAAATAAAATTTGCGGAACAACCCATGTTTTTTCCATTAATTTATCTAAGGCACTTGCTAATTGCTCAAAAAAATCTCGGCTCCGTAAATCCATCACAAGTGCTACCTTATTCATTTTGCTTCCAGATTCTTTCATTAGTTCAAGAAACTTTGGCAATAATGTTGGTGGTAAATTATCTACGCAAAAATAACCTAAATCCTCAAAACTTTGAACAGCAACAGTTTTTCCCGCTCCTGACATTCCTGTAATGATTACTAATTGACTATCTACAGCTCCTGGCACTTTAACCCTCTCCTTCTACTCATTCATTATCTAAACGGTAAGAAAGTAATGTGAAATCCTCTGTATATTCAAATGTTCCATACAATAATCCTTTACGATTAATAACATGATCGAGAATATAATAATCGCCTGCTGCCATCGGTAAATGGGAAACGTAATCGACATCATGCCATGCAAGTCTTCCTTCTCTTGTTTCGTTCATATTCTTCCCTGTAAATACAGTGGCACAAAAGGTAAACATCATCCACTCAGATACAACTTTTTCACCATCTTTTATAATAAATGTAAAAATACCTCGCAAATCAGGATGTTTTACTTGAAGGTCTGTTTCTTCCTTACATTCACGTATACACGCTTCACGAATAGATTCCCCGAGATCCATTTTCCCACCAGGAGCTACCCACCAACCACGTCTTGGTTTTTGCAGAAGCAATACACGGCGATCTTGAATAATAACGCAATTAGTTATTCGTTGCAATCTTCTCACCTCTATATCCATATGATTATTAACTATCATATGCTTCTCCTTATTATACTATTTCTATTTCCACGCCACAAACAAAAAAATAGAATTGACTAAAAAGGGAAAAAACACCCCGATTCAGCCAATCCCATAAAAGCAGCATCGAACACACAATAAATCGAAAGTTTGATTGGCTGCATATTTACAAAATCCTCAAAAATAATCTTTCTCATTTGCATGTAAATTAAATTGGATTAGATTTTCTTTGTTTTTGTTCTGCTTTTAACTCTTCAATGTATGTTTGAGCAGTTTGAGCGGCAATTCCACCGTCACCAGTTGCTGTAACAATTTGACGAAGGTGTTTCTCCCGAACATCACCTGCAGCATATATTCCTTTTACTTTTGTTTCCATTTGCTCATTTGTTACGATGTAGCCTGCTTCATTTGTAATTCCAAGATTAAGAAATGGTTTGGACATCGGATCTAGACCAACATACACAAATACCCCACTACAAGGAAGCTCTGATTCTTCTCCTGTTTTTAGGTTTATTAATGTTGTTTTGCTCACTTTGCCGTTCTCTCCATGAATCTCTTTCAGTGTTGTATCCCAAATAAAGTTCATTTTTTCATTATCAAACGCTCGTTGTTGCAGAATTTTTTGGGCACGAAGTTGATCACGGCGATGAACAATTGTCACTTTTGAAGCAAAACGTGTTAAGTATGTGCCTTCTTCTACAGCCGAATTACCTCCGCCAATAACAACAAGTTCTTTTCCTTTAAAGAATGCTCCATCACAAATCGCACAATAAGAAACTCCTCGACCATTGTACTCATCCTCGCCAAGCACACCTATTTTTCTATGTGCAGCACCAGAAGCAATAATAATTGCATACGCTTTGTATTCTTTCTTTCCAGAAACGAGTGTTTTTATTTCACCTTCATCAATTACTTCTGTAATATCCCCATACGCATACTCTGCTCCAAATTTCTGAGCGTGTTCAAACATTTTTGTTGATAAATCTGGCCCAAGTACATGTTCATATCCGGGATAATTTTCAATTTCTTCCACACTTGCCATTTGCCCACCTGGAACACCACGTTCAATCATTAATGTGGATAGACACGCACGAGAGGCATACACAGCAGCGGTCATTCCTGCTGGTCCTGCACCGACAATAATTACATCATAAATTTTCTGTTCAGTCATACTTTTCCCTCCTTCACATCAATTCTCTTTTTTCAATCCTAACATAATCAATAATGATTGTCACTTAACTATATCTCTAATAAGTCGAACATATTTTGCGACTGTTCCTATTGATATGTCATATGACTTTGCAATAGTTTTCTGGCTTTTAGCATATTTTGTGTTCTTTAGACAAATGTATTCAACCGCTGCAGCCCATGCTGTATAGTTCACAAAATTCACTTGGTTAGAGCTTTTTATATACACATGAAACCACAACAAACACAGTTGTTCACCAACTTCATTCCCATAAAGACATCGTGCCACTTGAAAGCTTTCATTAACTTGTTCCGCAGTAAACAACTGCTGCAGATTACCTTCTAATTCTATTACTTTTGTTCCTTCTTTCTCTTTAAATAGTTCAAATAATATTTCTGCATGTTGTTTAAGCACTTTAAGTTCTTCAAGTTCTTTTATTACATCTAATTTCTTAATCCACGGTGCTTCATGTTTTTCACTGTCATCCAATTGATTGAACTTCCGCCATATATTCTCAGCAAACTGTTTATGCCCACACTCATACGCACAAATTGCAAACCAATAATAAAATGCTAAATCTGCCTCATAGCCACTTTTTTGTAAATAACGAAGCCATTTGAATGCACTCTTGTAGTGTCCGATTAAAGCAAGTGTTACTGCTACCTTACAACAATGCTCCACAGACAATGGATATATTTTCTCAAGCATTTCTCCATATCTTTCCACTGTTTCATTATCATTTGTATAGTAAGAGAACACAATAATATTACAAAGAGCGTATATATTTCCAGTATCTTCTTGAAGTACATATCTTACTATTTCACACGCTTTTTCGATATTTCCTGTATAAAAATAAGACAAAGCTAAATTATTATGAGCCACCCAAAATGTTGGATGTTCAAGAAGCAGTTCTTCTAATTTTTCAATTGCTTCATAAAATTCACCTGCATCTAACAATTGTCTTACATATTCTTGCTTTAGAATTACATCTTCTTGTAGATCTTCATTGTATGGATCTTCATTCTCCATTACCACAATCTCAATCAAATCTTCTACATCTTCGGAAAATTCACCTTCTGGGTTATGCTCTATATACATTTCTGCATAGTGCAGTGCTTTGCGAAATAAACCTAAATACGCATAATTGTTTGCAAGAAAAAAGAAACATTGCGTCATCTTTTTATCTAGTGTTTGAATAATATGAAGGAAAATATTATTTGACTCTTGATGTTCACCAAGCTCCATTAAAACAATTGCAAGCTCATAGGCATACGTTGGTTGATGTGGCTCTATTTGGACAGAACGCTTCAAATACATTCTTGCCTTTGTTAGATGTTGTTGATGGTGTGCGGTCATTCCTTTTTTGAAATAGTATTCTCCTGTCTGCAAAAAAGGGATGACTATTCCAGATGAACGATTATTTTTTTCTAAATTTCCCATTAGTTCCTCCATGTATCCTCTAATGCAACTTTAGAAATTATATCATATTTTTAATTTTTTTACGAAAATAGATGTTGAGATATTGTATATTTGAAGGTTTTTAGTGGACTACACCGTTTACTATGATGTTAATATCGCAATAATTCGACAAAAATATTAGACAAGCAGATTGACTTGAGGCTTGGACAAAAGGAGTAAAAGACACCCTGATTGCCCAAGCCTCGTTAAATAAATGGCTGTCAAAATTCAGTAAAATAAATATTTTAGTAACCAAGCATTTCATAAATCTGGATCCATCAGTGAGAAAAACTGATGGATCCAGATTCATCTATTTCTAATTTGCACTTAGTAATTGATAAATCATTACAGCCGCTTCTTCACGAGTGATCA
The DNA here is from genome assembly GCA_031546705.1 of Caryophanales bacterium. Taxonomy (GTDB): domain Bacteria; phylum Bacillota; class Bacilli; order Bacillales; family JAVBJX01; genus JAVBJX01. The sequence goes on from JAVBJX010000001.1 coordinate 17,395, forward strand.
TTTTTGCTGGCTCAAATTTTTCTGTATCACTAGTGATTCCAAGTCCCTTAGCAAGAGCTATATAACCAACATATTTCGCATCTGTTACATCTTGATAAGGTGCTTTATAAATATCTAACGTTGCAATTTTTTCTTGACCAATTATCCGAATGATATATTTTACTGCATCTTGTTTTTGAACAGTTGTTGTTGGATTTTTCTCTTCTTTTTTAAGAAGTCCCATAGAGATGGATTGATTGTATATTTGTTCTTGATCATCACCTCTATAGAAATTTTTTGCTTGATTCAGTAACATTAGAAAATCTTTTTGTGTGATTTGTACAGTTGGCAAAAATTTGTCTGAATTAAATCCAATACCCATTTGAGATAATGTGTTAATGATTTTTTCAGAATTAATTCCTACAATATCTGTGTACGTTGATACAGTTTTGTTCTCTGTATACGGTTTTCCATCATAATTTAACAATTGACCAGTAGCTGGATCAATCATTGACGGTTTGTTCGGTGATAACATATACACGATTTTTACTGTAGCATTTTGTGATGGACGTGGCATAATCATTCTGCTTGGCATTTCTTTTGAAGCTGTATTAGAAATTTCTGTTGTAGCAATCTCACTTGAAGTGATTTCTGTTACAGGTGTTTCACCTGAAACCACTTTTCCATGTACACTTGCTGTATCATTTTTTCGTGTAGGTGCAGATATAGATGATTCAATTGTTTTTTCATCAGTCATTGGAACAACATCTTTACTGTAGTCAAACATATACATTAGTTCCAAACCTGATTGGCTAAATAACTGTGCATATGCTTTATCTTGGCTAATTATAGATGCAGGCTCTGTGAATGGTCCTTTATACCAAGAAAGTGAATCACCTACTACCTCTCCAGTTACTGCACTCACATTAATCGTTACACCATCACCATTGACTGGAATACTATTTTGCTTACGCATAAATGTAAATGTATATTGTTTTGAATTCTTCACTTGTTCTTTATAAGAAGTGGTATTTTCTACAGGAACAAGTGCTACTTCTTTTAATTTTGAACTATGATACTTTTGTAAAGCGGCTTTTGCCGTTTCTAATGCTTTTTCCATTGAAACTGTTTCATTACCATTGTAAGATTTTTCGTTGTATATCCAAAAGTTAAGCAACTCTTTTGTTTTTGCATTCAAGCTTACATTGCAAGATGAACCATCTTTGGTTTCAAAGTTCAAACTCCAAAGATATTCTCCTTTGTTATTCCAGTCTTCTGAAAGATTTACAGATGTTAGTGAATACTCATCCGAAAAACTGAGTAATCCTCTTACTGTATTTTCCGCATCTTCCTTCGTCACTAATCCCTTTGTTTCTTCAACAGCCGATTGTTCTTTTGGAGATAATGTGGGTCTTTCTTTAGAATCTGAAAGTGACATTTCCTGAGTCATTCCCATCCCTGATCCGTAATACTGTGGCTGATTAGGTGCAATAACTTTTCCAGTTTTCGCATCTAAAATAAACTGTTTCATTGGCATATATACAAGGTATGGTTTACGTGCATTGTCTGTGTAATTAAAGTTATACACAAGCTCTAGTCCCTTTTCATTTTTGAAAGCTTCCATTGCTTTTTCTTTAGACACGACACCTGTTGTGCTAGGGAAAGTCACATCACTCCAGTTAGTATAGTAGTTCATTACTTGTCCACTTACTAAACTAACGGTTACATTTACATTGTCATCAGTAACATTTATTCCATTTTCAACACGTGAAAAAGAATAACTATAGTTCTGACCCTTATCTCCATATTCTCTTGTTTCAGTACGAACAAGTTTTCCTGAGATTTTTTTATTTACTTTTTCTATAAAACTAGTAGCTGTTTTTAATCCTTCTTCTTTTGTTATCTTAGGTAATTTCATTTGGTTGTAATCACCTGGTGTATACTTATTGTAACTCAAGACATTTCCATTGGCATCAATTTCCAAGTTAATACTTGCATCTGCATCATTCCAGTTTAAAGCAAACGTTTTCCTGTTCGATGTTTCTGAAATGTTGTAAGAGAATCCATCATACTCATCAGAAATATTGAACAAATTTTTTGCTGTGAGAATTGCTTTCTGCAAATCTTCGTCATAGGAAGCTTTTGCTTGGAGCGTACCGAATAATGAGAATACTAACATCAGTGCTGCCATACTACTAATAAATTTCTTCATTTTCATTCCCCCTTTTATATATTATACGACACAAAATATAAAATAGTTTCATATATGCTTATTTTTTATTATTTGCATCGGATTTCCACCAACAAATGCTCCTGCTGGTACATCACGATGGACAAGTGTTCCTGCTGATATAATCGCCCGATCTCCAATAATAATGCCCGGTAAAACCGTTGAATTCGCCCCAATCATTACTTCATCACCAATGATTACATCACCAAGACGATATTCATCTATTAAATATTCGTGTGCTAGTATCGTTGTATTATAGCCAATCACACAATTACGTCCAATTGTAATTTTTTCAGGAAACATTAGATCAGGCATTACCATCAAGGCAAGTGCCGTTTTTTCACCAATTTTCATTCCAAGAAATGTGCAATATAGCCATTTTTTCACTGAAAGAAGTGGTGTATAGCGACCAATTTGAATAAAAATAAAGTTTTTGACTGCCTTCCAAAACGGAACTGTTTTATAAAGCATCCATAAAGAATTCGATCCTGATACAGGATATCTGGTTGTTCTTCGCATTATTTCACCTCTAAGTAAGACAACAAATCACTCATTTTTTCTAACACTACATCAGGATCATATTGTTCTAAATAAGCTTTTCCTTTCACTGTCCAACCAGCTGCAGCTGTTTGAACGTGTGCATTTTTTCCTGCAAGAATATCCTGGTGATTATCACCAACCATAATTGCTTCACTTGATTTTGCCTGTAATTTTTTTAATGCCAAAAATAACGGTTCAGGACTTGGCTTCACATGTCTTACATCATCAAATGTGACAATACAATTAAAAAATGGCGTCAGATTGGCAAGTTTTAAACCCATCATTGTAGTATGACGTATTTTTGTTGTAACAATTGCCAATTTATATCCACGCTCATGCAATTTTTTGACTGTATCATATACCGTATCAAATTCTTTTGTTAACGTATCATGTTTTTGTAAATTAAATGCTCGATAATGTTTTGTTAATTCTTCCGTTCTCTCCAAATCAATCTCAGAAAATGTTTCATGCAAAGAAGGTCCAATAAAACGAATAACATCTGTGCGGCTATATTTTTCTGGATAGTAGTGATTTAATGTGTGTAGAAAGGATTGGATAATTAATTCATTTGTATCTATCAAAGTCCCATCTAAATCAAATAATACCGTATTAATCATGCAACTCAACCTCCTTGTTCTGTTCTAACCTTGACCAAATAAAACTAACAATAATTGTTAAAATAAATGCTGTGATTGCCCTGACCCCAAGTAGAGCAAGTACAGGAATACCAAGTGGAATAAAAATAAGTGTATCTTCAATAACCGCATGACAAGCTGCAAGGAAAATAAAAGCAATGGTCATATCTTTTTTTGATACATTATCTTCCTTTGCCGCTTGAATCATTACTCCTGCACCAACTGCGAGTCCAAGTAAAAATCCAGTTGCGAGTGTCATAGTTGCATTCTCTTTTATCCCAAGTAGCCTAGTTAGTGGTGACATCCATCCTGCAAATACATTCAACCACTTTCGATCTTTCAAAATTTGAATGACAATCATTAACGGCATAATAATCATCATCAGTTGGATAATTCCTCGAATTGCTTTTTCAACACCACTCCAAGTAATAGCAGCCCAACCAACTACTTCAGTTGTTTTTTCTGGACTGAGTGAATAATGAGCCAACTCTCCTCCGCCTTGCCAAAGAAGATGAATAAAAAATGCTGATACAATTGCCAGCCCTACTCGAACCGCAACTGCTACCCATGTCTTGACCCCAACTTTTGCCGCTACAGTCGATTCCACAAACATATTGTGTGAGAATGATAGCATTGTCGCCAAAATAAATACTTCTTTCACCGTCAAATCAAGTGTTAAAATAGCCCCAATTGCCGCATATAAATTCAAGAAATTACCTAGAACCAGCGGAATTGCCGCCTCTCCTGGTAAACCAATCCATTTCATAAACGGTGTAATGACCTCTACTATCCACCCAAGAATAGGTGTATGTTGTAAAATCGTAACAATAACGGTAATCGGAAAAATAAATTTCCCAAGTGTCCATGTTGTTTTTAAGCCAACTAAAAATCCATTCTTTATTGAATACATTATAATAAACCTCAATCTGTGTAGCGTTCTATTCCTTGTTGTTTACGGCGAATGATTAACACAACAAGTGCTACTGTTATCAATACAATCGAAATCACTTGAGCCATTTTTAATGCCCCAAATAACATTAAGCTATCCGTTCGTAACCCTTCAATAAAAAAGCGTCCGACTGAATACCAAATTACATATGTAAGAAACAGTTCGCCCCGTCTTAAATTCGCTCGTCTTAATAACAATAACACAACAAATCCTAGACAACTCCACATACTTTCATATAAAAATGTTGGGTGGTAATATGCACTTTCTATGTACATTTGATCAATAATAAACGTTGGTAAATGGAGGTTTTCTAAAAATGTTCGTGTCACTTCTCCCCCATGTGCTTCTTGATTCATAAAATTTCCCCAGCGGCCAATTGCTTGCCCGAGTATCAGACTCGGTGCAATAATATCCACTACTTTCCAGAAAGAAAGTTTACGTTTTTTTGTGTAGACAATTGCTGTTGCTACTGCTCCAATTAATCCACCATGAATCGCTATTCCACCATGCCAAATTTTGATAATATCACCTAGATGGTTAGAATAATAACCCCATTCAAATAATACATAATATGCTCTTGCACTTAACACAGCTATTGGTAGAGCAATCAACACTAAATCGACAATATCATTTTTCGGAATACCGTGTCGCTCACCTTCTTTTGTGGCAAGCCATAGACCAATCAGCACTCCCGATGCAATAATGATACCATACCAATAAATAGTAAATGGACCAATTTGCAAAAATATACGACTTATCGGTTGAATATCCGTCATACTTACTCCCCTTCCCAATAGTCGTCAAATTCATTTTCCGCAATCGCACCTTCTAAACGTAAAGCAAAATCTTCTGCTGAGTTAATGCCAATTCGTTTTAGTCGGTGATTCATTGCCGCTACTTCAATAATAACTGCGACATTCCGTCCCGGGCGAACAGGAACAGTCAACTTTGGTACATCTGTATCAATAATTCGCATCACTTCTGTATCTAACCCTAAACGGTCGTATTGTTTATGCGGATCCCATACTTCTAATTCAATAATAAGTGTAATTCTTTTGTGTGGACGAACCGCACCTGCTCCAAACATAGTTAAGATATTAATTATTCCTATGCCACGAATTTCAAGTAAATGCTGAATGAGTTGAGGAGATCTTCCAATAAGCATTCCTTGATCCTCTTGACGAATTTCCACACAATCATCCGCCACAAGCCGATGACCACGTTGTACAAGTTCTAATGCTGTTTCACTTTTCCCTATACCACTATTGCCTGTAATAACTACTCCAAGTCCATATACATCGACAAGTACGCCATGGATGGCTGTCATTGGTGCAAGTTGACTTTCTAAATAGTTTGTTAATCGACTATATAAACCAGTTGTTTTAAGCTCCGCTCTCATTAGTGGAACTCCTTCTCTTTCAGAGGCTTCTACTAATTCAGGTGGAACATCTTGTCCTCGTGAAACAATAATGCCTGGTGTAATATCTGTACAAAGCTGTTCCATCCGTTTTTGTTTCACTTCTCCTTCTAGTTGAGCAAAGAAAGAAAGTTCTGTTCTTCCAAGCAACTGAATTCTCTCCGCAGGATAATATGTGAAATATCCAGCTGCCAACTCAACACCTGGACGATGCAAATCGCTAGTTGTAATAGGACGATTAATTCCACTCCGACCACTGATAAGCTCGAACTTAAATTTCTCAAGTACATCTTTTGTTCGTACTGTCACTACTTCTCACCCCAATCGTTGAAATACCCAGCCAAATATCTGTTTATTTTTTTATTGTACCATTTGAATAGAAGGTTGGCATTTTTTGTGCTTCTACCTCTTTTATAGTCTATCATTTTCCTCAAAATTTATTAATTATCTATGAATTGACGACCTTATAGCAGTTTGCGAAATTGTACGGAAAAAGAAAATGAGAAATTAGCCATTGAACTTTCCGCACAATAAGTGAAACTGCTATAGGACACAAGAGATAAAAAACGTCCCGATTGCCCCATCTCAAAAAAAAATCCAATAAAATCATTTTTTCTTGACTTTATCGGATGTTTTTTTATACGAAAATTTCTCGTTTTTATTTTTGATGGCGAACATAATAGTGCTCATAGCTTAGAATCAAAAGGTACGAATTTTTCCTGTTGCCACGGATTCTCGAAAAACACTCGTTGCACTTACCTGATTAAGTGGTTTAGAGAAATAAAATCCTTGAATGCAGTTGCATTTTGTTTTTTCTATTTCTCTAAGTTGCTCTGCTGTTTCTACTCCTTCAGCTACTATCTCAAAAGATAGGGTATCTAACATACTGAAAAGATGTCCAAGTAGCATTTCCTCCTTACTGTTTGTTCCAATGGTTTGGATATATTCACGAGCAATTTTGATTTGGTCAATCGGAACTTTTGTAAGGCTCGTTAAGGAACAAAAACCTGTTCCAAAATCATCAATAGATATTTTACAACCAATTCTTTGAAGTTTTTCTATCCGTTCAACAATGTCTGGTTCGGTATAAAATGGATACGTTTCGGTAATTTCCAATACAATTAAATCAGCTGGTACTTGAAACTTTTGAATAATTTCTTCAACCCGCTTCACAAAATTTGCTTGTTGCAGTTGACGGACAGATATATTTATAGATATTTTTAGTGGTGAATGATAGAACTCAATCCACTGGGCTAACTGTTCACATGCCGTGCTTAGAATCCATTCTCCTAACAGAACAATCAAACCTGTTTCTTCAGCAATTGGGATAAATTCTAGTGGTGATACAAGTCCCTTTGTTGGATGGTTCCAACGGATTAATGCTTCAAACCCAACTAACTCACGAGATATGGAATATTGCGGTTGATAGAATAATTCAAATTCATGATTTTCCAAACTCATATGTAAATCTTTTTCAATCGTTAATTTTCCTTCAATATCCGCTGCCATTTCCAGAGAATAAAATTTATAACTCTGGAGTGGGAGAGCTTTTGCTTCTTTTAAAGCAGCATTTAAGTTTTTTAATAAGCCATTTACTGTACTAGCATCATCAGGATAGGAAGTAATTCCAAAATTAGAAGAAACTTTAATCCACTCGTTTCCAATAAAAAAAGGTACTAGTAGACTACTAAAAATTTGCTTACATAAATCGATTATTTCTTCCTTGTACTTAGGATGTGTAATAATTATAAATTCGTCACCACTATACCGATACATGGTGGAGTCTATTTTCTCAGTTGTTTCCTTAATCCTGTTCACAAATTGAATGAGAATGTTGTTTCCTATCGCATAGGTAAATAAATTATTAATCTGCTTGAAACGATTAATATTAACCAAAATTACCGTAAAAGGAATGCTTTGATTGATGTGAGACTGCATATCTATAAAAAATTTTTTTTGATTTTGCAAGTTTGTTAACTCATCAAAATGGGCAATTTTTTGTAATTGTGAATGAGAATGTTCATCCAAATCTTTAATGAATAATAGACGTTGACCTAAAGCGATAAGAGTAACTATACAACTTATATAATAATAAACTGAGTGTGTTTGTACCAATAGTTCTAGAACTCTATTAAGCAAAAAAGAACCGATAAAACTGTAAATCCCCGACCGATTGAAATGCGAATTTTCTAAGAATTCTATAGATTCTTCTTTACTAACATGAAGAATAACTACATATACAAGAAATGCACTACATAAAAAATGGAAATTATCCAAAGTAGGAGTTTCAATCCAAAAAGAGTCTAATAACAAAGTAGTCGCAACAAGGCTAGCCCATGCAACCAATGCGATGCAACAGAAAAGATAGGATAGGAAAATACGTCCACTTACTAAGACTCGTTTTAGTAGGGATTTGTACACAAAAAACACCACTATAGATACATAGATAGCTTGAAATAATAAAGACAAATGGAACGCTTGAAAATTTTTTCCATATTCTTTTTCGAGAATGATATCAATAATCTCAATGGAAAGAGTGAGTGTAATAGACAAAATAAGCGTTACAGTAAAGATAAGATCTTGTCTCACTTTTTTACTTGAATTTATCGCTAACATGAGTACAAAAGCAATAAATAATAGAATTCCTTCTAAATAACGGAATATGTTATGAGGAAGAAAGGCATTAAAACTATCTATGGTTAAGTGAAGATGATCAGTCCCTGTTATATTGACTGGATAAAAAGTATCAAAAATCACATGTATAAGTGTAGCGAGAAAGGATAAGGCAAAGAAAAGAAGAAAGGGAGAGAATTTTTTTTGAACTATTTTTCTTAAATTTATAGTAAGATATATCATATGACCAAGGGAGAGAGATTGGCATATTCCCAAAACCACACGATGTCCTTCCACTACAGAAGGAAAGGGGGAAAGACAGAGAAGGAATATATAAAAAAAGATTAAATAGATGGTTTGCTTTTTTAAACGATGTATACTTGTAATGTTCATAGTTTATCCTTATATATCTTTTTATAATGAGTATATTATATTATTTTACACTATGCGAGATTGAAAAGATAGTGTAGTATAGTTACTTTTGAATAGCGGTAAAATTGATGATGTTTTGAGAATAGAGATGGACTCAAAAAATAAGAAAAGTGAAGCTGACCGCAGTCAGCTCCACTTTTCTTATTTCTCTTTCAACGGCTCAATAATTGCTTTTTGCACAAGCAAATGGAAAATAGATAACACAACAGAAGCAAGTATCGCTGTCCCAAATCCACCAATATTAAATGCACTTCCCATAAGCAATGCTGCGAGTGAAAGCGTAATTGCATTCACTACAATCAGAAACAATCCTAACGTCAAAATCGTGACAGGTAATGTTAAAACAACCAATACAGGTTTGATTAGAATATTTAAAACCGATAAAACAACACTTGCCATCACTGCTGCTCCAATTCCTGACAAATGTACTGCATCAAAATAACCTGCAATCACTAAAAGCAATACAGCATTTACTAGCACAGAAATTGCCCATCGTTTAATCATCTTCTATCTCCTCACTTTTCATGAAGAAAATTCCAACAGAATACACAACAATTAATGGGAAGAATTTTGTTAGAACCATTACGAGCAGGAAAATAACTCGTAATAAATTGGCATTTATGTTAAAATGTTCCGCTACTCCTCCAAGTACCCCTGAAAGAACTCGGCTTTTACGGCTACGCATTAACTTTTTCATTGCGTTTATTTTCCCACCTTAATAGTTCATTTGTTAAAGCAGTTGAGAAACAAAGTACAAAATACATCTTTTTTCTCTGCTATAAAGAATGGTTGCCAAAACTCAAGTTTTAGTAACCATTCTTTTCACTAAATCCTTTAAAAGCACTTTTTTATTCTATGCATCTTCACTTTTCATAAAGAAAATGCCAATGAAATATGCAAAAACAACGGGAAAGAACCCGGTCATCATCGTTGCTAACACTGTGATAACTCGCAATAAATTAGCATTTATCCCTAAATGTTCTGAAATGCCTCCAAGTACTCCTGCAAGAACTCGATTTTTATGACTACGAACTAACTCTCTCATTTCAATTACTCCCGACTGTGATTTAGTTTTTCAAAAGGCTAATTGAACCAGTTTTTGTATCTGCTTGAATAATTAATGGCTGACTAAATTCTGCGTTCGCTGTTTCAAAGCTAATCCATTTCTGTAGTGTTTCATTCTTCTCAGAGATTACTTTGACATGCGGATGCTTCATATGGACACTTCCAAGATTTGCCTTTAATTCTCCACTTACATTTGCATCTTCTGGCACAGAAATTTGAATACTCCCTGCAACAGTCTTCACACTAATTGCTTCACCATCTGTATTACGCAGACGAGTTGTCACGTTTCCATTTACACTATGAAGATCGACACGATGGTATGATCCATCTACTTGAATCGAACCATTAATTGTTTCTGCTTCCAATTCACCAATTGTACTATCTGTTGTATGAATCGAACCGTTTACTGTTTCAAAGTCCACTTCATCTGCGGTAACTTGTTGAAATTTAATTGAACCATTTGCTGTTTTTGCATATACTTTTTTCGTTTGAATTTTTTCACCAAGTACGGCTCCATTAAAAAGACGTAAGCGAATGGTATTATACATTTTTTGTGGCACATACAACACTGTATGTACTCTCATATTTTTCTTTGGAGCAGAGATACGCAAAAGTTCGTTTTCTACAAGACACGCTGTTTCAGCTAAGAAAAATTCGTGTGCTTCTTCTTCTGAATCTGATTTAAATACTTTTGCTTTACATTCGAGCTTTGCATCACTTTCGTCCCACGCAATAACTTTCACATCACCATTAGCAATGTCTACATCAATCATTTGAAACGAATCTTTTATAATAAAAGTATGCTCGACTTCTTTACCAAGGCTAAAATTAAAATCTAAATCCATATCTTTTACTTTTTTAATTGCTCCATCAAGAAAATCAAATAGTTTCGTTTTTGTGGAAGCAATTTTTTCATCATTCATAGCATCTTTAATTGTTTCTTTAAATTTAGTTAGCTGTTCTTGGCTTTCCTCTTTGCTAAATGGGAGAAAATCAAAGAAGTCACGTCCTCTTGCCTTCTCTGAAATGATTCTTTCTTTCTCTTCCTCTGTTCCAAAAAAATCAAAGTGACGCTCTTTGTCGTCTTGTTCCATTTTCTCAAAACTTACTGGTTTCTTTCTCCCCGAATTCTCAAGTAGCACCAACGCTTCATCCACCGACAATTTTCCTTCTTCTACTAACTTTAAAATACGTTTACGTTCATCCATTTTTCTGACCTCCTATAATTTGGGTGCTCCATAAGAAGCAATTTCCTTATGTTCTTATTCTATACGAGATGGCGGTTCGTTTGTAACGTACTTCCGCTTGATTTTTTATCCGCCCTAGGGCTTAGCTGTGCATTACTTTAACATTTTCTGGAACATTTGCATATGAAATGGTTAAGTCTTATACACAAAAACAGATATACATATTAATTTTCGCATTATACATTCTTCTTAAATACATAACTTGTCTTATCATAATCCATAGTATGTTCATAAAATTTATGAGCATCTTCTCGGAGTAATCCTGATGAAAGTGCCACGCAATTCAAAGAATTTTCTTGTGCATATTGTTCAATATATGCCAGTAGTAATTTACCATATCCATTAGATCGTTTATTTTTATCTGTTACTAAATCACATACCCAAATATGTTGTTCATAATATAGATTAACAAGCTGAATTATTCCAGCATAAGATACAACTTTATCATCTTCAAAAAGGCAAATGATTTTATATCCTTGATTTTTCATTGTTTCTACGAGTTTTATGTATTCTTCTAAATTTAGATTAGTCCTAAGTTGGCTAATAACAGGAAAAGCTTTTTCTAATTCATTATTAAAAATTTCTCTTATTCTTAATTTCTCAGACAGTATTACTTCGTTAAATTTCATAATCATATACCTCTCATTAAATAAAATCGTTCCGTTATTTCAAAACCTACTTACAGTCATAGCCAATGATTTTTAAAACAACACAATACATTAGATAACTCCAATATTTATACAGTAAAAAACTTTCAATCTTAAGTTGGGATTTACTAATTTTCTATGCAATTTATCCTTAATTATTCTCGTTAATATCCTCTATCTGTAATACCCTTCTATAATATATGTATCCACTGCCCATATCTTCTTGCCAGTTTAACTCATCTGAATCAATATCTCTAAAAAATGTCGAGATTGGCAAATAACCTGCAACAATCCCGCCACCTCCACAAATAGAGCAACCTCCATCTCCACCTTTTAATAGTTGTTCTGAATCCATTAAAACTTCCATTTCATACGGATCATATGCCATTATTAATCCAAAATGGTTTGGTTTCTCTAAATCATATTCTCTTGAGCTCTTAGAGTCTTCGGTTACAAAATGCTTTAAATTCATAGACAAGTCTATACTATCACCCCAAGGGAATAACGTACGACTTCCACCGCCACATAAATACTCCCACTCATCTTCCGTTGGCAATCTAAAACCATTATTTACAACAAAATCTAAAAATTCTTCATAGGTTATATGATTATATAAAAAGGCAGTGATTTGAGTATAATTACGTACTAATTTTATTGTTTTATCCAAGGTAGATTGTTTATAATTTGAAGCTGTAAAATCATCTACAAACTTCATAAGTCTTTCATCTTCTCTAATTTCTTCACAATCAATTGCAACTTCTCTCCAAACAATATCCCGTACTTTTACTTCTACAATCATAGGAGAAATTTCTATTGTACGAACCGGTGATACTCTAATTTTTAAATACTCATCTATCTCATCAGGTTCTATATTAAATGCATTAAGCCAGTCTATGTTACTCTCATTCAATCCTTCTTGCCAACCATCCCATCCTAAAGTTACTGTATCTCCAGGAACAAATACAAATTCTACCATTTGAAACAAAAACACACCTGTTTGTATAGACTGACCATAACGTGAATAGCTCTCTAAACCTTTGAATGAAAAGCCTTCTGGCAGTTGACCTAAAAGCTCCAACATCAAATTTTCCTTTATGTCACTATTTAGTTTGTTCCAGTTTTCTCTTTTGAATAATCCCATTCATTTATTCCCCTTTCTAATAATCAATTCTATTATAAAACAACAATGCATCCATCTTCCATAACGCCTAGTGAGCAATGACCTGCTGAATAAATGTCCATGAGAGAACACCAAAATCCCTGTTCATGTACAAGAATTTCTTGGCAAGCCCCTCGTACCGCAAATAAAGCACTTTCTTTAGCAACAATATGAAATCATGCATTTTTGTCTTTAGTAAACGATTATTAGAAATTTCTTGCATTCTTAAGGACTGTAAAGTAAGCTTATGGAATTTTATTCTTGTTGATTTTATTTCTTCTTCCATATTGAGACAGATTGCCTTTTCTTGTAGAGTATTTTGATGAATTAGATCTACTTCATGTTTTGAACTGGGTAGCCATAACATTTTTGAAACTAAAGCATTTTCTTTTGTTTTCTTTTCCGAAAAAGGAAAAAAATCGTCAACATCATTAAAAACCTCAAGATTGCTGATTGTTATGGTATTATTTCTTATAAATGGTTGTCCTAACATGGAAAACCATTTTGTGTTTTTTACAAGGTTTTCTAGTTCATTTAAATCCATAAATAGTAACTCCTTTATGAAACAATTTACCTAAAACACCCATCCATCACATTGATGAATAATTCATTCACTATCCTTGTTGTTTCATCAACACAATTTGTATCAAACTTTACAACAGGATTGTGCCAATCGTTATTTTTAATCAATTGAATGATAAAATTTCCAGTATGATTTTCTTCTGAATAAAATCCTATATCCATAAGCCACTTAACACCTGTTTCTTCATTGTTATATTCAAAATAACTAATGTCTTCAACGGGAGGATATCTAGGATCAGGTTTTCCAAATTTATTATTAGTAATTATCCATCCTTCTGGAATGACTAGAGGATATAATATATCATAGCCCGCATAAAAATTAATTTTATCAACTAGTTCTTTTAAACTATACAAGGCAAAACTTTTAAAATTATTTCTATAGACATAGTTGAACATAAAGTAACCTTGCTCATGATCATAATTTTTAAACCAATACACATGGATGGAAATTTCTGTTGTTCTTTCTTTTCTTAAGTGATATTTTTTATGATATGTATAAGCAATTAACTTTAATAATCTTTGTTCATGTTCATATATTTCTTTACCTTCAATAAGACCATTTTCTACCACTTCCCAACCGCTACCGATTTTTAAAGGTTGGAGTTTCTTCATGATTTTTATCCTCCTAGATATCCTAATAAACAATCTGAAATCTACTCAAATCCAACTCAATATACATTCATTGTATTGATTTATCCTTAGAAAACTTCTAACCATACTTCTCTCCTCACAAGTTAAAATAAGCATATCAAAATTCTAACTCTCCTCCAATGATAATAATTTGAATAAAGTAAAATTTTCTCTTGTCACATTGAATGTGTTATCCTTATTGACGGTTATTCGGATAAATCCAATTTATTTGTGTTTCTGAACGACTACAAGCATTTTGAATAGCCTCCTCAACGGAAGTAAAATCCACATCATTTTCCACGCTCATATTTTTATCACACAAAAAGAGATATACAGTGCTACTAGTATCATATTTACAAATAGCTAAATAACAGATTTCAATACTATTTTCCAACGAACCTACCATTGTAATATATCCATAGTGACCCTTTTCACTAATCATTAGAATTTTTGCTCCATCCAATTCTGTGAGCATATATCCCCAATACCTCCTACATGTAAACTTATTGCATTTTTTTCTATCGTATAAACAATTTAAACTTCCCTCAAATCCATTTCATTTTATAAACTGTCTATACACTTATTTTCCGCCTAACTTCTCTAATAAATTATAACCATTTAATTATCAAACCATCTTCAGTATTAGCTTGTTGGCATGCCCCTTCTTCTGTTACATCCCAATAAAGTAATTGATCACTTTTATTATTTTTGTTGAACACTATCATATAGAAACCTCCAGTGTCTTCTGTATCTCCACAAATTACAGCTACAGATTTTTAGACATACATAAAAATTAATTCTTTGAACACATAACGCTTCACTCACTTTCATTTAACCTACTGTTAATATTTTTTTGTTTAGTTTTTGGAAGATCAAAACTCGATCCCGAAACAGTTAGATAGATTGCATTTGAATAAGCATTCGCAAAAAAATGAGTGGCTCGTAATTCTTCAAGAACTTGTACACATACTTCTATTAGTTCGTTACGAAATTTGTGTAATTGTGATTCAGATGATAACAGACCTACATAAGAAAATATGATTTCGTCTATTTTATTAAATTTATCATCAGCTCCATCCCCATAATATTTCCACTCACATGGCTCGGTCTTATAATATTCCGTTTCTGAAGGAACTTTTTTTATTAATTCATTTAAAAATTCTTGGCAATTTGTTGAAGGGAAAATCATTGTAGCTTCCGTATCTACAAGTAACGCAAACGAGCATATCTTTTCTTCTTTATTTAAGGTAATCATTTCAAGAAATGCTTCCTTAGATGCTTCTTCCAATTGTACCTTTAACTCTTCAAATGGAAACGGAACAAGTTTTGGTTTTTTACTAAGTCCATATATAAATGTTTCAAAATCTTTTGCAAGTACCGTTTTTTTACAACCTTTATTTCTAGTTTCAAGGTGAACAACTTCTGGCTCTCCTGTTACTCCACATTTACTATAATCCAAAGTAATTATGCCTCGCATTGGTTCAAAAAAACCTGCTATATACACTCCAATATTAGGATAACCCCATAAATCACTCATCCAAAAATCATTACCGTGCCTACCGCATAAAGAACTATATTTGTCATCACCAATTCCATTTATATTATAAATTAAAAAGCTTCGGCAAGGTATACCTTGTTCATTTTTTGCTTGAAAGAAATTTCTTGCTAGCTTGCCACCATTTTGATATTTCATTAAGTTAATATAAGAGTCGGGAAGTTTATAGCCGATCTTTCTTTCAACTTCTGCTGTTTTTTGGTCAGTTAGTGCTTCTGAAATATATTCTTTAATAGATTCTTTATCATTTTTCCAAAGTGACTTTACATCTTTGTCATTCAAAATGTTCTACCTCCTATTACATACATTCATTACTTTTTTAACTAACTTTCTGAAAAGAACTCTCTACTTCAAACATAGCTATGTGGAAAGTAGAGAGTTCTGGTTTAATTACCGTGACAGATAATATTTTACAAATACACTCGTAAACTTTCAGGTATAAGACTATAAGGTTTTGTTTGATATTCTTCATTGCTGCGAATATCTATTAGTTCATTAAGTCTATGATTTTCTACTTCTTTATAAAAATTTCTGCTTGCTACCTCCTTCTCAATCCACATCAAAAGTTTCAAGCTATCCTTGCTATAATATTTTACTGTATCAACTATGTACTTTAAATTATCAACTTCTTCATAAAAATATATTGGTTGTAAAGCCCAATATATTTGTTTTACAGTAGTTATGGAGCATTTTTCTTGCTTTAAAATCTCGTATAAAAGATAGCTATTATCATCGTAATTAAATACATTAACAATTTCTTGAAGCTCTTCTTCATTAAATGATTTTAACTTGGTTAATATTTCATTTCTAAAACTTTCAAGCCCGACTTTTCTCATTTGACAATTACCTTGATACAACGGATCTTCCAGCATATAGTCCATACCTCTAAGCTTTACACGATATAAATTTTCCATTTGTTTAGTAAATTCTACTTCACTCAAAGAAATTATTTCATCTGGCTCTACTAGTGCACTTGCATACCATAAAAAATTTTCACATTGTAATACCTCATCTTCTGTTAACATATTCAAATCTCCTTTTTGTTAATGATATAAAAATCAATACTTATTACCAAAAGCAAAATTAATAATTAGATTTTATTAACGATACTCCAAATGTGGTAAAGGAACTGGTGAATAAACAAACGTATCCCCGTCCTCGTTTCTTTTCAATACAATACAAAATACAGCAGCATTTGTAAAAGCACCCTTTGGAATAGGAAAAATCATTGGCGGAAGACGTAATTCATCATCATAACCCAACTTTGTAAACATTTTTTTATACTTTTTTTCGGCAGCAATCAATGTTTTATCTATCAAAAAATAGATTTTAGATAATTTTTCGGTATATTGCGTGCAATCTATTTTATATTTTTTACACTCTTCTTCATACTTTTCTTCTATCTTTGCTTTGTATTCATCGACACTAAGAAAACAAAATTCCCAATCTAATGGATCAGGAAGATGATAAGAATACAGCTTCATCACGAATTCCTCCTTGTTGATTTGAAAATTTACATCTGAAAAACAAACGAATGTACAAGATTAGAAAATCTAAATCACTACATAATATCGCATTTTTCATTGTTCACAAACTCATTGTTTATTAGGAAATGCTGTAATAGAGTGAAACTATTAATCACAAAAAACATAGACATTTTGTTCTTTTATCCATGCTGTTTCAAGAAATCTAATCAATTCCAGCAAATCACTTGATTTCGTTTTACTTACCTGAATCAATTTTTCAAGTTCCATAATGAAATTTTTTATTTCTCCAAAGAGAATCGTTGCATCTACATAATAATCAGCAATCTTCCTAACCATAGGAAAGTTTGATAACGGTCGAGCTAAAGTCAAAATGTACTTGTGCACATCCTCACTTAAAGAATATATTGGTTCACTCCAATTTATTTCTTTTTCATTTGTTGTAGCTATAAAATCTAAAGCCATGAGAACACTCCCTAACATCATATTAACAATTTTAGTAATGTAATAGCTCTGAATGATTGACTATGTTTGCCCATAATTACAAGCATGAACTCTGCAACTCTTGCAAGTGAAAAAATAATATAGTCCCTCTCCGTATTCCTCTATATCTTCCATATCAAATTGCGCGGTAAAACTCATCATTGAATCACAATCAGGGCATGTTGGATAAAGAATATCATTAATTATAGTTGGCATTCCACCAATCTGCGTATGTGAAATTGTTGGAAATTCATTGACTGTATAAGTCGCTTTTCTAATCCCATTTGTAGGTCGAATACCATATTCAAAATTTCTAGAAATTTCACCATCATCATTTTTCATATAATCTGGATGCTTTTTTAAAAAATCATACGGTTCATTTTTCTCATGCCAGCAAATTGTATCTCCTGTTTGCTTAACAAATATATTTTCATAACAAGAACAGTATAAACAAGTAGCCAACTTTTGTTCGCCATTAAATACTAGTGTCAGTGGTTGATGACAATACCCACACAATTCATCTAATGGTTTTACAGGTGATAAACTTGAAGCCTCAGACTTGCCACATCTTTCAAAAACGATAATTTCATTTGAATACAGTTGTTTTATTTCACCATCATGAACACACCAACCAAAATTTTTAGGGTAATTTAACTTGTTGTGCTAGTTGTTTTAGCCCTTTTTCAATAAAAAACGCTCAAAATTTATTAAATATAGCATGAATAATTGCAACAAATAGACAAAATTACAGTTTTTGTTCAAAATTACTAAGCACAAATTTAAAACTCCTA
>JAVBJX010000057.1:0-38408 GCA_031546705.1 Caryophanales bacterium
TGTTTCTTGATACGGTAATAAAAATTGTTTTTGCTTGTTTCCATTTTTCATGTGTATATAGTTGGCTTGCGATTTTTTTTGAGAAGGTGTGATACTGCTCATCTGTTAGTTGACTTAGTTTTTCTTTCATATCTGTTCTTAGTACTTGTTTTTGCATTGTTTTTTCTCCATTTTCTTCTTGATTTGTATAAATCAGTTACTTTGAATATGTAAAAATTTTGCTGAATAGATGTTTGAGACTGACAAGAAAGTTTTTTGAAGGGTTTTAGCGAAATGAAGATGGTAGAACTGAATTATTATCATAATATTTATAATAAATAAAATTATATCACTAAAATATTGATAAAACACAAGTTTTAGCAACCATTCATTTCAAGAGGCTAGGATAAAAAATTTTTTTGAAAGGTTTTAGTAAAATGAAAAATTTACTATAGAAGTTTGCGAAATTGTTCGGAAAAGGGAAATAAGAAAATTTTTAATTAGAGAATGAAAAAACTTTGAAAAATTTTGCTCATTTTTTATTTCCCACCTAATATAAAAGATATATGTCATCAAGTAATTTTCTAATAAGAATCATTAATATTTTTATGTTTTATGATAAAGTCTAATTTTAATATTTAGTTTAGAACAGCTTGTGTTTCTTTGCAAGAAACATGGAAGCATCCTTAATGAATCGCTTAGATGAGGTTTACAAAAAAGAGTTAAAATAAAAATGTGGTCAAATGAAAAAGAAACCTCCGAGAATCCTTATTTAACAAGGTTTCTCAGAGGTTTTCTTCATACTACTTCGTTTCACGATGAGCAGTGACTTTTCTTGAACGTTTGCAGTATTTTTTAAGTTCTAGGCGATCTGGGTTATTGCGTTTGTTTTTTGATGTAATATAGTTACGATCGCCACAGTCTGTGCAAGCTAATGTAATGTTTACGCGCATGTATATCCCTCCAAACTACTTCTAATCATACCAAATTATAATAGCACCTTTTCACAATGATTTCCATCTTTATTTTTTAAATTATACATTTTGATATTGATGGATTTTTTCTGTGTAGTAGGTGGACGTTTCTTTTGCGGTCAAAGAATTGTCTGCATGAGTATAAATCGTAATTGTTGGTTCGTCAAGTTCTGGAATAATTAGTGTCCAACCCCCAGCAGGATGATATACTTTCACCCCATCCATTAACTCTACTTCTTCCCCTTCCATATCCTCAATAAGTCTACGCATCACATTTCCTCGTTCACTCCATGGGCAAGCTACCTGACTTCTTAGAAAATGAACAGATGGCACAGTAAGAATAAGCTCCGATAAAGATATTTCTTCTATATTTAATAATTGAAGAAGTTGGGATATCGTATAAAATGCATCAAAACAAAAATGAAATAAATCGTTGTTTTGCATCCATTCATGACGCTGTCCGCCCATTCGTTCCACTTGACCACCTAAGCGGCTAGCAACTAAATCAAGTGAAGCCGTCCCATATACAGGAATTGCTACATTTGTATTACTTAACAAAATAGAGGCCATCACATATAAGGCTAATTTTCCATCTTCTGAAACAATTTCCCCATGTTCGTCCATGATTACATAAGACTCCCCATTTGCAGAAATAATAATGGCAAATGATACTTTGCGTAATATCACAGCTTCTCGAACTACTTCTTTTTTCGTATTTAAAGAGAGAAATGTTACTTCACAATGAAGTTTTTCACAAATTTTTTTGACTACATCTTCATACCAAACTGGACAAGCTACAATGATGCGGTGCTTATTTTTTGACAAACGAATCGTTTTTATAATGGACTGAATATATAATCCAACAATATTGATATGTTCATATGACCTTCCAACTCCACGAAGATTTGGAAGGCGAAGTTGTTCTTGATAGATGGCATTTTCAATTTTTCTTTGTGTCTTTCCATCAATCGGGATTCCTTGTTCATCTAATATATCAAGAATAATCTCATCTGTTTCTTCATCACAATAAATATAAATTCCACCAGAATATAGGCACTCTTTTAATTCATGACGTAAAAAAGGAACAGCAATTTTTTCGGTGCAATCCGTTATATGAATTGTCAGTGAACGAATGGCGTTCATTACAATATTCTTGACAAGCATGGAATATGGATGTCCATCACTCCCAATAATTACACTACTTCGATCATCCAAAATTGTTCCAAAAGCAAGGGCAACTTTTGTTAGAAATTCAAGCGTAATACTTACATTTGGTACACCGTGAATTCCTTTTTTGGTAAACAATACTTTTGTCACATCTTTACTTGCAACCATAGTTGACTGAACAATTGTTTCTTCCAGATGTTCATCTGACCATTGATTTATGTTTTCTTCCATTTTTACATTTCGTTGCATAATACATTGTTGTCCAATAACCGTGTTTGCTGGAATAACTGAACCTCGCCCAATGTGTGCGGTGTTAGCAATAATTGTTCCCGTTAACTGACAATTTTTTCCAACGTACACATCATCCCAAAGAATACTCCTTTTTATATAAGCATCTTCATCTATTTCAATCCTTTTTCCAATAATTGTATACGGAAGAATTTTTGCTCCTTTACGGATAATCGTACCTTCGCCAATAAAACATGGACCTTTAATCGATACATCTCGTTCTATTGTTACATTCTCGCCAATCTTAATACTGGAATCATTAGCATCTTTAAAAATATCAAGATCTATTTTTCTCCTGAACACATCAAAAATAGTTCGACGATACTGTTCAATTGTTCCAACATCTGACCAATAGCCTGAACCTTCAAAACCATAAATTTTTTTATCCTCTACAATTCCAGGGAAAATATCATGCCCAAAATCAACTATGATGTTTGGAGAAATGTAATCAAAAATCTCTGGTTCACAAATATAAATTCCTGTGTTTACCATATCACTCCGCACTTCATTCCATTGTGGCTTCTCAATAAATGTGGTAATTTGACCTTCTTTATTTGTTAAGACGTTCCCGAATTCAAGCGAATACGGCTCACGGTGTATAATAATCGTTACAGTTGCTTTTTTTTCATGGTGAAAACGGATAGCTTCATCTAAATTAAAATTCGTCAGTGCATCTCCACTCACAACAACAAATGTTTCACGGAGCAATGCTTCGGCTTGTTTGACACTTCCTGCCGTTCCAAGTGGACTATGTTCTTCAAAATAGGTTAAATTGGTTCCAAAGTTTGTTCCATCCCCAAAGTATTGCTTAATTTCATTCGATAAATACTGAACAGTCACAGCTATATCAGTTATATTATAAGAACGAAGCCATTCAATACTATATTGCATAAGTGGTTTATGAAAAAACGGAATCATCGGCTTTGGTAAACAACTCGTAAGTGGTTGTAATCGTGTGCCTTTTCCGCCTGCCATCATGATTGCCTTCACTTCAAGTCACTTCCTCTTTCAGCCATTTTCAACTGTATTTCTTGCTTAGGAATTATAAAATTAGGAATATCAGGAATTTAAAAATTCTAAATATTTATATCTACTTTTATAATAGCATTTTTCTTTCATTTCCTCAATCTATACTTTTTTATTTTTTATTCCTTCTCTTAGATGTATAATAACTTTAAGAGGTGATACAAATGGATTCTTTACTTATGTATATTTTAATCGGCTTAACAGGATTTTCATCATGTTTGTTTATCCTTTCTTTTTTTATGCGTGATCGTACAAAAAAACTAGAGGAAGATCTTGAACAACTCTCCTTATCACTTATGCAAGATACGTATCAATTAAAACGAAAAATTCGAGTGTTGGAAGAAGAATTTTTAATTGTTAGTGGTGGCTCACCAACACTTTATTTTGGTGACGATAAAGATGAGTAAACAAAGCATTCGAGCATTTGCTGGTGGTATTACTTTTTCAGTCCTTATTATTGGCGGATGGGCATTATTTGCAGAACCAGAACAACCAAAACCGTTCAAACAATTATCATTTGCTGAAGAAGTAGAACGCCGTGGAGTTGTCACAATTAGTAAATCAGAGTATGAAAAATATGAAAATTTTAAAAAACAAGCTTCTGCAACAAAAGAAACAACAAAAACATCTTCCAAACACATTACTCCTGTATATATGACAGAGTTTCGTATTTATTCAGGTGATCAGTCAGAAGATGTTGCTCATCGTTTACAAGTGGCAAAAATTATTAAAAACGAACAAGAATTTATTGATTACGTAGAACAAAACAAGAAATCACGACTGATTAAACCAGGAATATTTCATTTAAAAGCAGATATGAAAATAGACGAAATTGTTTCGATCATTACAAAAAAATAAAAGAGATGACCTATTGCGAATCACGCAACAATTGGTCATCTCTTTTTTAATTTCCTATGATTTGGGTAAAATACTCCGATTGTCCAAAACTCGTGAACTGAATGGTTGCCAAAATCCAGTAAAATTAACGTTTTAGTAAACCATTCAGTCCACTAAAAAACTTTCAAAAAAAGTTTATGTCCCAGCATCTTCTTTCTTGGTTTCTACAGTTTCCTTTGGTACTTTGCTTAAATCATAACCATACTTTGCGTACTCATTTTGCAAATCAAAATAAGCCTTCAATACTTGTTGACCAACTACTTCATTTACGGAGTATCTATCTCCAGCACTTTGGTACGCCCATGGTGCTACAACAGCAAAAGCTATTTGTGGATTATCATACGGTGCATAGCCAACAAATGTTAAGTTACGTGTCTCTGGTGGTTCTTTCCCAGTCCCTTTCGGCCATTTTGGTCCATCATAAAATCCTTCTGCTGTTCCTGTTTTTCCTGCCACATTGTAAGCGTTGTATGGTGGCTTACTAAAAAACTTATACGCTGTTCCACCACTTTCTTGTGTAACTTTCCGAAATCCTGTTTGTACACGTTTGATTTCTTTTTCTGACATATCAATTCTATTTAATACTTGTGGTTCAATAGAATCAATAACAGCTCCATTTCCGTCTATAGATGGCTCAGAAATGGTTTTTACCATATGCAAACGCATTCGGTAACCATCGTTAGCAATCGTTGAAACATATTGCGAAAGTTGTAGCGGTGTATACAAATCTAACTGACCAATTGCTAAGTCAAGTAAATGACCAGGCATGACCGATGAACTTTGCAAACCAGGTATTTCTCCCGGTAAATCAATTCCAGTTTTTACACCTAAACCAAACTCACTAAAATAATGACGCATTGTTGTAAATGCTTGTTTCTTAACTGATAATGGCTGCATATATCGATAAGATGTTCCAGCAATTGCCATTGCTGTTTTAAACATATATACATTGGATGATTTTTTGAGTGCAGTTACATCGTCAACCCACCCCATCCCCTTGCCACCAACTGAACTCTTTGTTGGGGTACTTTTAATATGAAGCACTTCATCTAACCATGTAGAACCTTGGTGAATAGCTCCTGTTTGATAACCCGTTAAAACAGTTGCTCCTTTTACAGCAGAACCCATTGCATAGCCTGTAGTCATTGTCATAAGTGCATCATCTTGCATCTTTGTTTTTCCATCTTTTCCTGTTACATATCTTTTACCAACCATAGACAAAATCTCACCTGTTTTTGGATTAGTCATAACAAGAAATAAACGATCAAAATATTTAGTTCCTGGTTGCCTTCTTGTGTAGGTTAACTGATCACCAATAATTTTTTCGAGCCGCTTTTGTAACTCTATATCTGTTGTTAGTTGGAGGTCTTTTCCACGTGCTCCTTGTGTCAATTCTTCCGTCTCAATAACTGCACCTTTTTTAGTGACATTATTCGTTTGTGATTTTAATCCCCGTAATACATCATCATATTGCAATTCTAAATAACTTTTACCTACCCGATCATTTCGGCTATAGCCTTTTGATAAGAAATACTCCAGTTGTTCCTGAGGAAGTCCTTTATCTGAAGTAGTAACTTGACCAATAATTGATTTTAACGTATCTCCATAAGGATATGTTCTTTCCCAATCGGTTGTTGTATTTACACCAGGCAATTCATCTAGATTTTCACTTACTTTTGCGTACTCTGCATCTGTTACACCTTCATTTTTTACAATTTGTGGTGTCAGTGCATAGCCACTGTCAAGTTCTCGTTTAATAGCTATAATTTTCATTTCAGCAGGGGTAATTTCTTTTAATTCTGCTTGTGTTACTCTACTTACTTGCAGCTTGTATAGTTTTGCATTCATATCTTTTTTATCTAATTTCTGTGCTTCTAATTTCTTTTTATCTGCATCTGTAATTTTTTTGCCTGCTCGATCTTTTCGAGTTAACAGCCAATAGTCTTGGAGATCACGTTCTGTAATACGATCAAGTGGCTGTTCTATATATGCAGCAAGTTTCTTGGCAATTTCTAATGTATCTTCTGCCTTCTCTATGTTTGTTTTTGTGTAAGTAATAGCATGCATTGGTGTATTATCCACAACAATTCTATTATAGCGATCACGAATTTTCCCACGAGGTGATGGCGTACTAATAATCACATCATCTGTATGGGCAACTTCTTGTTGATAATCTTCACCGTACACAATTTGAATCACACCCAGTCTAACAATAAGTGCCGAAAAAAGTAAAAAAGTAGCGAAAAACAATACGTTAAATCGGAAAGAAGCTTGTTGATAAAATCTTTTTTTCAATGGGATTTCTCCTTTATATTTCAATTCCTTTTATTGTAAAGGAATTGAAGATATTTTTCCACTTGCACAAATGATTCAAAGAAAAATCTATGCTCTCTGCTCATTTTCGTAACAGATCTAGAATAGATTTTCTTGTTATATTCCTTTATAGGTAGCGATTTTTCCATTTTTTTATTACATCTTTAAAAAATAAGATAATTGCGGTATTATAAATTAAATAAATGATATGAAGGAGATCATATGAACATACTACTTATCTTAGGAATTGTTTGTCTTTTCATCTCAGGTATTTCAACTGGAAGTTTTGTAACTGGTACACAACAGCGTGGTAATTACTATTCAGAAACTTCCAAAGATCGAACATCACGAAATAAAATAGGCGTGTACTTCCTCATTGGTGGAGTAGTTCTTTTAGCTATATATGGAGTTATGTATGCATTTTCTTAGATGAAAAAAAGAGTTTGAGTCTAAAGAGGTTAAATATATCACGATTGACTCAAACTCTCTTTACTTCAACAATTTATCGTACACAATATTTAATTACAACATGATTGCTTTCTTTGCTAGCTGTTCAATCGTTGATTTTCTAGGCTCTAATGATTACAAAAAATCCCCTTACAATAGACAATTTTTCTTCGTTTATTGTAAGGGGATTTTTCTATATTATTTCGCTGTTTCGTACAGTTTTGAAACTTCATCCCAATTAACTACATTCCAAAATGCATTAATATAATCAGGACGGCGGTTTTGGTAATGTAAATAATAAGCATGTTCCCATACATCTAAACCAAGAATTGGTGTTTTGCCTTCCATAACTGGTGTATCTTGATTTGGTGTGCTTGTTACTTCTAATTCTCCATTAGAAACAATAAGCCACGCCCAACCAGAACCGAAACGAGTTGCTCCAGCTTGAGCAAATTTTTCTTTGAATGTATCAAAACTGCCAAATTTTGCAGTAATTGCATCAAGAAGTGCTCCTGTTGGAGTTCCGCCACCGTTTGGGGACAAAAGTGTCCAGAAAAAGCTGTGATTAGCATGTCCACCACCGTTGTTGCGAACAGCTGCTTGAATACTTTCTGGCAATGCGTTTAAATTACTAATTAATTCCTCTAAAGATTTACCTTGTAAATCAGCATGATCTTTTAGAGCGTTGTTTAAGTTTGTAATGTAAGCATTGTGATGTTTTGTGTGATGAATGTTCATCGTTTCTTTATCAAAATGTGGTTCTAGTGCATCATACGCATAAGGAAGCTGTGGTAATTCAAATGTCATATAAATTCCCCTTTCAAATTTAATTTCAAATTCACTCTAACAAAATCAACTCGTTATTTCAATCAATCTGCTTGAGTTGTGTATAACAGAAACGCTATACTTAGAAAATGAGTGTATGAAAAGAAAGGATGTGATTAAATGAATATCTTTACTCAACTATGGAAAAGCACATACTCCCCTACTGACATTGCTAAATTTCGTTTTCAAAAAATCGGAAAATCTATTTTATACGTTTTTTTATTATCACTAATTATTAACTTACCACTCGGTTATTATTTGGCAAATGATGTATCTAGTGGAGCAAACACCATTATTTCTACTATTCGAGATAAATCACCTGATTTTACAATTGAAAACGGACAATTACATTCTAAAAGTGATAAACCACTTGAGTTTGTGGACAATAACTTTACAATTTTGTTTGATAGTACAGGAAAACTAACAATAGATGATGTGAAAATGTATCCAACTGCTTTTGCGTTGTTAGACAAGGAAATGGTTCTTTCTACTGGTGGTCAGGTAGAATCTTTTTCGTATAGTACCTTACAATTATCATTAGACAAGAAAATTTTCTTAGAGATTCTTAAGAGTTTCTCTATATTTATTCCAATTTTGTTAGTGATTTTTTATTTTTTTATAGTAGCAATTATGTTTGTGTTTACTTTATTGATGGCAACTTTTGGATTAGCCGTAAAAAATTCTATGCAAAAAAGAATAGACTTCAAACAATTATGGACGTTAAGTGCTTATTCTACTACGCTTATAACACTTTTCTTCACCTTAATGTTAGCACTTAGAATTGAAGTTATTTACGGTGTAGCGGTTGCTTGGTTTATATCTATTACGATTTTATACTTAGCCATTCGGGAAGTTCCATCACCAAAGAAAAAGAAAGAACAACTCTAATCCTACAACTGAACAGGGTAAGAGTTGTTCTTTTTTTGGCATATTTTATAGAAAGTTTGCATACATAGAAATAAACTTGCTAAAAGGACTGCCTACATGAAAAAAATTCCTATATTATTATTTATCATTATTGCCATCTTTGCCATTCATGACGATTTAACTGGACAAACACCAGCGAAAAAAATAGTTACACCAAAAGAAACAGTACAAAAAGAAACAGTGCAAAAAGCAACAACTACACCAAAGGAACAGACAAAACCAACAAAACCCTTTATAACTGTCCCCATCAAAAGCGGTGACACACTACTCTCCATCTCAGAAAAACAAAACGGACAAGTTCCAATTCAAAAATTAATAACAGATTTTGAAGCCTTAAATATAGGTGTAGAAGCAAATGAACTAAAAATCGGTAAAACATACAAAATTCCTTTATACCATTAACTTGTCAGTAAGAGAAAAGTCCAATACAATGAAGATGTTAAAAAAATATTTTTAAAGGAGCATGATCCATGGGCGAATTGATTCATCGCACAAAAACACGCCCCGTCCGTGTTGGAAATGTAACAATCGGCGGAAATAATGAAGTAATTATTCAAAGTATGACGACAACAAAAACACATGATGTAGCTAAAACAGTTGCAGAAATTCATCGACTAGAAGAAGCGGGCTGTCAAATTGTTCGAGTTGCTTGCCCAGATGAACGAGCGGCAAATGCCATCGCTGACATTAAAAAACAAATTTCAATTCCACTAGTTGTTGATATTCATTTTGATTACAAACTCGCCTTAAAATGTATTGAAGGTGGAGCAGACAAAATCCGAATTAATCCAGGTAACATTGGGCGTCGTGAAAAAGTTGAAGCTGTTGTCAATGCAGCAAAAGAAAAAAATATCCCGATTCGGATTGGTGTAAATGTTGGTTCACTAGAAAAGCGAATTATCGACAAATACGGCTATCCAACTGCTGATGGAATGGTTGAAAGTGCCTTACATCACATTAAGATTTTAGAAGAACTTGACTTTCATAATATTATTGTGTCCTTAAAAGCATCCGATGTACCACTTGCCATTGAAGCATATGAAAAAGCAGCAAAGGCTTTCGATTATCCACTTCATTTAGGCATTACAGAATCAGGAACGTTAATGACTGGAAGTGTAAAATCTGCCGCAGGGCTTGGAGCGATTTTGCATAAGGGAATTGGGAACACACTTAGAGTGTCATTAAGTGCTGATCCTGTGGAGGAAATCAAAGTTGCGAGGGAAGTCTTAAAATCATTTGGACTTATTTCCAATGCTGCTACCCTTATTTCTTGCCCAACATGTGGAAGAATTGAAATTGATTTAATTAAGATTGCTAATGAAGTAGAAGAATATATTTCCACAATCAAAGCACCGATTAAAGTTTCCGTTCTTGGTTGTGCTGTAAATGGACCAGGTGAAGCGAAAGAAGCTGATATTGGTATAGCTGGAGCAAGAGGCGAGGGACTTTTATTCCGTCATGGAAAAATTATTCGTAAAGTTCCAGAAGCAATAATGGTGGAGGAATTAAAGAAAGAAATTGATGCGATTGCCGCAGAATATTTTGCGAAACAAAATCAAAATTCCATTTGAAGGTTTTTTAGTAAAATGAATGATTTACTAAAATATTGATTTTACAGGATGTTATAGCAGTTTCACTTAATGTGTGGAAAGTTCAATGACTAATTTCGCAAACTGCTATAAGAATCAAACTTTCACAAATTTGGGGCAATTAAGGTTTTTTACCTCAATTGCCCCAAACTCTTTAAAATAACAATACACCAAATATTAATTTCCACGCTACAGAAATACCTCCAAGTACAATTGCCCACGTCCCAATCGCTGTTGCCCCACGACTACGAGCAAAAAAACCAAGAATTATTCCTGCCGCACCCAAAACAAGTCCGAATACAAACAAGGATAAAATGGATAAAACTAAGCCAAAATATGCCATGCTTCTTCCACCAACATGTTCAGGCCTATCTGCTTTAGAATACGGATTGGCATAAAATTCAGCTGCTGTTTCCTCCATATATAATGGTTCAACTTTTGGTAAACCATGTGGCTGTATTCGATCTTCAGGGCGTGATTTGTGATTCAATTCATCCATATCCATACATTTCCCTCACTTTCTTCTATCAAGTCATAACTTATTTTTCATAAAAAATTTTTCTCACTTCATCCTTTTCATCAATCACTATATAATATGGATTTTTACCGAAAAAAAATTCTGTCAATATTTGTATATCGAATTCCAACACATATGGTAAAATAATAATGGTATCTGAATATGAAAGCAGGGATTTTTAATGAAAAAACGATTAGGGCTTGATATTGATGGGACGATTACATGTCCAACTACATTTATTCCATACTTAAATGAAGCATTTAATCAAACATTCACCTTAAATGATATTACACTATATGACGTAGCTCCTTTGTACGGGGTTTCTGAAGAAGACATGGGCAAATGGTTTGCAGAAAACGAAGGAACTATCTATAAAGAAGCTCCCCTTGCAGAATATGCTCTTGAAATATTGTCTGAGTGGAAAGAAACATTTGATATGTTTTACATCAGTGCAAGAAACAAACATGCCCGTGAAATTACCGAACAATGGTTTATCACCAATACTGTTCCATATAACGAAATTGAGCTTCTCGGATCACATGACAAGTTAGAGGCAATTCGCCGCTCAAATATTGATTTATTTTTAGAGGATAGATACGAAAATGCTTACACCATTTGCGAACAGTGCAATATTCCAGTTGTGTTATTTGATACACCATACAATCAAGGTGAGTTGCCAAAGCAAGCCATTCGTGTGTACAACTGGCTAGAGGCAAAAGATGCTGTTCTTTCTCTATTAAAAAGTTAACTATAAAAAAGAAAGGACACTTCACATGAATATAAATCATTATATAGAGCAGCAAAGTTCCGCTATATTTACAACATATAAAGAACTTCATTGCTTAGCCGAACCAAGCGGAGAAGAGAAAAAAACTTCTCAATATATTATAGAAAAACTAAAAAACATCCCAACAAAAACTTATTCCAATCACTATGGAATTATTGCCGAAATCCAAGGAGAAACTCAGGAAGTTGTTGCCCTGCGTGCCGATATGGATGCTTTGACACAAGAAGTAGACAATGTTGTAAAAGCAAATCATTCTTGCGGACATGATGCCCATAGTACAATGGTTCTTCATACTGCCTTGAGTTTACTCGAACAAAATATTCGTCCAAAAAGAACCATCCGTTTTCTGTTTCAACCAGCCGAAGAAATTGGGATTGGTGCAAAACTAATGATGGAATCTAATGCTCTTGAACAAGTAACTTTTTTACTTGGACTTCATTTACGCCCACAATTTGAAGTTCCATTCGGGCAAGCTAGTCCAGTTATTATTCACGGTTCAACGGTCACCATTACAGGAACAATTACAGGCTTACAAGCTCATGCCGCTCGCCCAAATCTTGGGATTAATGCGATTGAAGCCACCAGTTTACTTGTACAACAATTAAAAGAAATTCGGCTATCTACAGACATTTCTCATTCGATTAAAATGACACAATTACAAACAGATGGAAATGCTTCTAACATTATTCCTTCTACTGTTACATTCGCTTTAGATGTACGTGCCCAAACAAATGAAGTAATGAATGAATTACTAAAAATAACAGAACAGATCATTACATATGTTTCTTCTATAAGCCGTACAACGATTACTTTTAAGCAAACAGCTTTTATTCCTGCGGCAATTACAAACGCAAAAGCTATTCAACTTGTCCAATCAGCTATTGAACAAGTATTAGGTACAGAAAATACCCTAACAGAAATCATCTCTCCGGGAGGCGAAGATTTCCATTTTTATTCACTAAAACATCCAGAAATTTCCGCCACAATGGTGGGGCTAGGTTGTGGTTTAACACCCGGACTACACCACCCACAAATGACTTTTTCACAAGAAGCACTTATTTATGGTACACAAATTTTAACAACCGCTATTTTAATGGCGGCAAATGAATAAGGGGGAATATTCATGATTCGTGCGATTACCTCACCAATTGAATTAGAACAAGTCAAGCAACTAGACGAACAAATTTGGGGTAGAAATGATGCCACTCCCACCCATCAAACAATTACGGCTGTAAAAAATGGTGGTATGGTTCTCGGAGCTTTTGACGGGGAAAAATTAATCGGCTTTCAATATAGCTTTGCTGGTTTTAATGGAAAAATTCCTTATCTTTGTTCCCATCAGCTTGGTGTTCTTCCAGCATATCGAAACAAAGGACTTGGTGAACGGTTAAAACATGCCCAAAAAAAATTAGCAAAAGAAATGGGCTATTCTCTTATTACTTGGACCTTTGATCCACTCGAAACAATTAATGGCTATTTAAATATTCAAAAACTTGGTGGTATTTGCTCCAAATATATTGAAAATTGCTATGGAGAAATGAATGATTCTCTAAACAAAGGATTGCCATCTGATCGCTTTTTGTTAGAGTGGTGGTTAGATAAAGAAAACACAAATAACAAGACAACTATTCCAGAATCACTAACACAACTAGATAACTCGGTTATTCCAGAACAAATCCATACATTAGAAGGAAAATCTGCCTATGTTGCTGTTCCTGACAACTTTCGAGAAATGAAAATAACCGACAAAAAACTAGCCATTAAGTGGAGAATGAAAACACGTGAAACATTCATCCCACTTTTTAAAGATGGTTGGTATGTAACAGGTTTTATAAAAAATAATCACTTTTGTTTTTATTTACTATCAAAAAAGGAGGATTCTAATGAATATTAAAAAAATCACTTTACGTCAATTAAAATTACAACTGCTTCAACCATTTGTTACAAGTTTTGGTACAGAGTATGATAAGCACTTTATTTTAGTTGAAATGGAAAATGAAAATGGCACG
Organism: Caryophanales bacterium; assembly: GCA_031546705.1. Lineage (GTDB taxonomy): Bacteria > Bacillota > Bacilli > Bacillales > JAVBJX01 > JAVBJX01. Next base: position 13,746 of record JAVBJX010000057.1, read on the forward strand.
ATTGGTTGGGCAGAATCTGTTGCTATGGCTGATCCTTTTTACAATGAGGAAACAGTAAAAACAAACTGGCACATCATGGAAGATTTTTTAATTCCTCTATTACTAAAAACGGAAATCAATCATCCAAATGATGTATCTGAATTGTTCGCTCCAATTCGTGGTAACTACATGGCAAAGTCCGCTTTAGAAGGAGCTGTTTGGGATATATATGCTAAGGAAAAAAGAATTTCGCTTGCCCATGCTCTTGGTGGCACAAAGGAAAAAATTGAAGTTGGGGTAAGTATTGGCATTAAACCAACTGTTGCAGAAACATTAAATGTTATCGAAGGACGACTTCAAGAAGGATACAAACGAATTAAATTAAAAATCAAACCAAATTGGGATGTAGATTTCCTTGCAGAAGTACGCAAACATTTTCCAACAATTAAACTAATGGCAGATGCAAATTCTGCCTACACATTAGCTGATATAGACCGCTTAAAAGCATTAGATGATTATAACTTAATGATGATTGAACAACCACTTGCCTACAATGACATCATTCAACACGCAGATTTACAAGCACAATTAAAAACACCTATTTGTTTGGATGAAAGCATTCACTCTGTAACAGATGCTCGTCATGCCATTAAGCTTGGTAGTTGTAAAATAATTAACATTAAAATAGGACGTGTTGGCGGATTAACCGAAGCGAAGAAAATTCATGATGTATGTAAGGAAAATAATATCCCTGTATGGTGCGGTGGAATGCTAGAATCAGGAATTGGACGTGCCCATAATATTGCAATTACTTCACTCTCAAACTTCACTCTACCGGGTGATACTGCCGCTTCTTCTTGGTATTTTGAAAAAGATATTATTCATCCAGCAGTTGAAGTGTATGATGGAATGATTACTGTTCCAACAGCTAACGGAATTGGTTATGAACCGAATTTAGAGATTATTGAGAAGTTGACATTGGCAAGAAAAACATACTAAGTTCCTATTATCTTATGAACAACTACAAGTACCAGACCGTGAATTTATTCTAAAAATATTCCACGGAAATCAATTATAGCAGTTTGCAAAATTGTGCGGAAAAAGGTTAGGAGAAAATTTTTAATTAGCCATTGAACTTTCCGCACAATAAGTGAAACTGCTATAAGACCCTCTATTTAATACCTAAGACAAACGACCTTTAAAGTCTTCATAACCAAATTGTTTAATGATTTTCATACCATCTGTTTCACTATAAAGAGCAATAGCCGGAAGATTTACTCCATTAAATGTATTATTTTTGACCATCGTGTAGTGTGCCATATCACAGAATACAAGTCTATCACCTGGCTTTAACGGCTCTTTAAAAGAATAATCACCAATCACATCACCAGCAAGGCATGTAGGTCCACCAAGTCTGTACGTATAGCCAAACTCATCGGGATCTCCACCACCAATAATTGCTGGTCTATATGGCATTTCTAGCACATCTGGCATATGACAAACCGCAGACGTATCAAGGATAGCAATATTCATGCCATTTTCAATAATATCAAGAACTTTTGTCACAAGAAATCCTGTATGTAAGGCAATTGCCTCCCCAGGTTCCAAATATACATCCACGTTATACTTATTTTTCATAAAAAGAATACATTCAATCAATGTTTCTACATCATAATCAGGTCTTGTAATATGATGACCACCACCAAAATTGATCCACTTCATTTGAGAAATGTACGCCCCGAATTTTTCATCGACTACTTGAATCGTGCGTTTTAGTGTATCGGAATTTTGTTCACACATCGTATGAAAATGGAGTCCGTCTATTCCCTCTAGTTCACTAGGTTTAAATTTAGCCAATGTCACACCTAATCTGGAATGCTCAAAACAAGGGTTGTAAAGGTCTACTTCAATCTCCGAATATTCAGGGTTCACACGAATACCACATTCGATTTTTCGGTTAGCATTTTTCACTTTGCTTTTAAACTTATTCCATTGCTGAAAAGAATTAAACACAATGTGGTCACAAATTTCTACAACTTCATCGAACTCTTCTTCTATATACGCAGGTGAAAAAATATGGACTTCCCCATCCATTTCTTCATAACCGAGTTTCGCTTCAAATAATGAACTTGCCGTTGTCCCTTTTAAATACTTTCCAATCAATGGATAAGTAGCATACATGGAGAAACCTTTTTGTGCGAGAAGAATACGACAACCAGTACGCTCTTGGATTGTTTGTAATCGTTCCAGATTTTTTATTAGTAGTCTTTCATCGACTACATAACTTGGTGTAGGCAATTCGTTCCAATTCATTGTCATTTTTTTCACTATCCTTAATCTACTAATTCAGGAGAAAAACTTTCTTGCCATGGCAAACCGTGTTTATTTAATTCTTCCATAAATGGATCCGGATTAAATTCTTCAATATTATATACGCCCGGTTTTTTCCATTTACCCGTCATGACCATCATTGCCCCAATCATTGCAGGAACGCCAGTTGTATAAGAAATAGCTTGTGAACCAACTTCTTTATAACATGCTTGATGATCGCATACATTGTACACATAATATGTTTTTGGTTGTCCATCTTTTACACCTTGAAAAATACAACCGATATTTGTTTTTCCTTTTGTTCTTGGCCCTAAAGAAGAAGGATCAGGAAGAACAGCTTTTAAAAACTGTAACGGAACAATTTGTTGTCCTTCATAATTAATTGGCTCAATAGATGTCATTCCTACATTTTCTAGCACTTTTAAATGGTTTAAATAATTCTCGGAGAATGTCATCCAAAATCTGATTTTCTTTACCCCTTTGATATTGATAGCCAAAGACTCTAATTCTTCATGGTGTAATAAATACATATCTTTCAGTCCAATTTCTGGGAAATTATACACTCTCTTGATAGAAATAGGTTCTGTTTCTATGAATTTACCATTTTCAAAGTAGCTACCGTTCGCCGTAATTTCACGAATATTTATTTCAGGATTAAAATTTGTTGCAAATGGATAGCCGTGGTCACCTGCATTCGCATCTAAGATGTCAATGGAGTGGATTTCATCAAAATGATGTTTCTGTGCATAAGCACTAAAAACGCCTGTCACACCTGGATCAAATCCACTACCAAGTAGGGCTGTGATTCCCGCTTGTTTAAATCTTTCACGGTACTCCCATTGCCATTTATATTCAAATTTCGCTGTGTCAAGTGGCTCATAATTTGCTGTGTCTACATAATCAACTTTTGTTGCAAGGCAAGCATCCATAATCGTTAAATCTTGATAAGGTAACGCCACATTAATAACAATATCTGGTTTAAAACGGTTGATTAAGTCAATTACTTCATCTGTATTATCTGCATTTACTTGAGCAGTGGAAACTTTTGTTTTATAGTTCTTTACTTGTTCTTTCAGAGCATCACATTTGGACTGTGTTCGGCTTGCGATACAAATCTCTTCAAACACCTCTGAATTTTGACAACACTTGTGAACAACAACGCCAGCAACTCCGCCAGCACCAATAATTAACGCTTTTCCCATTTCAATCAATCCTCTCTTCAATTAGATTTGTAATAATAGTTCACGCAGAAGTTTACACGCAAGTGCAGTAGAAGAACCACTATGATCGTACATCGGTGATAATTCGTTGATATCGAATCCAACTACATTTAACTTTGTCACTTCTTTAATAGCGGCTAATAATTCTTTAAAGCTAACCCCCCCAGCTTCTGGTGTGCCAGTGCCTGGAAAAGCAGAAGGATCTAATACATCTAAATCTATTGTAAAATAAATTGGTTTACCAGCTAGCTTTTCAACAACAGTTTCTAAACCAGTAAAGTCAAATTTATTGGTGAAAACATGATCTTTGGCAAACTCGAATTCTGTTTTGTCACCACTTCTAATACCAAACTGAAAAATCTTTTCATCCCCTACAAGTTCAAAGCACCGACGCATTACTGTTGCGTGAGAAAGTGTTTCTCCTAAATAATCTTGACGCAAATCAGCATGGGCATCAAACTGAATAATGTGCAAATCAGGATATGCTTTTTGGACTGCCCGAACAGCTCCAAATGTAACAAGGTGCTCTCCGCCAATCATACAAGGAATTTTTTTGTCTGCTACAATTTTTGCTGTATAGTTTTCAATAGCGTCTAGTGCCTTCTTTGGATTTCCAAATGACAACTCCAAATCTCCGCCATCAAAAACCGCTACTTCGCTTAAATCTTTATCCAAATATGGGCTATATGTTTCTATACCATAACTCTCATTTCGCATCACAGCACTGGCAAATCTCGTGCCTGGACGAAAAGAAGTAGTACTATCAAATGGTGCACCAAAAACTACGATTCTACTATCTTCATATTCACTTTCACATCCGATAAAAGTATGAATATTTTTGTTCATCTATCTTCCCCCTTTTACAGTGTAGTACAACTACGACTCTTCCAAGACATAGATTCTTTCCATGTTCATATCCTGTGTTCCCATTAAAAAACAACCTTTTTCTTTTGCATAAGCAATATAATCAAGAATCTCCTTTGTTATTCTCTCACCAGGAGCAAGTACAGGAATACCCGGTGGATAACACATAACAAATTCACTACACACATACCCACTACTATTTTCGATATTCATTGACTGCTGTTTTGAATAAAATGCTTGATGTGGAGAATATACAACATGTGGTGAAATATACTCATAACTACACATCCCAAATTTGTCTTTTGCGTAGTTACGCTTGATTTCTGATAATGCTAATAGAAGTTTCTCCACTGTTGCATGTGTATCCCCTAAAGAAACCATCGCAAGCATATTCGCTAAATCTCCAAATTCAATTTGAATGTTATATATATCTCTTAACATATCATATACTTCAATGCCTGTAAGTCCTAAACTTCGTGTGTGGATAGATAATTTTGTGGCATCAAAATCAAAAATGGTATCTCCATTAATAAGTTCCGTAGAAAAAACTTCGTATCCACCAATTTTTTTTATTTCCTCTCTTGCATAATCAGCAAGATCGACTACTTTTTTAAAAATATTTTTACCGTGTAATGCAAGGTTTTTTCTGGAAATATCCAAAGAAGAAAGTAGCAAATAAGAAGCACTCGTTGTTTGGGTTAAATTAATAATTTGGCGAACATATTCAACATCTACGTTCTCACCAACTAACAAAAAGGAACTTTGTGTCAATGAACCTCCTGTTTTGTGCATACTAACAGCCGCCATATCTGCTCCTGCTGCCATTGCGGATATTGGTAAATTTTCTCCGAAGGAAAAATGTGTACCATGTGCTTCATCAACAATGACATACATATTATATTTATGGGCAATCTCAACGATTGATTTTAAGTCAGAACATATCCCATAATAAGTCGGATTGTTAATAAATACAGCTTTTGCATCTTTATTTGCTTCAATTGTTTGTTGAACATCCTTCACAGACATTCCAAGTGGGATACCAAGTTCTTCATGTATCCCAGGATTCACATACACAGGAATAGCTCCATTCACAACAAGTGCATTAATAGCGGAACGATGAACATTACGAGGAATAATGATCTTGTCACCCATTTTACATGTACTCATAATCATTGACTGTACAGCAGAAGTTGTACCATTTACCATCAAGAAAGCGTATTGTGCACCAAATGCATCTGCCGCAAGTTCTTCCGCATCCTTAATTACTGAAACAGGATGACATAAATTATCAAGCGGTTTTGTGGCATTCACATCAATAGACATACACTGCTCTCCTAAAAAATCTGTCAGCTCTACATTTCCCTTGCCATATTTATGTCCGGGGACATCAAAAGGAAGAACATGTTTATTTTTATATTGTAATAATGCTTCAAAAATAGGTGCTCTCCCTTGTAAAATATGTTTCATTATCTACTCCCCTTTCTAGCTATCTTTATCATTATACCAATTTTTTAAAAAGATAAAAGAAAAATATTTTTATCTTTTTAAAAACGACACACTGTGGAGTATACCAATAAATTTTTGATATACATCAAGGCTGATACAATCGGTAAAAAATACTTCGATTGTATCAGCCTTATGGAATAAACACTGTTCAAAACCCTGTAAAATCAATGATTTGATAAATTATTTGTTTTACCAAAAAAGGCATCTGTACCACTCTCATTTCAGAAGTTTTTTTAGAAGAAGTGTATCATTAGTTCAACTTTTGTAATTCGTATTTAACAAAAAAAGAAAAGTCGAGTCTGGGACAGAAGTCTTTTTGAAAAGTTTTTATTGTTTAGGATTAGTTCACTAAACTATTGATTTTATGAAATTTTAGCAACCTAATCCTAAACATGAGTTTGGGTCAATCGGGGTGTTTTATACCCCTTTTGACCCAAATTCAACTTCTATGTAGCCACTTAACCGTATATTGATAATCCTCATACAAATGTGGACGAAAATCTTCTTTTTTCATTGTTACTATTTTTTCTTCTGTCACAACTACACCAGTTATTTCTTGTATTCTATCATTCATTAACTCATGAAAATCATCCTCACGCACACGAACTATTTCACTTACTTCTTCACCGAGATGAAATTCAATGGACTGTACCATATAAATATATTGATGACAAAACTCAAGATCCTTTTTATCTTTCCATTTGAAATAACCAGCATATTGTAAGTCCTGTTCATTCAAAGTAATTCCTAATTCCTCTTGTAACTCCCGAAGTCCACCTTGCATAAGCGTTTCATCTGCCATTATATGTCCTGCACAAGTGTAATCGTACATATTGGGATAAGTGTTTTTTGTTGCTGCTCGTTTTTGGAAGTATACATAATACTCATTACTGTGTTCTTCTATAAACCAACATTGAAATGTTTCGTGCCAATCACTATCTTCATGAACGGCTACACGATTTTTTTCACCAATTTTTTCATACTGCTCGTTAAAAATTGCCAGTATTTCCTGATTCTGCTCATTATCTTCTAACAAATGAAAAATCTCCTTCCTCTGTTGTTGGCTCTTCCTTTATCTCTGCTTTTCTCTTTACTGTTTGTGTTTCTTGTAACGATTCTCTTAATGCTGTGCCCATTTGATTCATCACAAAAATGGAGACCGCAAAAAATAGAAGCGGAGCAATAGCAATCCATGGAGCAATAAATATTTCTCTTATATGATTACCAATCACTCCTGACCATTCGTGTATCTTTGAAAATGTTTTCAAATCGGGCATATCCGATCCAAAATCAATTATTACTTTCCCACCAATAATTAACTGCAACACACCAAGATGGGTAAATAATAATAGTATTTGAACCATTTGCTCAAAAAATAAAATGCTCGATTTTCGCAAAAAATGTGGAATGACATGAACACGCCAAATATGAAAATTACTCGCTCCCATTAACCTCGAACTAACAACAAACTCCTGCTTCATATATTCTTTCATCTCTTCCCCAATAAATACCGATAATACTGGAGCTGCTATAAGAGCTAACACAATTAATTGATAGATAAGATATGTATCAGCAGGAAATACTTTATACTCTACCGCTTTATCTAGTGTTCCAAGCAAAAAAAAGGAGAATAATGCTACTGGAACAAATGATGCAGCATTGACAAATATTTTATAACTTGTTTGTAACCATTTAGGAATAAATGTATATAACGAACCCATTAGAAAAGATGCTATTAATCGTACAACAGTTATAATTAGAGCGAAAAAAATTATATACTTTGCTCCTGCAACCAATAAATAAAACAAATTCCTTCCAACTCGGTCACTGCCAAGTGGTGGAAACTCCAGTGGAGAATATGGGGGGACTGCAACTATTTTTTTTCCTTCACGTAAAACAACTAAAGCATCCGTCGATTTATTTGGAGAAATAATCGGCAATAACACACTAGCCATAAGTAACACAACAAAAAATGATGCTCCTGCCAAAAATTGAAATGAACGAAATCCTGTTCTTTTCATCACATTTCCTCCCTTCTAAACCTACTAACAAATAATTCACCTAACTGAAATAGGAGGAAAAATGGAATATACAACATAATCATTCCAATAGAAAATCCTTGCATACTTTTTGCATAACTATATAGAAAATTCATCATTCCACCTAAATTCATGAGCAGATCCATCACTAGTAAATTCGATATCATAAATAAGAAAATAGTTCGAGCATGTCCATGTAACTGTAACAAAACATTACGAAAAACATGGATGATAATAACTCTATTTACCGACAAGCCTTTTGCCCTTGCAAATTCTACATAGGACTCTTCTACTTCATCACGCAAAATAAAAATCAAATATTTAGACAACTGAGCGAATGGCAAAATAGTTAGACAAAAAATAGGAAAGAAATAAATTCGGTCATCTTCTCCAAATGAATATATATCAAATAGCATCCACTCTGTCTTTTGAAAAATCGAAATGGCTATCACTTGAATAACAACAATAACCATTACATCAGGAATTGCATCTAATATATTTAGTAGTTGATAGATTATTTTTCGAATAAGTTTTGATGAAACCATAAACAAATAACCTAAGAAACAAGCACACACAATAGCAATGAAGAAAGCAATCATTACTAACTCAAAAGAATACAAATATGCTTCAAACAACCGAGAAAAGAGTGGCAATTCTTTCATTCTATCAGTTAAATATGTCATACTTGCAGGATGAGATAGTGCTTGAAATGTTTCTCCCACTGCTTGTATATACATAGAAGTATCAAGCTTTACTATTCTTTCACTCCTATCAAAGTTAAATAATCTTGGGATATTGCAAATAAAAACAATAGCTCCACAAGTGATGATAAAAGTTATCAATAATTGGATTGTTTTTTTCATATTCTCACCATCTTATTTTCAAGAAATTTATAACCATTTTTTCCTTTATAGTAGTTTGAGAAATTGTGCGAAAAAAGGAAGGGAGAAAATTTTTAATTAGCCATTGAACTTTCCTCACAATAAGTGAAACTGCTATAGCCACCTCAAAAAATTAATGAGTCTGGGGCTGAATTCTTTTTGAATGTTTTTAGTGAACGGAATGGTTTACCAAAATATTGACTTTACAGGATTTTGGCAATCATTCAGTTCACTAATATGGAACAATCAGGGTGTTTTCACCCCGATTGTTCCATACTTTTAAAATAAATATCCGTACTGCCCATAGCCTTCTTCTTCTAATTTTTCTTTTGGAATAAATCTCAGAGAAGCGGAATTAATACAATATCTTAATCCACCTGTTTCCTTTGGTCCATCCTCAAATACATGACCTAAATGAGAGTCTGCTTTTGTGCTACGCACTTCTGTACGAATCATTCGATGCGTAGTATCTCGTTTTGACTCTATATGTTCCGCATGGAGTGGCTTGGTAAAACTTGGCCAACCGCAACCAGAATCAAATTTTTCATTGGAACTAAACAAAACTTCACCTGAAACAATATCCACATATAAACCAACACGCTTATTATTCCAGTATTCATTTTGAAATGGTGGTTCTGTTCCATTTAATTGTGTCACTTCGTATTGAAGCGATGTTAGTTTCTCTTTCAAGTTCGTATCTCGCCAATTTTCTTTTAGAAATGATACTCTGCCTGAAGCAGTACGATATCGTTCATAATGAGCAGGATTTTTTTTATAGTAATCTTGATGATTGTCTTCTGCTGGATAAAATTCTTTTACTGGTAAAATCTTTGTGACAATTGCTTTAGAAAACCGCTTGCTTTCGATTAATTGTTGTTTCGATTGTTCCGCTATTTGTTTCTGTTCTTTCGTATGATAGAAAATAGCGGCTGCATAAGACAATCCTCGGTCATGAAATTGTCCACCTTCATCAGTTGGATCAATTTGTTGCCAAAACAAGGAAACAAGTTTTTCATATGAATAAATAGCTGGGTCATATGTAATTTGCACTGCTTCATAATGACCTGTTGTATCCGAACATACTTCCTTATACGTTGGATTTTCCGTATGTCCACCTGTATAACCAGAAACAACTTGAATAATTCCCTCCTGCGTAGCAAATGGCTTTACCATACACCAAAAACACCCACCAGCAAATGTAGCGATTGAATACATCAAATCATCCTTTCGAGAATATTTATCCGATTATAAAAGTTTCACTTTATCAATTAAACTTCCCCGTATGCCCTAAAATAACCATCTAGTGAAATCATTATTTCATTTTTCTGTAGTAGTCTACTCTATTTCACTTTTCCCTCTGGTTTTTCTAGTTTCTCATCTCTATATTTTTTAACATGCTTTTTGAGTTCCTCAACTATCCATTTCTCTTCATCTTTAGACGTATGTAAGTACACTCCATAATGAAACGTTTGAGGACCAACTTGTTTTTTCCAAATAATATTCCCAGAAACTATTTTACTTTCATCCATTAATGCAAAAGTTATTTCTACACGAATGTCTTTAATATGTTTTAAATGGAACGGTGTTTTCAAACTCAATCCTTTCGGGCTTAAATCATACATAAGCCCATTTGCCTGAGTTCGCTCCTCATTTTTGTCTGATTGTTCAAAAAATAAAAGCTTACAAGGTACTGCTGTAGAAAAAATATATCTAAATAATTCTTTACGTTTAAATATCATACGAATCTCTTCTTTCTATTCGACTCTAACCATTGTAATCATACCTTCTGTTTCGTGTTCATACGCATACGTTTCCACTACATAATCGGCATTTCTTTGTAAATCACGATTTTTACACTGACTTACTATTAACGAATAGAACGTTCCTTTTGTCGAGCGAATTTGGACAATGTTTTCATCTGTAACAGAAACGGCTTGAAATATTTGATGTGGTACTCCCTTTAATGCTCGAATTAACATCACTCCACGTTTTGCCCGTTCATCTAGTGTAAATTCACGCATTGCTATTTTTTTTACTGCTCCTCTAGTTGTTATCACCAGAATACTTCTAGTATCTTCATTTGTACAAAAAATTACTGAAACTACTTCATCGGTTTCTTTTAAGGAAATTCCCTTTACTCCCCCAGCCCGTACACCAACAACATTAATTTGTTGTTCATTAAAACGGAGAGCTTGACCATTTTTTGTAATTAATACTAAGTGATTAAAGCCATCACTTAAACTTACATGTAATACTTCATCTTCTTCTCTTATATTCATTGCTACAAGTGGTCTTGAATATCTTTGAACTTGATAAGATTGAAGTTCTGTACGTTTTACCATGCCATATTTTGTCACAGAAGTAACAAACAGTGGGGCAGAAAAATCAGTTATGTGTAACGCATTAATAATTTGTTCCTCCCGATCTAGCGAAAAAATTTGGGAAACGTGATGCCCAATGTCTTTCCATCTAATATCAGGAAGTGTATGAACAGGAATGAACATATAACTTCCTCTATTTGTAAACACCAATAAAACATCCGTTGTTTTCATATCGTATTTTGCAAGGATAACATCCGTTTCTTTCATACCTAAATCTTGTCCATTAGAAGCGGAATAAGAACGCTGACTTGTTCGTTTGATGTAACCATCTTTTGTGACGGTAACTACGACATCTTCAATTGGAATAATTAGCTCTTTATTAATTTTAATTTCCACAATTTCTGCTTCAATGGTTGTTCTTCTTGGGTCACTGTATGTTTTCTTCAGTTTACGAAGTTCTTGCTTCATGACGCTCATTAACTTCTTTTCACTTTCCAAAATCTCCGTTAACTCAGCCTGTTTTTTTACGAGTTGTGTCTCTTCTTCTCTTAGAGCAGTAATGTCTGTGTTTGTTAGTTTGTATAATTGTAAGGAAACAATTGCTTCCGCTTGTACTTCGGTAAAACCGTAGGCTACAATAATTTTTTCTTTTGCATCTTTTTTATCATTTGCACTACGAATTGTTGCTATTACTTTGTCCAAAATAGACAATGCTTTCATTAAACCAGCAACAATTTCCAAGCGGTCTTTTGTTTTATTTAGGTCATACGTTGTTCGATTGGTAAACACTTCTTTTTGATGACTAATATAAGCATCCAAAAGCTCAGGTAAACTCAGTTGTTTTGGTCTGTGGTTCATAATAGCAACCATATTAAAGCTATATGGCACTTGAAGGTCTGTGTTTTTATATAAATAGTTTAGTATAGCCTCAGCGTCAGCATCTTTCTTTAAATCAATAACAATTCTAAGCCCAGTCCGATCTGTTTCATCTCGAACTTCTAATATGTTATCTAACTTTCTATCTATCCGAAGTTCATCTATTTTTTTTACAAGTGTTGCTTTATTTATTTCATATGGAATCTCAGTCACAATGATTTGTTGTTTTGTTTTTACTGTTTCGGTGTGAGCTCTACTCCGAATCATAATTTTCCCTTTACCTGTTTCATAGGCATTTTTAATGCCATCTTTCCCTTGGACAATACCGCCAGTTGGGAAGTCTGGTCCAGTTAGAACAGTCATTAGTCTATCAACTGTACAAGTAGAATCGTCTATCCGCATTATCACTGCCTCAATCACTTCACCTAATGAATGTGGTGGAATATCTGTGGCGTAACCAGCGGAAATTCCTGTAGAACCATTGACAAGTAGATTTGGAAACATGGCTGGCAAAACAACTGGTTCTTTCATAGAGTCATCAAAATTTGTCGTAAATTCTACTGTATCTTTATCAATATCACGCAGTAATTCAGATGCAATCGCTGATAATCTCGCTTCTGTATAACGCATTGCCGCAGGTGGATCGCCATCTAAACTACCATTATTTCCGTGCATTTCAATCAAGACATTTCGCACTTTAAAATCTTGACTCATCCGAACCATTGCTTCATAAACAGATGAATCGCCATGTGGATGATAGTTACCAATAACATTTCCAACTGTTTTTGCTGATTTTCTAAATGCCTTATCAAACGTATTTCCCTCGGCATACATCGCATATAAAATACGGCGTTGTACAGGTTTTAATCCATCACGAGCATCTGGCAATGCTCGTTCTTGAATAATGTATTTACTATATCTACCAAAACGGTCACCTAATACATCTTCTAATGGCAAATCTAACAAACGTTCTGTCATTCTACTTTCCCCCAGTGACCAAACTATCTTCTATTCCAAATTCCACATTTTCTTCAATCCATTTTCTACGTGGCTCTACTTTATCACCCATTAGTGTTGTAATTCGTCTTTCTGCTCTTGCGGCATCCTCAATACAAACACGAATAAATGTCCGTGTATTTGGATCCATCGTTGTTTCCCATAATTGTTCTGCATTCATTTCTCCAAGACCTTTATACCGTTGAATAATATAACCTCTGCCAACTTTTTTTATTGCACCTTGAAGCTCTTTATCTGTCCAAGCATATTCAATCACTTCTTTTTTTCCTGTACCTCTGCTCACTTTATATAACGGCGGCATCGCAATAAATATTTTTCCAGCAGTAAAAAGCGGTTTCATATAACGATAGAAAAATGTTAACAACAACACTTGAATATGTGCCCCATCTGTATCGGCATCGGTCATAATCACAATTTTGTCATAATTAATGTCAGTTACATCAAAATCTGCACCAACACCGCCACCAATAGCATAAATGATTGTATTAATCTCTTCGTTTTTAAAAATATCTGCAAGCTTCGCCTTTTCGGTGTTAATGACTTTTCCTCGAAGTGGTAAAATTGCTTGAAACTTGCGATCCCGTCCTTGTTTTGCAGAACCACCAGCCGAATCCCCCTCAACTAAATATAGTTCGTTTTTACTCGGATTTCTCGTTTGAGCAGGAGTTAATTTTCCACTAAGAATAGACTCTTTTCCTTTTCGCTTCTTGCCACTTCTTGCTTCTTCTCTCGCTTTTCTTGCCGCTTCCCTTGCTTGGGCTGCTTTCACTGATTTCTTTAGTAAAAGAGAACCAACTTCATGATTTTCATGTAGAATATATGTCAATTTCTCAGACACAACCGCATCTACAACCGAGCGTGCTTCACTTGTTCCAAGCTTTCCTTTTGTTTGTCCTTCAAATTGTAGTAAATTCTCAGGAATACGCACAGAAATAACAGCCGTTAATCCTTCTCGAATATCAGAGCCTTCTAAATTTTTATCCTTTTCTTTTAACAATCCTATTTTACGAGCGTATTCATTAAAAATACGGGTAATTGCTGTCTTCGCTCCTATTTCATGGGTTCCGCCATCTTTTGTCCGTACACTATTGACAAATGATAGAACCGTTTCTGAATACCCATCATTAAATTGCATGGCAACTTCTACACTAATAGAATGTTGTTCCCCTTCAAAAAATAACACATCATGAAGTGTATCTTTTTCTTCATTCAAGTATGTAACAAATGCCTCTATTCCATTTTCAAAGTGATACGTTTCCTTGATATTCTTCCGTTTATCAATTAACTCAATCTCTAGCCCTTTTAATAAAAAAGCAGACTCTCTCAATCGTTCACTCAATACATCAAACTGGTAGGTTGTTGTACTAAAAATTGTTGTATCTGGCTTAAAATGAATGATTGATCCTGTTTTCTTTGTTGTTCCTTTTTTTTCCAAGGTAGTAGCTGGCTTTCCACCGTTTTCAAAGCGTTGTTCATAAATAAAACCATCTCGGTGGATGGTAACAACAAGCCATTCTGATAGAGCATTGACAACGGATGCACCAACACCGTGCAAACCTCCACTTGTTTTATAGCCACCTTGTCCAAATTTCCCACCTGCGTGTAATACCGTAAAAATAACTTCTGGTGTTGGTTTTCCTGATTTATGTATTCCTGTGGGCATTCCTCGGGCTTCATCTTTAACTGAAATGCTATTGTCCTCATGAATCGTGACCACAATTTTATTGCCATATCCAGCTAACGCTTCATCTACTGCATTATCAACAATTTCATAAACAAGATGATGTAATCCTCTTGCATCTGTACTACCAATATACATTCCTGGACGTTTTCTAACTGCCTCAAGTCCTTCTAACACTTGAATAGCATCGTCATTATATTCCATTATTTGTTCATTTTTCACAAACATATCCACCCCTTTTAAATAAAAAGTACGTTTTTCAAGATGATTTTCATTGTAGCATAACTTTTTTGTAAGTCCATTCATTTCACCAAAAACCTTTGGAAAATCTTTTAAAAACACTTATTTCAACGCTTAATACATCTTGTTATATTCCACTTTAATACAACGATTCATGACAACTATACGCCCTTTTTGTTCTAACATTTTAGCAGCTGTTTCGTCAATAATCCCTAGTTGCGTCCAGAAAATATCTGCATCTATTTGAAGAAATTCTTTTGCAATATCCATTACTTGTTCAGAACGGCGAAAGACATTAACAATATCTACATGTCCAGAAATTTCTTTTAATGATTTTACAGCTTTTACACCAAGAGCTTCTTCAATCATTGGATTGACGGGAATAATTTCATACCCTGCTTGTTGCATTATTTTTGTCACCATATACGATGTTCGTGCTGGATTATCTGATAATCCGACTACAGCAATTCGTTTTGCTTTTCTTAAAATTTCTGTTGTATCCATAAGTTCCTCCATCATTATTGTTTTATGGCAGGTGGATTTACGCTGTTATTTAGCGTTTCCCAAGTAGTTTCGCTTCCAAATGATCTCGCCCATGTCGCAATCCCTGATAACTTATACTTTTTTGAGAGTTCTACCCGTTTTTTTAGAGATGATTCATCTTCTAACCATAGTTTGTATAGGCTGTTCGTTTTTTCATCTTTATATTCCACATAGAGTTGTCCACTTTGCTCATCAAATACTGGAGTTACTTTTTTTGTTGCTACCCATTCTTTTGCTTTATCCATTGTTAATGCTTTAGAAGTGACTGTTCCATTCTTTTCTTCCCACAATCTTGTGTACAAGGGAATCCCTAAAATAAGCTTCTCATTTGGAACAAGGTTTAATAATTTTTTCAAGTGATTTTCTACCCAAGGAAGAGTTGCAACACTTCCTGCTTTTTTAGAATTTCCGCTTGTTTCGTCATACGCCATCACAATCAGATAGTCTACTAGTTTTGACAAAGCTTCTCGGTCATAAAATTTTGACCACGTTGGTGATGATGAGATGAACGTAATATCCATTGACACAACAAGTCTAGCCTGATGAAAACGAGGTGCGGCTTCACGCACAAATTGCGTAACTAATTTTCCATCCTCCAGATTTACATTTTCAAAATCAATATTTATTCCGCTTAATTCGTACATTTGGCTATAATAGAGCATTTTACGAATAATGGATGCTCTTGTATCAAAGTTTTTTAATACTTCATGAGTTCGTTTTCTGTCAAAATCATTTGATATTAATCCCCATATTTGCAGATTTTTTTTCTTCGCCCAGTTAGCGTATTCATTACTTGCAAGATTTTTAATATCTCCCTTGTCATTCGTAATTGAAAACCATGTTGGTGATACAACATTCACACCAGCTAATGTTGGTAACTTCTTTACATTTGGATTTTTTGTATACACCGCTTCCCATGATAAAAAAATTGGTTTTGTTATTTTTGGAGCAAGTAATTTTTTTGTATTAACCGTAACTGTTTTTGTTTCTGTACTCTTTATATATTGTGTTTGAATATATCCAGCCGCTCCATCACTACGCCGAACAAATGCATATGCTGAACCCCTTTTCTCTACAAAAACTGTTTCTCCTACATTTACTTCTGCAACATATGGTGATTTAGGCGTTTGTTTTATTCGCAAACGCCGTTCTATTTCTCCTGATTCTTCAATTTTTGCAAGTGATAATTCATCCCCATTTGCATAAACAAATACTGCTCCTGATTTTTTTTCTTCCCACTTGAGAGCGAATAATTTTGTCAGTGGAGTAAGAGCTACATATGGTTCTTCCTTTTGAATCATTGCGGGAATTTGTAGTTTTTCTTTTTTTTCATTGACAAAATACGTGAGTGATTTATTTGGAAATTGAACAACATTTGTTTCTGTTGTCACAATAACAGATTGTGATTTTTCGTCAAACACTACGCCTTCATGAACAAGTTTGACAAAAGACATTGGTACATATATTGTTTTGTTCTGCACATATGCATATCCACGCACTTCTTTATTAAAAATAAGCGGATTAGCTTTAGCAAAATAATTTACTTTTTCATTCGATGGAAGTCTATATACAGTCAACGCCGCAATAATTGCACATACCATTATTAAAAAACTCCACATCATTCGATATTTTTTCTTCGGTTTCGTTTGTATTGGAATAATTTCCACATTTTTCACCCCTCTCCTAATCTATCCTACACAAAAATTAATAGAATGCAAAGAAGAGTAATTCATTTCTTGTTTTTTGGAATCAATGATACAATATATTGAAGATATGAAGACTACAGCTTTTTAAGGATTTTTAGTAAAATAAATAGTTTACTAGAATATTGATTCTACAAGATTTTCGTAACTAAACTTTCACTAGTTCGGGACAATCAGGCTGTTTTCATCCCTTTTGACTCAGACTCAAAAAAATAATAACTTCATGAGGTGGAAATAATGAAAATTCTCTTTATTATTACAGTGGCATATCTTTTTGGTTCGATTCCATTTGCCCTGCTTGTCGGAAAATTAAGGCATGGCATAGATGTGCGTGAACATGGGAGTGGAAACCTCGGCACAACAAATGCCTTTCGGGTTCTTGGAAAAACATCTGGATTTTTAGTTGCTTTTGGGGATGTTTTGAAAGGAACACTTGCGGCAAGTTTACCGTTTTTATTTGTGGCAGATTTACATCAATTATTAGCAGGACTTGCGGCTGTTATTGGACATATGTTTCCTGTTTTCGCTAAATTCAAAGGTGGAAAAGCTGTGGCAACTGCTGGTGGTGTAGTTTTGTGGTATTCACCACTTCTTTTTGTTACTTCTGTAACTTTCTTCTTAGTGATGATTTATTTAAGCAAATATGTATCGCTTGCTTCTATGCTTGTTGGCATATATGCTTCTTTATTTTCTTGGTTTGTTTATCATGACACTTATCTTACTGCGATTGTTGGCTTATTCACTGTGCTTATTTTTTATCGTCATCGTGAGAATATGAAGCGGATTATTAATAAGACTGAGCCAAAAGTTAGTTGGAGGTGAAGTACATCTGCTTAGAAAATCCAGCACTTTTTAAAATATAAAGTCTGTAGACAAAGGAGAAACTGATGACGTATTCCATTAATCATATTTGTTTTTCTGTATCAGACTTAGAAAGTTCGATTCAATTTTACACAAATATTCTAGGTGGAAAACTACTTGCTAGAGGAAGAAATCTAGCTTATTTTGATTTGAATGGTTTATGGATTGTGTTAAATGTTGAAAAAAACATTCCACGAACTGAAATTCAATATTCCTATACACATATTGCTTTTTCGATACATGAAAAGGAGTTTGAGAAACTAAAAGAAAAACTGATTGAGCATCGTGTCACAATCTTACCAAGCCGAGAACGGGATGAAAGAGATCGACAATCTATTTATTTTATTGATTCAGATGGACATAAATTTGAGTTTTATACAGGTACATTACACGGTCGACTTGATTATTATCGAGATACAA
Organism: Caryophanales bacterium; assembly: GCA_031546705.1. Classification (GTDB taxonomy): domain Bacteria; phylum Bacillota; class Bacilli; order Bacillales; family JAVBJX01; genus JAVBJX01. The sequence continues at coordinate 32,228 of JAVBJX010000057.1, forward strand.
AATCACCTATTACTTTTTATAAATAAAAGAAGTCAGGCTGCCACGAAATTTCTGGCAGCCTGACTTCTTTTATTGCACTCTATTAAAACGGAAACTGATTCAGTTGTTGTCCGCCATCCATTGTCACACATTCTCCGTTAATATATCCTGCATGTTTGGAGAATAAAAACGCCGCAAGTTCAGCAATTTCTTCTGGTGTTCCAAGGCGTTTGAATGGAACACTAGCAATTGTTCTTTTTGCCATTTCTTCTGATATCCAAAGTTTATCCGCTCCACCAGTTCTTTCAATTGGTCCCGGAGCAATAGCATTTACACGAATTCCGTACTGACTTCCCCACTCTACTGCTAATGTTCTTGTCATGGAGAGTACGCCAGCTTTAGCGGCAGCCGAATGAATAACTCCTGCACCTGCACCCCATGCATATGTAGCAACCATGTTAATAATTTTTCCTTTAATTCCTTTTTCAATCCAATAGTTTCCAACTGCACTACTACAATAAAATGTTCCATTTAAAACAATATTAATAACCGAATTCCAACCATTTACCGATAATTTTTCTGCGTGGCAAATAAAATTTCCTGCGGCATTGTTGACAAGTCCATCAATTGTACCGAATTTCTCAATTGTTTCCGTTACCATTCTTTGGACATCTTCTGGGTTTCTAACGTCCATTTGCACTGGAAAAACTTTCCCTTTTAGCGAAGAAAATTCTTCAACAACTGCTTCTAATTTCTCCAACGTTCTTCCTGTAATAACTACATTTGCACCTAATTCGGCAAATTTTTTTGCCATTGCTTTCCCCATACCGCTTGATCCACCAGTAACAATAATTACTTCATTTTCCATTCGTCTCTCTCCTTCAATTCATTTATTTGGTTCACAGAAGCAAATAAAGTGGTGCCAACACTACTTTTTACACCTAATTCCATAAATTTTCTTACATTTTTAATTTTTTGTGGTTTCTTTTCTGTAACTACTTTCTTTGATTCTAATACGACACTTTACTTGCATCTGTATTTCCCCTTTATTTTAGTGTATCAGAATACACCCTAAGAAACTATTTCTTTATAATTTGTTTTACTGGGACAAATAAAGTTAAAGACAAACGATCATTTTTTAAATCTAACTTATTCGCCTTCACCCGATAACCAGTTTTTGTTGTGTACTCTGTCAAAGCTACATAAATCGTTTGTTTATCCGTATTAACTACAACCCAATTTGGCAACGGAGCATTGTCTTTTATATATTTTAAAACGTATTGAATCGGTACTTTTAATTTCCCAATAGTTACCTCTGCATTGGTTAGTTCCACATTTCCATTATCGGCAATCACTGGTTCAAAGGTCACAACAGCATCTAATTTTTTTCCAAATATCGGCACTTGTGTAGCTACAACAACATCGTTATCTAGTTTGACATCATAAGTTAGCGGCTGGTCTTTTGTATGCTCTTTTACATATTCATCAATCAAAACGTTTACATCTGCTTTTGTTGTCTGTACATCTAGTTTTGCATATTTCGTTTCGTTTATTTTAGTTCCTTTTATAGTTACTGAACTACTTGATGATAGTAACATTACTACAGCACCAATAACTACAAGTACATTTACTAAAGCGATAATAAAAAAAGATGTCTTCCAACTCATTTGATTTTTTTCTCCACAATATTATTTTTTTCTGTTTCTAACATTTCCATAATTCGATTTGTCATTAGTGCGTACCCTGCATGATTTGGGTGAAAATGATCATCTGACAAAAGATCATCCCGATTAGCAAACAAATCAAACACATCCACATACACCGTATTTTCATACGACAAAATTAATTGCTTCTCTGCTTCATTCCAACCCATTAATAATGTGTCAATTTCAGGAATTTCATCAAAAGCTAGTGAAAATGGATTGTACAATCCTGTAAATACAATCGTTGCTGTTTTATTTTTTTCACGAATGGTTTCGATAATTGTTTTCATTCTATCTAGGAATTTGGGTTTCTCTGTATCAAATACATCTGTCGTTAAATTAAAGACGTTTGATTGAATACTTTTCACCATATCATTTCCACCAATTGTCAAAAAAATAACATCGGCATCTGCAATTGTTTCGGTATGTTTATTCATCACCCCCACCAAGTACTCACTCCGAAGTCCCCGTATGCCAAAATTATGGACGGTGACGGTATCAATGTAATCTAGGTTCTCTAACTGCTGTTTTACTAGACCTACATATCCACCTGTATTTGCTTCATCACCAACTCCTTGTGTTAATGAATCCCCGATTGCTACTATTTTTGGATCTTTAATTGGTGCGAACTGTTTAATTAGATCACTTATTATATTGGGTATTTCATTTGTTATAGTTGGTATTGATTCATTTGTTGTACTTTCATTTTTATTTTCACTTGTGCGTGTATTGTTTTCCTGCACTGGTTTCTTCACCTCTGCTTGCTTAATTAAACCACATCCCATCATACACAGACAAAGAAGCACTATTAAAAAATGTTTCATTCTTTTCACATCCAGTAAATATGTTTTTTCCTATTATCTCATAAAAAGTGATTTTCTGGAATGAATTGGGTTTTGATTATGCAAATGATAAAAGAGTGGAGAAAAATAAAAAATCTATCTCGGTTCTGTTTGGCTATAGTAAGCAAAACAGAAAGGATAGATTTTTTTAGAAAATAATATTGACATAGCTCAACATACAATTTCACAAAAATTTTTTATAACAAAGAAAGTTAAGAGTTATTTTTTCATTTTGTTTTATCATAAGACACTTCTTTGTTTTTTATTCATATTGTTATTACACATAATTTCCCTATTGCGACATAAAAAAAGTCAGCAAATTAATGCTGACTTACTCAAATCTTATTGAACTAATGATCATGTTAGTTGCATAAGAGAAAATATAAATTTTATTCAAAATGCCAGGAATAGTCTTCTTTAATATTAATCATTTCTTCTTTTTACCTATGTCCGTTGCACTCTAAAAATATAGTTAAATCTATAAAACTTACCGCCGAATGTTTAAGATTTTCTTAACACTAGCTGCCAAGTAACACCAAAACAATCAGTAACCCAGGTTACCTTACTAAAATCATACATTTCTACTGGTCCCATGAGTACTTGTCCATCACCCTTCAGTCCGTCAAAAATTAAATCGAACTCCGCATCGTCATTGCATTCTAAGTAAAAGGAAACAGCCCAAGTAAATTCAGGACAAAATTCTTTTTCCATATCCAAAACCATAAAAGTCTGCCCTAAAATTTCAATGATGCCATTCAGGATTTTCCCCTCTACACCTCGGTCATCTTTTGTAATTCTTCAAAGAGAAACGAGTTTTGAATTCGGAAAAGTACGAACATAATAATTCATTGCTTCCTCTGCATTACCGCAAAACGTAAGAAATGGAGTAATCCTTTGCTCTGATATAAACGGTATGACTTGTTCTGTTGTCATTTGAAACCCTCCAAACAATTTGTAATTACCTCATTATATATAGACGGTAATATTGTTTTCAAAACTGACAGCACAATCTATCAATCATAATTTCATGTATGGTATTGACCCATTTCACAAATCCTTGTACAGCTTTTTTGATTTGAAAAACAGTTTGAAAAAAATCATTATAAATGACGGATTGCTTTAACCATCCCCATAATTCTTCAATCATATTTAATTTGGGGCTATACGGAGGAAGAAACATCAAAGTGAGTCGATCTTTCCTTTTTTCTAAAAAAGGTTGTATTAATTTTGCATGATGGATACGTGCATTATCTAAAATAAGTACGATTTTTCCAGTTGGATATTGTACTAATACATTTTTCAAAAATTGTAGAAACGTTTCTGCATTTCCTTTTTCGTGCTCTTCTGTATAAATCGAACCTGTTACATAATCTAAGACACCAAATAACCTTACTCCTTGATGTTTTCCATACGTAGGGATGATTTTTTGTTTCCCTACAGGAAACCATGTTTTGGTTATTGCTTGATAGTCTCTAATAAGCGATTCATCTTCAAACAAAAGATGAGCAATTTCTTCATTTTCAACATACTGGCAGGGTAGTTTAATAAAAAACTCACAAACTGAATAGTGAATTCAAACTCTTATAACTAATAATCTGAAGCCGTTCCTTAACAATAGATTGTTTAATGAAACAAAGTGCAGGAATTTTTATAAAATAAATCGAAACTTTAAGTTATACATTATTCCTTTTTCTGTTATTCAACAAGCTAAAGAAAAAATCTCTTTGTTATTTTACAGAAGAAAATTTAAGTTCTATATAGAAGGCAAAAAAGATTTCAACTGATTTTGAGCTATTCGCATCAAACATAAGTAGTTTCAAGGTTTATATTTCCGCATCACTGAAAACAATATTACCGTCTATATAGCATGAATAATTGCAACAAATAGACAAAATTACAGTTTTTGTTCAAAATTACTAAGCACAAATTTAAAACTCCTACAATCAGATGATTAAAATTGATGAATTCAAGCTGTTTTTGATCATTTTTGATGCATTTAAACTAGCACAACGAGTTATATTTATAGAAATGAATTAGGAGTAATGAAAATAAGAGTAATTTAGGTGGTTACTAATTGCTCTAGCAAAAGATTTCAATCCATGTAGGATGCGACCTCGTAATGGTGAGTACTTTTTAAGTCACAAAGCATTTCAATCCACGCATCCATGTAGGATGCGACTTTAGGACTTCGTTTCAAAGACATTCAGTTTCAATTTCAATCCACGCATCCATGTAGGATGCGACATTTCATCCTCGTACTTGGATATACGCTTTCCGTGATTTCAATCCACGCATCCATGTAGGATGCGACGCATTTAATCATCTCCTTTAAAAAATCCAAAAAGAATTTCAATCCACGCATCCATGTAGGATGCGACAAGAAACCAATTGGACTACTGTCTTCATCGCAACATTTCAATCCACGCATCCATGTAGGATGCGACGAAGAGATTAAGGCACTTGTGTCTTGCTTTGATGATTTCAATCCACGCATCCATGTAGGATGCGACATTTTTGATGGTTTGTCCTACAGGCAAACTAGAATTTCAATCCACGCATCCATGTAGGATGCGACCTGTAGCAAGTGCCATCCCCCTCACTGTCTGTTACACATTTCAATCCACGCATCCATGTAGGATGCGACAGCAAAGTGACAAAAAGAATGTGAAACCTATAAATTTCAATCCACGCATCCATGTAGGATGCGACATATTTTTGACTACTACTGACCTCTCCGTAGGCTTATTTCAATCCACGCATCCATGTAGGATGCGACTTGCTTTTGGTGGAATGGTCATCAAAGCTTACTGATTTCAATCCACGCATCCATGTAGGATGCGACTATGAAACTGTAATGATTTCTCCACCAGATGCAGATTTCAATCCACGCATCCATGTAGGATGCGACAGGATTAAAAACAGCGACAGAAGTAATTAGCGAATTTCAATCCACGCATCCATGTAGGATGCGACGATAAGTACGTATCAGACAAATTATGTGTAACGGAGATTTCAATCCACGCATCCATGTAGGATGCGACTAGAATATGAACGACTAAGAGCTGCAACAACTAATTTCAATCCACGCATCCATGTAGGATGCGACAACCTTTTACGGTCGCTGATATACAACGCATTATTATTTCAATCCACGCATCCATGTAGGATGCGACGTTAATGGCTTAGATGTTAATCGTGAAGTGATAATTTCAATCCACGCATCCATGTAGGATGCGACCTGTAGTATACTCTATTTCACCGTCTGTATTGATATTTCAATCCACGCATCCATGTAGGATGCGACATTTGCATTAGAAAACAAAGGCTATATCTATGCAATTTCAATCCACGCATCCATGTAGGATGCGACTACACAAAGGAGAGATTAAAATGAACATTTTAGCATTTCAATCCACGCATCCATGTAGGATGCGACAGCAAGAGAATTTAGATTTAAAGCTTGCGATTGCAATTTCAATCCACGCATCCATGTAGGATGCGACGGTAGAAAAAGTAAGTGTTTTTTGCAGTCATTGAAATTTCAATCCACGCATCCATGTAGGATGCGACTGAACAGCATCATCAGTTTGTACCATAGCAACTGAATTTCAATCCACGCATCCATGTAGGATGCGACCATCATGTGCATGGATAATA
>JAVBJX010000060.1:0-30013 GCA_031546705.1 Caryophanales bacterium
TTCTTTCGTCTGGTTACAATAATTTTGTAACTCAAACATTTTATTGCCCCCCATTCTTTTTCACTTGGGCGTTTTATTGATTGTTTTGCATATCTTGTTTTTGTTATCTTTTTTTTTATCTAGCACAACGGGTTACTTTAATAGGTGTGTACTTTCTGCAAAGAAAACCAATATTAGATCAGAAATTGTATATTCAAAAACAGCGGTACCATTCGCTTTTTCAACAGAATGTAAGTGCTTTATTTTCATTGTCTCTTGATGCACAAATTATCCAAGTAAATAAAATTGGGCTTGAGTTGCTTGGTTATGCAAAGGAAGAATTGATTGGTGAACAATTTCTTAAATTCGTTCATCCTGAAAGCATAGAAGAATTTAAACGGGTTCAGAAAATCATTCTCCATAAGCAGGCGGCAACTTCTGAAGCACAACTTTTTCGGAAAGATGAAACGGTTGTTGATATACTTGGTCAGTTAGTTCCTGTTATGGTGAATGAAGAAGTAGTTGGACTTACGGCTGTTATCCAAGATATTTCTATCTTGAAACAAGCACAAAGACAAATAGAAGAAAGTAAAGAAAGGTATACATCGTTATTTTATGACCATAGTGAAGCGATGTCTTTCATATCACTAGATGGTTATGTGGAAGAAGTAAATCCTGCTTTCGTTCGTTTAGTGGGTTATAGCGAAGATGAATTAGTTGGAGCAAGTTATATGCAGTGTATACACCCTGATTACTTAGAGGAAGCAAAGAGAAATTTTGAAGCTGCTAGGAAAAAGTTAATGAGTATAATAGATGAGCAAAAACTTATCCACCGTGATGGAACAATCATTGATATTTTGGGAGAAAAAGTTCCAGTCATTGTCAATGGGGAAATGGTTGGGCTTATTCGGATTTGGGAAGATGTGACGGAACAGAAATATAATGAACAAAAACGGGAGGAAAATGAGCAACGTTTTCGTTCGTTATTTGAGGAACATCGGCATGGCATTGTTAAGTATTCTACTCAGGGTTATGTGGAAGACGTAAATAAGCAAGCTTGTATCGATCGGATATGTACGAAAGAACAAATAATGGGTAAGCATCTTACCAATCTTCTTCCAATAGAATATATAGAAGATTCTTATCGAATAATAAATAACGTGGTAGCAAATCATGTAGCTGTTACAAGTTGGGAAATATTAACATTTGCCAATACAACGAAAGCAGGAATAGCAACAACTATTCCAATTTACGCCCTTGGAAAAGTAATTGGTTTCTATAATGTGTTTCGAGATACGACCGAACAAAATAGAATTAAAAAGAAACTTGAAGAAAGTGAAAAGTGGTATCGGACATTAATTCAACTATCTCCTGAAGTTATTTTTGTGGAAAAAGAATCTTCTATTGAATTTATGAATGAAGAAATATATCATTTTTTGCGAACAAATACAGTGGAAGCCACCACATCTATTGTCGAGCTTATACATGAGAGAGATAAAGCTCGAGTGACGAGATCCATACGTACACTTGTAAAAAAATTAACGCATAAAAATAGTAGATTGTTACAAGATGTATGTTTTATGCGTTGTGACAAGTCTATTATTCAAGCAAATATTGCGATGGAGAGAGTGGAATACGGCGGAGAGCCTGTAATCATTGGCATTATTCATGATACAACAATTCGGAAAGAGTTAGAAGAAAAGTTAATGCAAACACATCAACAATTAGAAAAACTATCACGCATCGACCAATTAACGGGTGTAGCAAATAGACGTTATTATAATCAAAAAATGGCTAAAGAATGGAAACGTGCGAGAAGAGAAGGTAAGCAACTATCAGTCTTAATGTTAGATATTGATGACTTCAAAAAGTACAATGACTTCTATGGGCATCAAGCGGGGGATATATGTTTGAAAGCCGTTGCGGATGTGTTAACACAGTCTATTTCTCCTGCAGTTGATTTTGTGGCGAGATATGGTGGAGAAGAATTTATTATTATTTTGCCGAACAAGACAGAAGAAGAGGCGTTACACACAGCAGAAAAAATTCAAGAAAATCTTTGCAAATTGAATATTCCACATAATAAATCTGTGTACAAAGTAGTAACTGTAAGTATAGGAGTTGCAACAAGAATTCCTATGGGTGAAAATAATGAGGTGTTAGTAAAATTAGCAGATGATGCGTTGTACGAAGCGAAATATGCTGGAAGAAACTGTGTGCGAATCGGCAGTGAAATGTCATGGAGACAGAAGTGAAATTACTTTAAATTTTATTAAATTGGATGTGGTTTCTATGCTTAAAGAGTTTGTGATTCTTATTTCTTTCCTCATTACTTATATTTTTTGCATTGGAACGATACTGAGCATTGTTTATAGAAAGAAAGACATACAAGTAAAGAAGAATAAAATATCACTAGTTTTTTGGTTGATAGTTGCTTTAGGGATAAGTTCTGTGGTGCTAGCTTATTTTAAAATCAATATTTTACAGACATCTATTGCATTCCGAGGTGTTCCAATTCCAATTGCGGTTGCGGCTAGTTTTTTTGGGGTTATTCCTACCATTTTCACGATAATATTTGATGTACTAGGGTATGTATTGCAAGAAGGTACATTCGATATATTGACGATGTATGCAATTTTTGTTGGGATACTAGGAATTTTCATTGCAACGAGAAGTTGGAAACCATTAACGAAAGGAATCGTACTTAGTTTGGTTTCACCGATTATATGGACTATATGTATCTCTACGATGCATACGGTGAATCTATTGCAAGTTTCTATTGTGTATGCACTACTTTGTGTAAGTGGCGTAACAGCAGTTCTGCTCGTTGTGCAATTTATGCTACAGAAGTTTGAAGCAGAAGAGGAATTGTACAAGTCGGAGCAATGGCATCGCTCTTTATATGAAAATCAAGATAGTGCTACATTTTTTGTGTCGGTAGATGGTCTTATTGAAGGGGTAAATAAAGCAGCAATTAACCTGTACGGATATACAGAAGAAGAATTAATCGGTGAGTCTTTAACAAAAATAACTTTAAAAGAGGAATGGGAAGCATTTCAACAAAGATTAAAAAAAGTTCTAACTGGAAATAAAACAATGTCACAAGGAATAAAAATTCATAAAGATGGAACGTATATCGAAGTAATTGCACAGATGATACCGCTCACTATTCATGAAAAAGTAGCTGGGATTATTGCTGTTACGGAAGATATCACGTTGTTAAAACAAGCAGAAAAGAATGTCATTGAGAAAAAAGAGAGGTATCGTTCTTTATTTGAAGAACATAGTATACCGATGTTGCTTCTTAGACTAGATGGCGTAATAGAAGAAGTAAATACAGCATTTGTGAAGTTGTACGGATATGAAGTAGAAGACATAATTGGACGTGTGTACACAGATATTATTCTTGAATCACAGGAAGAAGATAGTTTTGAAGAATTTGAACAACTAAGAGTCGGAACAGATGCAGTAGATGTAGAAAAAATAATCATTCATCGAAGCGGACGTAAGATGGATGTGCTTATTAATCGTTCACCAATTGTTGTCAAAGGAGAGACAGTTGGTATTATTGGAACGTTGAAGGACTTGACAAAACAGAAGCTACTAAAAAGACAGCAAGAAGAAAGTAAGAAAGTATATCGTTCCTTGTTTGATAATCATCCAGAAGGAATTATAATTGTTTCTTTAGGGTATATTCAAGAAGCAAATGCTTCAGCTTGTCGCTTACTAAGAGTAAGTGCATCAGAAATAGTCGATAGACATGTGAAAGAATTTATTGGAGAAGATGTATTTCATAAACTAAATGCAGAGGAAATTTCCGAGGATGAAGTACAAATAATTACTCCTGATAAAACAGCAATAGATGTTAATTTGTCGCTATCACCAGTTCTTGTGAATGGAGAAAGAATAGCTACATATGTCGTGTTTAAAGATATATCAGAGGAAAAAAGTCAGGAAAGACAAATAACTGAAAGTGAAAGTTGGCACAGAAGTTTAGTAGAGTTATCTCCTGAAGTTATTTTTGTGGAGCAAAAGAATGGTATAGAGTTTATGAATAAAGGAATTGTTGCTCTCTTAAAGATGAAGTCAATAGAGGATGTGACGGGTAATTCATTAGTTGATTTTGTTCATGAAGAAGATAAAGAAACGATTTCTAAGTATATCTACTCATTATTAGAAGAAAATAATGAAGATGACTTCATCAGTGGTATTCAAGATGTTCGCTTTGTTTGTGCAGACGGTTCAATCGTTTCCGCAACAGTTGCGATGAAAAAAATTAGCTATGATGATATGCCAGTATTGCTTGGAATTATTCATGATACAACACAGCAAAAAGAGTTGGAAGCCAAAATAGCTTTAGAAAATGAAAAACTAGCTAATTTATCTCGCATAGATGACTTAACCAATATCGGAAATCGCCGTGCCTATGAAGAACAAATGACACTTGAATGGCAACAAGCAATGAATGAACAAGAAATTTCAGTTGTAATGATTGATATTGATTACTTTAAACAATACAATGACACCTATGGACATCAAGCGGGTGATGACTGTTTGAAGAAAATGGCTCAACTATTAAATAGTACGATAAGGTGTGCAGGAGATTTTATTTCCAGATACGGAGGAGAAGAATTTATTATCATTCTTCCACATACAAATCAAGAAGAGGCACTATTCATTGCTGAAAAAATCCGTCAACGTGTGGAGCAAGAAAAAATCCCACACGAATCGTCTAAGTCAAACAAAAAATTTATAAGTGTTAGCCTCGGAGTATCCACTATTATTCCAACAATAAATAATAGTTCTGAAGAGCTTGTAAGACAAGCAGATAAGGCATTATACAAAGCCAAACATAGCGGAAGAAACAAGGTTTGCTACAAATAAAAGGACGAGGGTGGGACAATTGGTGAAAAAATACCCGATTGCCCACCCTCGTGAAAGTTTGGCTACTAAAACCTTATACTAGTTATTTCACTAAACGGCAAAAATATCTCAGCCCATCCCCTTATTATGATCCAAGAATTTTCCCAGTAGTTACAGAATAGGCAAATACATTGGTTGCTTCTATAGAGTCAAGTGGTTTAGAGAAGTAAAAACCTTGAATATAGTCACATTTTGTATTTCTTAGCTCATTCAGTTGCTCCACTGTTTCTACTCCTTCTGCAACAACTTCAAAAGATAAGGCATCCAAAATATGAAAGATATGTTCAAGTAGTTGTTCTTCTTTGCTATTTGTACCAATAGTATTAATATATTCACGAGCAATTTTGATTTGGTCAATTGGTACTTTTGTTAAGCTAGTTAGTGAACAAAAACCAGTTCCAAAATCGTCAATGGAGATTTTACAGCCGATTTTTCTAAGGTCTGCAATTTGTTCCACAAGGTTTGGTTCGGTATAAAATGGATACGTTTCCGTAATTTCAAGCGTAATGAGATGGGTAGGGATATGAAAGCTTTGAATAATTTTTTTTACCCGTTCCGCAAAATTTGCTTGTTGTAATTGACGAATGGACACATTTACTGACATTTTGATTGGTGTATCATATACATGCATCCACTCTGCAAGTTGTTTACATGCCTCTGTTAGAACAAAATCTCCTAATGGAACAATCAAACCAGTTTCTTCAGCAATTGGAATAAAGTCAAGTGGGGATACCCGTCCTTTTGTCGGATGATTCCAGCGAATTAGTGCCTCAAATCCAACTAACTCACGATCCAAGGAATACTGTGGTTGGTAGAATAATTCAAACTCCCCATTCTCTAAGCTAACCTGTAAATCTTTTTCAATCGCTAATTTCCCTTCCATGTCCGCAGCCATTTCTTTGGAATAAAACTGATACTGTTGGAGTGGAAGAAGTTTAGCTTCTTTTAAAGCAGCATTCAGATTCCTTAGTAAATCATTTATCGTATGAGCATCATTAGGATAAGAGGTAATACCAATATTAGCTGAAATTTTAATCCGCTCATTTTTTATCTCAAAAGGTACAATTAAATTACTGAAAATATGTTTGCATAACTGTTTGATCTCTTCTGGATGTTGTGAATGAATAACAATCATAAATTCATCTCCATTATGGCGATAAATATTGGAAGTGGAGGCAATTTTTTTAGTTGCTTGTTTAAGTGTTTCTACAAATTCACATAACAGTAAATTCCCTACTTCATAGGTAAGTAAATTATTAATTTGTTTGAAGCGGCTAATATTCACTAAAAGTATGGTAAAAGGAATTTTTTGATTGATAAAAGACTGCGTGTCACTAAATAATTTCTTTTGATTTTCCAAATTGGTTAGATCATCAATATGGGCAATCCGTCCTAATTGATGATTAGCATGTTCATCCAAACGCTTAATGTATAAAAGACGTTGCCCTAAAGCAAGGATTGTGATGATACTAAATATATAGTAATAAATAGAAATGGTTGTTGTGAATACCTCAAGAAGTCTACTAAGTAATAATACAATTACAAAGTAGTAGATAAATGTTCTAGTGAGGTGTGGATGTTCCAAAAATTCAACTTGCTCACGTCTAGTAACATGGAGAGTAACACCATATAGAAGAAATGTTAGTAACAAAAAATGAGTATTATCTAAAATAGGAATTTCAATCCAAAAAGATCGAAACAATAAAGTAGCGGTAACAATTATCGCCCAGACAACTAAAGAAAGAGAATTAAAGAGATAGAATTTGAAAACAGATCCGCTTACTAAGACACGCCTTAGTAGAGGTGTGTAAATGAAAAAGCTAATACTTGATATATACACCACTTGAAATAATAAGGATAAATGGAATCCTTGGAAACTTTCTCCGTATTCTTTTTCAAGAATAAGCTCAATAACTCCAATGGCAAGCGTAAAGACTGTTGATAAGGCGATAATTCCAGTAGAGATAATGTCCTTTTTTGCTTGTTTGCTAGCATGTATGGATTGCATAAGTAAGAATGCAGCAAATAATGTAATCCCTTCCAAATAACGGAATAGGCTATGTGGCAAGAAGTTTTCAAATCCGCTTATTGTTAGATAAAAGTTGTCACTATCTGTTATATTGACTGGGTATACGATATCAAAAGCTGCATGTATGAGTGTAGCGATAAAGGATATAGCAAGCGTTAGGAGAAATAAAGAAAATTTCTTTCGAGCTATTTTTCTAAGTTGCATGATGAGATAGACCATATAACTAATAGAAAGTATTTGGCATATTCCCAAAACAACATGGTGTCCTCTTATAAACCACTGAACATTAGAAAGGCTCAGAAGAAATATGTAAAAAATGATTAAATAAATTATTTGTTTTTTTATATGATTAATTTCTGGAGTATGCATATATTTATTATCCTTTTATGTATATCTTTTTATGAACGAGCATTTTAATATTGTACACTATCGTAACTAAAAAAGATAGTAAAGTAGCGTTGTTTCTAGTCCTGGCTAACCAGTAATCAGTGCAAAAAATCAGCGGTTTTACCGACTTTGTTCTATCCTTTTTTTAAGAGATAGGCAATGATCCTGTTGACATAGATTCCTTTAAAACTTTTGTTGCTTCTATGGTCTATATAGACGGTAATATTGTTTCAGTTAGGCAAAAATATAAACCTTGGAACTATGCATGTTCGATACAAATAGTTCTAAATCAATTAAAATCTTTTTTGTCGTCTATATAGTGGTGGAGAAAAAATCTTTTTGAATGATTTTTAGTGAGAGATTGGTTCGCTAAAACGTTGATTTTCTGGAATTTTGGCAACCAGTCATTTTACGAGGTTTTTGCAATTGGGGTGTTTTTTACCTCGTTTGTCCCAATCTCTTTTTATGAAACAAGGATTTTTCCATTTTCCACCGATTCCTTAAAAATATTTGTTGCGTCTATAAGATTGAGTGGTTTGGAGAAATAGAAGCCTTGGATGTAGTTGCATTGTGTATTCTTAAGTTCATCCAGTTGTTCGGCTGTTTCTACTCCTTCAGCAATGATATTGAAAGACATAGAATCAAGTATCGTAAATAAATGTTTGAGTAACATTTCCTCTTTACTATTTGTGCCGATTGTTTGGATGTATTCACGGGCAATTTTGATTTGATCAATCGGAACAATTGTTAAACTAGTAAGCGAACAAAAACCTGTTCCGAAATCATCTATGGATATTTTACAACCTATTGCTCTTAAATGTGCAATCCGCTCTACAAGCTCTGGTTCGGTATAGAATGGATATGTTTCCGTAATTTCTAACATAATTAAAGAAGTTGGTAGATGGAAGTTTTGAATAATTTCTTCTACACGACTAACGAAATTGGCTTGTTGCAGTTGACGAGCAGATATGTTTATTGACATTTTGAGTGGTACGTCATATAAATCTATCCACTGGGTTAATTGTTGGCACGCTTCACTTAGAATCCATTCACCCAACGGAACAATCAATCCCGTTTCTTCGGCAATTGGAATAAAATTCATTGGAGATATGAATCCTTTTGTCGGATGATTCCAGCGAATTAATGCTTCAAAACCAACAAGTTCACGGTTTAAAGAATACTGTGGCTGATAGAATAATTCAAATTCACCATGCTCTAAACCAGCATATAAATCTTTTTCAATTTCTAATTTTTCTCTCATATCTACAGCCATTTCTTTAGAATAAAATTTATATCCATGAATCGGGAGAAGCTTTGCCTCTTTTAAAGCAGAATTTAGGTTTTTAAGTAGTTCATCCATTGTGCTAGCATCATCAGGATAGGTGGTAATACCAATATTAGCTAGAATTTTAATCCGTTCATTTTTTATCTCAAAAGGCTCTGCCAAATTATTAAAAATATGGTTACATAAATTTGTTACGTCATCCGTATGTTCAGAATGTGTAACAATTATAAACTCATCACCACCATAACGATAAATAGTGGAAATGGGAGAGATTTTTGTAATGGCATGTTTTAGCCTTTCTACAAACGCATTTAAAATCGTATTACCTACCTCATAGGTGAGTAAATTATTGATTTGTTTGAAGCGGCTAATATTCACTAAAATGATAATAAAAGGAGCTTGATTAGTAATAAAAGACTGTATATCAATAAATAATTTCTTTTGATTTTCTAAATTTGTTAAATCGTCCAAATGTGCAAGCCGTCTTAGTTGCTCATTCGCATGTTCATCCAAATGTTTAATGAATAGAAGACGTGCTCCTAAAGCAGTAATCGTAATAGCAGTGCATACATAATAGTAGACAGAGGATGTTTTTACTGTCATTTCAATTGCTAGGTTGAGTAGTGTAATACTGACAAAATAAAAAATGAACATACGGTCAAGGTGCGGGTTTTCTAAGAATTTGATTGTCTCATTTTTACTAACATGGATAGTAATTCCATACAAAAGAATTGCTCGAAACAATAAACGAATACTATCAATAAGATGGATATCCATCCAAAAAAAATCAACTGTCGTTTGAAGAAGGAGTATGCCATTACAAATAACAAAAGACATACAGCAGACGAAATAAAGAACAAACAGCCGTCCATATACTAACACACGCTTCATTAAACTAGTATACATAAATAAAACAGCAATAGATGCATACACAATGTTAAATAATGCAGCTAAATGGAACATTTTAAAATGCTCTCCATAAAATCTTTCTAGAATGACATTGATAATGGTAATTGTCAATGTAAATAGCGTTGATAAAATGATAATTCCCGTAAAAATAAGGTCTTTTTTCGCTTGTTTGCTGGCATTCATTGTTAACATAAGAATGAATGCAAAAAATAACAACAGTGCTTCCAAATAACGAAATAGACTATGTGGGAGAAAACCTTCCGTATTCGTGCTAGTTAGTCGAAAAAGTGGATCATTTAATAAATTAATTGGGTAAAACATCGTAAAAATCAAATAAGTAAGCATCACAGAAAAAGATAGAGCAAGAAATAGAAGAAATGAAGAGAACTTTTTCTTAGCTATTTTTCGTAAAGACATCACCAGATAAATCATATAACTAATGGAGAGAACATAACCTACACTCAAAAATTTGGAGTATTCTTTAGGAACGGTATTCGTAAAGGAAATTACCGTAAAAATTGTTAAAAAGAGTATCAAATAAAGAGTTTGTTTTTTTATATGGTGAATATTTGTACGGTACATAGAGTAACATCCTTTTTTATTTATAATAGGGTAAGTCTACACTAGTTGAAATAAAAAAGATAGAGTCAGATCATCGTTTTTGCGTTATTATAGCGGTTTTAATTATTGTGCAGAAAGTTCATTCTCTAATTAAAATTTTCTCCTAACCTTCTTCTGCACAATTTCATAAACTGCTATAGAATTTCTATGGCGTATAGGCAACGAAAGTCTGGATCAATTGGAGGATGTTTTCACCGACTGACCTAGACTCCTTTCAAAAAACTTATTTTGACTTCTGAGTTAAAGAACAAAATTTCCAGTCATGACAGATTCTTGAAAAACCTTTGTTGCTTCTACCTGATTAAGTGGTTTGGAGAAATAAAAACCTTGAATGTAGTCACATTTTGTTGCCTGTAGTTCATGTAGTTGTTCGATTGTTTCTACTCCTTCGGCAACAATACTGAAAGATAGAGAATCTAACATGATAAATAAGTGCTTAAGCAATATCTCTTCTTTACTATTTGTACCGATTGTTTGGATGTATTCACGAGCAATTTTGATTTGGTCAATCTCCACAATTGTTAAACTGGTAAGAGAACAGAATCCAGTTCCAAAATCATCAATGGATATTTTACAACCGATTTTTCTAAGTTCAGAAATCCGTTCTACAAGGTCTGGATCTTTGTAAAATGGATAAGTTTCCGTGATTTCCAGCATAATTTGATGAGCAGGGATATTAAATTTTTGAATAATTTCGTTCACACGGCTAACAAAATCTGCTTGTTGCAGTTGGCGGACGGACACATTTACCGATATTTTTGCTAGTGCATCGTATAAATCACTCCATTGTACTAATTGCCTACAAGCTTCCGAAAGAATCCATTCTCCTAACAGAACAATAAAACCTGTTTCTTCGGCAACTGGAATAAATTTCATCGGAGGAATGCATCCTTTTGTCGGATGATTCCAACGAAGTAATGCTTCAAAACCAGCGAATTCATGATGCGGAGAATATTGTGGCTGGTAGAATAATTCAAATTCACCGTTTTCTAACCCTGAATATAAATCTTTTTCAATCTCTAACTTCTCCTCGAGGTCTATACCCATTTCCTTAGAATAAAATATATATTTTTGAATAGGGAGGAGTTTTGCTTCTTTTAAAGCAGTATTCAAATTCTTTAATAACCCATCCATTGTACTAGCATCATCTGGATAAGTGGTAATTCCAATAATAGGAAACACTTTAATCCGTTCATTTTTTACTTGAAAAGGCTCTATTAAACTATCAAAAATATGTTTGCATAAAGCAGTTAAATCATTTTTATTTTCTAAATGGGTAACAATCATAAATTCATCGCCACTATGACGATAAATACGAGAAGTAGGAGCGATTCCCTTAATTGCTGTTCTAAGCCTCTCAACAAACGTAATCAAAATCGTATTCCCCACTTCGTAAGTGAGTAGATTGTTAATTTGCTTAAATCGACTAATATTTACTAAAATAACGGTAAAAGGTAATTGTTTAATAATAAAAGATTGGATATCGCTAAATAATTTCTTTTGATTTTCCAAATTTGTCAGTTCATCAATATGGGCAATTCGCTTTAATTGTTCATTGGCATGTTCATCCAGACGTTTAATGAATAGAAGCCGTACACCTAAAGCAATAATTGTAATGGCGTTGCTTATATAAAAGTAGATAGGTATTGTTTCGGTAAATATTTCAATCACTGTGCTGAGTGCTATAATAATGACAAAATAGGAAATAAATGTACGATTAAGATGCGGATTTTCTAAGGGTTGGATTGACGTATTTTTGCTAACATGGAGAATAATACCGTACAAAAGAAAGGCTAGAAATAAAAAACGGATACTATCTATAATTTGGATATCAATCTGAAAAAAGTCAAATGCCATAAGAAAAACAAGAGTACCATTACATAAAACAAAAGCCAGGCAGCATACGAAATACATGCGAAAAATCTGTCCCCATACTAACACACGTTTCATTAAATCAGGATAAATAAATAAGGAAACAATAGATACATAAACAACATTAAATAATAAAGATAAATGGAACAACCTAAAATGCTCACTATAAGAACTTTCTAGAATGAGATTAACAACGGTGATTGCTAAACTAAATATGGTTGATAAAATAATAATTCCTGTAAAAATAAAATCTTTTCTTGCGGATGCACTTGCATTCATAACTAACATAGTAACAAAGGAAATAAATAACATAGTTCCTTCCGAATAACGAAATATGCTGTGAGGAATAAATCCTTCAATAGTATCGGATGTTAGGCGAAAATCAGGCTCATTTAATGGATTAATGGGATAGAACAAATTAAAAATTAAATAAATGAATGTAATAGAACAGGATATAGTCAGAAAAAGGAGAAATAACGAGAATTTTTCCTTTACTACTTTTCTTAAAGACAATACAAGATAGATCAGATAACCAATAGAGATAAGATGGCATACACCTAAAATGTGAGAGTATTCTTTGTTAAAGTAACTTGTCAAAGAAAGAGTAGTGAAAAATAGTAAAAAAAGTATTAAATAAATAGTTTGTTTTTTAATATGATAGATAGTTGTATCATTCATAAACTCACCTACTTTAAGGAATAACTTAATAATAGTTTACATTATTTTCATAAAAAAAGATAGGGAATTATAATCGTATTTACGTATAAAAAAATGAGCTGACACCAATCAGCCCATTTTTTATTTGATAATTTTATCGGTAGTTACAAATTCTTCAACTATATTTATTGCTTCCATAGGGTCACGTGGTTTAGAGAAGTAATAGCCTTGAATATAGTCACATTTTGTATTTCTTAGCTCATTCAGTTGCTCCACTACTTCTACTCCTTCTGCAACAACTTCAAAAGATAAGGTATCCAAAATTTAAAAAATATACTTGAGTAATACTTCCTCTTTGCTATTTGTGCCAATGGTATTAATATATTCACAAGCAACAATGAATGAAAGAATAATCATTAGTACAGAAGGAATTAGTGAATAAATAGCTTGTTTTTTCAACAGCTTTATTTTTTAGTGTCCATAAATAAGCATTTCATCCCTACCATAAAAGTTATAATAAACAATTTTACAGTAAATCAAAGAGGAAAAAGATACTACAAAAAATTAAAACTCTGAGTAACCATTGTGATTCTCTGGGTGTATGATAAAATAGTTAATATGGACTACTACCTACTTATATATTAGAAGTAGGAGAGTTTTTTTAGGAATTTTGTTAAAATAAATAACAAGAGTAGGTGAACTTAATGATCAATGGTTTTATGATAGTTTTTTCTATATTAGGTAGTTATCTTTTTCTTTTTGGGACGTTATTAAGTGCTGTATATCAACGAATAGATGGATTTTCTAAAGAAAACAAATTTCGTACAGGATTAGCTATTGGTATTGTGCTTGGTGCATTTAACTTTTTTTCAGCACCTTATAGTTTTGAAATTGGTTCGACTTTTGTTACTTCGCTTAGAATTAGTACGATTGCTGTGACGACTGCGGTCACGAGTGCTTTTTTCGGCGGTACTCCGATTGTTATTACGACAATCGCAGCTGTAGTTGGGCGTTATCTACAAGGAGGAGTAACAGCAGAACCGCACAGTGTATATCTTGCTTTCAGTGGTTTAGTTGGATTATTTATTGCTACTAGATCATGGAGTGTTTTAAAGAAAACTGTCATGTTTTTTGCTAGTTCTACGGTTATATTTTGTGTCGTTTTGAAAACGATGTATCCTGCTATAGAAGTTAAGCAGATAGTTAGTTATGTTATTTTGTCTTTAGTAAGTGGGGTACTTCAGGTGGTTATTACGGTATTCATCTTTAAAAAAATAAGTGTGGAAAGAGAGTGGAAAGCAAGTGAACAGAGATATACTAGTCTGTTTGAAAATCAAAACAGTGTGATGATTGTCTTATCTGTTGATTATTATGTAGAACGTATCAATAAGGAAACTAGTAAACTATTTGGATGTTCAGAAAAAGAAATTGTTCAACAACATTTCTTTACTTTTTTTCAAGAAGAGTTCCATGAGAAAATAGAGAAAAAAATGAAACTTGTACGGGATGGACAAGCTGTTTCTTCAACGCTTCAAATTGTAGAAAGAGATGGAAAAGTAATAGATACTTTGTGGAGCTTCTCACCAATTATAATAGATGCGGAAGTAGTTGGAATTACGGCTGTTGCAAAGGACATTACGAAATTAAAAGAAACGGAAAGAAAATTAGAGGAAAGTCAGCAACATTTGCGTTGCCTATTTACAAATCATCCAGATGCGGTTGCTCGTTATTCTTTTGATGGTTATATAGTAGATGTTAATGAAACAATTTGTAAAATGCTTGGATATAATCGAGAAGAAATGATTGGACAACATTTCTCGAAATTTTCTCCTCCCAATAACATAGAAGCAGGGAATAGGGCTTTAGAAAAAGCAAATAGATTGACAGAAGTGAGGTATGAACAGGAAGTGGTTTGTAAGAATGGTTTAATATTAAGTGGGATTGTTACGATTGTGCCAATTAATATTGAAGGTACATTGCAGGGGATGTATACGGTATTTACTAACTTAACTGCTCAAAAACAAATTGAGCAACGATTAGAGGAAAGTGAAAGACGGTATAGAAGTATTGTTCAATTATCCCCAGAAGTTCTGTTTGTGGAAAAGAAGGGAATAATTGAATTTATGAATATGGAGGTTGTGTCATTTCTAAAAGCAGCATCTATGTCGAGTGTTTTAGCAGTTGGGCATTCTCTCGTTAATTTTGTACATATAAAAGATAAGAAAAAGGTTACTGCTTATATGAAGTCGGTATTAGATTCCAGAATAGGGTATCCAAAAGACAGCAAAGAGTCTGTTCCTAGTGAACTACGAGATATTCACTTTGTTTGCATGGATTATTCTGTTGTCCGAGCAGATATTGCCATGAAAGTGATTGAAGATAAAGGGGAAATCGTTTTATTTGGTAGCATTCATGATATTACAAGACAGAAAGAGTTAGAAGAAGAATTACAGCTATTATCACGTACCGATCAACTGACGGATGTTGCCAATCGGCGTTATTATGATGAAGTAGTTGATATAGAGTGGAAGTTAGCATTACGAGAAGGTCATAGACTCTCGATATTAATGATTGATATTGATTTTTTCAAAAACTACAATGATTTCTATGGTCACCAAGATGGAGACAAATGTATCAAAAAAGTTGTTGATATTATAAAGAATTCTGTACACCGTGTGACTGATTTTGTAGCAAGATATGGCGGAGAGGAATTTTCAGTGATTCTGCCGAATACAGATCAAGAGGGTGCTACATATATTGCTGAAAAAATTAGAAAGGCTGTGGAACAGGCACAAATTCCTCATGAGGCAACGTTGACTTCAATACCTGTTGTTACGCTTAGTATTGGTGTAGCGACAACGATTCCAACTATGGAATACACGTGTAAACAGCTAATTAAGCAAGCGGATAATGCGTTATATAGGGCAAAGAATAGTGGGCGAAATCAAGTTAGTAGTATTTTTTGCGATCCAGTAATTGAAAGGTAGGAGGAGAACAATGAAATTCCAGAGTATCATTGGCCAACGTACGAAGCGTGTGAAATTCACTCCATGAGTATGGAGTTTTTTGCATGGCCGTGGATGGATTTGTTTTTTAAAGAAGATACGGAGAAATATAAATTCCAGCATTTAGAAAAAGCACTAATATTTCTCCCGTATGGCGTATCAGTCGATGAGTTTCAACATTTTGTGTATGAAAATCCAGAAACTACGCCAGTGGAAAGAAAAGCAAAGTGGCGAGAACTGGAGAAGAAATATACACCATGGAAAGATTATGACGGATTTGCCCATCTAGAAAGTGGTGCTTTTTGGCAATGCCAAGGACATATTTATGAAGCACCCTTCTATTATATTGATTACACATTAGCCCAAATCTGTGCGTTCCAATTCTGGAAACGATCCCGTGAAAATAAAGAATCGGCATGGGCAGATTATTTACATTTGTGTAAGCTTGGTGGCAGTATGCCGTTTACCGAACTTGTTCGAGAGGCGAAACTACTTTCACCATTTGAAGATGGGTGTGTGGCTTCAGTTATTTCTGAGATTAATGAATGGTTAGCAGGCGTTAAGATATAAAAAAGTGAACTGAATTGGGCAACAACGCCCTTATCAGTTCACTTTTTTATATCTATTATAGTAGAGAGTTTTGTTCTATTTTATACTTTTCACATAATTGAGCATACTCTTCTAAATACTCCATAGGTAAATATTCTAGTTGGCTGCAGGGAGCGGGTTTACAATGGTCAGTGGAAAAATAATCGCATTTCTCACCGGACCACTCACACAAGTTGTTTTTTTGAAAATTAGAATCGGCATTCATATATAAACAGTGTTTAGCAGCAAATTTCCGAATTTCCATTAATATTTCTTGATTTTTATTTGTATTCATTTTCACCTGTCCTTTTCTAGTACTATGTAACTATTATACTATAGCAAAAAATGGAGCCTACGTATAGATTGGTGAAAAATTCTTGACAAATATAGGTAGCTATGGCAAGAATGAGAAAAGGAGGAGATGAATAATGAAATTTTCAGAGTATCCATATATTCGTCCGAATGTAGAGGATTTTTTGGAGTGTTTTTCTCATTTTTTGAGAGAGTTTAAAGTTGCAGATTCTGTAGAAACTGTAAACAAAGCAATGGAAGAAATGAACAAACTTCGCAATAGTTTTGAGACAACTGCACAAGTTTGTTATGTTCGCTATACAATCGACACAACGGATGAATTCTACAAAGCGGAGAGGGAATTTTTTAGTGATAACTCACCGAAAGTGGAGGAAGTGGTGGCGGAGTTTTATGAGGCACTCCTCACATCTCCATTTAGAAATGAGTTAGAAAGTAAGTGGGGCAAGCAATTATTTAATTTGGCGGAAGTGTCTGCTAAAACCATTTCTAAAGAGGTTATTGAGGATTTACAGAAGGAAAATAAAATAAAGAATGAGTACACGAAATTACTCGCTTCGGCAAAAATTATGTTTGATGGCGAAGAACGAGCCATTTCGCAAATGGAACCATTTTTTCAACACAAGGATCGAGAAAAAAGAAAAAATGCAACAAATGCAATGACAAACTTTTTTGTGGAAAATGCCGAGGAATTAGACCGTATCTATGATGAGTTAGTTCATTTGCGAGTAAATATTGCGAAAAAATTAGGCTATAAAAATTTTATAGAACTTGGTTATGCAAGACTCGGACGGACAGATTATAATGCGGAAATGGTAAAAAATTTCCGAGATCAAGTACATACATATATTGTGCCATTAGCAGTCAAGTTAAAGGAACGTCAACAAAAAAGAATTGGTGTAGACAAGTTGTATTTCTATGATGAGAAGTTTCGCTTTGAAACAGGAAATCCAACCCCAAAAGGAAGTCCTGAGTGGATTGTGCAAAATGGAAAAACGATGTATAAAGAAATGTCTCCTGAAACAAACGAATTTTTCCAATTTATGGTGCAGAATGAATTAATGGATTTAGTTGCGAAAAAAGGAAAAAGATTGGGTGGTTACTGTACGAATTTTCCTGATTATGAAGCTCCGTTTATTTTCTCGAATTTCAATGGAACATCAGGAGATATTGATGTATTGACGCATGAAGTTGGTCATGCGTTTCAAATATATGAAAGTCGCAAGTTTGCAGTTCCAGAATATTATTTTCCAACACTAGAAGCCTGTGAAATTCATTCGATGAGCATGGAATTTTTTGCTTGGGATTGGATGGAGTTGTTCTTCAAAGAGGATACCGAGAAATATTTGTTTGAGCATTTAAGTGAAAGTTTGCTGTTCTTGCCTTATGGTGTATCCGTTGATGAATTTCAACATTTTGTGTATGAAAATCCAGATGCTAGTTCGGTAGAGAGAAAAGCGGCTTGGCGAACAATTGAAAAGAAATATTTGCCATGGCGAGATTATGATGGCGATGAGTTTTTGGAAAGTGGTGGTTTCTGGCAGCGGCAAGGACATATTTATAATACGCCATTCTATTATATTGATTACACGCTGGCTCAAACGTGTGCATTTCAATTTTGGAAGCGGGCAAATGAAAATAAAGAAGATGCGTGGAATGATTATGTGAAACTTTGTCAACAAGGTGGAAGTAAACCATTTACAGAGCTTGTGGAAGTTGCTAGTTTGTTATCTCCATTTGAAGATGGGTGTGTGGAGTCGATTGTGACGGAGATTAGTAAGTGGTTGGATGGTGTGGATGATTTAAAGTTGTAGGAATAAGGGGATGGGGCAGTTGGTGAAAAAACATCCCAATTGCCCATCCTTGTGTTTAGGATTAGTTACTAAAATCCTGTAAAGTCAACATTGTAGTGAACAAATCCTAAACACTATAGCAGTTTGCGAAATTGTACGGAAAAAGGAAATAAGAAATTAGCCATCAAACTTTCCGCACAATCAGTGAAACTGCTATAAAAACCCTTCAAGCAGATTTATGTCCCAAATTCTTATAGCGAGCAAATTGCTGTTTGCTCATAGGTTAAATCTCTTTTTTTGTAACTCTGCCACCTGTTGTTCCGTTAATCCAGTGCCTTCAACAATAATTGGAACAGCTACTCCTAATTTTAGTAGTTGAATGGCATTGTCTATTTTTGTTTGTTGAATGCCTTCCTGTAATCCTTCCTGTAATCCTTGCTGTAATCCTTGTTGTAATCCTTGTTGTAATCCTTGCTGTAATCCTTGCTGTAATCCTTGCTGTAATCCTTGTTGTAATCCTTGTTGTAATCCTTGTTGTAATCCTTGTTGCAACCCTTGCTCTAACCCCTGTTGCAATCCTTTATCAATCGCATAATCCATTTCCGCCATACGATCTCGAATCGCTTTTTGTCTAGCATCATATTCTGCACGGACTAATCTGTCGCCACTTAGGCGTGTTACTTCAGCGGCTGGTCTAGTGAACACTTCATTTTTTTTCGCTAACATGGCTAAATCACCTTCCGTTTCAGAATTGATAAAATGCATCCACAATAATTTCACATCGGTAGTATCCGTCTGTTCTAAAGAAAATTTTCTCGCTTTTGTTAGTTCTAAGAAATCAATCCGTAGTAAACTAGTAAGCCTTGTATGCTCTGTTTCTTCTATCATATAGTGCGTGCTATGATATTTTTCGTATGGAAAAAAATCAAAGTCAACAATATTGATGGAGATTGTTTGTTGAAGTTTTGTGTACGGCTCTCCTTCACTGAGTTGCTCAATTAGTCGCTTACTTGTATAGTACATTGTTCGTTTTTCGTAATCTTTTTTATTAAGCACTTGAATTTCAATATTAATTTCTGTGCCATTTATCGTTTTGAGATTGACATCTAATATGCCTAATTTGTCATCCTCATGTTCTTTTTTTAGATCGGTATTTAGTAAAGTGATATGTTCGAGTTCTTGTGGTGGTAATTCTAAAATAGCGGATAGGAAATTTTGGAGTATGTCTTTGTTTCGTTCATCGCCAAATAATAGCTTGAACAAAAAATCAAGTTTTGGTGATAGAATTGTTTTCATATATATCTCTCCTTTTCTTCATTATATAAGGAATTTTTCGCATAGACAATTATTTGCCATAAAATACATACAATGTAAAACCAATGCAATTTGCTTACTTGTGTTTGCTTTGTAAATAATATAGTATCTTGTATGAAAGATTTGGGAAAAGAAAGAGGTAAAATAATGAAAAAAAGTTTATTAGCACTACTACTAGGTACAATGGTTCTTTCGGGATGTGGTAGTAGTGGACATGATACACATAATGCTTCTGCAACAAACACAGATAAGCCACCACAAATAATTGATGTAAAAATCGAACTACCAAAAGCAAAATTAAATGAAGCAGTGGAAATAGCCTGTATTGTCACACAAGGAACGGAAAAAGTAAATGATGCTGATGAAGTGAAGTTTGAAGTTCGGAAAACTGGAGCAGATAAATCTGTTACATTAGAATCAACATTTGTGAGCAATGGGAAATATACAGCAACTACTACTTTTAAAGAAGATGGTACATACAATATAACGGCTCATGTAACGGCAAGACATATGCACAATATGCCAACGGTACAGTTGACTGTTGGTGATAAAAAAGCAGTGAAAAAAAATGATGATGACAAGAAATCAACAGTAAAAACAAAAGAAAACGGTGACGATCATCATGAACATGGAATGCTAACTATTCAACCAGCATCACATACTTTTAGCCAAAAAGCAACATTGCGTGCAACAGTTTTACATATGGATGAAGCATTTTCAAAAGCATCAGTACAATTTGAAGTGTGGCAAGGGGATAAGAAACACATATATATCCCAGCGGTAGAAGTAAAATCTGGTACATATGAAGGGAATTATACCTTTTCGGACAGTGGGAAAATGCAAATGAAAGTGCATGTATTACGTGGTGATGTACATGAACATAAAGTTTTTGATATAACTGTGAAGTAAGATGCAGATGTTTCGAGGATAACCCGTACAAATAATAGTGAAATAAGCATGCCCCCCAAAACTTGTACATACGTATAAATATAGGGGGAATTTTTTTGTCTACATTTTTTAAGAGTTTACAAATAGCGGCTGTATATATTGGTACAGTAATTGGTGCAGGATTTGCGACTGGAAAAGAGATTGTGGAGTTTTTTACACAGTATGGAGATGCTGGTCTGATTGGTATTATCATAAGCGGCATATTGTTTATTTGGCTTGGAACAAAAATGATGGTGATGGCAAGAAGATTACATATTCGGACGTATGAACAATTTAATGCGTATTTATTTGGAAAAAAAATAAGTGTAGTTATCAATATTGTCATGACCATTGTAATATTTGGTGTGACTTCAGTGATGTTTTCGGGGGCAGGGGCGATGTTTGAGGAAGTTGGAATGCCTTCGCAATTTGGTATTTTGTTTACGATGTGCTTAGCGTTTGTGGTTGCGATTTTCGGGGTGCGTGGTTTATTTAGCATAAATTTGCTTATTGTGCCAATGATGGTTATTTTTTCATTTTTGATAGCTTGGAGTGTAATGACTTTGGATTATGGAAGTTTTTCAGTCCATGTGGAAGGGAAGTCAATTATTTCAGCGGTTTCTTATACCGCTTTCAATTTAATGCTCGCCCAAGCGGTACTTGTTCCACTTGCTCATGATGTGGATGAGGAGAAAGCTATTTGGCTTGGTGGAATAATTGGTGGAATCATGCTGTCATTAACGCTTATAAGCAGTCATCTAGCCTTAGCCATACTACCAAATATATCAGAAATACACGTGCCGATGGTGGAAGTAATAAAAACCGTATTTGCTTCGCTATATGGATTATATGTGATCGTGATTTATGGGGAGATTTTTACAACCGTTATTGGGAATTTATATGGTCTAGGGCGGCAGTTACAGCAATTTTTTATATTTCCGATGTGGAAGATTGTTTTAGTTATGTTAGTTTTGTTGTATCCGCTTAGTTTGCTTGGCTATGGGATGTTGTTGTCTTTATTGTATCCAATATTTGGTTATATGAGCGTAGGGTTTTTACTTTTTCTCATTATAAGGAGGATGCCGAGGGGGTAAATACATAATAGAAAAAAGTTTGCTCATACTTAACATGAGGTGATTTCTATGACAAAACCGCAACATCTTCGTGAACATGAGTGGCACGAACGAAAACACAATCCAAATCCACATGGAGAAGTGAAGTCATTAAAACAATTAGCAGAAGAGCCACTGGATAAAAAAAAATAGCGTGGCTACATTTTTTGTGGTATAGTTTATAAAGAATAACAGAGGTTCTTAGCTCACACCCTCTATAAAAAACTAGGATAAAAGGGAGCTTACTATATGTAGGCTCTCTTTTTTATGGGAAGGAAGAAGGAAATGAAAGAAAAAGCAGTTGTTGTTTTTAGTGGTGGACAAGATAGTACAACTTGTTTGTTTTGGGCAAAGGAACATTTTTCAGAAGTAATAGCGGTGACATTTGATTATAATCAGCGGCATAACTTGGAATTAGAAGTTGCTAAAAATATCGCTGAGGAATTGGGTGTGGAACATCATGTGTTAGATATGTCCTTGTTAAATCAGCTCGCTCCCAATGCTTTAACTCGTAGTGATATGGAGATAACACATACTGAAGGTGAATTGCCATCGACATTTGTGGACGGACGTAACTTGTTATTTTTATCATTTGCGGGTGTGTTAGCGAAGCAAAAAGGGGCAAGACATATGATTACGGGTGTGTGTGAAACGGATTTTAGTGGTTACCCTGATTGTCGAGATGTGTTTGTTAAATCGTTAAATGTAACATTAAATTTAGCGATGGATTATCCGTTTGTTATTCATACGCCACTGATGTGGTTAAATAAAGAGGAAACATGGGAGTTAAGTGATACACTTGGGGCATTTGATTTTGTGAGGGAAAAAACGCTTACTTGTTATAATGGTGTAATGGCTGATGGTTGTGGGGAATGCCCTGCTTGTGTATTACGTAAACGTGGACTAGATGACTATTTATCGAAAAGAGGAAAAAGAAAATGATCCAACAAATATATCCATCGGTTACTCATAATTTTTTGTATGAATTAAATAAAGACATGCAGTTTTCTGCTGCTCACTGTATTCCACATGAACTTGCTGGGAAATGCCAAAATATACATGGACACACATACTTTGTGAATGTAACTATTGTAGGCGATGAACTAGATGAAACAGGATTTTTGATTAACTTTCAAATGTTAAAACAATTAGTGCATGGCAAATTCGACCATACAGTAATGAATGATCATAGTGAGTTTAGTAATACAGTCGGATACGATTTTCCATCAACAGAAGCTGTGGCTAGAAAAATATGGGAGATGGTCGAAGGGTATTTACAAACATTAAAAAACAAACCGACTTGTGTACAAGTGTTTGTTCGTGAAACACCAACTACCTATGTTGTTTATCGTCCGAAGAGAACGTAATGAAAATGATTCCTGTACTGGAAATATTTGGCCCAACGATTCAAGGAGAAGGGGCAGTTATTGGAAAAAAAACAATGTTTGTCAGAACGGCTGGTTGTGATTATTCCTGTGCATGGTGTGATTCGGCTTTTACTTGGGATGGATCTTCTAAAGCCACACAAATGACAGCAGTTGCTATTTATGAGCGATTACACAAACTTGGTGGAGAGCGTTTTAATCATGTGACGATTTCTGGGGGAAATCCTGCATTGCTTCCACAGTTAGCAGAACTTGTGACACTTTTACATGAAAAAAATATTCGTGTCGGTGTAGAAACGCAAGGGAGTAAATGGCAAGATTGGTTTGCGGAGATTGATGATTTGACGATTTCGCCAAAGCCACCTAGTTCGGGAATGGAACTGAATGTGGGTGTATTAGATGAGATAATGTGGAAATTGCGTGAGAGAAGAACTCAAGTTTCATTGAAAGTAGTTGTATTTGATGAAACGGATTTTTTATTTGCTAAAGATATTCATCATAAGTATCCAACTGTTCCATTTTATGTACAAGTCGGAAATAGTGATGTAGTGACACATAATGATGCTAGTTTACGAGATAGTATGCTTTGTAAACTAGAGTGGTTGATTGATTTAGTGGTACAGTCAGCGGAAATGAATGATGTAAAAGTATTACCACAACTTCATACGTTGCTGTGGGGAAATAAGAGAGGGGTTTAGTATGAGAAGTAAAGAAGAATTGGAAGGTGTAACATTACTTGGGAATCAGGGAACGAAATATATTTTTGATTACTCCACAGATATGTTAGAAGTGTTTGATAATAAGCACCCGAATAGGGATTATTTTGTGAAGTTTAATTGCCCTGAATTTACGAGCTTATGTCCGATGACAAGTCAGCCCGATTTTGGGACGGTTTATATTAGTTATATTCCAGATATAAAAATGGTGGAGAGTAAGTCGTTGAAATTGTATTTATTTAGTTTCCGTAATCATGGTGATTTTCATGAGGACTGTATGAATATTATTATGAACGATTTAATTAAATTGATGAATCCACGTTATATTGAAGTGTGGGGAAAATTTACGCCTCGTGGCGGAATTTCGATTGATCCGTATTGTAACTGGGGTAGAGAAGGAACGAAGTATGAGGAAATGGCGAATTATCGGTTGATGAATCATGAAATGTATCCTGAGAAGATTAATAATCGGGGGTAGGGGAATGAAAAATGACTTTCTCATTTTTTGAGTTGATTTATTTGGATAGTCGTTTTTTCGTGTACTCTTTTTTGGAGAAAACAAATCTATGTCTTTGTAATTCATTGATGAGCGGTGTTGGATAGAGATGTGAAGCGTTTTTGTAGATAATAAAGTCTTTAAAATTCCTTATTTCTTTGATATAATAAGGTTCTAATTCCAAAATATATGTTATTCTAGTTTTGTTTAGCATTAAATAAGACTAGAATAACATATTTGTTTGGTATTTTTTATTCGTAAAATTAGAACGTACTTTCTTAAGATGAGTAATTAATTTTGAGTATAGTTAATAATGGAGGAAAAATAATTTGAAACAGCTGACCCTCTTTGAAGAAATCGAGGTAAATACAAAAGAAATTCAAAAGTTTAATGAAGAACATAAAATTATTCATAAGATTGATACTCTTCATACACCAACAGTATCAACTAAGCGATTTAAAGTTCTATCTTTATTTGCAGGTTGTGGAGGCTTAGATTTAGGATTTAGGGGTAGCTTTCATGCACTTGGTAAGGAATATGCTAAAAATAATTTTGAATTGATATGGGCAAATGAAATAAACAAGCAAGCTTGTGACACCTATAAAAGTTATTTTGGTAATCATATTATTTGTGAGGATATAAATAATATTGAAGATACAGAATTTCCCCAAGCGGATATTGTATTAGGAGGTTTTCCTTGCCAAGATTTTAGTTTAGCTGGTAAAAGAAGAGGGCTAAGTGTAGAAAGAGGAAGACTCTACTTACAAATGAAAAGGGTAATTGATATTGTTAAACCAAAAGCTTTTGTTGCTGAAAACGTAAAAAACTTAATGTTAATGGAAAAAGGGTTAATTCTAAAAACAATAATAGATGATTTTAAAGACAGTGGTTATAATGTCTATTTTCATCTTTTTCATGCAGGAAATTATGGTATCCCTCAGAACAGAGAGAGAGTAGTAATATTTGGCATTAGAGAGGATATCGATATTGTTCCAAAGTTACCATTAGAGACAAATTCTCCTGATAATTGGGTTACTGTAAAAGAAGAGATTGATGATTTATGGGATAAAGTAAATGACCCAAACATTCCTAACCACACATGTAAAGATATCTCAAAAGCAAAGTTTTATGAGGGGAAAAAAACACAGGGGAATTTAAGAATACAAGCAGATAAAATTGCTCCAACAATTAGAGCCGAGCATCATGGAAATATAGAAGGACATTATAGAACATTTGGGGATGAAAATGACATTTCTTCATGGAGAAGATTATCAGTCAGAGAGTGTGCTAGAATACAATCCTTCCCAGATAATTTTATATTCCAATGTGCCGCTTCTTCTGCTTACAAACAAGTAGGAAATGCCGTTCCGCCTGTTTTGGGATGGCATATTGCAAGAGCATTGTATTTAACATTAACTGAACAAAAGTGGATGGGACAAAATGGGTAAAAGACACCCCCGATTGTCCCATCTTCGTGAAATGAATTGTTAACAAAAAACTATAAAATCAACGTTTTAGTAAACAATCTATTTCACTAAAAACCTTTCAAAAAGACCTATGTCACACCCTCTTTATTGTTCACTATCTGGAGTGCAATTTTTATTATAGAGGTCTATAGAATGAATAATGTTGTTCTTTAGTTTTTCTTTATCGGAATCAGCTAGTCCCTCATACATTTCGAGAAAATCTAATGTATATCTTCTAATAGTGTTACTAAACCATGCTTCATTTTTTTTTACTGTATCTTTCTTTATAACCTCAAGCCATCTTCCAACTAAGATACCTTGCCAATCTTTCAATAGTTCAATTTTACGCTGTAACAAATTGTCTGAAATAGTTACTAAAAGTAAATCTTCATCTGAAAATATATCTTTTTCATCCGTTCTAAATGACTTATTCCAATCTTCTAACTCACTAAATGACACGGATGGTCTCGGACTTCTATCTGGAAATTGCATGGTTGAATTAATTGAATATATGTACTGACCTGTGGTAACAAATACATCTGTCTTTGTATGTTTAATAAAAATTACCCACTCTGTAGGTATTACTTGCTGTACACTGGAGCCTGGAATTACATTGGTTTTTGTTGATTTTAGCTCAACAGGTATATAAAAAATTTGTCCTCCATTTGTAACTTCTAATAGGAGGTCAGGGTTTGTATATATTGAGTCTTGTTTTCTTACTTGTTCTTTAATGGTATCCGTTATTTCTTCAGGTAAATATACTTTTCTAATAAAAATATCTTTAAAGTAAGAGTAACTAAAAGTAAACGATAGTTTTTCTGAATGAATGTAATTAATATGAAATTTCTTGTTTACATTCTGCTCTGGAAGTTTATTGAATTTTGTTTGAATAAATTCTTTTAAATACTCCTTTAAAGACCTGTCTGTGTTTGCTTCATCACTGTGAAAAGATATTGAAATTAGCTCGTTTTTCCTACTTCTCAATTCTTGTTCTAGTTCACACATAAATGGAAACATAAAATACTCTATTTTTTCCTCCAAAGATAATTCTGCTTCTTGATTAGTCAATTATCTCACTCCTTTATTACCGATAGTTGTTTTAATTATACTATTTGAAGGTAAGGATTGGGTTATATAGTAATTATTTAGGTAATTTAACCTGTATCAATAATGAATACACATCAGATTATATTTTAAACTTAATAGAGAAAAAACAGACCATCTGGTATTATGAATACAGAAAATACTCCTTCCATTATTTGGTTTGATAGAATGATTTTTCATAATCATTTTTATACCTGTTAGAAGAGAAAGAACAAATTGTGGAGTTTCACTGGAAAGAAATAAATTAGAAGAGAAGCATTCAAAATTAAAGGAATGATATAATGAAAAAAATATTTAGCGGAATAATGGGGCTGTGTGTAGCAGATGCTTTAGGTGTTCCAGTTGAATTTGAAAGCCGTGAAATTCTGCAAAAAAATCCAGTGACGAATATGCGTGGATTTGGTACATACAACCAACCTATCGGAACTTGGTCTGATGATACAAGTATGACTCTGTGTCTTGCAGAAAGTTTGATTAGAGGTTTGGATTATACAGATATAATGACAAACTTCATGGCATGGTTTGATAAAGCAGAGTTTACTCCACATGAAGAAGTGTTTGATGTTGGTATTGCCACTAGGAAGGCATTGATGAGATTTGCAATGGGAACGAAGCCGTTAGAATGTGGAGGACAGAGCGAGTATGACAATGGGAATGGCTCGTTAATGAGAATACTTCCAATTGCTTTTTATCTTCATGCTAACTATGAAGAAATCTGTGATAACGATGAAGCGATGGAGATTATTCATCATGTGTCATCTCTTACTCATGCCCACAAAAGAAGTCAAATTGCTTGTGGTATATATACGTCTATCGCTATATTGTTGATGAAAGGTGTATCTCTTGATGTAGCATTAAATGAAGGAATTCATCAGGCTATAGAATACTATAAAAAACATTCGGAATATGTAAGCGAACTGAATTATTTTAGCAAACTATCAAGTGATAATTTTGCTAAAACAAATTCATCTGAAATCAAAAGTAGTGGTTATGTAGTTGATACGCTTGAAGCGGCTATTTGGTGCTTATGGAATACAGATAATTATCAAGAGTGTGTGCTGAAAGCGGTAAATTTGGGAGAAGATACGGATACTGTCGCTGCTGTTGCTGGAGGTCTTGCGGGATTATATTATGGAATAGAGAGTATTCCACATGAATGGATGGAACAAATTGTTAAGCGTGGCTATGTGGAAAGTATTTGTAGTAAACTTTATGAAGCATTAATAAAATCGAAGCATTAATTCCTATTTCTGAGAGTATCATTAGAGAAATACTGGAAGACTTCATTATGAAAGTATAAAGATAATGGGGTTTTGAAAATAGAAGAAAATTCTTGAAGATGTAATTCAAGTTCTAAGTCAATATAAGTATAAAGACAATTAGAGTGAATAGTAGAATCCAAAAAAGACATGGAGGCTAACAATTAATATGGTTTTAAATGAAAAAAAGGGGTTTTTTAAATTTTTTCTTACAATAATCCGTACCACTCATTCCACTTTCTTTATGCCCAAATTGTACAGTAGAACGCATAAGATTTTGATTTTAATGGTGTAAACGTCAAATGATTTTGACATATAAATGAAATAAATATTGTTTACTCTCATTATATAAAAAAGTTGTAGGCAAATCCTTTTTTAGTTGGATTTGTCTACAGCTTTTTTATTATCCTTGTTCTTCTTATATTATCCGTCATCATACTTTTAAGTCAGAGAAGAATAAATTCCAACAACAAAAATAGTATAAAAGGAGAGATTGCTATATGAATATTGCGTTATAGATTGTTCCACTATTTCACGCCTATGCTAGCTTATCACAGACTACAAAACA
The DNA here is from genome assembly GCA_031546705.1 of Caryophanales bacterium. GTDB lineage: Bacteria > Bacillota > Bacilli > Bacillales > JAVBJX01 > JAVBJX01. The sequence continues at coordinate 28,705 of JAVBJX010000060.1, forward strand.
AAAGGTGTTATTCAGAGGATATCAATTTGGTACGTTTAGTCATATTTGCTTCGAATTTTAAGGAGGAAGAAACAATGACAACTGAAAAATTAAATATCGGAATTATTTTAGGTAGCACACGTCAAGGGCGTGTAAGTCCGCAAGTGGGGGCATGGGTAAAACAAATTGCTGACAAACGTGGAGAGGCAAATTATGAAATTGTAGATATTGCTGATTTCAAATTGCCGTTTTTAGGAACAACTGATGGAATGGAATCAGGAATTGTCGCTTGGAATGAAAAACTTGCTAATTTGGATGGGTTCGTATTCATCGTTCAAGAGTACAATCACAGCATTACAGGGGCATTAAAAAATGCACTTGATTTTGCTCGTGAAGCATGGAACAACAAAGCAGCAGGGATTGTAAGCTATGGTTCTACTGGTGGAGCTCGTGCAGCTGAACATTTGCGTGGAATCATGGGTGAATTAATGATTGCTGATGTTCGTGTACATCCTACGTTGTCCTTATTTACAGATTTTGAAAATGGAAAAGTTTTCAAACCAGCTGAATTACATCTAAGTAATGTGAATGCAATGCTTGATCAAGTTACCGCTTGGAGTGGTGCATTAAAAACATTAAGAAAATAGTTAGGTTTTTAAAAATTTGGCTATGTTATTTCCTAATGTCGATAATTAAATATTCCGAACAATAAAGGACGTAATAGAAGATATAACGATGTGATTCGGAGATGATTTAACGTGGAGTTAAAGGAAATAAAGAAACTCACTGACGCACTAGATGAAGGTAGCAAAGTTAAATTTCGTGGGATCATCAACGATCAAATATGCGGTTCTTATGGATGGGCTAATGGGTAGAATTATGAGATACTATATATGATATGATGAGTGCTAGAGGGGGGTGTATCATGCAAAAGGCAATCGTAGTTTATTTTCATACCGCTGAGAAGAATAACTTAAGTGAGTTAAATCAACTTTTGCAAGAGGGATAGAAGGTTGCATCTCAGAGTGCTATGTCCGGTGGTGGGATATTTGCAACAGTTTGTTCACTTGTAATATTGGAGAAAAATTAGGAAACAATGCTTCAGGATTCATTGAAGAAACGGAAAACGATAGTTTAATTAACCGCCTTTTCAAAGGGTGGTTTTCTTTTATGGTAAAATAATATCAAGATTTATAGCAGTTTGCGAAATTGTGCGGAAAAAGGAAAGGAGAAAATTTTTAATTAGACAATGAAAAAACGATGCCGCTTGCTAGAGGCAAGCTAAGAGTTTTTGAAACAGTACAATTAAAAATTAGCCATTGAACTTTCC
>JAVBJX010000056.1:0-32044 GCA_031546705.1 Caryophanales bacterium
TTCTATCGTCATGTTACAATACTTTTGGAACTCTAACATGATTATGCCCCCCTATCTTTATCACTTTGGCGTTTTATTGATAGTTTAGCATATCTTGTTTGAGTTCTCTTTTTTTTTATCTAGCACAACGGGTTAATTAATCTTTTTCTATTGATTATTATTGATTGTGTAGTTTAGAATATTAGTAGATTAGAAATAAACACTGGGGGAACATATGAAAAAACTATTATTCTTAACAAGTTTTGCTTTATTTTTTTTACTCACCTTGATTACAACAGGAGCACTTGCCAACTCTTCTAAAGGGATAATCACCACGAACACAACATTCACTACAAACACAGAAGCAATGGCACTACCAACTTATTCCGTTGTTGAAATTTCAAATGCTTCAATAGACAAAACAGAAATTCGCTATAAAAATCAAACTGGCACTGTTCCAACAAGTGATATAAAAGAACTTACTGAAACAAACCACGTTTATATGACAACAAAATCTACCATTTTTAAAATAATAAGTGAAACAGAAGAACAGACGGAAAAGATACTTGAAGCAAATACACAGCTAGAATTTTTTATGACTTTATCTGATGTTGCTGTCGTTAAATATCAAGAGACAATTGGTACTGTTTCTTTAAACGATGTACAAGAACAAGTTGATTGGAATAATGCTCATAATATTTTATTATTTAGAACAATGAAAGATACAGCTATTTTTGTCGAACAAAAAAAAGCACTAATAGTAATTGGTTTTCTACAAGCGAATCAAACATTTGAACGAATAAATGAAACCGTCGATTACCATATCATTATGTTTGGCAAACAAAAAGCTTTTATTCTAAAAAAAGATACAACAACGGCAACAGAGATACCTACTGACTTAGTTTCTGGAAAGCAAATCAATAAAAGGGGATTCACCAGAGAAGATGTTGTCCTTACACAATTAAATGAAGAGAAAAATACGCAGTTATTGACACTAAACCGTTCTACACTGCTCACAATTACTCAAGAAACAGCGGATCAATACATCATAGAAATTGCTGGACGAAAAGCGTATCTTGCAAAAACTGCTGTTACTATTGGCACAGGTAACTACGTTAACCCAAAAACAACCTATACGTATGAACAAATGAAAATTGATTTAGCAGAGCTGCATGCGTGGTATCCAGACTTCACTGAACTTTTTTCTATTGGAAAATCAGTTGATGGACGAGAATTATACACTTTAAAACTTGGTACTGGTAAGGAAAATGTCTTAATCAATGGTTCACACCATGCAAGAGAACATATGACAACTAATGTTGTGATGGAAATGATTGACGAGTACGCTAAAGCCTATGAAGCAAATCAAAAAATAGATGGTTATAACGTTCAAGAACTGCTGAAAAAAACATCGATTTATTTCGTTCCTATGCTTAATCCTGATGGCGTAACCCTTGTCCAAAAAGGTTACACGAGTGCCAAAAATTCAAGCTATGTGTTAAAACTAAATGGTGGTAAAAAGGATTTCTCCGCATGGAAAGCAAATATTCGGGGAGTTGATTTAAATCGTCAATACCCAGCCCAATGGTCTACCATTAAAAATGATACTGGAAAACCTGGTCCAAAAAACTACAAGGGACCAAAGCCATTATCTGAGCCAGAAGTAAAAGCATTATATGATTTCACAAAAAGCAAAAACTTCAAATCAGTGCTTGCCTATCACTCTTCTGGTCAAATTATTTTTTGGGACTTTCATCAAAACAAAGCAAATGCTGCTCGTGATAAAAAAATTGCTGATAAGCTTGCTAAAAAAACAGGTTACTCCTTAGTAAAACCATCATCTGACAGTGGGGGTGGTGGATATAAAGATTGGTTTGTTCAAGACTTTAAAAAGCCGGGATTTACTATTGAAATAGCTCCATATGCTGATGAACGTCCTGTACCTATCAAACAATTTGATAGTATTTTTAATAAAAACCGTGCTATTGGGCTATTGTTGGCGAATGAACCAAATATTTAAATAGAAAAAACGAAGATGAGGCAAAAGCAGTGAAAATCACCCCGATTGTTTCATCTTCGTGTAATAATTATCTAAACCCCAAAAAATCATAATGAATCATTCATTTCAATAAAAATCCTGCAAAAAGATTTCTGTCCTAACCTCTTTTTATTCAGTTACACAAACCGAAACGGCTCGGTATTCACAATTGAAATACACACATCCGTTGTCCATTTTTTTTCGGTAAATTCTTTAGTAAGTAAATCCGATACACCTTTTTTCATTACTTTTTCCACATGATGCCCTGGATCAATGACGGATAAACCAATTCCGATACAATCGTGAGCTATATGAAAAGACATATCACCTGTAATATATACATCTGCTCCCGCTTTTTTTGCATCATATATAAAATCATTACCATTACCACCAACAATCGCAACTTTTTTTACAATTGTTTCGGGTGATCCAACGATACGCACCATTGGAACATCAAAGGCAAATTTTACGACTTCAGCAAATTCATCCAAATTCATTTCTGATGCCAGTTCCCCAATTCTGCCTGCTCCTAATACTTCTCCAGTTAATTTCTCTTCATATGTTGGTACAAGTACACAAGTATTTTGTAATTCTAGTAACTCGGCAAGCCAATCATTCATGCCACCTGTTGCAACATCTAAATTCGTATGAGCAGCATAGACCGCTATATCATTTTTTATACACTTTGTGACAATCCGACCTGCTGTATCATCCGTTACATGTTTCATTGGACGAAAAATTGGCGGGTGATGGGCAATAATTAAATCTATTTGTTGAACAATTGCCTCATCCACAACCGATTCTAATACATCTAGCGTCACCATAATTCGCTTGATAGGCTTATTTAATGTACCAATTTGCAAACCAATTTTATCCCACTCCATTGCTAAGTGCTTTGGAGAAAACTGCTCGAATAATTGAATGACTTCATAACCATTTGGTGTTTTCAAATGTATCCCGCCTTATTTAAGTATTTCTTCTACTAATGCTATTTTTCGTTGTAGTTCCTCTTTCTTTTCCATGCTACGTTCTGTATGTAAGTGTGAAATAATATTTTTCCAAGAAGTTAGTTCATACGTCCATTTTTTTACAAATGCTTCATTTTTTTCAAGAATTAGAAACGGGCCAAGTAGTAAATCACGTTCTATATGTTTGTATAGTTTTAATCCTTCGCCTCTTTCGGCAACTAATACTTCATATATCTTGTTATCTTCTTCCAAAATCCGTTCGGCTACTAATGCAAAGTCATTGGCAAGTAGCCATTTTCGCACAGGAGATGCCGCTATATTCGGTTGCAAAATAAGTCGCTTGACTCCACTCAACTTTTCTTTACCTTCTTCCAAAATTTTGGCAATTAACGCTCCGCCCATTCCAGCAATTGTTACACACGTTATTTCATCTTGTTCTTCAATAACCGATAATCCATCACCTTTACGCACAGAAATATAAGAGGTAAGTCCAAGTTTTTCAACTTGTTTTTTTGCGGATTGAAATGGTCCTTCTACTACTTCTCCTGCTATCGCCTTAACACTATCACCTTGCAAGTAAGAAAAACATGGCAAATACGCATGATCTGAACCAATATCTGCTAGACTTGCACCTTTTGGAATAAACTGTGCAACCGTTTGTAGTCGTTGTGAAAGTTTTGTTTCGTTCATAATATCTCCTATTAAAATAAATGAAGGTGACCACAAAGAGCCATTAATCTCACCCTCGGTCACCCCCACAAAAATTCTTATACTTACTTCAATTCAGAAATGTACTTAGCCATTTCCTCAATATGCTCTGCTGGTACTAAATTTGGAGGCATTGCACCCTTACCTTTTGATAAAACTTCTTTTACTACATCAGGACTTAAACCAGCACCAGCTAATTTTGGTCCTACAGAACCTTCAAAATTCGCTCCGTGACAACCTGTACATGAGCTTTTAGCCAGTCCTTCTGCACTAAATTCGGCAGTTACTGCTCCTCCGCCTTTTTCTTCTGCCACTAAGTCTTTGGAATCCCCTATTCCTTTCCAAGAAAGTCCAACTGCTAAACAAATACCTAAAAACATAATAACAAAAAATGGAATAATTGGATTGCGTGTCATATAATACTCCTCCTCTTTATAAAAATGTCAAATATCTATCTTCCTATTCTACTTCAAATTGTTCAACAAGAAAAGAGAACAATTATTGACAAATTATCTATATAAGTAAGTTTTTTTGTTTTTTACTCTAAGAAGTCTTTTAAACGTTTACTTCTGCTTGGATGACGAAGTTTTCTAAGTGCTTTTGCTTCAATTTGTCTGATTCGCTCACGAGTAACACCAAACACTTTTCCTACTTCTTCTAGTGTTCGTGTTCGTCCATCATCTAAGCCGAAACGCAAACGCAATACATTTTCTTCTCTATCTGTTAATGTATCAAGCACATCTTCTAGTTGTTCTTTTAATAATTCATAAGCAGCATTTTCTGAAGGAGAAGTTGCTTCTTGGTCTTCAATAAAATCTCCTAGATGTGAATCATCTTCTTCTCCAATTGGTGTTTCTAATGATACAGGTTCTTGAGCGATTTTTTGAATTTCACGCACTTTCTCAGGTGTCATCTCCATTTTTTCACCAATTTCTTCTGGTGTTGGTTCGCTACCTGTATCTTGTAATAGTTGACGTTGGACACGGATAAGTTTGTTAATTGTTTCGACCATATGAACAGGAATGCGGATTGTTCTTGCTTGGTCAGCAATTGCTCTTGTAATTGCTTGACGAATCCACCAAGTAGCATAGGTGCTAAATTTAAAACCTTTATTGAAATCGAATTTCTCAACGGCTTTAATCAAACCCATATTTCCTTCTTGAATTAAATCAAGGAATAACATACCCCGTCCTACATACCGTTTGGCAATACTTACTACAAGCCGAAGATTTGCTTCTGCTAGTCTTCTTTTTGCTTCTTCATCACCTAACTCTATTCTCTTGGCATAATGAACTTCTTCTTCCGCTGATAGAAGAGAAACTCGTCCAATTTCTTTTAAATACATCCGAACAGGGTCATTAATTTTAATTCCCGGTGGCACAGATAAATCGGTTAAATCGTATTCTTCTTTTGCCAGTTCACTAAAATCGGGATCACGTTCTCCTTCAATGACTCCATCTGCCGAAACATCAATACCTTGCTCACTCAAAAAATCATAATATTCATCCATCTGATCTGTATCAATTTCAAAGGTAGCTAATTTCTCACCAATTTCTTCATAAGTGAGAACACCGCGTTTTTTACCAATTTCCGTTAATTGATCTTTTACTTGCTCTAATGTTAATTCTGGATCGCCTTGCTTAGAATGAGTTGATTTTTCAGCCATTATTGGTTCCCCTCCTCCTAATTTTTTTGTTTAAATTTTCTTGGGCTAATAGAGCTGCTTGAAATGGGTCGAATTTTTCCGTTTCTTTCACCTGATTATCTGTATGACGTTCTTCTAATTCATTTGGATAATGAAGAATCACGTTAATAGCATCAGTAATTCTTAATTCACTCGGTTCTGGTGGAATATTTAGCAAAGATAGTTCAACAATAAGTTTTTGAATTTCTGGATCATTGATTCGTTCTAAGAATATACCAATATTTGGCTTGTGCCCTTCTTCATAGAAAGCATATAAGTAAAAAGCAATCGTTTGATGTTCTTCTATATTAAATCTTCCTGCTACTTCTTGTTTTACCTTCTCAGCAATTTCTTCATTTTGGAGCATATGGGCTATTATTATTCGCTCGGCATTTTGAAATGCTTTTAGAAATCGTTTCGTAGCAATTGGTTCTTTAACATCTGCTGTTTTTGCTTTTTTCATGCGATATTTATTTAGCCGTTCTCTTAGTGCCTCTAGTGAAAGAGAGAATTCATCTGCTATTTGCCGTAAATGCATATCAAGCTCTACGACATTCTCTAGTGTTCTCAGTTCTTTCAGAGCATCTTCAATATATTCTAGCCGCTCGCCTTCATTCGCTACATTCTTTTGTTGCCTTAAATACATGAGCTTAAAAGTTGTCACCGTTGCACATGAATCAATTATTTCTGATTTAAAGCGTTCTGTCCCGTACTTCTTCACATACTCATCTGGATCTAATCCATTTGGTAGTACAGCTACTTTTACGATACAACCAACTTGTTGTAGTATTTCTGCTGCCCTTAGTGTTGCCGAAATTCCTGGACGATCCCCATCATAACAAATAATCACCGATTCCACATTGCGACGAATAATTCTTGCTTGTTCTTCAGTAAGCGATGTTCCCATTGTAGCAAATGCGTAAGGAATACCAGATTTTTCCGCAGCAATAACATCCAAAAAACCTTCCATTAACAAAGCCCGCTGGTATTTACGAATATGAGTTCTAGCTTGATGGAAATGATAAAGAAGCTTCCCTTTGTTAAAAATAAGCGTTTCTGGACTGTTCAAATACTTCGGTTCTTGGTTCACCACATCTCGACCAGAAAAAGCAACAACTACTCCTTGATGATCGTGGATTGGAAACATCACTCGCCCACGAAAGCGGTCAAAATACATTCCATCATCTTTACGAATAATCAGCCCTGCCGCTTCGGCAATCGAGTCTTCCACACCTTTACTACGCAAAAAATTCGTTGTAAAATCCCATAATGGTGGAGCAAATCCGATTTCAAAAGCCTCCATCATTTCTTTTGTCAATCCCCGTGACAATAAATATTGAAGTGCCGCTTCGCCCTCTTTTGTGTTCAATAACAAATGATGATATAATTTCTTCAAAAGTTCATGTGCCTCAATCATTCGGACACTTTCATCTGCTTTCTTGGTCGGCTCAGCAATAGAAAGTGGCGTGCCTGTTCTTGCGGCAAATTTTCTTAGTACATCAACAAATGAAATTCCTTCGATATCCATGACAAATGAAAAAGCATTACCACCTGCTCCACAACCAAAACAATGATAAATTTGTTTATCTTGTGACACAGAAAAAGAAGGGGTATTTTCCCCATGAAACGGACAAAGACCAAAATAATTTCTCCCTTGTTTCTTCAGTTGCACATATTCAGAAATAACATCGACAATATCCATCGACTTTCGTATCTGTTCAACTGTTTCTTCGGGAATGAGATTTCCCATTTCTCCCTCCGCTTCTTAAAGATTCGTTTCTTATTCGGATTTTCCTGCACGTTTCGACATTTTTTTCATAAGATTTTTTTTGAAACGTATCCTTTTTTTAATAACCACGCTATTGTATTCTACATAACAAAAGAATGTCCTTCTTCTTTGGACAAACTTTTTTAGTTTCTGTCGAATTATTTATCATTATGCTACTTGACAAATCATAGTAGTTAGTTTATTCTTTCTGTCGCTACTCTAAACCTATTTTCTTATAATTTTTTGACAAAAAATAAAAGTAAGGTTGGACACAAGGGGTAAAATGCACCCCGATTGCCCAACCCTGTAAAAATTTGGTTACCAAAACCCCAGAAAATCAACATTTTATTGAACCAAACTTTCACTAAAAACCATTCAAAAAATCTCTGTCCCACACTCATTTGTATAAGAACTTGACCAATTTTACTTGATATGTTGCACAAAGGCTTGTGTAATTGTTGTTTTTGTAATTCTACCAATAACCGTATATTTATTTCCATCTTTTTGTATAATCGGTAACGCATCTACTTGTTTGTCAATTAATTTCATTGCTGCATCTACTAATGTATCCTCCGTTTCGCAATACGCCACATTTGGCATTCTTGTCATAATCATATGCACTGGAATTGTTGTTAGTTCTTGTTTCCCAATACTTGTTCTAAGTAAATCTTTACGAGAAACTACACCAACAAGACTACTACCTTCATCAACAACAAATAGTGTGCCAATATCTTTGGAAAACATAACTAAAATTGCTTCATAGGCATTCAAGTTTTCTACAACAACAACAGGATCAGACATATATTCTCCAATGATCAATTTCTGTAAAGAGTAGGATAGAGGTCTTACATCTACATAGAAATATCCCACTCTCGGACGTGCCGCCAAAAAACCCGCTTTTGTTAATATCGACAAATCTGGTCGAAGTGTTCCTCTTGATACATTTAATTTATCCGCAATACATTCCCCAGTAATTGGCTGTTCTTCCTTTACAATTTCAACAATTTGCTTTTGACGTTTTGTAAGTTCTATACCTCTCACCACCTTTAAAAGTCCAGACATATATTATAACGTATGAAATACTTGCTGTGAAAAAAATTTATTTAAGTGCATCCATTCAATTCAGCTACTATCCTATGATCTATCTTTGAATCTCTCATAACTATAGCAATTTAATAATTTTTAAAAGGTTTTTATTGAAATGAATGGTTTACCAAAATGTAGATTATACGGAATTTTGGCAACCATTTATTTCATGGGCTTGGGACAATCGGGGTGTTTTTTACCCCTTTTGTCCCAAGCCCAATTATTTATTTGTAAAACTCTACAAACTTTTCACTTGGTTCAGGTTTTCCAAAGTAATATCCTTGTGCTACATCACAACCGATTTGTTGTAGGTAGATTCTTTGTTCATCCGTTTCTACACCTTCGGCTACGGTCACAAGTTTCATACTTTTTGCAAGGCTAATTATTGCACTAATAATATTTCTCGCTGTTTCATTTGTTTCTACATCCATAATTAAGCTTCGGTCTATTTTTAGTGTATCTATTGGAATCATTTTTAGTGAATTTAACGAAGAATAGCCTGTTCCAAAATCATCCATCGAAATCCCTATGCCTAACTCCTTAATTCTGGACAACATTGCAATTGTTTTTTGGATATCTTGCATCGCCATTGTTTCCGTCAGCTCTATTTCCAAATACTTTGGTGACAAATTAGTTTCATGCAGTGTCCCCTTAATTGTTTTGATAATATCTGTTTGATAGAACTGGGCTTGTGACACATTGACCGAAATTTTAATAGCTGGAAATCCTTCTGTTTGCCATTGTTTATTTTGTCTGCACGCTTCCAACATTACCCATTCATCTATCTTTGTAATCATCCCCATTTCTTCCGCAAGTGGAATGAAATGAAATGGAGAAATAAGCCCTTTTGTTGGATGGATCCAGCGAATAAGTGCTTCCATTCCAATTAAGTTCTGATTAGCAAAAGAAAATTTGGGTTGGTAATATAGGACGAATTGTTTTTCTTCATAGGCAGTTAGCAAATCTTTTTTGAGTAACTCTCTTTCAATGGAAATCTTTTTTGTATCCTCATCATAAAATCGTAAAATCTCCTGTGAAGTAGACTTAATAACGCCAAGAGCCATCGTCGCTTCACTTAACATCGTAAGAATATCTTTTTTGTGTTGACTTAAACTAACCCCTACGCTAATACTCATCTTGAATTTATCCGCAGTATCCATTGTTGCAACTGTTTCATTTAGTTTGTCAACAAATATCTCTACATCCATTCTTCCTTTGCATGGTGCTAATATGACAAAATCATCTGAACCGAGTCTAGCAAACAACATATGTTTTCCGGTTAATTCTAAAGTAACCTTCGCTACATCTTTTAATACTTCATCACCATAATCGTAGCCAATTAAGTTGTTCATCATCTGGAAATCGTTTAGATCAAAGTAAATCAGACTAAGTTCTTGATTTATTGTTTCTGCTTGACTAATTATTTTTTCGCCTTCTATTAAAAATTTTCGTCTATTTGGCAGTCCTGTTAATTCATCCTCAAATGTCCGTTTGTTGACTAGTTCACCCATTTCTTTCTGGGCAGTCACGTCAAAGAATACACCTGTAATTCTAAACACATTTCCTTGTTCATCTAGTACATTCTTAAATCTAAATAAAAAATAGTGATATATTTCATCAACAAGAAAACGAGATTCGGAGGCAAATGAATTAATTTCTCCTTTTAACAATTGATTAAATAGATGCATATGTGCATGATAATCATCAGGATGTGCCTTTGCATCAATATCCACAATTGTCATATCTCTATCTTCATCAAATCCAAATAATTTTCTGGCATTTTCCGATATATAAAAAGTCACTGTTTCACCTAGTTCAAACATAATAATACCTGCGTCTGCACCTTCTAGTGCTAAATTATACCGTTCTTCAGCAATAGTAAGATCATAGTTTTTATCTAATAGTTCTTGTTTTAAATCCATCATTTCTGTTACATCTGTTCCGACTGATAATAGTACTGTTGTGTTTTTCGATTGCTCTACAATCACTGTATTAAATAGAATGTAATATTTTTTTCCATTTTTCATTTGAATTAGGTGAGTTTGACTCTCTTCATTTAAAATGGACGCAATACCCGCATCATTATTTCCCAAACTTCCAAATAATTGTTGCATAAATGTCTTATCTAGTGGTGTAATTTCTTGGTCAATTTGCGTTTCCATATATGTATTAAACTCTAGTTTGGATAAATCACTTTTCCAAATGATAGACATAGAATTGCCATTTTGTAATAACGTATTAAATAAATTTTGTTGCCTTACTAATTGCTTTCCAAGTATCCGATGGTGAATGATAAAGTACGCAATAAGAATCAGGATAATAATAATTGAAGTAGCACTAATCGTATAAGTACGCTTGAGATTTTGTTTCTGTATATATTCATTGGAGTGCTTAAGAAAAAAATTCATGTATAAGTTCTCATATTCCTCACTACCTGAAAGTTCTTTTACTCTTTTGTTCACAAATGCTAAAAGCTCTGTATCATTTTTGTTTGTTAAGGTCAAACCTGTAGGAATATTTTTTGTTGTATTTTCATGGTAATGCAGTTGTTTCAAATAACCATTATAAAGAGCTACATAATTAATACTGTTCTTTTCGTCGTACAGAACATCAATTTCTTCATTTCTAAGTGCATCAATTGCTGACCCCAGATGATCGTATTTAATAGGAGTAATTCCTAATCCCTTTATTTGTGTGTAACCATATTTATACCCAACAACACCCACTTTTAAGTGCTGTTTCTTTAGATCATCAAGATTATTAAATGTATCATTTTTCCCTTCAAGCGTAAATGCACCCCATTCTAAAATAGGCAAAGGATCAGATACCAATAGATTTGTTTTCGTTACATCATTAATCACACGCCAGCCAAAGCTTCTAACCTCTGGATTTTCTTTTTTAGCGGCAATTAATTCTGCATGTCCAAGTTTATCTAATTCGACATATGTATACGTTACCTTATACTTTGAGTCTTTAAAAATTAAATCATTTAAAGAAACATTAAAACCAATTAAACCATAATTAGAATCCATTCGATACGGTGGAAAATCAAAATCTACTCCCATTAGAACTTCTTCTGCATCTCTTGGTTGTTCAGCAAAACATTTGATTGGTATACCCACTACAAAAATAAAGAGTAGGAACATCGAAAATATTTTTTTCATATTACCAAGCCCCTCCTTATATCCGTAGAAAATTATGATTTCTCTTCATATATATACTTAATTTCGTCCCTTATATTTTGCTCTATACAATGCAACATCTGCTTGTTTAATAAAATGATGACAAGAGTCTCTGATATAAGTAGTTGCATGATTAGATTTTGTCAAAAAAAACCACTATATCCGTTCTCATTATATCATAACAAATGTATAAAAAGAGGTTTCTTCATCATTTATTGATAAAACTCTACAAATTTCTCACTTGATTCAGGTTTTCCAAAGTAATATCCTTCTGCTACATTGCAACCGATTTGTTGTAAGTAGATTCTTTGTTCATCTGTTTCTACACCTTCGGCTACGGTCACAAGTTTCATACTTTTCGCAAGGCTAATTATCGCACGAATAATATAGGACGAATTATTTTTCTTCATAGGTAGTTAGCAAATCTTTTTCGAGTAACTGATAAGGCGGAAAATCAGGATCTGCTCCTACTAAAATTTCTTCTTTATTTATTTTTTTATTGGCAAAACATTCGATTGGTAGACCTACTACAAGATTGAACCTCTCATGACTAAAGTCACGAGTGTTCTCGGCTAATTCATAAAAAGTAAGAACAGCGAAAATAATTTCCTCATATATGAGTGACCATCCTTCTTATATTCATAAAAAACTTAAACCTTCCCCATCGTATCACATTACTTTTTAGTCTTCAATTATAAATGGGAATATTATCCACAACCATAAAAAAATCTCTCCTTGTTATGTTGCAAACAAAGAAGAGATGCTATATACTATTCTATTTGCCTAATTCCTTCATCTGCTTCAAAAACTTCTTTGATTTCAATGTAAGCCCAGAATATTCATCATAATAGGTATGAATGATTATTTCTAGTTCCCGTTTCGTTACATTTTTTAACGAAATTTCCCCAAGTCTTGTTAAATCAAAATAATAAAATAAGCGAAGAAGTTTTACGATTGTTGCCGAAATTTTAAAGTAATGTACATCATATTCCACACACCGCTGACAAATAAAACCTGCCTCACGAATCGAAAAACCAAACTCACCCTCACTCTTACCACACATTGCACAGCCATCCAAATGCAAATGAAGTCCCATAACAGGAATCATTTTTAATTCAAAAATAAAAAGTAATACGTCTAAATCAAATCCTTCATTCATATAATTCAACGTTTGCGATAAAAGTTCAAATAAATATGGATTCGGAGATTTTTCTTCAGTTATCTTATCAATCAGTTCCATTACAATCGAAGCATAGGTGGTTACTAATAAATCTTCTCGAATCAAACGAAATGTCTTAATAATTTCCGCTTGATGTAACACACCAATTCCCCTGCTTAGTTTCATTAAAAAAGTTCCATATGTAAACACTTGGGTAACGGAAGAATGGCGGCTGTTTGGCTTTTTTGCTCCTCTAGCCATCACAGCCACCTTGCCAAACTCCCTCGTCCAAAGTGTCACTATTTTATTGGTTTCACCGTAATCAACGGCTCTTATCACAATACCTTCACACTTTTCCATAACATCAGTCCTACTACATGAGAGGATAGTCTGCTTCCAACACTTCTTCCTCATCATCTTGATTTTCTTTCTCAAACTCTTTAAATAACAAATATAAATGAATATCCCCTGTATAACTGAACATTTTCCAAGTCAAATCAAGCATTGAAACCACACCTTTCGCCTAAAAAGTTTATAGGTTTATCGTTCGCTTATCTTTGTGAATTCATGCTGTATAAAGGAGAGGAAAGTTTCTCCTAAACGTACAGAGAATATTAATACTGAAGTTTTGAACACATGGGGTAAACCTCATTGTCCAAAACTCATTGAAATAAATGGTTATCAAAATCCTGTAAAATCACTTTTTTAGTGAACCATTTATTTCAATACAAACCAGTTAAAAGATTATTTGTTAATATTCGTCTTCTCGGAAACCATAATCACGCAAATGCGAAGGTTTATTTCGCCAATCTTTCTGCACTTTTACCCAAAGTTCTAAAAATACATTTGAACCAAGTAATGCTTGCATATCTACTCTTGCACGTTTACCAATTTCTTTTAACATACTTCCTTTTTTGCCAATAATAATCCCTTTTTGTGAATCACGTTCAACAATAATGGTTGCAGAAACAAAAATTGCTCCACCTTCACGCCTTTGAATCGACTCAATGGCAACTGCTAAAGAATGTGGTATTTCTTCTCTTGTTAAATGGAGTGCCTTCTCCCTAACTAGTTCAGCAATGATAAATCTCTCTGGATGATCTGTCACTTGATCGGCTGGATAATAAAGTGGACCTTCTGGTAAATATTTTTGTACTTGTGTAAGCAGTGTGTCTACATTATTTCCTTCCAATGCGGAAATCGGAACAATTTCGGCGAATTCGTACAAGGAGCGATAATGATTGATAAATGGCAATAATTCATCTGGATGTACTTCATCAATTTTATTAACGACTAAGAATACAGGAGTCTTTACATTTTCTAATCGTTCAATAATGAAGGCATCTCCTTTGCCAAATCCTTCTTTTGCATCGACAACGAATAAAATAATATCCACTTCTCGAAGTGCACTTGTAGCAATTTTCATCATAAAATCACCCAGTTTGTGCTTCGGTTTGTGAATGCCAGGGGTATCTATAAAAATAACTTGTGCGTCATTTGTTGTATAGACCCCTTGAATTTTATTACGTGTTGTTTGCGGCTTATCGCTCATAATTGCTATCTTTTGTCCAATGACCCGATTTAAAAAAGTCGATTTTCCAACATTTGGTCGTCCAATAATGGAAACAAATCCTGATTGATGTTTACTCATGCAAATCCTCCGCTGAAAATGCTCCCGGTAGTAAGTCTTTCACTGTTGTTTCCTCCACATTACCTGTTAAGTTGGTTAAAAATACTTTCATTTCTTGTGGACAAAGTTCAGACATTACTTGCCGACATGCCCCACACGGAGGGACAGGGCGAACTGTGTCAGCAACAACAGCAATCGCTACAAAATCTTTTTCCCCTTCAGAATATGCTTTAAATAATGCCGTTCTTTCGGCACAATTACACATGCCATAAGCGGCATTCTCAATATTACAACCATGATATATTTTTCCTGCTCTTGTTAATAGTGCTGCCCCAACTGGAAATTTCGAGTACGGAACATAGGCATATTCTCGTGCTATTTTTGCTTCATTTAGTAGTTCGTCTTTATTCAAAACAAGTTCTCCTTCTCTCTTTTTAACTATTGTACACGAAACTGAAAACGATTTCATCTTTTTAATCTTCAAAACACATAATTTTCAGACGAAAACTTGTTACTTAGTCCATTGCATGATATACGGAGCAAAAATAAGTATCCCAATTATAACGGAAATACCTGAAAAAAGTAAAACTGCTCCTGCAGCCACATCTTTTGCAAATTTCGCAAGCGGCTGATGCTCGGTTGTCACAAGGTCAACTACCCGTTCCAACGCTGTATTCACTAATTCCAAACTGAAAGTTATTCCAATTGTTAAACAAATGATACTCCATTCTATGCGTGACAACTTCATAAAAAAACCGAAAATAATAACAAAAAAAGTGACTCCTGAATGAATCCTAATATTTCTCTCTGTTTGATACGTATGGACAATCCCTGAAAAAGCGTAGCCAAAGCTCTTTATCAGGGATTCACGTTTACCTTTTGATTCCATACTCTTCCAAAATCATCATTTGTTTCGTAAACATTTCTTGCTCATCTTCCTCTGTTTCATGGTCATATCCAAGCAAATGTAAAAAACCATGTATCGCCAAGAAAGTTAGCTCTCTCTCAAATGAATGACCGTACTCCTCAGCCTGTTCATGTGCTTTTTCAATCGAAATAATAATATCACCTAGCACTCGGTACTCAGAACTCATTTTTATTTCCAGCTCTATTTCGCCATCACCGACTTCTTCCATCGCAAATGATAAGACATCTGTTGCATAATCTTTTTGGCGATAATCTTTATTCATTCCTTGAATCGTTTTATTTGTTACAAAGGTGACACTTACTTCAGCTTCTGTTTCTACTTCATCTTTTGCGGCAAATTGGATTAATCTTTCCACTAAATCCATCTGTTCATCTGTTAGTTTATTCGTTTCATCAATAAGGTCAACTGTTATCATTTTACCCCTGCCCTTTTACATAACTCAAAATCCACTTTGTTCATATGCTGCAATCACTTTACTTACAAGCGGATGACGAACAATATCCGATTGTTCTAAATAACAAAGTCGAATTCCTCTAACATTATCTAACGCTTCCTTCGCAACAACTAAACCTGATCTAACCCCTGTTGGCAAATCAATTTGCGTCACATCACCAGTAATAATCATTTTTGATCCAAAACCAAGCCGTGTTAAAAACATTTTCAGTTGAGCATTTGTTGTATTCTGAGCCTCATCTAAAATAGCAAAAGCATCTTCCAGTGTTCGCCCACGCATATAAGCAAGCGGTGCAATCTCAATTGTTCCCCGTTCAATCATCCGCTGTGTATGCTCTGTTCCTAATACATCATTTAAAGCATCATACAACGGACGTAAATATGGGTCAACTTTTTCCTTCAAATCACCCGGTAAAAACCCAAGCCGTTCTCCAGCTTCTACGGCAGGACGTGTTAAAATAATCTTCTTCACCATGCCTTGTTTTAAAGCAGTAACCGCCATGACAACAGCTAAATATGTTTTTCCCGTTCCAGCAGGTCCAATGCCAAAAACTAAATCACTTTGCTTGATTGCAGCGACATATTTTTTCTGCCCTAGTGTTTTTGCTCGGATTGCTTTTCCTTTGGAATTTTTGGCAATTTCCTCGAAATCCAGTTTAGACAACTGCTCTGTTTTTCCTGTTTTTATCATATGGATAGCATATAACACATCTCGTTCACTAATTGAAATTCCGCTTCTTACACTCGTTAATAAGTGTTGAAAAACGTGTTCAACAATTTGTACGTTCTCTGAACTTCCTGACACATGAACCAATTCGCCACGAGTCACAATGCTTACCTGTAATTCTTCCTCTAACCTTTTAAGATGTATATCTTGCACGCCGAATAAAGCGGCTGCTTCAGTTGTGTTTTCTAATTGTTGCTTAATCGTCACTAATTCATCGGTCATAAGTTTATCTCCTTGTTACTTAATTGCTCCAATATTTTCGATAACTTGATAATGAACTTCTACACTTACTTTACCACTACCCGCTTCCTTACGCAAAACTTTTTCGCTCTTAATCTTAGCACCTGCTGGCAACGTACTCATTACTTTCGTTCGACAAATAGCAATTGCTGTTTTGTATGCGTCATTTACTTTATATTTTCTTGTCATCATTTCCCGCTCACGCACAACTTTTTTTTCATAGTAAATCGGGAGTGTCCATTTAAAGAGGTTAAACGGTTGGATAGTTGACTCCGTTGTTGAACGCTTAAATGTATTTTTTTCAAATCCCCAAATTGGAATAGTTTTTGTTTCGATATGTAGATAATGTTTTGTAATACTTTGCCCATTCAATACATGAAAAGTGGTTGTTAATGGTAAAGTAGTTGCTGCTCTATACCATGTTTCACCGTAAACATCCGCTTCTGCTCCGACAAATGTTTGCTTTTCTTCTACCCCAATCATTCCGGATACAATCGGTTGTCCTGCTACAACGTGTTGATGAACAGTGACAAGGGCTTGTCCAGATTTCACATACATTTTAGTAATAATTGCTTTTTTCTTGGCAACAATAATATGTCCTTTTTTAATTTTCTTTGGCTTTGGTATTGTCTTCTCGACAACTCGAAAAGAATACATCGTTCCTGTTCTTTCTACGCCAACCCATGTAATCACATCCATTGCCGTTGTTAACTTTCTTTGAATCGTTTCAGGACTATCCAATGTGAACTGAAACGCTCCCCTCGAAACACCTAACTTTGCTAATTCTTTCCGAAGTAAATGTTCTGTTTCTGGTTTCGCCCCACTTACTTCCACCCGCCAAACCATATTCGACAATAAAAAAATAATCCCAAGAAATAAGAAAATCCCAATCACAAATCCACTATTTCTAAGTGATTTCTTCCCAAGAAATGGCAAACCAAACCGCCTCTCCACAGACACCTCACAATCAAATGGTGGTGCAATTTCTCTCATCCTAGAAATGTCTTTTAATTTCATATAAAAATAAACCGTTTCTGAAACTCGTGTGACATCCCAGATAATAATCTCATTCCTTGCACATGCATTCATAAATAGCTCAATCATTCGTCCAGTAACCCGTACCTTCACATTTCCTGAAAAAAATTGCATCCACTTATTTCTCATGTTTGTCCCCCGCCAAAAATAAAACTTCCTCAATTTTCCCTTCTAGCAACAATTCCTCTGGCAAGATGGTTTTAATGACAAATCCATCCCCTTTAATTAGAAGCTGTCCATCCGCAAGCAACAGACGAACTTCTTTCTCCGTAAATTTCAGTAAACCACGGTGGTTTTCAATATAAATATGAATTTGTCCAAGCATCGTAATTCTTGGGAAATCCAGAAAAACATCAGGGGGCAAATCCATCTTATTTGCGATCCACGATTTCATATCTTTCCATTTTTTTTCCAAAAAGAACCCCCCTTTCCTTCTCATATGTATGAGGGAAAGGGGGTTGTTATGTTAGTTTGTGTGATTGGATTGAGTGAGTATTAAAAGAACAAAATTTTATTTCTGTCTAAGTACAACTTTTCCTGTCTTGTCAATAATGAGCCATTTGTTATTTTTCCAAACCTTAATTAGTCCTTCGTAAAAAAAGTCAAAATCGTAATCTTCTACTCCACTTTCAATCTCTTTATTATCATATTGAGGAGCAACGATAATACGTCCTGTTTTGTCAATATAACCTACTTTATTGTTTTTCAAAACTTTAGCTAGCCCTTCATTGAAATCCCTTATAACGTCATATTGAGGAGAAACTACCATATGCCCTGTTTTGTCAATAACACCGTATTTTTCTTCTTTCTCCACTACAGCAATTCCATCATCGAAATACCCTATACCATCATATTGAGGAACAATTACTATCCGCCCTGTTTTGTCAATAAAACCATATTTTCCTTTTACCCCAACTCCAGCTAATCCTTCGCTGAAACCATCTGCATATTCATATTGAGGAGGAATGACAACACTCCCTGTTTTGTCTATATAGCCTGTTTTTTCATTTACCTCAATCCTAGCAAGCTCTTCGCTGAAATGCCCTCCAAATTCATATTGTGGTGAAACAATAACATTCCCTACTTTGTCTATATAGCCTGTTTTTTCATTTTCCTCAACATCAGCAATCCCATCATAAAAATGCAATATGTCGTTATATTCAAATGGAATGACAACACTCCCTGTTTTTTCAATACAACCATATTTTTCTCCTTTCGTTACCGTAGCAAGACCGTTCTCGAAATTGAGTGCAAAATCATATTGAAAATCAATAACAACTTTACCCGTTTCATTAATGTAGCCTGCTTTGTTATTTTTCCATGCTGTAGCAAGACCTTCATTGAAATCGGATATAAAATCGTATTGAAGAGAAATAACAACACGCCCTGTTTTGTCCATAACTCCATATTTTCCGTTTTTAGAGACGGAAATAAGACCATCATTGAAATAATATCCTACGACATCGTATTGAGGTGCAACGACAACATGACCTGTTTTGTCTATAACTCCGTATTTTCCGTTTTTTAAAATTCTAGCAAGTCCGTTCTGAAAATGCCATATATAGTCATATTCAGGAGCAACTATAGTACGCCCTGTTTTGTCTATAACTCCATATTTGTTGTTCTTCTCTACGACTACAAGCCCTTCTTGAAAATTCCCAATCGTATCATATGGAACTTCAACTCCTTCAAGCTGAACTACTTTTATTGTTACTGCTACTGTATTTTTTTTTGCATCCCATTTCGTTGTTGCTCCAAGTGCATCTACTAGTTTCAAAGGAGCTATCATGACTTTATTTATCATTTGCACTTTTGCAGGTAGTTTGATAGATTTTCCATTCACCGTTGCAGTGTCTTTGTTCACTGTTACTCTAATGGTTATTTTTTCTTTTGTGATTGTAGCAATCCCCTTTTTTGCATCTATGGCTACTTTCGCTTCTAACGATTCAAACATACTTTTCACTGGAACGAGAACTTGTCCACTTTTTAATACGGATGGTTGGGTGTATTTTTGTTTGACTCCATTAATGGTAGTGATTATATTTTTTGTCGTTACTGTTGTTACGGCAGATACTGTTCCCTCACTAGCAACTACACTACTTACAAACACTAGACTACTAGCAAGTAAACTTTTGATTACAAGATGACGCATTTTTCTGGAATTTTTTCTTATCATTCTAGTATTCCTCCTTTAGCGTTTAGTACTATAAAAAGTTCTCAAAACAATCGTAGTTTTTTTGCACAAGAATTTTTCCATTTCTAAACTCATAAAACTGAGCAAAATAAGCTTTGACTTCCTCACCAACAGCTAATTTCCCAGTCCAAATGGATTCGATAATTACCGTATCCCCTAGAGAATAGGATTTGACGATTTCAATTGTTTGTTTTGTAAGGACTTTCGTTCCTTTAATGGAGGATTCATGGAGATCTTGAAGGTTTCGTTTGACAATTCCTTTTGTTAAAAGATTTGGATATTCAATTTGTGTAGCTTCTGGGTCATAGAAGCAAGTTATTTCATCACCAGATTTACCGTCACTTAAAGCCTTTAAAAAATCTTTTACTATTTCTAAATTGTTTTTATCCATGTTAGCACCTCTTTCATTTCCATAAAATTATAACACTATACAAACAAATAATGAACGCTCTAAATAAAAAAATGCTATGAGAGAGAACTCCCCCATAACATTTTTTCCTTACTATCTCCGTGCCTTCGGTTTAGCCAGTATCTCTGATAAAATAATCCCATTCACCACATTGTCTTTTGTTAAAAAAGACTTCCTCGTTTTCTGAACTACTTTTTTCGGAATTGTTGTTTGCACTATCGACTGTATTACTTCATCTTTTTGTCCATAAGAAACATACGGTCTTTCTACTGCTGGAATTGCTTGAGCATACACTTCATGTTTCCATTCTGTATTCTCATAATCATCATACTCATCGTCATATTCTTCATACGCTTCCAGTTCAACCTCTGTTGTTTGTGCAGGTTTTTTTTCTTTCTTCGCTGATCTAAAACCAGCGTAAATAATTGGCAGAAGAAACCATATAAATTTGCCAAACTCTATTTCACTGAGTTTCTGAAACAACTCACTCCAGTTCATCACTTACCATCTTCATCTTGTGTTAATTTTCCAATCGAATGACGCATTTCTGTATCGGCTGTAATATTTTTCAAATTCATATAATCCATTACACCAAGTTTGCCTGTTCTAAGTGCTTCTGCCATTGCCAGTGGCACTTCTGATTCTGATTCAACTACTTTTGCTTTCATTTCTTCTACTCTCGCACGCATTTCTTGTTCGGTTGCAACTGCCATTGCACGGCGTTCTTCCGCTTTTGCTTGGGCGATTTTTTTGTCCGCTTCCGCTTGATCTGTTTGTAACGCTGCCCCAATATTTCGACCAATTTCTAAGTCAGCAATATCAATCGACAAAATTTCAAAAGCCGTTCCAGCGTCTAATCCTTTTGTTAATACAGTTTTGGAAATCATATCAGGATGTTCCAATACTTTTTTATGATTGCTTTGTGAACCGATAGTGGAAACAATCCCCTCACCGACACGAGCGACAACTGTTTCTTCACCCGCACCACCGACAAGACGTTCAATGTTTGCCCGAACGGTAATTCTTGCTTTTGCTTTTACTTCAATCCCGTCCATGGCAACACCTGCAATAAATGGTGTTTCAATAACTTTTGGATTAACACTCATTTGTACTGCTTGCAATACATCACGCCCTGCTAAATCAATCGCTGCACAACGCTCAAATGTCAGAGAAATATTTGCCCGATGAGCCGCAATTAAAGCATTGACAACCCTATCGACATTCCCACCTGCTAAATAATGACTTTCTAACTGATTTGTATTGACATCAATTCCTGCTTTTGCCGCCTTAATGAGCGGATTGACTACTCTTGATGGAATAACTCGGCGAAGACGCATCCCAACTAATGTGAAAATGCTAATTCTTACTCCCGCCGCAAGTGCCGAAATCCACAACATAATCGGTACAAATGAAAAGAAAACACTTAAAACAAGTAGCCCAAATCCAACCATTGCAATTAAAAATATTTGATCTGTTGTCATAATATTTCTCCCTTATGCTAAAATTTGCCTTACAATAATCCGCATTCCTTCTACTTCTACTACTTCTACTTCACTATTTGCCTCAATAAAGTTCCCTTCACTCACCACATCTACTCTTTCCCCATTAATTAATGCCGTTCCAGCAGGACGAAGTGGTGATAAGGAAATTCCAGTTTGTGAAATTAATTCCTTGCGTGACTCTGTCGATACATACCCTTTTTCCGTTGATAATGCATCACGCAAAATAATTCGCTCCCAGAGTAACATTTTGCGTGACAAGACTTTGCTCATAATAAAAAGACAAATTCCTGCCGCTACAAACGCTATACTTAATGAA
The DNA here is from genome assembly GCA_031546705.1 of Caryophanales bacterium. GTDB lineage: Bacteria > Bacillota > Bacilli > Bacillales > JAVBJX01 > JAVBJX01. The sequence goes on from JAVBJX010000056.1 coordinate 22,007, forward strand.
ATAGTTGCTTGTACTGCATTGCCAGTTGCCGAAAAAACCGCCCACACAATGGCTAGCGTTCCAAGTACCCCAAGAATTCCGCCGGGTAAGACAAGCTCTACCGCAAATAAAATGAGTCCACATAAAAAAAGAAGAATGGCCCACGTTTCAGAAGATCCAGCCAGTGAATATGCGGTGAAAAATAATGTAAATGCCAACAAACTAATAAGCCCAATTATGTTAAACTTTTTTGCATATAACTGTAATATGAGTGCAACAAAAGCAATTGATAATAACACACTAGACACTATTTCATTTGTCAACCACGTAACGATTGAATCCATATATTCCCCTCCCTTTCAAACTTGTACTTATAGCAGTTTTACTTATTGTGCGGAAAGTTCAATGGCTAATTTTTAATTATACTGTTTCCGCACAATTTCACAAACTGCTATAGTATACGATTCAATCAGCTATAAGTTTCAGTTTTTAAAATAAAAAAGCGGTCACACTATCTAAACTAGATGTTGTGACCACTACTTTTATTCTAGGTTTCTTGAAACAAGCTGATTAATAATTGCACCTTCTGCTTTGCCTTTAACTTTCGGCATAATAGCGGCCATTACTTTACCCATTTCTTTTTTTGAAGAAGCTCCTACTTCGGCAATTGTTTCTTTCACAATCGCAAGCAGTTCTTCTTCGGTTAATTGTTTAGGTCTATAGGACTCAACAATGGCTATTTCACTTTTTACTTTATCAATAAGATCTGTTCGACCCGCTTTTTCAAACTCTTGGAGGGAATCTTTCCGTTGTTTTAGTTCACGAGAAAGAATTATTATTTCTTCGTCCTCGGACAAGGGCTTGCCTGTTTTTAATGATTCGTATTGAATACTTGCTTTCATCATACGAATAACAGATAGCTTTTCTTTATCCTTATCTCTCATCGCTTGTTTCAAATCATTGTTCAAGCGTTCAAGTAGAAGCATAACTACACCTTCTTATTAGAATTTACGTTTTCTTGCTGCTTCTGATTTCTTCTTACGTCTTACGCTTGGTTTTTCATAGAACTCACGTTTTCTTGCTTCTTGCAACGTACCCGTTTTACTTACCGCACGTTTAAAGCGACGAAGAGCATCTTCTAGCGATTCGTTCTTTTTCACGATCGTTTTTGACATCTTACCTTCCCCCCCTCCAACCAAAACCAACTAACAAACATACATGATACTTAACCCATGTACTAAATGATTATAATATAAACCCACAGAGAAGGTCAATACAAAAAGAACAAGGAAATGCATTCCTCGTTAATAATTTGTGTCAGCTGTCTTTCCTTGGATGATTAAAACGCCTGAACTTGTCCCAATTCTTGTTGCTCCTGCATCAATCATTTTTTGTGTAGATTCTAAGTCACGTACACCGCCAGATGCTTTTACACCAAGGTTTCCAACGGTCTTTCTCATTAAAGCAATGTCTTCTACTGTTGCCCCGCCACTCGAAAATCCTGTCGATGTTTTAACAAAATTTGCAGAAGCCTTCATGGATAATTCACACGCACAAATTTTTTCTTCATTTGTCAAAAGACACGTTTCCATAATCACTTTTACTAAAGTTCCATTTGCTGCTTCGACAACTGCTCGAATATCTTGTTCAACAAGTTCATCATTTCCATCTTTTAACGCTCCGATATTAATGACCATATCTATTTCTGTTGCTCCATTAGCGATGGCATTTTTTGTTTCAAATGCTTTTGTTTCCGAGGTCGCTGCTCCAAGTGGAAAACCGATAACGGTACAAACTTTGACATCTGTTCCTTTTAGTAGTTCGGCACAAAGTTTAACCCAAGTTGGATTTACACAAACAGAGGCGAAGTTATACTCTTTTGCTTCCGCACAAAGTATTTCAATTTGTGCTTTTGTTGCATCTGGTTTAAGTAGTGTATGGTCAATCATTTTTGCAATTGTATTCATGGGTAACTTCCTTTCAAATGTGAGTGATTCTATCATAACAGAGTATGTGACAAAAGGGGCGAAAAATACCCCGATTATCAAAGAATAGTGCTTAGGATTCTGCCGAAATGTGTGTTTTCAGCATTTGGAGAAATATACTATAACCTTCAAAACACTATACTCTCAACACCTTTATTCCACCCTTATTCATCTGTTCAAACCAGCTCTTTACTGTGTGACTTCTTCGTCATAATAATACATTTCACTGAGTTTTTGTTGTGCTTCGGAATCGTTTTGTTCTGCGGCTTTTCTATACCATATTATTGCTTGTTCGTAGTCTTCTTTTACTTCATGACCATGATAGTACATATCGCCAAGCTTTGTTTGGGCTGGAGCATAGCCTTTGATGGCGGCTTTTTTGTACCATTTCCATGCTTCTTTGTTGTTTTGTGGCACACCATATCCATAATAATACATATCGCCAAGGCTCATTTGGGCTTTAACATTATTTTCAGCCGCTTGTGTATACCATTTTACAGCTTCTTCATTATTTTGTGTGACACCAATTCCAAAGATATACATATTTCCAAGTTCATATTGGGCTTCTGGATGACCATCTTCTGCCGCTTCTTTGTACCACTTGATTGCCTCGTCATAATTTTTATGTACCCCATAACCATGATAATGCATATCGCCAAGTTTGTATTGGGCTGTAGAATAGCCTGTCTGTGCCGCTTTCTTATACCATTTCACCGCTTCATCGTTATTTCGCTCGACACCATAACCATAGTGATACATATCGCCTAAAGTAGTTTGTGCTTTAAAATTATGTTGTTCTGCTGCTTTTTCATACCATTTTAAGGCTTCTTGCTCATCCTCCTCTACTCCTGCACCAAAAATATGCCTATTGCCTAGATTGTAAGCATCCTTGCTAGTATGTATTGCTTCTTGATAATTAAGTTGCTTATTTGACTCCTGATTGTATGTATCACCAAGTTTAAAAGCAGGTTCTGGCTTTGCTTTTTTTGCTTCTTCGTAACTTTTTGTTACTTCTGTATAGACTCTCACTCTTTGATCTTGAACTGGAGTAAATTTCTCTACTTTGGCGGTATGATTTGTTTTGATGACTGAAATAAGCACATGGATAATATAGTTTGCACTGTTTTCTTCAATCGAACAATCTTCTTTTAGTATTTGCACACAGATTGGTATTCTTTGTGCAAGTAACTCCTCACTGCACTCCTCAATCGCCTTAAAAATCGTTGTGTGACTGAGTAGCGTATGGAGAATAATCCGTTCTTTTTTAAAGTTATGGGCAGTGTCAGCTAATATAAACTTTAATCTATTTGGATCATGGAAAATCTCCACGCTAAACTTTTCTTTGATTTCCATTAATATTTGTTCAAAAGTTTTATTGTTGTGTGCCACTTTTTTTGTCTCCATTTTTTTACTGATTGTTATACACTAGTGCTAGCGTAATATCATCGCCACAACCTTCAAGAGAAGTCGAATCCAACCAGCTAGCTAACACACTTTCTACTGCTTCCTTGCCATTCTTCTTAAGTACATTCATATAATCTTTGCCGATTTCCAAAAACCCATCAACCTGCTCATAACTCTCTTTATATCCATCCGTAGACAATAAAAACATCACAGGCATATCAGGCAGGACTGGAACGATTTTAGTTCGGATATATTTCCAAGCATTTTCATGGCACATGGAATATGTTTCTGTTCCTGTTTGCTTCTCTGGTTCGATAAACCATGTTGTTTCGGCATTTTCATATACACTGAGTATGTCACCATCGCCAATTTGTAAGGAAGCAACGCAATGTTTTGTTATCACAAGCACAAGCAACGTTGTTCCATAAAGAAGCGGAATATTGTCTACTTCTTCTCTACTCTCTTGTTCATGATGCTTTCTAATCCGTTCTTTCCACCTTGTTTCCATTCGCTTTGGGAGATGCATAGATAATTCCGTTGCCAATAAGTCATACACTTCGTCCCCATTTGCACAAAGCTCTTTACATATCTCTATTGCCACACTTGTAGCCATTTGCGAACCTTCATCACTATATGGACAAGCGGCACTTCCATGTCCATCTGCGACTGACACAATCACACAGTGTTCATTTTGAAAAATATCAAATGCATCTTGGCATATTCGATTATTTACTTTGTGGGAATATCCTTGTACTTTTTCCGCAAATGCACACCACACAAGTATCACCTCTTTTTTTGTAGTGAAAAAGTTAATAGACTTTTTGTTTATTATAGCCGTTTGCGAAATTGTGAGGAAAAAGGTTAGGAGAAATTAACCATTGAACTTTCCACACAATAAGTGAAACTACTATAACCTTCTGTCAATCTGCAAAACGCCGTCATATTCATATTTATAGTATGATTAAAAAGAACATGGTTAGTGAAGTTAGTGAAGTTAGTGAAGTTAGTCATTTTCCTACTTTTATTCTATTTTTTATCTGACTATTACTGACCATAAAAATACGAGCACTATAGGGAATTTGACTAACTTCACTAACCATGGTCTATTTGAACATACTTAAAATGCTGTTATATCAACGATTCGCAAGAATAAACTAGAAAATCCTGTGGAAATCTCACTAACTTTTTTTACAATCTCACTAACCATGTTCTATTTAATCATATATAATTTCATTTTTTGATTAACCATTCCGAACAATTTACCAGACATCCGAATCATTAATGGAACCTTCTGCAACTGTCGGAATGGTGTTTGTATCAATATTTGTTGGTTTATCATCATTCAAGTTTGTTACAGGAGCTGATACTTGTTTGACCAGTGTGGATGCCCATTTAATAAATCTTGCTAATGCTTGTGGATTTCCTGCGTGTAGGACGGTTTCTTTATTTCTTGTGAACTCCTCTAGCATACTTTTATTGGCATCTTCCCCAATAGCAATAGCGATTTTTACCGCTTTTGTACCCCATGGGAGTTTGTGTAGTTTGTCCAAAGCACTTTTGTATTCATCGGTTGGCTGTCCATCGGTGACAAGTACAAGTACAGGTGGTAATGCTCGGTCTGACATGGGTGGCATTTTGAGTTGGTCAGCAACAAGTTCAAATGCTTTTCCCATATCGGTATAGCCATCTGCTCGTAAATCTTTCCACTCAAACTCATCAATTGGCGTTGCCGATGTGTGCCACTTTGCTCCAACACTAAAAGTGACAACACGCACAAGTAATTCTGCTCCGGGATTTTCATTAGCAGCAGCTCTTACATCAGGAATAGATTCTTTAATTGCATAATTTAGTGCATCCATCTTTCCATCCATTTCCATCGAACCAGAACAATCAACCATCCAAATAAAATGTAGCGGTCTATTGGCTAGTTTTCCACCCGGTCTTTTCATCATATCTAACATATCACTGCCACTTTTTTTTAGTTTATCTAACATTGTTTTACCTCTCTCTACTGTGTTTTTATTTCTCCTTCTACCGAACCAAAATCAATTTTTGCTCCGTTCATGAGTGGAGCATTTTTGTCTACATCAATCATAAGAGTCGTGCCGTCTATATTTTTGTACACCCAACTACTTTTGCTTAAATTCTTTATACCCCATCTGGATGGATCGGTTGGATGTTGCGTTACTTCAGCAACTTTTGTCGTTAAGTTGTAATTGCTGTTCATATGATGTTCGGTGAGTACCGTATCTTTATTTAACATAACTAGCATATTCCCAACTCTAAGTCTTGGTGGTAGTGTAATGGTTCGTTGACAACTCCAACAGATGTGAGCAACATTTCTTTTTAATTTATCAATGTCATAAAAATTCTCTTGTCCGCAGCTAGGACACATAATAATATTATCACGTAGTTTTAACAGGGCATCTCCCCATTGTTTCTCCATTACTCGTTTGTTTGGAAAACGAATTCCCTCGGTAAATGTTTGCGTAAATAAATCTCTAATATATGTTGGATATATTTCCCAAAATATCAGGGCATTGTCTTGGTAACCAGCAATTGGACGATTCGTTGTATTCATTGGATCAAAAATAAACACAGGCTCTGTTCCATACAATTTGTTCATGGCAACCGCATCCAAACATTTCAAATTCGCTTCACTTGCCCCTTCTAGCGGGTGATGCACCATTAACATATAGAATAGTAAAATATTCATCGAAAAAATATCGCTATCAATAGACGGCTTTTCTTTTCCTGTTACAACTTCAGGAGCCATAAATCTTGGCGTTCCTAGTACACCAATATTTTCTGTTCGATTTGGGGCAACATTATCATTATCACCAATTAATACATCACCTGTTAGGGGATCAAAGAACACATTACCAAATGATATATCACGGTAACAATATCCTTTTAGATGAAGATTTCGATAGCCTTCCGCTAAATTGTAAGCCGCCATACATAATGCTGAAAAAGTAGGCTCTGCTTTTCTAGTCATCATATCGGCAATACCCTTGTAATTGTCTGGTCGCAGTTTCATAATATAACCAAAAATGTCATTATCTTCCACAATATCAATCGGCCAGAGAAATTGTTTCGTTGGAGCTGGTTTGGAAACAAGGTCATCAATAATAGTTCGCTGTTCCTTCGTAGCATTTCGTTTAAAATACCACTTTAACGCATAACTTTTCCCAGCACTCTCAACTAAATATACTTCTCCCTGCCCACCTTCACCAAGCAGTTTGATTACTGTATAGGAAATTCCTGAATTGGACTTTTTTATCGTTCCTTGTTGTAATATTCCCTTCATGCTAAAACCTTCCTCCTTCAAATGTGCCAATATAACCATTTTGAAAATCTATTTTATTACCAATCAATGCGGAAACAGAACGGTTTGGCTTAATCAAAATCGGATCGCCACTTTCTTTGTAAAACTTCCAATCATCATTACTTACATTTTTTATTCCAAGTACATCTGGATTACTTGGGTTTGTGACAATTTCGCCATACATTTTTTCCTGTACAGAAATCAGATCGCTCCGAAAATGCCTGCTTGAAATCTGAGCTTTAGGAATGACCACCACTTTTGAAACAAGTCTGTTACTGTTATCTCTTATGTTCAAGACAATTGGAATACGGTATTTCTTCTTACAATTTCTACAAATAATAATACTGCTTCTTTCTAAGCATTCATTCTCACAACCGCAAAAGGGACAAGTAATCACCGCTTCTATTACTACTTCTTCCATAATAGATTCCGCTTTACTTCTATTCACTCTCACATAAAACAATTGTTGCACATCGTTTTCTGTGTAAGAGTAGTTATGACAACTACTAGAAAATACTTCATTAATTACTTTTCCAATTAATTTATCGGTCATGTCAACCAAATGTTCACTTATCTTTAATTTAAAATGGATATTATCGCTATTTTTATTATTTCTAAATAACGTTATTAACTGCTCTTTATTTGTTATTACCCGCTTACTTCTAACGAAATAGTTGTCTATATCATCTGCACATGACGGAAGATTTGTTTCAATTGCGGTATGGTTCTCACTTATTTCTACATCTGATAGATTAAAATAATCGTATCTCATCCTATTGTGGCTACCTTTTGTCAGTGTTAAATCCCACGTTAAATCGAAGTGATACCATCTACCATTTATGCTCACCATATTCCATGCATGATTCTCTATACCAGTTTCATTTCTCGCTACACCACGTACCACAAGGCATGGGATGTTAAGTACATCCAGAATCACTTTTAACGCCTTAGCAATTCCATCACACACAGCCATCTTATATAGAAAAAAACCTTCTATTGTGTGACAAGTATCAAACGTATTATCATATATAACTTTTTGAATGACACTATCATGAATAGCTAATAATTTATGGAAGTCATCCATTTCTGGACGGATTAATTGTTCTATTAAACTTTTTATTCTATGCACTATTTTTATTTTCTTCTGTTCATATTCATCTTTGTTATATAAATAGAAAAGTTTTGCGTGGTATATATTTCCGATAGATGTCCATGTGGTGGCTGGGATATGTAAGTGAAATATAAATGGGTTAGCTAGTGTTAGGGCATCTATTATTTTTTGGATGTTACAAGATGACTTTGCTTTATACGTTATTTTAGGTACATGATTGGCTAGTGCTTCTGATAGTTTTATGTAGAGTTGTTGTTCAGAGTCATTTAAATGTTGATAGTAAAATCCTTGATTGATGGTGTGGTTCATTGTATAGACCCTTCTTTGGATTTTTCTTTGAGATTGTTGGACAAAAGAGTTAATCTCCATTGTTCCACACTCGTAAACTAGTTGCCAAACAACACAGAGTAATGAGAGCGAAACAGACGTTCATTTTAATGGTTTTTAGTGAAATGAATGGTGTGCAAAAACATTGATTTTACTAGATTGCAATAATCTTTCATTTCACAAATTTGTGACAATCGGGATGCTTTTTCCACTGAATGTCCCAAACTCTCGTACCAACTACTTTCGTTTTGTCAGCCAAACAGATACAAGTTTGGGTCAATCAGGATATCTTCTTCACTGACTGACCCAAACTTTACAACCTGATGAAATGCTTATTGTACAGAATTTCTATCATGTTTTTGCAGATACATCTTTTGATCCGCACAAGAAATCAATTCATCAATTGTTTCACCATCTTCTGGAAATTTCGCCATCCCTTTACTAAAAGTTAGAATAATTCCTTCCTCACTCCTATTGAAAATTGGTTCGACAAACTCCTCAGAAATTTTTTCCCAAAACAAATGTTGATTCTTCTCAGAAAAAGGAACGCCCTTATGCACTAACACAAATTCATCCCCACTGATACGTGCAAAAATATAGTTACTATCCATATGATTGCTGATTTTTTCGCTAAATTCAGTTAATACATAATCTCCTATATTATGCCCGTATGTATCATTAATTTTCTTGAAATGATTTAAATCTATGTAATGTAACTGAAATTCGATTTGCTGATCTATCAATTTCTTTAACTTATAAAATAATCCATTTCTATTGAACAATTTAGTCAGTGAATCTATATATACCATTTCTTCCAGTTCATATTTCATTTGTTTTAATTTGTAGTTGCTTTGTGTAACAAAAGCTACTAGAAGGCTGATACACAATCCAATAAAACTACCCACCCATGTTTCGGGATATTCGTACCATTTCTGAACAGATGAAACACGAAAATACCAGTCCGCATTTAAAATCGGAATGTGCTTCTCCATAAATTTTTCATGTTTGTTTGATAGGCTACTACTAGCAATACTTTGCTTCTCTTGGTTATCAGGATTTATTCTCCATATTTCATAAGCAAGTCCTTGCGTCTCCAGCATATCCAAACCAGCACCATCTAAAACTTGTGGATATTTTAAGGTAACAGACACAAGTCCCCAAAATTTCTTACTACCATCGGGTTGTTTCAAATGTATTGGGAGCCTACCTACTAGAGCTTGTCCACCTTGTACTAAATGAAAAGGACCACCAAATACAAGTTGACCAGTTTCCTTTGCCATCATAGCTTCTTTATTGCCTGTACCATCCCCCAATAAATTGAAACCGATTACCTTTTCATTTCCCTGCACAGGGTAGACATGAGACACCACACCAGATGGGGCAATAATAACATTTAAGATAGCTGGTTCATCAACAATAGTAGCTGCAACACGTTCAAAATTCTCTATTTTGCCATCAGTTTGTATCACCAAAACCGCAAGCACTTGCGTTTTATATAACAACTTGGAAATTACCTCATTGATTTTAAGACTTTTTTCCATAATAAGCTGTTCGGTAGACATCTTTTCTATATTAATTTTATTGTAAATAATTAATCCCGTTATTAGAGAGGTGAATATCCACGTAAGTAAAAAAGAAATGATTGCTTTAGAAGACCATTTTTTAGCATTTTCTCTTTCAAAATTTAACATTTTCTTGAACATCTCAACCCCCCTAATTACTAGAAATATAGTGGATAGATTATCTATATAACTTCATATAATAACTCGTTGTGCTAGTTAAATGCATCAAAAATGATCAAAAACAGCTTGAATTCATCAATTTTAATCATCTGATTGTAGGATTTTTAAATTTGTGCTTAGTAATTTTGAACAAAAACTGTAATTTTGTCTATTTGTTGCAAT
>JAVBJX010000022.1:0-94699 GCA_031546705.1 Caryophanales bacterium
AACTTTCTTCAAATCCATCAGAAGGTTCTTCTGTGAAATCTCCACCATCATACATAGTATAACTACTGTTATCCTCCGTAAAATCATCCCCATCAATCCAATTATAATTGGTGTTATCTTCTGTGAACGAACCTGCATCAATAGAAGAATAAGAAACAGGGATAGGATGACTTCCGCTCCCTGTACTAACTATACTTGTTACAATTACAAGCGTTTTTTGAAATTCAAGAAGAAGTTGTTTCACAGTTTCGTTTAAATCCTTCAGTTGATTCGTTTGTTCAAGTTCATTTATATAAAATGAATCCATTTGTTCTTTTAATAATTGGAATACTCCTATATGGACTGCATTTTCTTGTAACTCTTTCAACGTTTCATATGTTTGATTCTGAAGTCGATTGAAATAGTCTGCAGGTGGTTTATCTCCTACACTCCATCCCTTTTCAGATAATTCGTTTGGTATTTCTTGTCCTGTTGCTAACCAAAGAGGTAACTCTTTTTTAAATAGTGCTTCCGACATTTTTATCACCTCTCAAAGTGGCAATCTACTTTCTTTGTCGATAATAAAAATCTTTCCAAGCGTGCCACCTATTGTTTTTTCTATATTTGCAAATCCAAATGAACTTCTTTCTATTGTTGTGGTTCCAAACTCAAACGTTCCACTAAATTCAATCTTTCCAACCCTTACCCCAGCCGATACTGTTTTCTGTACAACTCTTATAAAATCAGTTAAATCCATCCCAATCATATGCAATTTCTCAAGTGGAACAGCAATCAAACCAATTGCTGCTGGCTCTTTTGTAATTGGGTCATACGGTAATTCTTTTATATTTATTTCACTTGCTGAACAATCCAATGAAATTGAAAGAACCTCAATAATGCTGTCGACTGTTCCTTGAGATAAATTTCTAGCTATTCTTGAACGGATAAGAAGTCTATATACTGGATCATCTGCTGTCCCACGAGCTTGACCAACATTCGATCCTATATAATCAAGTGTAACTCCCTCTGCTTTTTCAATATCGTGGTAGTCCTCTATTTGATGTAACGTTTCTTCGATTTTTTGGAATTGCTCTGATACAATAACAAATATCTTTGATATATTACTAAGTGGATTTTTATTAAAAACATCCGTTAGTTTACTAACTAAATCCTTTGCATTAATCATAAGAAACTCCCACTCTTTCATGACTGGTCTGAGCAACTTCAAATAGGGAAATAATAATATTTTCTGTGGCATATGTTTCACCATCACAAGAAATTTGAATGGTTATATCATCCACACCATCTACTTTATATAATTGAGCAATAAGTTTAGAGTAACTAACTTTTTCCCCCATGCTCAAACCTACCCATATGGTTCCGTCCGTGCCCTCGCCACCGATATATTTTACGACAGCATTTTTTAGTTGTTCCTCTCCATTCGATTGAAACTTATCGTCTTTCTTAATAAGTACTTTTACCCATACTTGACGTTCAACGGCATAAGAAAATCGAACCACTCTTTCGTGCCCACCGATGTCATAAACAGTCACGGCTTCACGTCCAAATGCTTCGATTCCAGCTGCTTTCTTCCTAAAAATTGAATTCCCAATATCTATTGGCTTCCCACCAAGAACGAAGGCTTCAAAGGATTTAGGAGGTCGTCCATCTTCATCTATTTCATTTTTCACATTCTCAATTACCTTAGCAGCACGAACACCCTCTGTTCGTAGCAATTCGCTTTGTATAGCACCTACCGTTGCTGAACCACCACCTGCACGAGATAAAGCAAACCTTTCTCTAAACTCATAGTCTGTTTCTTTTGCACGTCCACCACTGGTATCCATTTGATTAGTCACCATTTCAATATTTGGCTCTGGGTTCACAATGACAGAAATTTCTTCACTAGATACATTTCCTATTACTCCTGTTTCCATTGCAATGATTTTTCCGCAGCCTTCTCCTTGCCCATTCAACTGAATCTCATCAGTCGTTTCAAAAAAAACATCCTTTTCAGTTGCTACTACAAATCCACTTTCAATTAAGAAGTCGGGAGTGCCTCGTATTGTGATTTCTCCCTCTGCTTGTTGTGCTTGAATTCTGATAACCCCTGAGCTTTTCCCTAATTTATCAAGATTGTTTCCCTCGCTACTATCAATATAAGATGCATGATAAACATTCTCCATTAGCTCATATATCTTTGATGCAAACCACGCAAAAATAGCTAAAATAATTCCTACTGGAGAACGCTCAGAAACGTTGATTTTCTCTCCAAAAAGCTCCTTTGCTTTGTTCGCCATTTCCGAAAAAATATCAGCATATCGCATCCGCTTAAATCCATTTTTATCAAGCATCTTTATCAATGGCTCCTTTAACTTCTTCTCCTTCTGTTCCTGTTGCTTCAAATGAAATATCTTGGACTCTTTTCTTGGTGTTCCTTATAAATGTTATATTTTCAACAGTTTGAATCCGTTCTTCCTTGAATAATTCCTCATGAATTTCTGCACACATTACATCCTCACTAACTGTTTTCCCCACAAAATTCATGGCTGTTAAACCCATATCAGGATCCAAAAACCATTCACCCTTATTTGTACCTAGTTGAATTTCACAGCATTGCTTTAATTCTTCATCATCACTAACCATCACAAAATCATTCTCTTCAATAACAAGATCACCATCTACTAGTTTGAAAGACTGCACGGAAACACCCCCACAATAACGGCATCATTCAAATCGTGTTTTCTATTACTATCTGGAATAGCTATCTGACCAGATAACACATTCTTTATTTCCGCATCAGCAAAAGCCACTAAAACAATATCATTTTTCATTAAAAATGGACGGAATTCCTTCACACAAGGCACTTTTATATCGATATTGTTGTCTGTAACATCATCTAAGAATTTATAACGCATTCCTAAAATAGACACATTTTCAATTGGTTTTGGCTGCTCATCTGTTGTTTGAATGAGTGGCTGTATACTCGCTAAAGAGGTAGATTCATCGAATGATATAACCTTACAAACCATTGCTACATTCAAACTAGTATGATATTCTGATAACAAAGCATTCAAGTATTTTGCAAGTGTTCCTGCTGGATCAATCATACTATTGCCTCCACTTCTGTCATAAAATCACCTGTATTACTGAATTTATGTTTCCCGCTCTGTACATAAAGTTTCCCTTTAAACTCTTTAGATTTTAATTCAATGACTGAAGCTGTTTTAATACGATATTGAAGCTGTGATTTTACTTTGTATCCCTTTCTCTTTTCTTCCTCAAAAGACTCTGGTGAACCAATAAAACCAGTTGAAACACTTAGGGAAAACAAGTCATCCGCTCCACGTTTTAAGTTACGAATATACAATTTGTTTTTATTGATGTAGCACTCTGTTTTAGCATCTCCAGCAACCTTCTTCATAATGTCTAACAACTTCCCTTTAGCTGTATAACCATCTTGATATTTCACATCTTGAGTAAGTTCAAATTGTGCAATAGGTAAGCTAATGTGTTTTGCTAAGTCTTTTAGAATATAACTTGCTTTTACACCTTTGGCATACGCTTTTTCTTTTATATCCCATTTAGATAGATCACCAGAATCAAGTACATGAATGGTAGTTATCTTGTCTACTCCTTCATGAACTGTTGCTACATTGGATATATATCCATAAAGAATCGTGCCAATATCACCACTATAACCAGCGTTGATGATTACTACACTATTTCTTTTAAACAAGCGAATTGTTTTAGAGGATAAATTCCAAATCTTAATTTCTGATTCATTTGGAAGAGTGTCATTATCAAAAAAAACAGTTCCTTGCATTGTATAGTCAGCATTTTTAAAAACACGTTTATCAATGGTTATTTCAACAACTCTCCCAAAATTATTCGCTACTTTCATCTGCATCATCCTCTGAAAATATAAATAAAAACACACTTTCATTGAGTGTGTTCCAATTAACAACTGTATTCTGTTCAGAAAAATCGTAAGGAATAATAGCTACACTAGGAAAACGTTCATCCCAAATTGCATCAAAAAGAGGAATTCCATAGACAATCTTCTCACCAACCGCTAAAACTTCACTATTTTTCTCCAAATCAACTGTAAAAAAATCAAAATCGTTATTGTGATGAACTTCAAAAGTATACAATTCTTCCTCTATTTCTATATCAAATCGATAAGGAATTAATTCTTTTTCTATTTCAATGTACTCCCTCATGTTCATCACCTACATATCTTATTTTTTTACAGTTTTACTTGGTTTCTTTGGTTTTTTCTTTAATTTTTTAGATTTTTTCTTTTTCTTATTTTTTGTCTGCTTTTCTCCAGCAATTGTTATTGTTGCGATTTGAATTTTAATTGGTTTAGGCAATTTTTTATTGAAAGCAGATTTCGCAATTTTTATTTCTTTGATTGTCATAGAGAATATAAATCCGTTAGCAACTTTGTAATCTTGTTCAGCAGAAAAACTAGCAATCAAACCTGAAAAAATATTTCTGCCAATAAACTTTACTAACTTGCCTTGCTCCATAAATCGTATTATTTTTGTTCGTTTTGCATCTGCTTCTGTGTTGTTTTTCCCGACAATTTTACCACCAACACTTAAAATTCTTGGCTTTTTTTGAACATGATCTGTTAATGGTTCACCGTCTTCTACAGGTTCATTGGTAATATCTGTTTCATAATTCACAGTTTCTTTTTCTGCTGTTATATATACATCATTGATTTTAGCCATTAAGATTCAATCCTTGCCGTCTACTTGCACTTTCAATTATCTCTTGAACTACTCGTTTTACTTGTGCAGCAACTTCATTTGCAATATTTGTTTCACTTTTCCCCTCTGTGGTAATTTGAAAGTTTAAATTGATTGGTGGTAGATTGGTATAGTTTGCTGTATTTGTATTCACATTTTTATAGATAGATGCTGCTGGCGAATTAGCAGGAGTGACTCCTAACATATTCCCTGCTGTTTGATACAAGTCTTGCGAGCGTTGTGATTTATTTATAGGAATGATTACTTCTGTATCTCCCCCTTCACCCACCCAAGCAAGTTCAGGTTTATTGACTATACCACCTTTTGCATATCCTCCAACATGAGGAATAGTTGGGATTTTAACACCAAACGATTTTCCCCCAATACCTGGTACCCAATCAGGAACAGAAACGTTAATTCCGTTTATTTTACTTACAACAAAATTAATTGCATCCACTGCTACATTAATGGGATAGACCAAAATACTACCTAATGATGACCAGATACCTGAGAAAACACTTTTAATACCAGTCCACGCTTTCCCCCAATTACCCGAAAATACACCAGTAATAAATAAAATGACTCCATCTAACGCTGTCAGAAGCCCACTTAGAACTCCTTTTATTGCGTCAACTGAAGTCAGTACAACTGATTTTATAAATGGAAAAACGAAATTAAATGTGTTTGCCAACAGTTGGATGTCTTGACTTACAATAGAAACAATCATGGATACAAATGTTGAGATATGCTGAAAAACACCACTAATTTGTGGTGCTAATCCTGCAAATACTTCTGTTAATTTTGGTAGCACTGTACCAATAACAAAACTAAGAACTGTTTGAATAACTGGCATAATATACGTTGTAAACACATCACCTATTTGTCTAACGATAGGTGTTAGTGCTTTGAACGCTTCACCTAACACCGTCCAAACAATTGTGGCAATGTTTGTTAAAGTTACTCCAAGGGGTGTTATATTGGCTATAATTGGGTCTACTACACTTGAAGTGACTGATTCAAGAACATTCCACGATTCAGAAAAGAAATCAAAAACAGATTTAATATACCCAACAGCTACGGATGCACTCTTTGGATCAAACCCCATTGCTTGAAACACATTTTGAAAGACACCTTCCATTTCTCCATCAAAACCATTTTCAAAGAGCCATGAGATTGTATCACCAATTCCATTAAATGCACCTATTACTTTATTTGCTTTGTGTAGAATAGGCTCAAAAAAGTTTCCAATCTTTCCAAATACGTTATCCACATCACTTCCAAAACTTTTTAGTGCATCACTCTGAAAAGCATGGGAAATCCAATTGCTAACACTAGATAAAACAGGAAGTAATCTTTCTCCAATCGGAATAAGGATTCCTGTTTCTATCTGTCGCTCGATTCCTTTGAATGCTTCGCCAACAGAGCTGTATTTAATTTTACTAACTTCATTCATTGTGCCTTTGGTCATATCAAATTGACTTCTAGCGACTCCCATTGCTGAGATAACGTCTTTCTCTAAATCCTCAAATTGCGTGCCAAATAGTTGAACACCGATTGCATTTTTCTTCATAGGGTCTTGAATTTTAGAGATAGCATCAACGATTTGAACAAATGATTTCTGTGCATCAACGCCCCCTTTTGCAAAGGTTTGAGACATTTTATTCGCATCAAGCCCTAATGCTTTAAATGCTTCACTAGATGATTTAGAGCCATCTTTGGCACGAATATTGAACTCTTTGACTGCATCGCCAACTTTATCGAGATTAAATGCACCTTTCTCAAGACCAGCTGCAAAAGTATCAAACATTTGATTAGCACTAAAACCAAGAGAGTGGAAGTAAGGAGCATATTCATTCGCACTATCAATTAACTCATCTGATTTATTTAAACCTTTTTGAGCACCTTGAGCTAATAAGTTGAATGCTTGATCGGAAGTAATTCCAAAGTTTTTCATCATTGTATCTGTTGCTTTAATAGATTCATTGATTTCAAAACCAAAAGTATCACGCATCAAAAGTGCATTTTTTGTGGTATTTTCAAGTTCAATTCCTGTTTTATGTGTTACTTGAGAAGTGATCGATACGGCATCTGCTAAGTCTTTCCAGTCTTCTCCAAGATTTTGGTTATAGAGATTTTTAGAAATACTCTTTATCTCCGTCATTCCAACTGTTGCTATTCCAGTAGAAACTTGTATTTGATTCATAGCTCGCTGATATTCATCTGATGCATGAAAAGAAGCCATTCCAATTGCTCCAATAGAAGCAGCTATACCAGCAACTGCTCCTATTGCAAATTTCCCAACCTTAGCCAAATTAGCTCCAAATCGTTTGAATTTACTTTCTGATTTCTCCGCTTCATCTCCAACATCTTCGACATCTCCACGAAGCCTTCTAATATTTCTATCCGCATTTTGAAGGTCATTAGATTGCACTTTGAAACCAATTGCAAACATTAAATTACCAATAATACCCATATCATCACCCCCTCGATAAAAATGTTATTCTTCTTGCATTTCTTTTGCTTGCTCTCGCATCATTTCCATATGAATATCCAAAGCAGCATTCGCCTCTGCAATATCATCATCATCCATGATGTGCAAATCTTGATAGGTAATTCCCATATCAGAAAGTAATAGCCGCCACATGGGCCAGTTCTTTTCTGCCCTTCTTTTTGCTTCTTTTGCACTAATCGTCATTGTCCTCACTCACATTACTATCAATATCTTCTAAATCGCCAACATCTTCCCCTTGTAAGAATGAATAAGCAACAGTGATAACTTCGTTAAATTCTTTCTTATCTGAACCAAAAGAATCCCATGTTAGTTTTGGTGAAACAATGACCGTTTTCATCATGTGAGGTGCTAGTTTAGATTCCATTGGGTTGCCATATCTGTCTTTACAAGTATCAGTAATATTTGCTGCTGTTCTTACTCCTGGATGTTGAAGTGTGTACTTTTTGCCACTAGATGACGTATATACTTGCTGTTTAAAAATACTTCTCATTTTTATCTCTCCCTTAGTCCATAATTAAATCAATGCACTGAATTTCATACTCTCTTGACTCTGCTGATTTCCCATATTTCCTTGCTGTTGGCTTTTTTACATACGACTCCGTTGCTGAAGATGTTTCTTTAGGAAAACCGTTATAAATAACTGAAGAAGAAACCATTTTTCCTGTTTTGGCTAACGAATCCATGTAAGCAACTTGAGGGCTATTCATCAACAATGTTAGCTTGATTGTTCCTGTATCGTTGTTAATTTTCGTTCTAATAACGTCACCTTGAGCCCCAACGGTTAATTCATACTTATCTTCATCCGGTTCAATTTCAACCATATCATCACCGAAGCCTGTAATATGAACACCACCGATAATAATATTTACATCCATTGGATCATACGTTTTAAACACAACACTCACCTCACTTAAATTTTCATTAACCCTTTAATTTTTGTTCCATGAATGGCTCCAGCTAGTTCAAACCAAAATTCTCCACCATTATAAAGTCGTTCCGCTCGATCTGCTGGGTCAACTTCATTTCTATCCATGAAATGAGTTCCATATTGACCAATCCCATCGGTATCTTTTGCAATCATCCCTTGTTTACACTTGCGTTGAAGTACTATTTTCACTTCACTTTCAATTAATGGAATTCCACCTGCGTCAAAACTAATTTTTTTCGTTTTATTCAACAGTTTTTGTACGGCATATTCAATTGAAAATGTCACATCATCCTTAGAGTGAATAATATCAATGTACTCACCATTGACAACTTTCCCCTCGCTAGTAACACGGTCACCAGCTTTGAGAAGATAAGTATTTGCCCCTAGATCATGTATTGTTTCTACATTGTCAATTTCCATTGGCATAATTCCCATTAATGTTTTGAACTTCCATGTCAGAGAACCAGCATCTGCTGAACCAGCTCGTCCAATCCAAGCCGCTTCTGGATAATTAGATACATCCTCATGATAAAAAGCTACTGTTCTTGAATACTCTTTCTGTTTCAATGAGGCAAGATCGCTCAACGTATTTAAACGAGTGAAAAATATCCTTGAATTGTTCATTTCAATAGAATCTGCAATCTCTACGATTGTTTGAATATCATTTTTTACGGAAACAAGAAAATACCAATCCTTTTTAAAAGCTCGTGATAGTGTTCCTGCAAGCGTTTCAACGTTCTTTGGTTGGATAATAGCAATCTCAACAGGAGCATCATCTCCTTGTAAAAACATAGCTTTTGCTGCTTTATACTCTTCTGTTTCTTCATCATAAACCTCTCTAACAGAGTCAATATCAACAAAAGTTGCATATTCTTCTCCGCTTGAAAAACCTAAAATGGCTGGCTTGCTAAAGCTCAGTTTAGGTGTAGGTTTTTGAATGTCGATAACAACGACCACATCTTTGTTACTCAATTATATTCCCTCCATTCAATTGAATTTTTTCAATTACATCAGTAGAAACCACAATTTGTCGTATCGTTCTAAATTCCACTTCAAATACATTTCTACGTTCCCATTCAGTACCTGTTAAAACATCCTGTTCTGTCACAACTCCTACATCTACCACTACAATATCCAGTGAATTTTTCAATACCATATGACCATCACCAAATAGCCAATCTCTTACTTTCATGGCATTATCTACACTTTCGGCTTTTGTTTTGGCATAACTCATAAATACTATGGAAAACTCAATATTTTCGTAAATGCAGTCATCTACTCTCATTGGTGTTCCTTTTGTTTCCCAATTGCTAAATGAGTAAGTAAAAAAGCTCTCTTTTGGCATTTCTCCAATAGTATTTAGTTCAATTAATGGTAATCCTATATGCTCTCTAATAGGACGAATAACAGCAGAACGAATATCACTATAATTCATGTGTACTACCTTTCTTTCTTTGCAAAATACTTACGAAAGCCCACATATTCCGACCAGTCATCTTCTCCATCAATTGTGTAACGATTGCCTTTGTATTCAATGACATCACCTTCGTTCAAAATAGCAGTGGTGTAAATGGCACGATCATCCATTGTGTAACGACCACTTTCTATTTGCACCAATTTAGTTGCTATCGGTTGAATGCATCCTTGTTTCTTCACTCTTTCTCCAATAGATGATTGTGGTAAGCCATCTTCGTCATAGCTTTTTGAACCTTCCTGTATAAAATAAAAAGAAACAAGATTCTTCTCTAGCACCTTTTTTAGCCGTCTGAATCGTCTGTTAGAAAATCCCACATTACTCACTGCCTCTACTCTTAATCTCAAACTTTAATGACTCACGAAGCTTTAAATGATCTTGAAGTATTTTTTTACTACCTTTTCGCTCTGCATATTTAGGATCAAGAGCAGGGATTTTCATTTTGTCAAAGTTTTTCAAGGTCTTTTCCAGTGCAATTGTTCCAAGCTCTTGAAGTAACGCATCAGGCTCTTTTCCTTCCACCACCTCTTGAATACCTGCCTTTGCCACTTTTGAAACAGAAGCAGACGATTTCTTTTTGCCTGCTCCAATGAAACTACGAGCTGGTATTTTTCCTTTTGCACTTCCATATTCGTGAATACCTGCAATCATGGCAATATCTGTTCCAGCATCTGAACCAATATGAACCTCTCTTTTAGTAAGTTTTTTTAGTTTCTCTGCAATCTCTGGAAGATTAGAATTCTCTGTAATTGTGACATTTGCTCTTCTTGTTCTTTTTCTTGTCACGTTACGCACCTGCCCTTAAATGGATTCAAGAGAGATTTAACTACTGAAGGAAGTTCAGATGAAAATTCATTCGTATATGTTGTTGAAATTCCCCCTATACTCTCTGCCTGAACTCCTTGATTATCCAGTTGATTCATAAACGATTGAGCCAAGAAAGCACAAGCTAGTCCAAGCATTTCTGGAATTTCATCTTCTTCATACCCAGCTTCATACTCAACGAAATAGTTTAATTCCCCTTTTTCCCAACCATTACAATTGAAAAGTTGCCCTTGTTCCTTCAGTACATTAAATGATTTACACTCTCTTGAACCATGATTAACAGCGTTCACATCAATGATCGGATAATTAGACATGCTCAAGAAAAACGTGCCACTTCCATTGATAAATTCAGTGAAAGTGCCACGCTTAAATTTTCGTTTACAATACTCTTCAATTCTATTGCTTGCTACGTTTAGTAGTAGTTTTAACTGGTTCTCTTCGTTCGTCTCCATCCCCGTGATTACCAGTAATTCCTTCGTCTTCTCCAGTGATAGGAGCATTTTCATTCACATCCCCTTTCTCTACTTCACCAGTAATTTCTGTCACCTGACTGTCAGCAGTTCCTTCGCCTTCTCCAGTAACAGGAACAACATTCTCTTCCACTACCTCATCACCAAGTACCTCTGCCAATTGCAAAAGATGTTCACGTTTTTCATCAACAGTGATTGTGTCTCCAACTCGTAACATTTTGTTTGAAAGACTATCAAAAAAATCACTTTTAATCACAAATGTTTTCATTATTTATTTCCCCTTTCCTTACACACTTGGAACATCTAAAACAACGAATGGTGATACTTGATAGCCATTTTCTAAAGTGATTGGTTCTTCTAACCATGACTTTCCATCCACATTCCAAAACGCTTTAATCATTGTCTTGTTCTGTTTAAATAGAACGTGTTCTGACGCACTAATGAAGATTCCTGCACCATCTTTGATTAAGTAATATTTGAAATCTACTAAAGATAAATCGCCATATTTCCCTAGTAATGGAACACGTTCAGAAAGAACAATTGGCACACCAAGCAATGAACCAGGAGAGGATACAATTGCATTAGGTTGCCAAATTAAGTTTCCTGCATCATTTTTCATTTGCATTAATTGCGGAAGAATAGATTGAGTTGTTACCCACGTTAATGTTCCTCCAGCTTTCGCTTTGGAAAGCATGATTAAAACATCCTCATAAGATATTTTATTAGCAACCTTTCTATTGACCTTTAATACAGATTCAGAGTTTAAGTATCCTAATGGTTTGCCTTTTCCGTCACCTGAAATAAACGCAACATCTTCTGCTGCATTTATAGCACCTCGAAATTGATCTTCAATTAATGATGACATGGCAGGAGCGTTTCTTAATAATTTATCTGTAATAACTAGCGAACCAGCAACTTCTTGAGGAGTTAAAGTAATATCGCCAAAATTCATATTTGTATCTGGCTTATTACCACCCTCATTAATCCACTCCACTTCAACACCACCGTAAATATTAGAACCTGTACCTTGTTTTAAAGTAGGGAAATTAATAGATGCATCTGGTTGATCACCTGCTGGAATAACCGTTGCTCTCGGACGTACAATCGCACTACTTGTATCTACTTTAAAAAGTTCTTGGCTAAATTGAGTTGGCACAAAAATTCCACCTGTTGCATTTGCACCCATTGCCATTTCCCTTAGTTCCTTTAAACGTGAATCAACGGGATTGTTTCGTAATGTATAAATAAGCTCTCCTAAATTACGAAACTCACTTTCACTTTGTGGATCATCAGGAGTCCTTTTTGTGCTACCGCCACCAAGTAGAATTTCTTGCTTACGGACTTCTGTTTCATACTCTTCTTGTAACGCCTTAGCTTCCTCCATAATGGTATCGAATCCGCTTCTTTCTTCCTGTGAAAGATTCCGTTTTTCTGCTTCTGCTAAATCAATAAGTTTGCGTGCCTCAGCTTTTTTATCCGCTATTTTTTGAAGCATTTCTCGTAAATTTTTCATTATTAAAGTACCTCCAATTGTTTTTTTAGAAAATCAAGATTTTCACTGATTTTTTCTTCTTTCCGCTTTTCAAATTCTTGTTTAGCTTCATCAAATGAACGAACACCAACAGAAGTATCAGCATAAGCAGGGAATGTTACCGTAGAAACTTCTAACAATTCTACTTCTAGTAATTCACGTAAATATGTTCCATCTTCATTCTCAATCCAGTTATCTTCAATGGCTCTAAATGCGAAAGACATTTGACTCACATCACCACGTTTAATGCTCTCTAGTAAATCATTTGCCCATTGCGTGTTTGGAACATCTACTTCAATCGCTAGACCTCGTTCATCCTCGTATAACCGCAATGTTCCTGACTTCGTTCTACCTAGAACAAATGCTGGATTATGATTGTTCAAGGCTCTTATATCTTTATCTAGCATTTTTGCAAATGCTTTTGGACGAATAATTTCTCTAAATCCATACATTTGCTCACTTAAAGAATTGAAAACAGCAGCATACCCTCTAATCTTTGGTGTCTGTTCCTGCTCCTTTATCTCCACTGTCAGTTCCATTGCTTGAAACGAGCGAATTTCCTTCTCCTTCATTTTTTTCACCACCTTCCAATGATTTTGTTGGAGCCATATTCAGTGGATACATTAATGTATCGCCACCCTCAGTTGGATTACGATCTTCCATTTCCCTAATTTCATTCGTAGTTAGCCACTTACCCCAGCCGATATTGTATGCTTGATAACGACTTATCGTATCACCACGCAATAAGCCTTCAATAATGTACTTGGTAAAAAGTCTTTTCCTCTCCGTTTCGGAAAGTAACTTTAAACAAATGACTTGCTCCCATCTCTCCAACCACGGACGAATCGTGTGCATCACGAATGAAATAGATTGTTGTTCAATATTGCTAAATGTTGCCTTATCTAGATCACCAATCATATGTGGAGGAACACGAAAAAGACGAGCAATTTCATTTACTTGAAATTTCCTCGTCTCTAAAAATTGTGCATCGTCTGGTGGTATACCGATACTCTGAAATTTTAATCCTTCCTCTAAAAGCATCGCCCTATGTGCATTTCCTAACCCTTGATACTTTTCGTCTAAGTCCGCTTTTAAACGTTTATATGCTGCATCACTTAACGAACTATCAGCAGTAAAAAATCCACCTGTATTTGTGCCATTCTTATAGAAATTTTCTCCAAATTGTTCGGCTGCTATCGTTAATCCAATTGTTCGCTTTGCCATTTGAATAGGAGAAAAGCCTTTTAGCCCATCAAATCCAAGTCCTGCTACATGAAACATAGCATATGGTGGTAATTTTTTCTGTTGATTTTCTACTTTCACCTCATAATAAATTTCTCTTGTATTAGGTATTTTTTTTACTTGAACTTTATCAGGAGGAATAGGATGCAAAGCAATAATCTTCCCACTACCATCCCATTCAATTTCAGCGTAACAATTCCCCCAAAGTAACACATGTGCCATCATCATTTCTTTAAATTGAAAAGAAGTCAGTGTTCCATTTGGAGAGACGTTAAAAATATCATGTAAATAGTGATTCGTCCGTTCTTTTCCACCGTTTTTCAACCGTTTGTATACACCTTGAGGCAAACTAGCCACTGTTTCGGCAATTAAACGAACACACGCCATCACTGCCGTTGTTTGCATAGCCGTTAATTCATTGACATGAATATAATTATTACCCAAAAATGTGACCTCTCTAGCTTGAGTATTTGAGTTATTTTCCGTCACTTTTTCGCTATTTTGTTCAACATTTTCACTTCTTTTCTCAAAAAATGGAAAGAAAAAGGGAAAATTCACTGCTATCACCTCATTTACTCAATTTTAGAGAGTTCTAATCCCTCTTTCTTCATAAACAGAAGATTTCTCAGGTAATAAAAATGCTCTTGCATAACCATTTAAAACCGCTGCTATTGGATCAATCCGCTCCGTTGATTTTGCTTTGTCTAACTTAATATTTTCATTAGGGTCTTTAATAGCAACTGCATTACTTACCGCCCAACTTAAAACTGGATTTTTTTCATGAATAATATTGCATTCATAAGTCATTTCTCGAAAATGTTTTGTTGGTTCTGATAACCGTTTGATTCCTTGATTAATTTCTACTGTTTCAAAACCTTCATTTGCCATATCTTGACCAAATTGAATAGCGTTCCACTCATCAAAACAAAACTCTTTAATATGCCAATTGTTTTTCCTTACTTCATCTAAAATATATTTTTTAATATGAGCGTAATCAACCGCTGAACCATTGGTTACGGTTATCCATCCCTGTTCCACCCAGAGCCGATAAGGTACTTTATCCGAATGACTCTTGGCAATTAAGGTTGCTTCAGGTATAAAAGAATGACTTTTTATCACATACTTATTGCCTCCTAATGGAAAAACAAAGCCAACACTCGCTAAATCAATTCTTGCTGATAAGTCCGCTCCGATATAACACGCCTTACCTGCTAACTCTGGAAGAATATCAACACCACACTTGCTCCATTTATCCATTTGCATATAGGTGTTTTCTCGTTTATTAATCCAGACATTCATATTTTTAGTGAGAAAGTCGTCCATTTTCTCAGGAATCTCTAATGCTTGGGTCAATTTTGCCCTAAGATTTTCAAGTCCAACTGGATAAGATGCCGCTATTGGATTTGCTTTTATCCAGTTATTCTCATCTTCAATATCATCAATCAAGTTTCCGTCATTATCTTTCTCCAGTTCATTTACCATTGCAAAATATTGTTCATTTTCAACTGGAATATCTGGGTTCAATAACTTAGAAACATATTGATATTCCAAACGATAACAAGGGCTATTTGTATTAGAGCCTGCCGTTGTAATTGTCATTAATAGAGGTTGAGGACGGGCAACCATTCCGCTATCTAACACATTGTAAATCTCATCTGTTTCATGAGCATGATATTCATCAATAATCGCACATTGTGGAGAAAGACCGTCGCCCGTTTTTTTATCCTCTTTTGTCAACGCTCTAATAATAGATTGCGTTTTTAAATGAGTAATACGTCCATAAGCAACTTTAAATTTCTCTTTTAATTGCTTACAGGCATTGATAATCGCAACTGTTTCGTTATAAACAATCTCTGCTTGTTCTTTCTTTGTTGCTCCAATGTAAACCTCGCTCATTCCTTCTCCTAAAGCACTTGATTCATATGAACCAACGAATGCTAAGGACTGTGACTTTGCATTTTTTCTTGCCACTTGCCAATAGGCTTTTTTGAATCTTCGATAGTGAGTTTCACGATTTACCCAACCATATATATTTCCAAATACAAATATCTGAATAGGATGTGGTTCAATATACTGCCCTTGCAAAACACCTTTCGTATGCTTGAAAATCGTCATCCATTTTAAAAATCGTAATGCTTTATTCTCATCAAAAATGTAAGGAAACTCATCTGTATTTTCCCTTGCAATATCTCGCAAAAATCTTTGACAAGCCCACTTATGTTTTTGGCAAGAAATGATTTCATTATTTATAACTTCATTCGAGTATTCGATTAGATACTGTTTTAGGTTCATACATTGAACATATCCTCTACTTCATTCTTCTCATCAGGAATAGTATCTTTCAATGTAATTTTAGTCCGATCAAAAACAGTAAATCCAAATTTGGATTCATATACTTGCATTAATTTAATTGTTGAATTCAAGGATGTTAAGGCAGGATTTTGAATATAGGTAGTTCCGCCCCTTGAATTTGTATTTGTTAATGTATGACCATTTTCTCTTACATCTGCAAGTAACCGTAGTCGCCTAGAATGTAGGTCACAGTAAGTAGCAAGAGCTGTTACATCTAAATTAGTAAGAATTTCTGTTTCTTTTAACTGCTCAACGATTTGCCGAAATGCTTTTTTTGCTTCGGCATCTAGCCAAGTTGGTGGTCTGATTTTATCTTTTCTCAATTTGTCATTGATATTTTTTTCTTTTGCTGCTCTTTCCTTTTTTTCCTTGTTTGTCAAATGCCCTTTGATGAGTTGCAAAGGAATTGGAGTCCTTCCCATACTAAAAACCTCCTTCCGTACCCTAAAACTTATTTCAGGAACTTTTTTCACGTTTAAGGGGGGCGAGGTCACCATTTCTCTAATCCCTAGAGATTTGTACCCCCCTACCCCCGATATACATCTTTACATATCATGCGTTGCTGTTTTTGTATCATGGCATTTCTTACATAACGGTTGCCAATTGTTTCTATCCCAAAACAAAGTTTGATTCCCTTTGTGTGGTTTGATGTGGTCTATAACAGTTGCAGGAGTGTATAGTCCTTTGTTTCGACAATAAATACATAACGGATTGTCTCGCAAATAAGATAGACGAACCTTTCGCCATTTATAGTTATATCCTCGTTGATTTGCATTCCCTCTATGCCGCTCATTGGCTTGAGTATGTGATTCACAATATCTATCTATTGTTAGGTTGGGACACATTGGATAGTTGCAGGGTCGTTTGGGTTTGTTTGCCATTTGATTTGTCGCTCCGTTCTTTGGAAGTGTGATGGAACATTGCATTCTTTATTGCTCAAAAGAAAAAGTCCCATCATATGATAGAACTTGTTTGTTGTTTATTGTTTGAAAGTTATCTCTTGAATAAAGTAATCACCCACCTACATGAGTAGATGAGTGATATTAATTAGAAGGATTCACCTATGCTTATTATGCATATAGTCAATAGTTCACGCTATAATCATACCACGTTCATAGCAAAATATTATGCCATCTTTCTGCCAAAAATCTGCCAAATTCAGTCTTTTAATTTGAAGAAAACTGTGCTATCCTCACACTTTGTTTCTACTAAACCATCTTTTACAAAGGAGAACAAAATTGTTTCCAATTCTTCTTCTGAAGGTATTGGAAACAATTTTGATCCATTTATAATCATGCTTGTTTCAAGTCCACTAACAGCATACCATCCATTTCCATATTTTGATGCAGAGTTATATAGGAAGTTCTTTACATACTTTTTTAAAGCATTACGATTGTTAATCTCTTTGTTTAGTTTTTCTACTTCCTGATATTTCTCCAAAAGAATTCTTTTAATCTCATCTCCATTCGGTTCTTTCATATTCTGTACTTCTTTTACTACTTCCTGAAACAGCTGAGTTTTCTTATCAGACGCATTTGTTCGCTCAATCTGTTCATGAAGTTTTTGTGTCAAAGAATTATTTGAAGCCACTAGTTCATTAACTCTCTCTGCCATTGAAGATAATTGCTCCACATTACTTGATTGGATAATAGAAAAAATAATCGCAATTACAGCTAATGCAATAGACAGGAGTGTTCCTGCTAAAGAAATCTGAGTATTAAACTTTCCCGGATCATTATATAACCAAACTATAACTGCAATGCTAATAATTGTTAATAAGAGTATCCAATACACCAAATCTTTCTTACTCGGAAAATCATTGGTTTTTTTCATTTTCAATTCCCCATATCTTATATTTTGTTGCACTCACCCAACCGCTTAATCTCTTTACACTACTAACCTTACCACACATCCCCTTCCCAATTCGACATTTATTTTTTTATGTTGTCTTGATGAGTATACAAACAAAAAAATACTCACTTGCAACCGCAAATGAGCATCTAAATTTTAAACTTTGCTATTGCCTTATCCATTGTATCTTGGTTAATTCCAATGTAACGTAGCGTAATATCTGGTGAACTATGGTTGAATATCTCTTGAAGCATTGCCACATCTTTTGTTTGTTGATAGAAATGATATCCAAACGTCTTTCTCATAGTATGACAACCAATCTCTTTTAATTTATGACGTTCTGCCGCTATCCTCAGTAGTTTATAAGCCGTACTGCGGTCAATAGGCTTATTCCCACCATTACGACTCTTAATCAAGTATTCTTCATCAGTTCGTCCATCTATAAATACCTGTAATTCTCTCCGCAATGACGGTGTTATCCGTATCTTCTTCTGTTTACGTGTTTTCTTTTCTCTTAAAGTAATATGTATTTCACGAACATCACCAATTTTCAATGCTAAAATATCTGATATCCGAAGTCCTGTATTGATTCCTACAAGAAACATGATATAGTTTCGTGCAGACGTTGCCTTAAACCATTCTTTCAACTCCGCTACTTTCTCTACATCACGAATTGGTTGTACAATGTTCATGTTCGACCCTCTTATCTACTTTATATTCCACTAAGCGAAGAATAAATGCTAAATTGTAAAAAGCTTTTGATTTCACGCGAGAATATTGCCGATCACTCAATCCAACTTCATCAGCAATTTCATAATTAAACTTATTTTCTTTGTCCATATACCGCTTTGTAATGATTTCTTTTTCAATAGAACAAAGACGACTCACAGCCATTTGTATTCGACGAACTTTTTCATGATAATACTGATCCAAATGCCTCCAATTCTCCACATTTTTTATTGCTACATCTTCTGTAGATGAATGAAATTTATTTGTATGTGAAGGGATATCTGAGTAATTAGCAGTTATACTTGGTTGTTCTTCTTCCCCTACTTCCAACAACAAAAGCAAACGATACTCTTCTAACATTTCTTTCACCGCTTTTTCCGTTTCTTTACGATTAATCTCTTTTAAAAAAGACATTTGTTTGCTCACTTGCCTTACCCCCTTTTTTGTTTAATCACACCACTACACTTCCGATAAACTGGTCTATACACTCCCATTAACTCTTCTACATCTCTGTGTGATAACTTCTCGCTATTACGCTTTTGTTGTAAACTATCTTTCTTATTTAGAACACTGTTTGCTTTATTCCATTTTTCCACTTGATCTTTTATTGTTTTCATCCTCTATTCTCCTTTTAACAAATAAAAAGGACACCAATCTACACACATAGTTTTGCTATGCTGTAAAATTAGTGTCCTCACGCTTTCGGTCTTGGAACTTGTACTGCTATTTAATTGTGCTTAATCAACACATTGCCACTTTTTAAGTAAAACAACAAACTCATTCGCCAATTCCACATCACTCTTTACTTCCCAATAATTCCTACCGTAGCTTGTCAAAAGACAAAGCCAGTCCACAAAAAAATCTCTATCCGCTATCGTTAAATTCATTGTTTATCGCTCCTTTTTGTAAATTATTAATACCGTATTTACAGCGTATAAACATGATATTCACACTAATACAGCTCACTTTCATTGCGTGTGATTCTTACCGCTTTTCCTTTCGCTGTTTCCACAGTGGTATATCCATGTTCAACCGCTTCTGTTACTTTTGCTTTTCCTTGTACACCATCAATAACAACTAACATGACTTTTCCAGAAATAACTGGATGTGATACAGACATATTTTCAATATCAATTTCTTGCGATTTATTCACTCAGAACCCCTCCATGTGCTATAATAGGTTTGACGGAGCGTCAGGAGAGATTCTGGCGTTTTTTTGTTTTTTTAACATCCCTTTAATCGTTCAATTTCTTCCTGTAAACACCTGATACAAGTGTTAGCTTTAGCACGTCCATCTTCATTGATTTGGACTAACCTAATAATTTTTGTTTTGTATCCAAAACGTGTTGGTTTTTCGATAATTGGGACATGCAAGTGTGTTTCTCTACAGTAATCGCAACATAACACATTTTCCTCTTTATCCATTTTCCCTTCTCCTTTCTATAACGTATTTTAGTCGGAATGCGTACTAAACTGCCATGCGTTTCGCTACTGGAATTTCCTTTAAAATGTGTGTTATCACATCTATTGTCCAACCGTTACCTAACATTTTGTATCTTTGGGTATTACTTACACCATTCGTGTAATTATCAGGAACAGTTTGCAATCTTTCACACTCAATAGGTGTTAATTTTCGTATATAACCTTCCACTAAAACACCATGCCGATCTTGTGCAGTTAAGGTATAAAACTTCTTACCCTCATTAAAACGTTGTCCATTTTGTCTTTTATTCACTCTATCTGGTGTTATACAACCGAATAAGTATTGCCCCATCTTTGCAGCACCACCACCAGCTTCACCAATAAGAGTTATAGCTTTATCATGGATGAAATAAATTCTGTTTGCTTGACTATCTTTTCTGAAGTAACCCACTTTCCCTCTTTGTACTTCCTTATCGAGTATTTGAAGTGTTTTATCAAAAGGGACAATATACTCACGCAAAGGAATTGCAATTTTTTGTCCTTCTCCTTTATTCGTTGTTAATGTACTACTTTTCGATTTATTAACCGAATAAACATTCCCATTCATGCCTGCTCCTGATGGATTAACATTAAATCTGTCTACATTGATATCAAACAGTATTTCATCGAAGCGTTCATGAACAATATCTTTTAGTAAAATCCCTTTATCCGTTGGCAGTTCAAACCCTGGTATGTTTGTCCAATACAAACGTTTTCTATTTTGCGCTGATACTAAGTTTGAATTTATTTCTATAGGTTCAACACCTAAATATCTAGTTATGATGTCTTGAAACTCTTTCTTCATCTTTACATTTTCAAGTAAAAAGTATTTTGGATTTACTTTTTCTAATACTCTTACATAATCGAAAAACAGGCGACTTCTAGGATCAATAAAATTCAATTGTTTTCCAGCAAAACTGAACCCTTGACATGGACTTCCGCCGATTATTAAATCAATGTTTTTCGGTATTTCAATTGTTTTAACATCACCAAGTTGAATAGTCTTTGGATAATTTTTTTGTGTCACTTGAATGGCGTACTTATCTATTTCACTAGCAAAATAGTTATTTACTCCAATTCCAGCACGTTCTAAGGCAATCTGACCGCAACTCATTCCATCAAACAGGCTCAATACATTCAAATTTTTCACCCCTTTCTATTTCGTGTAATGTGTCATATTAGCACGCAATTTTGAGTGTACATAAAGTTTATAAAATCTTGTGCAATTGCTAAAGAATCGTTTTCGAGCCAATAAAAGTCGTTGTTCTTGTTATAAAATTCTATCGTTAATTTATTAAACAAGTCTTCGTCAATGTCACAAAAATTACCATCTATTTTCAACATCTTGAATTTATAACCTAATTCCTGAAGTAGCATATCTTCCAACTTCTTTCTATTGCGTTTTATGTGTCGTATGTTCAATACCAACCATACTTACGCTCCATCCTTGCACGCCACTTTTCATCGTCCTTATACATCCAAGACAAATCAGTTCTCCAAAAAAAAGAACTTGCCATGCCATGCTTATTTTGAATCTACTCTCCTAAACAACTAACTTCCGAATCTTACACCCTTTTTCTTAGCGTGTTCATATAAATACTCGTTCATTTTGTTTTTAAATTTCGGCTGAAAGTAGTAATTTAATTTCTCACAGTCATCATCCATCTTGAGTACTTTCTTTTCTTTAACCAGAAAATCAATCAATACTGCAAGTGCTTTATAATCATGAATAATTGCTTCTTGATAAAGCGTCCTAAGTGGCACCATGTCTACGCTCCAAAGAAAGAAATTTATTATGTTCTTTCACAAACGCAAGACTAACCGTACCAATTGGACCATTACGTTGTTTTGCAACAATGACCTCAACAAGATTTTTCACTTCTGAATTTGCATTATAATAATCATCACGATAAAGAAATGCCACTACATCTGCATCTTGTTCGATTTGTCCTGATTCACGAAGGTCTGAAAGCATGGGTCTTTTATCTTGCCTTTGTTCTACACTACGAGATAATTGAGAAAGAGCTACCACAGTGATGTCTAAATCTCTTGCCATTACCTTTAGTGTTCGGCTTATCTCTGAGATTTCAGCTACTCGGTTTCCCTTATGCTTCGAATCCCCTCGGATTAATTGCAGATAATCAATCATAATAATGATCTCTTTATTAGGGTGTTGATGCTTCAATCTTCTTGATTTTGACCATATTTCTTGAAGTGTTACGTTTGGCTTGTCGTACACCTCAAGAGTCATTTTTTCTAGTCTCCCCATTGCCAGTGTTGTTTTTTCCCAATCATTTTCTTGAAACAATGCTCTTGGATTTCGCATCTTTGTCGCATTGATATTCTCCATTGCACAAATCACTCGTCTTAAAAGTAATTTTTTTTGCATTTCAAGAGAAAATATGCCGATTACTGCCTTCCCTTTTTCTACTGCGTGTTGTGCAATGTTTAACATAAAAGCCGTTTTTCCTATAGCAGGACGAGCAGCAATGATAACTAAATCTTGTCTTTTCAGTCCATCTAAGATTCGATCTACATCTTGAAATCCTGTAGTAACTCCTGTAATGCTTCCTGTATCAACTTCCATTTCGTTATACATTTCTACAAGAATTTCAATCATATTAAAATCTTGTTCGTTATCTGAACTATCAATTCTCATTAACTCGCTTATTACATCTTGAATAGCCGTGACTTCTTTTCCTGCGGAAATCTCCTCATTAGCCTTACTCATAATGTGTGAAGCTTCTCGCATCTTCCAGTAATCTAAAACTAATTTCTCGTAAAATGTAAAGTTACTTACAATAGCATACGAACTTACTAGATTGGTGATATATCCCATGCCTCCTATTGCAGTAAATCCATCTTTGATTTGTTCTTCAATCGATACAAAATCAATTGGAATTCCTTTTTCATCACATTTTTTTAATGCTTTGAAAATCAATTGGTTTGCTCCGTAATAAAAATGACTTGGTATTAATCTACTCTCCTTAATCAACTCTGGTTCACGAAATATGGAGGATAAAACGGCACATTCTGCATCTTGGTTGTAAAGCTCCATTACGATTTCGCCTCTCTTTCCCATTTATCAAACTGCTCGAAAAGCTCATCGCTATTTGAATATGGTCGATTTTCTCTTATCGGAACAACATTATTTTTCTTGTTCACTTCGCTTTTGCATTGTGCTACTAACTTATCGAACTGCTTTCTAAGCGTTGCCATAGACAAAATATTCTTCCACCAGAACTCATTCTTTTGTGACCACTTAATTAAATACTCAATAGCTTCAAGTTTTCTGTTATCCCTCTCCCTTATCAATCTACATTCATTTGCCCACGATTCTAGGTTAGGCTTTTTGTACTCTGGATTATTTTCAAGAATAAGAGACAACAACAACTCAGCCATTTCCATGTCGCAAGTTTCAAACTTGTGACGAGAAGTATTTTTCTTCTTTTCATTCTTTTCATTCTTGTTTGTGTTACTTTGCTGTTCTTTTGATGTTCCTTTATTGTTGTTTTGTTGTTTTGTTGTTGTTACTTTGCTGTTACTTTGTTGTCCTTCTTCATCAAAACAACCTTGATAAAAATCCCAGTTTACAACAGTTATAAGAGAAAATTTGTTGTTACTGTTTACAGTAATCATCTTTTCTTTTTCTAACCATTTTAGAATTTTATAAGCGTTACTTTCTGTCATATCTAATTCTTTTGAAGCTACCTTTCTCCCAAATACAAATTGCCCCTTTTTAATGGTTACTGTTTGCAATCCGACTAATTGTTCTGCATCTGAATGTGATGCCTTTAATAAAGCCCAAACCCAAAACTTTAAAATGTTTGGATTACTAAAGATTTTGGAGTCCAGCAATTTCCTATGTAACTTGATCCAACCATTCATATCATCAATTCCTTTTTTCGTTGATAGATAGTTCATATAGAGAAATACCTATCATTTCAATATCTCTCCATTGATTTTTGTGAAATTTAGCACTACAATAAAAATGATACTATTTGATAAGTGCTGGAAGTTGAGTTGTTTGCCGACAGCTCAATTTTTTTATGTTGAAACAACATCATAACCCATACAAATTAATACCAATTTAAATGAAATTGTGTATCCATACTCATAATCCCACTTCACTTTCTATGAAAATTCTTTACACCTTCATTGGCTAGGTATCACAGCATTTTGACCACCATACCGTCATTAGCTCGGTATCACAGCGTATTAGATTACAATGTGTTAATGCACATCGTCAGATGCACGAACTTCTGAGGGGGATTATTCGTTCATTCCTACACCTGACGACAAGCATCACTGCCTGTCTAACTTGCCAAAACTAGCAAGTAATGCTACTATTTAACTGAAATTATTTTTTCTTGAGCGACAAGGTGCGAACTTGTTGCTTTTTGTTTTAAGTCCATACTTTTCTCGAACATCTGGAGCAAATCCAATGTTAATTCCTTTTTCTCTTTGCTCTTGAAAAAATTTCTCCCATTCTGCTTTGCTTTTTCTTACTAACACTTTCATTTCTCTCCTTCTAAATCTGGTGTCATCATCGTGACGTGCTTTCCTTCATCAAAAATGACTGATGTTCCGATTTTGAAAAGCTTCTCACAATCCTCAATTGTGATTCCCTTTGTGGAGTTTTCGTATATAATTGCCATTTCCCCACCTCTTCCTCTATATTTCCCTACTGTACAACAGCATTTTTCGACTCCACACAACTAAAGTTTTATCTGTTCAGACTACACGCTATTGATTATTTCATGCCAGCCATTTCTGCTGCCTGCATATACTGTGCTTGTCCGCCTTCTTGTACCGTTTTTAGGGAAGATACCATACAGCTAATATTGAGTGGCTTCATGTTCTTTAAGGCTTCATCAAGCTCTTTTTCGCTGTGTATGCCGTACTTTGCAAGTGCCTTCCAAACCTTATCTATTTTTTGGTTTGTCATAACCTTTCCCTCCTTACTGATTTTTCGGAGCAATGTACTTCCGAACAAGTAACCTCGTCCGCCAAGTTTTAAAAACTTTCTTCATCGAAAATCCATATGCCTTGCAAATTGCCCCCACCAAATTCAACATAGAGGCAATGGCATCTAACAACTCATGGACGGATTCTTCCATTTCTCTCAGATCATTTTCATCACAACTTCTTGCTGGCTTGCTCCAACAAGCTCGTTCCATTTGAGCAAGAGCTTCTGCATTCTCCTTCTTAACTAGAAATACTAGACTAGTAGGATGCTGATCTATGTACTCACCATTAAGAAGTGGAATTGCAACATCCCCTGCTGCTTCGTTCCATATTGCAAAAAAATACTCTACATCATCTAATGCTTCTGCTGTGTGCTTATGTAAATCATCTGGAAATACACGTCTTCCTGTTTCATAACTGGACAATGCCTCACGAGAAACAGGCATTTGTTTTGCCAAATCTTCTTGGCTCATGCCCTGACGTTTTCGGGCTTTTGCCATTTCTATGCCAATAGACATGGTTATCACTCTCCTTGTATTTCTGTTAAAACTCTTTAGAAGCTCCTAGTCGAGATCATCTATTGATTGAGTAACTTTTCAAGTAATATCTGACATTCAGAAATATCATCTTCAAAAGCATCAAAGCCTTTTGTACCCATTTTTTTTAATTGATTCGGTCAAATCCTTTAGGTGGTCGATTCTGCAATTTAAAGCAATTCTTACCATACTCAATTCGCTGGAAGTCAACAAAATTTGTTTCTCCATTTCCTCACATCCTTTCATTGGTACATTTGGTTTTTCACTCATTTATTGCTTATACTCTCTTGTGATTGATAAAATGAAGTTGCCACACTTGTAATCTATCAATGAAGGGAGGTGAAGACATGTATTCTGTGCAAGAATTACAAATGATCCTAGATTTGATTTGTATCAAAAAAACCTGAAATTGGTAGTTAAATATAACCAAACTTTGTGGTATGGAGACTTTATTCATATGGAAGGTACTAAAGTTGTTCAACTCTTTATTGATGACAATGATGACATAGTAAAAGACTCTTTCCATGCTACAGGAAGTAATGCTATAAAAATTTTAAAAAAGATTTGGGATGTTTTTGCTCCACACCACTCTATATTTGAAAACATATCCAATTACGAATTATTATTTGATACGTTACTTAAGATTCTAGCTCGAACTTCTATTCAAAAAGAAGATAGTCCCTTCTATCCTTACTTATTGAATGCCCACACATTAGATAGTAAATTGCAGCTACCGTTCATTAATTTAGAAGGTGAGAGTATTGAATTAGTATCAATAATGGAAGTAAATGTTTAATTAATCCCTTTGTGATACGATTTAATTGCACGATAAACAGCTTCTTCTTTTGGAATTCCTGATAGACTTTCGTCATTTAAAATCTTAGAGATTCGCTTTTTCAAATGAGAAAGTGGGTCTCTTTGAATTCTTCTTTCGTGTATTTCATTAAAAATATCTTTGCTCCAAACATAAAATTGAGATAAACTCATTTCATCTAATTCTGATGATGTTGGCAAACATGTTTCAAATCCTTCTGGTGTTGGTAAATCTTCAAAAAATTTGTACACTCCTTTTTTCCCTCTCCTTTCTTTTTCCGTACCACTCACATACTTTCATTGGTACATTTGGTTTTGTATTCTTAACTAAATAACGCCCTTAAAGACCCATTTCGTTTCCTTTTTGATTAAAAAAAATACCATCAATTGACGTATCATAATAATCTGCAATTTTTCTCGCTAAAGAAAGTGATGGATTTCTATCCCCTCTCTCAATTGCACCTAGCATTTGAGGAGTTATTTCTAAATCTTTAGCTACATTAAGACGAGATTTTTCTCCACGCAATTCGACAAGTTTTTTGCGGTTCAATTTGTTCACCCCCTAAAAGAAACATTTTGTTTCCTTCGATAAGTCAACTATATAGAAACATTTCGTTTCTGTCAATAGTTTTCGGAAACTTTTTGTGTCTTTTATTGGAAACATAAAGTTTCTTGATTATAATAAGATTTAGAGGTGAGTTGTATGTTAGGTGAAAGAATAGCAAAACTTAGAAAAAATAAAGGTTTAAGTCAGTATGACCTAGCTGAAAAATTAGAATTTTCAAGAGGAAAATTAGCAAATTATGAACAAGGATCTAGGCAACCTGATTTTGCAACTCTTCAAATAATAGCCGATTTCTTTGAAGTTACGACTGATTATCTTCTTGGTAGAACTGATACCCTAGAAAATATCACCTCTCAAGAATACGATCCTTTAGCTGAAATCAACAAGCTTATCGAAGAATACAAAATAGAACAGTTTGGGTTTTTTGACATTGAAAAGTGGAAGAAATTCAGCCCAGAGGATGTAGAAGATATTCGGAAACATTTTGAATTTATGTCCCATAAAGCTGCAGAGAGAAACAAAAAAAAGTAGAGATAACTCAAGAAACTTGCTTAACTCCTATTGAAAACAAAAACGAATGTTTGTATACTGTACTCATTAGGAGGAATGTTCTTGAAATTACACACTACATTACTAGAAGATTGGGTCACAAAATTTTATCAATCATTAAAAATCTATCATCCTACACAAATTGATATTCAAGAGATTGCTAGAATATCTGATATTCATCTCCGCTTTGATAGGCAAGAGCCGCATCATCTTATCATTGGTAAGTTTCGTGCAATCATTGTAGATTCACGTATTCCAATTCTTGAACAACGAGAACAATTTTTTCATGAGCTTTGCCATATCCTATTACATTCAGGAATACAGAATACACTACCAGATACATTTCGCAACCTACAAGAAAGAGATGCAAAAAATTTCACTCTATATGCTCTTACTCCTTATCATATGTTACGTTTTATTGATTTCTACAGTGGCAAGGTTATTAATGAAATGAGTATATTATTTCAAGCACCACCCCACTTGTGTGAAAGAAGACTAACACAAATACAAGATAGATTGCTTGTTGCATATGGAAGTTATCAACATATCAATGAAAATATTTCGGCTTATATAGAGAATAATTAGCTCATAAATTGTAAGAACATTACAAAACAATTGAATATGTATAGAGGCAAGTTTGTTGAGATTGCTAAGAAATTTCTTTGAATTACAAAATTTTTTATAAAAACTATATACTTTCATCTACTTTTTATATTAAAATTAATTCATCATTATAACAAGGGGGAAATACAAAATGAAAAAAGCATTCACATGTTTCACTGCTTTATTAATTGCTTCTTCAGCTTTAACCGTTACACAAACAGTTGAGGCAGCAACAAAGAAAACTACTGGTTTTAAAAACTGCACCGAAATGAGAAAAACATACCCTAACGGAGTGAAAAAAGGTCATAAAGCATACGCAAGTAAACTTGATCGTGACAAAGACAATTGGGCTTGTGAGAAAAACTAATTCCCATGAAATTTGGCATAAGAAAACCGTCATTTAAAAAGCGTTTAGCAGCTCGAACAAGTTTAAAACGTCAAGTAATCCACCGTACAGGATTAAAAATGCCTAGAGGTTGGGGATGGCTAAGAAATCCCAAAAAAGCCGCTTACAACAGAGTTTATAATAGAACCACTTTTAATATATTTAAGTTGATTAAGAAAATATTCAAATAAAATAAGCGTTCTTAACTATCAATCAAAACAGCAGGTCAATTTTAATTGGTATGTTTTTTTATAACATACTTTAGAAAGAGTGATAAATATGGAAAAATTCACAGAACAACTACGTTCTTTATCCAAACGTGTAGAAAGAA
Organism: Caryophanales bacterium; assembly: GCA_031546705.1. Taxonomy (GTDB): domain Bacteria; phylum Bacillota; class Bacilli; order Bacillales; family JAVBJX01; genus JAVBJX01. The sequence continues at coordinate 28,862 of JAVBJX010000022.1, forward strand.
CACAGCAAAACATTCTAACAGAAGAAGCAACAAAAACATCAATCATCATGCCCTTCTTTCAAATTTTAGGATATGATGTGTTCAATCCTGAAGAATTTATTCCTGAATTTAATGCAGATGTTGGTATCAAACGAGGTGAAAAAGTAGACTTTGCTATTATGCAAAACAATGAACCTGTTATTCTAGTTGAAGCGAAATCTATCAATGAAAAACTCAAAAAACACGGAACACAACTATACCGTTATTTCAGTGTAACACCCGCTAAATTTGCCATCCTCACAAACGGAATACAGTATCTTTTCTACACTGACCTTGAAGAACAAAACAAAATGGATGCCACTCCCTTTTTCACCTTCAACTTATTTGAATTAAGAACGGCAAAAATTAACGAACTTTTCAAGTTTCACAAAACACATTTTGAATTAGAAAATATTCTAACCGCTGCCTCAGAATTGAAATATACTGGTGCTTTGAAAGAGTACATAGCTGCCCAGTTTGAAGAACCGTCTGAGGAATTTACATCCTTTCTAGTTTCACATGTATACGGTGGCAAAAAAACAAAAGCAGTCATAGAAAAATTTGAACCACTTGTCAAAAAATCCTTGAAAGAATTTGCAAATGACATAGCAAGTGACAAACTAAAAGCCGCTTTGGATACAACCAATGCAGAAGCAGAAGTAGCCGCTACTGAAACAACAAAAACAATCAATGAGAAGCCAGAAATTGTCACCACTCAAGAAGAATTAAATGCTCACAACATTATTCAACAATTACTCCGCTACACCTGTTCAATGGATCGGGTTAATTATCGTGATACAGTACATTATCTCAATATTTTACTGGATGACAATATTCGTAAGTGGATTTGTCGGCTTTATTTGAATGGAACGAATAAGCAAGTAGAGTTCAATGATGAAGAGCATACGAAATATCAGTTTGAAACAGTGCAGGATTTGAATATGTATAGAGGGAAGTTTGTTGAGGTTGCTAAGAGGTTTCTTTAATTTTTTATAAAAAACTATTACATGGAGGGATTTATTATGGGCAAAAAAAATCAATGGGATGAACAGCCAGAAATTTTGGAGATTCTAGTTTCAGCTTTTTTTAAATATGAAGACTTAACGGATAGAGTAGAGTACTTTATGAATGAAGGAAAGAAAAGTACACTTTTAAAACCTCTTTTTGATTTCAAGTACAAAGAAGATACTAAAGGAAACCTTCTAAACTCTGTTATTCTACAAAGCAAAAAAATGTTACAGCTTAACCTAGAAGAAATTTTTACACATAAAAAAGAAGAATTGCCACTATATATTGTAATTGAGGGATACATAGTAGCTCCTAACGACGTATCAACTAAATCTCTTATTTATCCTATAAATAGTGTAACAAAAAATAAAACTATCTGTGTAAAAATAATGAATTTGTTATTCTTATTACAAGGAAACTTACGCCTTCGCTCTCTAGGGACTAGACCCACATTCTCTAAGAGTATAAACGATAAAATAAACAATAAAATTAGAAATAACACTTTTGATGTAAATGAGTTCTTAGATAACATTGAAAAAAATCATGATACGCTACTCCATTCTAAACTTGAGAAATCTCAAAAAGATCGAATGCATAATGACTTAGTGAATGATCAGTCCACTAAAATTGATAATCCATGCAGAGAATTATGTGTTACATCCATTACTGGAATAAAATATCCGGAGTCTTCTCATGGTTCTTTATTGTTAGGAGGCATATCTCTGTTAGTTAAAGAAGAGTTTCCTTACGATTTTTGTTAAAATTTTTATATAACAATTGTGTTTTAACACTTAATTTATCCTAACAATCCTATACCTAAAAAGGAGAGAAAGGGCAATTTTTGAAATAAGAGTTGTCCTTTTCCAATGAAAATAATCATCTACTCCCGAAAATCCAAATTCACAGGTAAAGGTGAATCAATCGAAAATCAAATTCAACTTTGCAAAGACTATCTTCACTCTCACTTTAGCATCCCAGAAGAAAACACAACTGTAACACCAATCAAAACAGCAGGTTAACTTTAATTAGTCTGCTGTTTTTTATATTTTTTCTCAGTTTTTGTTAAAAAACTATTTCTTTCAACTCTTAACTCCGTTAAACTAAAAAAGATAACAGACTTTTAAACTTAATTTTTAACAGAGGCTAGATATTACATTAATGCATATATGTTTCATAATCATCATGTATATGGAATAATTAAAAAGGAAAGGGATAAAAATAATGGTTTTTAAAAATCAAGAAGACCTACCAAAACAATGCCCTCCAGCAGATGCCGCTTCAAAAGATATTTACCCTGTATATAGATTTATCGAGAATAATATTGTACAAGCAATTGATTTCCTTAATCACAAAGAAAGAAATAAGCCATATCCACATGGTATGATATCGTACTCATGTGAATCATTCGCTCTTTCCTTTTTCACATCGGAAGAAGCTGCAAAAAAGATGGCTAAAAAATACCCATTTTTCAAGAAAAAAAATCTTGTATCAGGGAAAATCACTTCAAAATGTGGCGTACACAAAACCGAAAGGGAACATTTAAATCTATGGCTATATAAAAATGTAGATATGTTAAAGATTTTTTTAGGAAAGGAGAATTAATGTGAAAATAAATAAATACTCTGACTTGCAACAGTCGAGAACTGTCCATATTTTTGATTACTATGACTTTCCTTTATTTTTCATTTCTCAATCTCCTAATGCTGAATATTATCTAAGTTATTATATAGATAACATCGAAAACAATGTTGATAAATGGTTTTTTAGTCGAATCTCTAACAATGAACGTCTTGATTTAATTGAACAAAGAATTTCTGTACTAACACTGCTCCAACATCTCTTCAATAAGCAGCGACTTTATCATCTTTTTATTGATTCAAATTTAAACAATGCAGATGTCGATTTAAAAAAGGAGGTTGTTAATTCAACCAACTTTGATCAAGAAAGTTTTCCAGAAGAAGATTTTTTTGTAGAGTATGACTTTGTTACTAAAAAACATTTATTTAAAGTAGAAAGAGATGTTCTGGATGCTTCACGATTTAAAGTAGCATTTAGTGATTCGGAAAATAGACATGATATTGGTTTGGATTTTCTTTTAGGTTGCTTTAAAAATATAAAAGAAACTTTAAATGATATTGCAAATGATATTTTAAAGAAAACGTTTGATGGAAAATCTAATCATTCCATCAATCTAAGAGTCGATGCTTTCCAACCTTCTTCCTTTGGAATTTGGCTGAAAACAGAACCTTTAGATGCTGATTTATTTGAGATTCCCGAAAAATCTCTGACTAATCTATTTGAATTAATTGCTGATGTTTCCATGAAAAGTCAAGAAGAAATTGAAGAACAAATTATGATTGATGAAAACTATTCAATTGAAACAATGGGAAGTATTAAAAACCTACTTAAAAATATATCAGACAATGACTTCTCCTTAAAATTAGAGGGGACTACAAAATCTAATATTGTTAAAGAAGTTAAATTTGATAAAAATTCTTATAAGAAACTAAGTATTTTAGACAATATTCTTCGAGAGAATAGTAAGGAACATGTTGAAACAATTGAAATAGAAGGAGAACTTATATCCATTAATACCTCAAAAAACTCTTTTAGTATACAGATGGATACTGTTCGTATCTCTGGGAAAATGTCGAAACAGATATTTAAAGAGTTGAAAATGAAGAATCAACAATTTATAGTTCCAAGTCCAATTAATGCAACCATTGAAAAACGAACTGTAAAGGATCTAGTTAACAATGAGAGCTCTGAATCATACACGTTAACAAATTATGAACAATCTCGTCAACATCGAACCCCATCATGACCAAAGCGCTAAATTAAATGTTCTTAATTATCTTATACACAATCCTATAAAAAGATCATCCTCGGATGATCTTTTTTCATTTCAATAGTATTTATCATGTGTTACAATCTAGCCAAAACTATAACTCTACAAGAATAGAGGTGTCAACGTGAAAAAAGCTGCATTATATGTACGTGTAAGTACTTCCCATCAAATAGACAAAGACTCTCTCCCCTTTCAAAGACAAGAACTTACGAATTATGCAAAATACGCTCTCAACATTGATGATTACGAAATATTCGAGGACGCTGGGTATTCGGCAAAGAATACAGATCGTCCAAAGTATCAAGAGATGATGACTCGCATTCGTAATAAAGAGTTTACTCATATGTTGGTATGGAAAATAGATCGAATCTCAAGAAATCTTAAAGACTTTACGGAGATGTATGATGAACTAAAGACATACGGTATCATTTTTATATCGAAAAATGAGCAGTTTGATACGTCTTCAGCAATGGGTGAAGCAATGCTGAAGATTATTTTAGTATTTGCTGAATTGGAAAGAAAGCTCACAGGAGAACGTGTTTTTTCTATCATGCTTTCAAGAGCAGAGAAAGGACTGTGGAACGGTGCAACTGTTCCGCTTGGTTACGTATGGTCATCTGAGAAGAAGTTTCCTGTTATTGATGAAGAAGAAGCTACTACGGTCAAGTATATTTATAATCTGTACGAAAAAATTGCTTCAACAGGGAAAGTGGCTTTCCAATTGAATGCAGAACAAGTAAAAACAAAACGTGGTGGGAAATGGGTTGCTAAAACAATCAACGATATACTCCGTAATCCATTTTATATTGGGACGTATCGCTATAATACAAAAACAAGCAGAACGAGACGGTGGAAGAGTGAAGATGAATGGATAGTGGTTGAAGACAATCATCCAGGTATCATCTCGAAAGAGCAATTCGAGAAAGTGAATGCTATGTTAACAGCTAATTATAAGGGTGTTGGTGAAGCTCAAAGAGCTAACACAAACACACATATATTTTCAAAGCTTTTATATTGTAGGAAATGTGGATTGCTTCTAAGTGCTGGACTTGATTCACCAAGAAAAGATGGTTATCGTCCTTCACGTTATACATGTTGGTCAAATCAGCATATACAAAATGTGGATAGTTGTAACAGCTTCGTTAGTGACATTACATTACTCCCATTTGCACTCAACTATGTATCCAACTTTATCAACCTACAGAACAAAATAACGCCAAGACATTCTCTACGAGATATTGAGCGTATTTTGCTTCGTGGAAGTGCTTTTGTTGATACAATAGGCATTGATCGAGAAGGTTTAGAGCAAACGTATATGGCTTTTGGTATGGGCTTTGAACACAGTTCTTTTGAGACAACAGAAGAAGAAACGAAAAGTAGTTTAGAATTAGAAAGCTTGAAAAAGGAAAAGCAAAAATACGAAAAAGCATTAGTTCGTCTTGAAGACTTGTTCTTGTATGATGATGAAGCAATGAGCGAAAAAGATTTTCTATTTAAGAAACGTGACATTGTGCATAATATAGAACGAGTTAACGCAAATCTATCTGTTCTCAATCAGACAATGACCGATATGAAATTAGGTGCTGACACATCTTTCTTAAACAAAGCAAGTAATTTCCTTGTCACAAAAGAATTAGCCAATAAGCGTGACGTTGACTTTAGAGATCTCCTAGAAGTTGTTGATAAAGATATGTTGTACGATTTTGTTCATACGATTATTAAAAAGATTATTATCTCCGACAAGAGAGTGGCATCAATTACTTTTCAAAATGGAATTACCCATCACTTCGTTTACAAGCCACCTACAGAACAAAAAAATAAAATGGGAGAAAGACTTCACTACAAATCATTTGAACCAATGCTGCTTGAATACTTGAAAGAACATGGATCTGTTACACGAACTGATGTAGAAAATTTGACTGGTATGAAAAGAAGTAGTGTTCTCACTCTTTTGGGCGAGTTTATGGAACAAGGCATTATAGAGAAAAAAGGAAACTCTGTATCTATTCGATATTTTTTAAACGAGAAAAAGACCACTTAACCTAAAATAAGTGGTCTTTTTCTACGTTTTTGCCAAGCCCCTTAAGCCTTTAGTACCAAGGACTTGTACGCAATCATATTTTGTTTTACTAATGGTCAACCTAATGTATGAAAAGCAACAGTTCTTGTAATTTCTTTCGTTAAAGTATTTATATTCGTGCAGTCCTTTCATTGAAACTTTTTAATCAATAGTAACATAATACTTGTAAATGCACCTTCAATGCAATGGTATAGCTTGGCTAAATTCTATAAAAAAATTTTTCTATCCTTTATGCTATCTTTCTACATAAAAAAAGACCACTCAGAAAAAAGTGTTCTCTTTAGTAAGTAACTAAATAAAAATATATGTACCAAGCTTTATAAATGAAATCATACTCTTTTACTGCTTAGATTTCCACAATGTAAAAATTGGGTACTGACAGAAATTTTCTTGATCTGATTTCTCCATTTTACTATAAATCAACTTTCACTTTAAAAAGCGGAATTGGAACATCAGATGGAGATAATCTACCATAAACATAAGTTGAATTATTAAAAAGATATTCTGTAAAATTTCCATTTGAAGTAGTAACTGACAAAGATAAATCTTTAAATCGTGAACGCTCATCATCATTTAATGGAATATAATGTACTGTGCTTGTTTGTTTTCTTTGTGATTCGAAAAATTCAAACAAATATCCATTATGTCTCTCTCTTTTTTTGGAAACTCATAAAAAGGAATTGATTTAGTTTTCTTCTAACTATTAATAATATTTTTAAAATAAAATGGTAACAGAGCATTATAATATACTTTATATGTATTGAAATCTTCCAGATATATCACAAAATAGATAACGCCCCCATCCCTTTCATAATTTTCCAAATCAGCAACCTCTACAGGATGTGTTATTTTTTCAGAAGTTATTTTTTTATGTTTTCCTTTTACTTGTATTCTAATAACTCCTTCTACAGTGTCTTTTTTTAAATCTCTGGAACAATAAACAAATATATCTCCATTCCACGAAGGTGTTTTGTCATTTGAATTTATTTCTGGTATTAAACGTTCACATCGATTTAATATATCTTTTAATTTATTGACTCCAAACATCTCAATTTTAATAGGATTTAGCTCCATAGTTTATCACTTTCCTTATTATTGATATGTATTTAAAAAATCATAACATAAAAGATTTTTAAACCAATAATTCTCAACTATACCCACGATATATTTCTTCTTTTATTATGATAATATGCCCACCTATCAAAAAACAATTAACGCATTTTCTTAAAAATATTACTCCAACCAAATATTTTTCCTTTTACTAGTATTCTACTCATCCAATAGGATAAAACGTACACTAAAAAAAAGAGTAAGATAATTGGTCTTGCTATAATCCATAGAATGAAAAACACTAAATACCTGACCCAAGTTTTTTTTATTTTATTTAAGAGATTCATTGGTGCTAAGAGAATTCGAAAGAAAAAATATTCCTTCTGCAAACCTTCTATATATTCTGAACGGATTTGACTGTTCTCTGGATCGAGTCTTATCGCATTTTTTAGAAACTCTAACTCCTTTTCCGTCTCTCCTCTCTCATTTGCTCCCCAAGCTAAATATAGAAAGGTTTGAGAATTTTCAAAGTCATTTTCTAGTGCTGCCTGTTCACACGCTATAGATTCCTTATAATTTTTTATTCTTACAAGTAAATAAGCATAGGCAGCTAAATATTTACTTTTCTCAGGATTTAGTTCTAATGCTTGACTAATTTCTTCCTGTGCTTTTTTTAGATTCCCTTTTTTATGGAATATATTGAACTTAAAAAAATGATATTCTGGCTCGTATGGATCTATTCTTTGTGCTTCTTTAACAGCCTTAAAAAATTCCGTTTCATCTTTTTTTTCATAGAATACACCAACACGAACATACCATGCTAGGACATTTTCAGGATCATAATGAAAAGCTGCTTCCACCCACGATAATGCTTCCTTATATTTTCCTAACGCAAAATAACACATTGCTAACATAGCGTAGGCATTAGATTCTTCAGGTTCTTCTTTAATCCATTCTTCAGATTCTTTAATCCCCTGTTCAAACCGTCTCCATGATATTAACTGTTTAACATGCTCAGCATAATTCTTCAAGGTTATTCACCCTCTTATATGATTGTTCTTGATATAGGCAAGAACATTTTCATAATCCTTATTCACATCACTGAAAGTTGCATAATTCTTAGCTGTTGCAAACCAATCTAATGTAGTTGGCTTCTTTGCTTTTAGACTTGTTTTCATATCCTTGTCATTTACTGGTTGTATTTCTCCTGCTTCCATTGAACGTTCCAAAGCCAATTCAACCGCATCTCTGACAAGTTGTTCTAAATCAGCACCTGAAAAATGGCGGGTAAGCTCTGCACACGTTTCTAATGCTAGTGATTCATGCGGAACATTTCTTAATTTCAACTTCAAAATCTCTACTCTTTCTTCTTTCTCTGGAGGTGGTACAAAAAACAAATGATTGAACCGACCCGGTCTCCGAAGTGCAGAGTCCAAATACCATGGTGTATTCGTTGCCCCAATTACCATTAGTTGGCTATTATTAGACTCTATACCATCCAATTCAACTAGCAATTGATTAACAATCATTCTTGAATCATGTGAATTCATTTGGTGTCTGCTTCCACCAAGGGCATCCAGCTCATCAAAGAAAATGACGCAAGGTTTCTCAAATCGAGCTTTCTCAAAAATATCATGCAAATTGTTTTGACTTTCTCCAATATACATAGACAAGATATCGTGCAATTCTACATGGATAAAGTTAGCATTTATTTCCCCAGCAATCGCTCTGGCAAAGAAAGTTTTTCCACATCCAGGTGGTCCATACAACAACATACTTCCGCCAGCTTTTTTTCCAAAAGCCATAAACAATTCTGGTTGTTTTAATGGAAGAATAAAGTTCATCTGAATTTTCTTTTTAACTTTTTCTAATCCACAAACATCCGCAAATGTGATCTTCGGCTGTTCCATATCTATTAAATCACCCGAATTTCTATCAAGAGAAATGACTTTTAACTTTGGTTTCTCTCTATTCCCACATTGAAAATCATCTGTCATAATAACCATTCCTTTATAAAAATATTTGTAAAAAGCTATGAATCTAATGAAAACTAAACTACTACCAGCTAAAGCAGATGGGTTGAAAGTCTGTAGACTTAACCACGAACTTGTATTCTGACTGAAGTCGACTGAAAGTCTTGACAACTAAAAGTTGATGGTTTTAACCATGCATCCACTGTGCGTTCGCCTATAGCGAGGCTAAAGCCCTGTATTGAAAATAAAATTCTGTAAAATCAATTTTTTGCATTATTCTTTTCACTAAAAACCTTCAAAAAGACTTCTTTCTCATCCTTCTATTATATCATGGGATTTTATAAGCACAATAACATATTTGAGTCTGGGACAATCGGGGTATAAACACCTCGACTGTCCCAGACTCGTGAACTGAATAGTTGTTAAAAACCATTCAAACATAATTCTGTTTCAGACTCTTTACCATTACCTATTATATTTTCTTATAGTAAGCATATATACATCCAAACACAAACATTTTATTCTATACGTTTATCTCCGTAATTCCATCTCATAAGAAATAGCCGCCAACGCATAAAGCGGTGCTGTTTCTGTCCGCAAAATTCTTGGTCCTAAACTACATGGAATAAATCCATTTGCTTGTAATTCCGCTACTTCTTTCATGTCTAGTCCACCTTCTGAACCAAAAACAATCAATACACTTTCACTAGGTTGTATGTGTGTAAGAAAGCGTGCAAAGTTCGATTTCTCCCCTTGTTTTGCTTCTTGTTCATACGCCACTAATTTATAATTAATATCCTTCGCAAATTGAATCAGTTGTTTAATTGTTTGTGGTTGTTCTACGTTTGGAACAATTGCCCGATAAGATTGCTCTGCCGCTTCTTTGGCAATTTTTTGCCACCGCTCCACTTTTTTATCGCCTTTTTTATCATCCCATTTAATGATGGAACGTGATACTTTTAAAGGGATGAAGGAGCAAGCTCCAAGTTCTGTTCCCTTTTGAATAACTTGTTCTAACTTGTCCCCTTTTGGTAGCCCACTAGCAATCATTACTTGAACTGGTAATTCTGTGTGAGATTCCATCCATTCCATAACTTCACAACAAACCGTATCACTTATTTCGGTAATTGTGCAATGAGCAGTTTTTCCATTCACACAACAAATAATTTTGTCCATTACTTTCATTCGCATCACATGAGCAATATGATGGACATCTTCGCCTGTAATGGTGATTTTATTATCTTCTATTTGATTTGGAGAAACGAAATAACGTTGCATATTTTCATCCCTTAAAATTTCTAAGATTTAAGGATGGGCTAGAAGGTTACCCTTTTGACCCATCCTCATTTATTTTTTTGCAATAAAAGCTACCCAATCATCCATTGTTATTACTTCGGCAATTGTAAAACCTGCTTCTATTAAAGCTATTTCTACATCCATCTTCTTCGACTCAATAATTCCTGATGTAATAAAGAAGCCATCCGTTTTTAACAACTTGTACGCATCAAGCGTAAACAGCATAATAATGTCTGCCAAAATATTAGCAACAATCACATCAGCATTTGTTTCGATGCCTTCTAGTAAATTATTTTCTTGTACTTGAACAATAGCAGATACTTTATTTAAGTTTACATTTTCGGTCGCACTTTCTACAGCAACTGGATCTAAATCATAGGCATATACTTCTTTTGCCTCTAACATTGCCGCTGCAATACTTAAAATTCCTGACCCAGTACCAACATCAAGAACTGTATCTTGTGATTTGACCGTTTTTTCTAATGCTTGGATACACATAATCGTTGTTGGATGTGTTCCCGTACCAAATGCCATTCCGGGATCTAACTCTATGATAAGTTCTTCTTCTCCACGTTCATAGGTTTCCCAGCTTGGAACAATCGTAAACTTATCGGAGATTTTAATAGGATGATAATATTTTTTCCAAGCAGTTGCCCAGTCTTCATCATCTACCTCATTTGTTGTTATCACATTCCGTCCAATGTCCATGTAGGATGCTAACTCGGTAATAGTTTGCTTAATCTCTTTGATTTTTTCTACCAAAGAATGGCTCACTGGTAAATATGCTTTAATGATAATTCCATCTGTTGGATAGTCATCAGGATTTAAGGCGTATAGTTCGCCATAAGGTGTATCATATTCTTTCTCCAAATCATACGGGTCTTCAATGACAACGCCACCCGCTCCTGCTTCATGTAAAATGTTTGAAATTGCATCCATAGCTTCTTGCGTTGTATGAATACTCATTTCCGTCCACTTCATAGCATAGCCCCCAATTATTCTGGTTTAAACGTACTCCAAGCTTTGCGAATTTTTTCTTTAATACTATCTTCGTGTGATTCTTCTTTTACATATAGTTCTTCCCCACCATCAAACTCACGTAATAATTGTTTTTGATGTTCACTAATTTTTGTTGGTGTAACAATACGGACTTTAATATGTTGATCGCCTTGTCCACGTCCATGAACATTTTTAATTCCTTTTCCTTTTAAACGGAACTGTGCTCCTGTTTGTGTTCCTGCTGGGATTTTCATTTTCACTTCATTTTGCAGGGTACGGACAGAGATTTCTGCTCCAAGTGTTGCTTGGGCAAAGGAGATTGGAATTTCACAGAAAACATCGTCCCCTTCACGCTCGAAAAAGTCATGTTCTCTAACACGGAATATCACATATAAGTCGCCTTGTGGTCCACCATTTATACCTGCTTCACCTTGATTTGGCACACGTAATTGTTGACCATCATCAATCCCCGCTGGAATTTTGATGCTAATTTTTTTACGTTTTTTTAAACGACCTTCTCCATTACATGTTGTACATTTTTCTTTAATAATTTGTCCTTTTCCATCACACTGGCGGCAAGGACGGCGATTGACAACAACACCAAATGCAGTACGCATCTCGACATCTGCTTGTCCTGTTCCTTTACAATGGGTACACGTTGTTTTGGATGTTCCCGGTTTCGCTCCTGAACCAGTACATGTGTCACACGTTTCTTCTCGTGGAATTTCAATTTCTGTTTCTTTACCAAATACCGCTTCTTCAAATTGTAAGGTCATTGTGTATTGTAAATCTGCCCCTGCTCGTGGAGCGTTAGGATCTCTTTTACGACTTCCGCCACCACCAAAAAATGTATCAAAAATGTCACCAAATGCTCCACCAAAATCGCCAAATCCACCTTCTGATGAATTTGAATTGAATCCACCAGCACCTTGACTCGCTGCATGACCATAACGATCATACTGTGCTTTCTTTTGGTCATCGCTTAATACTTCATACGCTTCTTGCATTTCTTTAAACTTATCTGCTGCATCTGCTTCTTTATTTATATCTGGATGATATTGTTTGGATAATTTTCGATAATTTTTCTTTATTTCTTCTTTTGTAGCTGTTTTTTCTACACCTAAAACTTCATAATAATCTCGTTTACTCACAAAATACTACCCCCATCACACGCCGTTTAAATCAACCACGCTATTGTATCATTCGCCTACATGAACGTCAAAGTATTTATATTCTAAAAGGGCAGGTCAAATTGCAACCTACCCTTCATTACTTCGCTATTACTTTTCTGTATATTCCGCATCAACGATATTGTCATCGTCTGCTTTGGTTTCTCCGCCTTCAGCATTCCCTTGTTGACTTTGTGCTTGAGCTGCTGCTTGTTCGTATAATTTTACTGATAACTGTTGCATTGCTTCTTGCAACGTATCTTTTTTCGTACGAATTTCGGCAAGGTCATTTTTCTCAATTGCCGCTTTTAATTCTGTTTGTGCTTCTGTTACTTTTTGGATTTCAGCTTCGTCTACTTTTCCTTCAACATCTTTTAACAATTTGTCTGTTTGAAAAACAAGTTGGTCTGCTTCGTTCCGAGTATCTACTTCTTCTTTGCGTTGTTTATCTGCTTCGGCATTGCTTTCTGCTTCACGTACCATTTTCTCTACTTCTTCATCAGAAAGACCAGTAGATGATTTAATGGTAATAGATTGCTCTTTGTTTGTTCCTAAATCTTTGGCACGTACATTTACAATTCCGTTTGCATCAATATCAAATGATACTTCGATTTGCGGAACTCCTCGTGGTGCTGGTGGAATGTCAGCCAATTGGAAACGTCCAAGTGTTTTGTTGTCTGCTGACATCATTCGCTCTCCTTGTAGAACATGAATGTCTACTGCTGTTTGGCTATCAGCCGCTGTCGAGAATGTTTGTGATTTACTTGTTGGAATCGTTGTGTTACGGTCAATTAATTTTGTGAACACACCACCCATTGTTTCAATTCCAAGTGAAAGTGGAGTAACATCAAGTAACACGATATCTTTTACATCTCCAGAAATTACGCCACCTTGAATAGCCGCACCAAGAGCAACGACTTCATCTGGATTAACGCCTTTATGTGGTTCTTGTCCTGTTTCTTTTTTAATTGATTCTTGAACCGCAGGAATACGAGTCGAACCACCAACTAAAATAACTCGATCAATTTGGCTTGCAGTAAGCCCTGAATCTTTCAATGCTTGACGAACTGGGCCAATTGTTCTTTCTACTAATTTTGCTGTAATTTCATCGAATTTTGCTCGTGTTAAAGTCATTTCCATATGCAGTGGTCCTTCTGAACCTGCACTAATGAATGGTAATGAAATTTGTGTTTGCGTAACGCCTGAAAGGTCTTTTTTCGCTTTTTCAGCCGCATCTTTTAGACGTTGCATTGCCATTTTATCTTTGCTTAAATCAATGCTATTTTCTTTTTTAAATTGCTCTACTAAATAATCCATTACAATTTGGTCAAAGTCATCTCCACCCAGTTGATTGTCACCAGCAGTTGCTTTTACTTCAAACACGCCGTCACCAATTTCAAGAATGGATACGTCAAATGTTCCGCCACCAAGGTCATATACTAAAATCGTTTGGTCTTGGTCTGTTTTCTCTAAACCATAAGCAAGTGCCGCTGCTGTTGGTTCGTTAATAATCCGTTCTACTTCAAGCCCTGCAATTTTCCCTGCATCTTTCGTTGCTTGACGTTGTGCATCATTAAAATAAGCTGGAACCGTAATAACTGCTCTTGTCACAGGCTCGCCAATGTATGCTTCAGCATATGATTTTAAGTATTGTAGAATCATTGCCGAAATTTCTTGTGGTGTATATTCTTTTCCTTCTGCTGTTACTTTATGGTTTGTTCCGATATAACGTTTGACTGACATAATTGTATTTAAGTTTGTAATTGCTTGACGTTTTGCCACTTCTCCTACTTGACGTTCCCCGTTTTTAAATGAAACAACGGACGGTGCTGTGCGATTTCCTTCTGGATTTGGAATAACCTTTGGCTCGCCACCTTCTAAGACAGCTACGCAAGAATTTGTTGTACCTAAGTCAATACCGATAATTTTACTCATTATATTTTCCTCCTATTATTCGTTTACTTTAACCATAGATGGGCGAATGACCCGGTCTTTTAATTTATAACCTTTTTGAAATTCGTCAATGATAATATTTGATTCATAGCCTTCTTCTGATACTTGCATCACTGCTTGATGGATGTACGGATCAAATTGTTCACCAACGGATGCGATAACTTCAACACCCTCTTTTTCTAAAGCAACAAGTAGCGAACGATAGATCATGTCCATTCCTTGTAAAAATGATTTGGTGTTTTCATCATTTGTCTCTACTTTTAATGCTCGTTCAAAATTGTCAAGCACTGGTAAAAGGTCTGTCACTAAATCTTGTGCCCGATATTTTTCATAAGCATCTCTATCTGTCCTAGTTCGTCTGCGAAAGTTATCAAAATCAGCTTGTAGGCGTAAATGACGATTTTCTTGTTCTTTTATTTTTTCTTCTAGTTCTGCAAGTGGATTTTCTTCTATCACTTCTTGTTCAGCAGTTGTTTCTTCTATTATTTCTTCTTCCATTTTAAATCCACCTCCTCTAACTTACTGTTTCTCATGCCACTGTGAAAATTCATTGGCGAGTAAATTCAACATCGAAATAACTCGTGAATACTCCATCCTAGTTGGGCCAAGTATGGCAATCGTTCCAAGTGGTTCACCGTTATTTGTGTACGTTGCGGTAATTAAGCTACAATCTTTAATGCCATGCAGTTCATTTTCGTGACCAATTGTGACGTGAACACCTTGTTGATTTTTCCTTAGTACATTGTAGAAATCAGCTTCTTTGTCAATGGCTCGCATAAATGCCCGAACTTTATCAATATCATTAAATTCTGGTTGACTTAACATATTTGTTTTTCCACTAACGATAAGCGATGACTTTTCATTTTTGTTCATGTTGCTCACAATTGTTTCGAGTATACTAGCATAATTTTCGATTTTTGAATGAATGACATCATTCACTTCCTCATACATTCTTGTCTTTAACTCTACAAGTGGCACACCAATTAAGCGAGCATTTAATGTAGCTACAAACCGTTCTAATTCCGTTTTGTCCAATGGCGTTGGAATCTTCACTACCGATTTCTCCACATGCCCTTTGTCTGTAACAATTAATGAGAGCACTGTGTCATCATCTAATGGAAGCATTTGAATACTTCTAAGTTTCGTTTCGTTCACTAAAGGACCAAGCACAATTGACGTATAATTCGTTAGTTCAGATAAAATTTTTGCTGACCTTTTTACTAATTTTTCGAGTCCATACATCCGTTCAGCAAATACTGATCGCATCGCAAGTATATCCACTTCTGTGAGTATTTGTGTAGAAGGGGCAAGCAAGTGATCGACATAGTAGCGATACCCTTTCTCAGACGGAACTCTGCCTGATGAACTATGCGTTTTTTCAATGTAACCAAGATCTTCTAAATCCGCCATTTCATTCCGAATAGTTGCCGAGCTAAAAGTGATTTCACTTTTCTTCGCCAATGTTCGTGACCCGACTGGTTGTGCCGAGCGAATGAAGTCATCAATAATGATTTGTAAAATGAGTAATTGGCGTTCTGTTAGCACCATATTATCACCCCTGTTAGCACTCTTGTGTGTCGAGTGCTAAATCTAATTATAAAAATATCAAATGTGGTCAGTATTGTCAAGATATATCTCTTGTATTCCCAAAAAAGCGGCAAACACTTCATTCCCCAACAATTTCCCTCGATGAGTAAGCCGTAAGTTATCCTCACGCCATTCAAGCAATCCATTTTCTATTTGTTCTTTTATTGCTTGTTTAAATATTCTTTCCATCTCAATCCCAAATCGCTCATAAAAAACTTCTCTATTCACGCCCGCCATTTTTCTAAGCCCCAAAAAAAGTTGCTCTTCCATTTCTTCTGCTTTTGTCACAGTATTCTCTTCTATATAAACACAAGGGTTTTCCATATATTTTTTTAATGGATTGACATTAGAGCGTCTAACGCCATTGACATAACTATGTGCTCCTGCTCCAATTCCGTAATAATATTCATTATTCCAGTACGTTAAATTATGACGGCTCTCCTTATTTGGACGAGCAAAATTACTGATTTCATATTGCCGAAAATTGTTTTTCTCCATCTGTTCCATCACAAATTCATACATCAAAGCTTCCTCATCTTGGGTCGGAAGCGGTAACTTTCCTTTTTTATCTGCTAAGTAGAATACCGTTTTTGGTTCAACAATTAATGAATAGGCAGAGAAATGTGTGACCGGCAAGGAAAAAGCAATCTCTAATGTTTGTTTCACTTGTTCCATCGTTTGCTTCGGTAGCCCATACATAAAGTCGCAGCTAATATTCTCAAAACCAACGGCTCGTGCCATTTCAATTGTGTTCATTACATCTTCATAACGATGTGTCCGCCCAATTGCTTTTAATAAATTTTCATCAAATGTTTGTACACCTAAACTGAGCCTATTCACTCCAGCATCTCTTAGTACGTGCAATTTCTCTTTTGTCAACCCATCAGGATTTGCTTCAAATGTAAATTCCGCCTTCTCGAATGAAAAATGACGGTGAATGGACGTAAGTAATGTATGTAACTGCACCACATTTAAAGCCGTTGGTGTTCCTCCCCCAACAAAAAGCGTGTTCATCTGCCGCTCACCGAACTTTTCCGTAGTAAACTGCATTTCTCGCTCCATTGCTTGTAAGTAGTCTTCTACTGGTTGATTCGCTAGAAATACTTTATTGAAATCACAGTAATGACATATATGTGTACAGAATGGAATATGAAAATAAACCGATTGAATCATCAAATCACCTCCATACATATGATACAATATAAAAAAGGAAGTGGAAAACATAATGAAAAAATGGCTTACTATTTACTCCCTCCTTCTCACTTTCTTATTCGGAGAAGAAATTTACGCAAAAAAAATAACCGTACCCAAACTACCCAACAATCAACAACTTATTCTTGTAACAAAAGAAGAAAAAAGCATCAATAAAGTAACCATCCAAACATTTGAGAAAGTATCTGGCTCGTGGAAACAAATCCATAACTTTACAGGATTTGTTGGCAGAAATGGTTTGACGGCAAATAAAAAAGAAGGCGATAAAAAATCACCTATCGGTACATTCAAAATTGGTACAGCATTTGGCGTATATAATAATCCCGGAACAAAATTACCGTACAGAAAAACAAGTGATGATGATGTGTGGGTAGATGATCCAAAAAGCCTACTCTATAATACATGGCAATCAAAAAGATTAACAAAGTCGAAATGGAAAAGTGCTGAACAAATGAAGATTCCTGCTTACAATTACGGTTTTGTCATTGAATACAATACCGAAAAAAGAATTCCCTATAAAGGAAGTGGAATTTTCTTTCATGTGAGTAAGAGTCCAACAGCGGGTTGTGTTGGGACAAGTCAAAAAAATGTTGTAGCTGTTTTGAAATGGTTAGACCTGAATAAAAATCCTGTGATTGTTTTGCAGAATTAACAAAGAGTTTGGGACAGAAGGAGCAAAAAACACCCCCATCTGTCCCAAACTCGATTTTTTATACTTCCAACAGCTCAGACTGCTCAACCATCAATAATCTTTCTTGCAAACGGTCATCATAAAAACTATTTCCATTCCGTTCATCAAATAATTTTGCTAATTTTTTTGTTTCCTCCATAAACCATGTTCCAGCCTCAATGCCCGACTGTATAACAGTAGAATTCTGAGATAAAACTGGTTTAATATTTACACCTAATCTTTCTATTTGTACATATAATAAAGCAGAGGCTTGATAAAATTTAAACTTAGCTTTTGTATCTTCTGACTGTTCTACTAGTGCATACTCTTTTTCTATTAAACTAATGGCATTTGGCATATTTCTAAGCACAGCATAAGCAAGTAGTTCTGCCAACACCTTAATAAATTGAGATTTTCCAGAACATAATTTCCAAGCTTTCTTAAAATACTTATCCGCTTCTTCTAATCGCCCCATTTTGTAGAGTGGGGTGAGTATGCGTTCATAGGTGAAATGTGGAACTTGTGCACATGTCATTGAACCTTTCAAAATTGGCTGTGCCTTTTGCATCATTTCTTCATATTTTCCCATGTATGCTAGATAGCGAATTTCATCATCTTGTTCACACGCTTTACAGTTGCTCATCCCATCACGTTTTGTTTTTACAAAGTTAGTGTAAGCATCTTCTGCCATTAATAAATCCCCAAAATCTAAGGCAATTGTTTTCTGTAAATCATAATATGTTCGCATGGAATAACCACACCGTTCATATCGTATTTTAAAATCTAGTAGAAGACCTTCTGTTTGTTTACGAGAAATTTCTGGAAATGCTCCTAATCTGTCAATAATCCATTTATACTCCCATAATAAATCATTTTCATCAAACAGTTCAGGATGTTTATCAGTCATGCTGACCATCCAAATAAACGCATTTAATTGTCGCTTTGGATAACTACAGTTAAAACAAGTGTCCACTAATGCTTTTCTTGCCCTATATCCATGCTGAATATCCTGTAACGTATCCGCTCGATTGATTGCTTGTTCTAGTAAATCTATTCTCGCCTTCCCATATGGCAAATGATATGCTTCATCCATCAATTCATAAAATTGTTCCATCACTATTCCCCTCTTTGCACATCTGAAATAATCTTAATTCTAATTCAAGATAAAATAAAAATTAGAAACAGACAATCAGATTTTTTATACTCCCAACAGCTCAGACTGCTCAACCATCAACAATCTCTCTTGCAAACGGTCATCATAAAAACTATTTCCATTCCGTTCATCAAATAACTTGATTAATTTTTTTGTTTCCTCCATAAACCACTCTCCTGCTTCCATTCCAGACATCATCACTTCAGAATCTGGAGGTAAAACTGGTTTAATTTTCACTCCCAATCTCTCTATTTGCACATAAAGTAAAGCTGCTGATTGATAAAATCTAAACTTAGCTTTTGTATCTTCTGACTGCTCTACTAGTGCATACTCTTTTTCTATTAAACTAATGGCATTTGGCATATTTCTAAGTACGGCATAGAAAAGAATTTCTGCTAATATATCAATAAATGGGGATTTTCCAGAACATAATTTCCAAGCCTTTTTAAAATATTTATCTGCTTCTTCTAATCGTCTCATTTTGTAAAGTGGTGTGAGGATGCGTCCATAAGTGAAATGTGGAATTTCCGCACAAGTCATTGACCCTTTTAAAATCGGCTTTGCCTTTTGCATCATTTCTTCATAGTTCCCCATATATGCTAAATATCGAACAGCACTATCTTGTTCACACGCTTCGCAGTCACTCATATCATCCCGTCTTAGTTTTACAAAACTAGCATACGCTTCTTCCGCCATCTTCAAATCACCAAAATCTAAAGCAAGTGATTTCTGTAAATCATAATATGTCCGCATCGAATAACCACACCGTTCATAGCGTGCTTTGAAATCTAGCAAAAGATCTTCCGCTTGTTTCCGAGAAATTTCTGGAAATGATGCTAATCGAATAATAATCCATTTATACACCCATAATAAATCTTCTTCATCAAATAGTTCAGGATGTTTGTCCGTCATACTAACCATCCAAACAAAGGCATTTAATTGCCGTTTTGGATAGCTACAATAATAACAACTATCTACTAATTCTTGTCTTGCTTCATAGCCACATTCAACATTTTGTAACGTATCCGCCCGATTAATTGCTTGTTCCAGTAAATCAATTCGTGCCTTCCCATATGGCAAATCATATGCCTCTTCCATCAGTTCATAAAATTGTTCCATTATTCCCCCTCCCTTTCTACACCTAAACCAATATTAATTAAATCCAAATAACTAGTATTCATTAACTCCAATTCACTTGCCTTTAGTGGATAATGCCCCATTAACAAAGCTTGTACATAGAACACTTGAACAACCGCTTCTAGCAATTCATCTGTTGCTTCTTCAACTAATTTCCGAATCGTTTTGTTATTTAAGTTCAATACTAGTTCCGCTTGACTTCGGGTATCTGCATAGGAAGCGGCAATGTTGGCTAACACTCCACCAAATAGTTCATTACTAAGTTCGGCTGTTCTTTCCAAACTTCTTTTTGTTAATACTTCATCCGAAGCAAAATAAACAGAGGTAATTGATTCAGGTTGAAACTTTCTTATATCACACCGCACAGAAAATGGTTGAAAAATTGGCTGTAATTTTTGCAAAATGACTTGAACTTTTTCTCGTTCTTGTAAAGAAAGAGGTAAGAAGCTAAATGAAATATCTTCTGGCTTGATCTTTTGTACTCGCTCATACTGGGACAAAATTTCCTTATCATACACATAGCCGCCATTTAACACTAATACTTGTTGGGCGTGAGCAATTGCTTGAATTTGCCGATATTCATCTACTGTTTCTGTGTAATAAATCGTATCGTAGTTATTAAAAAAATAACGCAAAGAGTACCGACCATTAGAACTATCAAATGGCAATAACTCACCCATTACTTCCCGAAACTCTACATCTTCCGCTACAAATGCTTTCATTGCCAAATAATGCGTAGAAATTAATCCTTCTATGGCATGCGGATTTAACGAAGCTAATTGTAATAACGATTGTTTTAAACTATCGCCCAGTTGCATACGAACGTCATCTAATTTGCCATCTTCATAGAAGCTTTCCCTAGAAGCAATCGGTTGTAATTCATCTGTCCAAATAATCGAACGAACAAAGAACGCCCATTCTGGCAAAATATTATCCACTTGCGTAGAAACTAGCATTCTTTTTAAATACACTCGATGTTTTTGATTTTTATTGGCACTCGTTGTATGCGGAATAACAAAAGCAATTCCACCAGTTTTTCCTTCAGGTGTCGTTAAAATAAAATATTGTTCAAAGTGCTCTTCTAATAATTTCCGACCAAATGCAAGTACCTCTGCAGATGAACGTAATTCCAGTGGAATATCTAACCAATTTCCTGTCTCTTTATTGATGACGACTTCTCTTCCATCTGAACTTAGTGTAATTGGAATTGGTAATAACGCACCAAATTCAAATAATAATTCGGCTAATTTTTCCTCACTTACCCATTCAGAACTTTCTTGTTTAATTCGCAAATATACCCTTGTTCCATACTTGAAATTGCCCGCTAACTTCTTCAATTCATACGTTCCATCCGCTTTTCCACGCCACCGTGATGTTTCATTTGTTTTTGCTGATGTGGTAATAACCGTAATCTCATCACTTACAATAAAACAAGACAATAATCCCACACCAAAACGACCAATGAAATCTTCATTCGCTACTTCCCCACGTTTTGATGAATTGCCAATCGTTGCCAAAAACTGGTGAATTTCTTCCTCCGTTAAACCAATTCCATTATCTTCACACATTAAAGTCACGTTACCATTACTATCTACTATTCTCTCAAATACAACACTATCTTCAGATTGTTTCTCTTGTAACTGACGCTTTGCCGCCATCGCATCCACGGCATTTTGGAGTAATTCCCGAATAAAAACAGCAGGGCTACTATATAAATTGTGTGATAATAAATCAATCATTCCGCCTAAATTCACTTGAAAACGAAAATCTTCCGTCATGTAATTCCCCTCACTTCGCTATAGTTATGCTAAAATATAATTAATGAATCCATTATACTACATAAATATATGTAGCGGATAATAGATGAATGAAGAGTAAAAAATGGTTCGTCCTACTTCTAATGATTACTTTATTTGTATCGACAGGTTGTTCTAAGGTTGAAAATAAAGAAATAATAGTTAATCAATATACTGACGATGGAAATGGAAATACATATAAAATCTTTAGGGAGATTGGTGTTCTTAAAGTGAAGAAAATGCTGGATGATATTCATTGGGAAGATCTAAACAAGGAGATTTCCTTCCATCCTGCCGATTACCAATTTTTTTACAATTTACAGACCCTAACCTAAAAGCAAAGGCAATAACGTTTGATTTTTGGATTAATAAAGATATAGTAGAAATAGCTAGAGAACATACGAAGTACGCTCAATTAACAAAGGAAGACTCAAAAATTTTGATTGAGATTCTTATGTAGGATATATTAGATTAACATACGTCTATTTCCAATACGTATCTTGAACTACTCCCACTTTCACTTCGTTTAGAAGTGGGAGATTCCTAAGTACAGAAACCTATCGGTTTCTAATTCATTAGGCTATCTCTGCCGTTCCGACAGTTAGAAGTCTTATTGCTTCGTTTCTAAGATTCAGCCCTGCGTTAATATCTCTATTATGGTGTGTGCCACAAGAAGGACAACTCCATTCTCTTAGATTGAGATTTTTAACGGCTTTGTTTTGAAATCCACAGCACGAACATAATTGTGAACTTGCAAATGTTTTTGATACAACAATTACTTGTTTACTATACCATTTCGCTTTGTATTCAAGCATGGTTCTAAACTTCACCCAAGATACTTCACTAATTGCTTTAGCTAACTTGTGATTCTTTAGCATATTCGATACTTGCAAATCTTCCAGTCCTACAACATCGTGGTTTTTGATGATGTGAGTTGAGATTTTTTGCAAGTAATCTGTTCTTGCATTGGTGATTTTTTCATGGATTCTTGCGACTTTTACACGCTGTTTGTTCCAGTTTGAACCACCTTTAGTACGTCTGGAAAGGATACGTTGTGCGTTTGCTAGTTTTTCTTCCAATTTGTAAAACCATTTAGGATTGCTAAACACTTCACCAGTTGAAAGGATTGCAAAGTCTTTGAGTCCAACGTCAACACCAACAGAAGAACCTGTTTTCTCTAGTGGTTGCACGTCTACTTCTGCAAGAATGGAAACAAAGTGTTTTCCACTTGGATTGCGTCTGATTGTAGCATTCAGAATACGACCTTCTACTTCTCGACTTTTAGCAAAGCGGACATATCCTAGTTTTGGAAATTTGATTTTGTTGTCTACAACAGCAATGTTTCCATTTGTGTGCTTGGTAGTGTAAGACTGCACTTGGTTCTTTTTAGACTTGAATCGAGGTGTATCATTTTGTTTTTTGAAAAAACGGTCATAGGCATCCGCAAGAAATTTGACAGAGGATTGAACAGCAATCGAATCCACTTCTTTTAACCATTCATATTCTTTTTTAAGCAATGGTAGTTGAGAAGAACAAGTATTGTAAGTCAAGCCTTTTCCTATTTCTTTGTAAGTATCGTTCCACAAGGCAAGGAAATGATTGAACACAAAACGACTACAGCCTATGGTTTTTGCGATTAAAATTCCTTGTGCTTTGTTTGGATAGATGCGAAACTTATAGGCTTTATTAACTAGCATGATTTTCACCTCCGTTTATGTTATGATATACATATTATATCATAATTGATATTTATTGTATATCATTTTAGAGGTGAAACTATGGAAAAACAATCAGTTGTATTAAGATTTCCTAAAGTTCTTTTAGATAGGGTGGATGTATACAAAGAAAAAAAGGGTTTTGGAACTCGTACACAAGCTATTTTTCATTTACTACAAGTAGCACTCGAACAGTCGGACAATCGAGATGGCAAATAGCCATCCCTTGTCCGAAGGCAATTCATCTCCCGCTTACTCGCTAAGACTCGTTGAAAGTGGAGTATTCCTGCCTGTTTAGATAAATAATTTTATAGGAGGATTTTATATGGGAACAAAAATATATGCAGAAATGACTGAGGAAGAAAGATACTTTTTTGAAGAGTCTTATACCGTTCTAGACAAAACTCAGGAGCAATTAATTATGGACTTTGACTTGGATGAAGAACAGATACAAATGATGGATAAATCACTGGAAAAAGTACAAGAAATGTCTCAAAAAGATACTCGATTTAATTCTGCCTATTACTTACTGGAATGGATTGAGGAATATTTAGAAATTGAGCTTATAGACGATGATGAAGATTGAAACGGAACATAGTTTTTTGTAAAATCCCCTAATTTAACTCCTAAAAGAAAAATAAAAAATTTCGAGTCTGGGACATAAGTATTTTTAATCCACTTTGTGGTGGTGGAGCGATTTGAAATGAATTAAATATTGAACGAAGTGGATTTAAAGTAAATACCAAGAAAGGATGTTAATAAATGGGAAATTTAGCATACCGAAATGAGGAAATACGAACAGAATTACTAAATAGCAAGATAGTAAACATGACCCCACGTCCTGCGGTAAACCACAATATTGTCATATCAAATATCAATCATATTTTTAAAACCTTTCTAAAAGGAAAAAACTGTACTACATTTATTGATGGTGTGGATGTGTTTTTAACAAAAGACGACAGAGTGATACCTGATGTAACGATTGTATGCAATAAAGATATTGTTAAGAAAAATGGCATATACGGTTCTCCTGATTTAATGGTAGAGGTTTTATCTCCTGGCACTGCTAAAAATGATAGAGGTTATAAAAAGGATCTATATGAAAGATGTGGTATCAAAGAATATTGGATTGTAGATACAGAAAGTCGTTCTATTGAAGTGTATTGGTTAAAGGACGGACAATATGTGCTCGAGGATGTGTATTCTATTTTTCCTGATTATTTACTTGAAAAAATGACGGAAAAAGAAAAAGAAGAAGTTGCAAAAGAGTTTAAAACTTTTTTGTTTCCTGATTTGACAATATCACTGGAAGATGTGTTTGAAAATCTTTTTTAGGTATCACTTTTACCATATTCCATTGAAGAAACATCGAGCATCAACTTTAATTTTTACTCACTTAGACATACTTATGTTACGGTGTTACTTGAAAACAAAGCACCCAAGGACATCCAAGTACGTTTGAAGCATAGCTGTAACAACTCTTGACACATATGGGCAGTTATTCGGTTGATGTTAATAAGTATTCATATTTTCTGCACAACTTTATTATAACGATAAAAAGTAATTTGTCATTTTATATTCGATGACGAATTACTTTTTTATTGCAATATTTTACGCAGGAATTAACACAAACATACTTTCATTTGACAGAGAAGATGAAAAATGAAACAGTGGATATATTTGAGCATTTGATAAAAGGAATAGAGTAATCTTGCCACCATAAATAGCGTTACGGTGGCAAGGCGGTGGTAAAACACTAATTTCATCACTTCAATAAAACTAAAAATCCTAAAATGACTACTTCTTCGGATCATCCATTTTCAAAATAGCCATAAACGCTTCTTGTGGAACTTCTACCGATCCCACTTGCTTCATCCGTTTTTTACCTTCTTTTTGCTTATCTAATAATTTCCGCTTCCTTGAAATATCCCCACCATAACATTTGGCAAGAACATTTTTCCGAAGGGCTTTAATCGTAGAACGGGCAATAATTTTTTGCCCAACTGCCGCTTGAATTGGTATTTCAAATTGTTGGCGTGGAATGATTTCTTTTAATTTATCCACAACTATTTTTCCACGAGCGTAAGCAAAATCTTTATGCACAATAATGGATAAAGCATCAACTTTTTCCGCATTTAATAAAATATCCATTTTCATCAGTTTAGATGGTTTATAACCAATTAATTCGTAATCAAAAGAAGCATATCCTTTTGTATTTGATTTTAAGGCATCAAAGAAATCATAAACGATTTCTGACAATGGAATTTCGTAAATTAAACTTACCCTTTTTTCATCTAAATATTGCATATCCATAAATTCGCCACGTTTTATTTGGCATAAATCCATAATTGCCCCAACATATTCTTTTGGAACCATAATCGTTGCTTTTACATACGGCTCTTCGACACGATCTGTTAGTTGTGGATCAGGCATATTGGATGGATTGTCTACTGACACTTCTTCTCCATCCGTCATATATACATGATAGACAACGCTTGGTGCTGTTGCGATTAGATCAATATTAAATTCTCGCTCAATTCGCTCTTGAATAATCTCCATATGTAATAAGCCTAAAAATCCACAACGGAAACCAAAGCCAAGTGCTTGTGATGCTTCTGGTTCAAATTCTAGGGCAGCATCATTTAATTGTAATTTATCCAATGCATCACGCAAATCATTATAACGAGCATTATCAATTGGATATAGACCACAGAATACCATCGGATTTAGTTTACGATAACCCGGCAACGGTTCACTAGCTTGCCGTTTTGCATCAGTAATTGTATCACCGACCCGTGTGTCACCAACTGTTTTAATGGCAGCGGTTAAATAACCAACATCGCCAACTGTTAATTCTGTTAATGGTTTTGCTTTTGGTGTAAATACACCAACTTCTACAACTTCAAACTCTGCACCAGTTGCCATCATTCTAATTTTTTGTCCTGAGGAAACGCTTCCTTCCATGACCCGAATATAGGCAATAACACCTTTATAGGCATCATACAGAGAATCAAAAATTAATGCTTTTAGCGGAGCTTCAGGATCTCCTGTTGGTGCTGGGATTTTTTTGACAATCTGTTCCAAAATTTCTTCAATACCAATACCTGTTTTTGCTGATGCAAGTACGGCATCAGATGCATCTAAACCAATCACATCTTCTACCTCTTGGCGAACACGTTCTGGCTCAGCACTTGGCAAGTCAATTTTATTAATTACAGGAATAATTTCCAAATCATTATCAAGTGCCAAATATACATTAGCCAGCGTTTGAGCTTCGATTCCTTGTGCCGCATCCACTATTAAAATAGCCCCTTCACAGGCTGCCAAGCTTCTGGAAACTTCGTAGGTGAAATCGACATGTCCTGGCGTATCAATTAAATGCATGGTGTATTCCTGACCATCTTTTGCTGTGTAGTCTAATTGTACGGCATTTAATTTAATTGTAATTCCACGTTCACGTTCCAAATCCATCGAGTCTAGCATTTGAGCTTTCATTTCCCGCTTACTGAGGGCATTTGTTTTTTCCAAAATTCTATCCGCTAATGTGGACTTTCCATGATCTATATGAGCCACAATGGAAAAATTACGTATTTTATCTCTGTGTTTTATTCTTTCTTCACGATTCATCTTCATTCACTCCTTATACACTGTTACAAATTATAACATAATGTTCATTAAGATTGTTATAACTTTTTTAAAGAGGAGGACCCATAAATCTGTTTGAAAGATTTTTAGTGAAATGAATGGTTCACTAAAAAGTTGATTTTACTGAATTTTAGTAATCGAACACTACACGAGGGTGGGCAATTGGGGTGGGTTCACCGAATGCCCCATCCTCACTAAAAAATTCACCTAAATCCCACTTTTTATTTCCAAATATATGACAGTAATTTCTCTGTTCCTCCGCTCAATACTTGTGTAAATTTCTTTCCCATTTCTGAAAAAAAATTAAATGCTTTCATCTCTTGAAGCATTTCTTTTTTTTCAGTGATGGTTTGTTCATTTATTTTACGTCCTAGTACGGATGCTTCCACTTCACCTTGATGATTTGTAGAAACATGAAAAGCACTTTGTAATGCTGGGTCATCATAGCCTTTCATTTTTTTCATGCCAATATTTGCTTGTTGCATACCAATTAATACACCGATAAAGAGGATGACGATTAATCCACCTGTTTTTAACATATATTTAATCATTTCTTCTCCTTACTGCTTCTTTGCTTTTGGCTTTGCGTCTACCTTCTCCGCCTGCCAGTAATATGCACTAAAAATATCAGCAATAGCATCGGATGTTCGATATAATTCTTCTAAATTATTATCGACCCCACCAAATTCAATTAACATGGCATTCTCAGATATATCTTGATTAAATTTTCCATTTGTATTACTTCCTTTTTTCTCAAAGACACCACGAACTAAACCAGGGTATTTTTTCTCTAGCATATTGCGTAATGTAGTTGCTAATTCTAAATTTTTCTTGTAATGTACATTCTCTCCACCAATAATAAAAGATATTCTTGCGTAGCTCTCTCCCTTAATCTTGGTGGTCGTTACATTTCGTCGATTAGAATCACGATGAATATCAATGAAGTACGTTAAATCACGATTATTTTTCATTGCTGTAACAATTGATTTTCTCGATGTATCATATGCTCTTGCGTAATTAATACCATTCTTTGTCATGTAAGAAATGAAATCTGTTTTCTCGATCCTTGAACCAATTCCCTGCGACTCTAAGGCACTTGCCAAATGCTCACTTACATTTACCACATTCACTTTGGAATTTTGAGCAAGAGATGGATTTTTTACATCCTTTAGATGCGGAAGATATGATTCATGTGTATGTGTATTATAAATGTACACAACCTTTTTTCCATTTGTCGTGACGATTGGCTTTGGCACTTTTTTTGGTGTTTTTTCTTTGACATTCTGTACAACTGCTTCCTTCTCTTTCAAAAGCAATTCCAGTGGTGGTGCGGATTCATAGGGAATAGTTGTGTAATCCGTTCCTTCCCCTGATATTAAAATCTCGCTTGTGTAATCATCGTAACCAGGAATTTCACCAGCAAACAAACTTCTTAAATCGTTCCAATCTATATTTGTTATACTTTCAAACAAAATGCTAGAATATCGAAAATCTCGCTCAGATGTTGGAATAGCTTGCATAAAATAACGATTTTCATAACCAAATAAACGAATAAATGTCGGTGGTGCTAGACTTGTTGCCACACCATTTACCGAAGAAGAAGAGATTTGATATTCTGGAGCAAGAGATGTCATCGTTCCTGCTAGAACAAACATTATTATACCAATAGCAACAATAATAGATACGTTTTTAGATGTGCCTCGAATGATTCGTGAATACATGATATGTCCCCCCTCTCTATTTAATTATGGGAAATAGGAAGGAAATAGAACAAAAAAATATAAAAAAATAAGTATAATAAATAAAAAAATTTTTGAATTCAATCAACTTGATAAAAATAATTATATTATCTTTTGTATATCTCTAGTATTTTGCATTGTCCACAAAAAAAATTGCGTATATAATAAAAGAAAATGACTCTTTTTTTATTTCATAGAGGTGATATTTTCTTCTGAAATATTAAGGATTTGAGAAACTTTTTCCCGTTCTTTCAGAGCCAAACGTGTTCCAACCATTAAGTCAGATAGGCGATTTTCCGGAATATTATGTAACTTACAAAATTCTTTTTGCGTAAGTTGAAGTTCCGCAAGTCGCATCTTCACTTTCCAACCAAATGGGGTAATAGAGTTTTTTAAACGTGGCATAGTTTTCCTCCTGTATGTATATGTGTAAATTCCTATTCTCCATTTTATTATTTGTTTAACATAAAAATAAGTATATTATCAAATAAATGGAGATACTACATCTTAAAACAAATATAACGCAAATAAGATAATAATCAATAAAAAAATTCGTTTTTACGTTAGAAATATAATTGTAAATATTCAAACTAGGAGGTACTTATGAGCGAAATTAATAAAAGGATTCGAGAGCTTAGAGTAGATGCGGGGCTTACTACTACCAAACTTGCAGAGTTAATTGGGGTTTCTCAAGGAAATATTAGTGATTGGGAAAATGACAAACGGAACTCTACCCCTACTTCTAAATCTTTAATTGCTATTGCCACTTATTTTCATGTGTCTTTAGATTGGTTATTAACGGGTAAAGAATTCAAGTCTAAAAATACACTTTTTTTAGAATCTAAAAGGGTATTCAATGACCTGATTGATGACGATGAAGTAAATTTTCTGAACAAACTTCATTTGCTATTAGAGAAAATAACTATTTTGATTAAAAATCATCAAAAAAATTCTCAAATAAACGAAGAAGAAATGAAACAATTATTAAAAGCATTTGAAGAAATTTCTCTTACTGATGAAGAAAAAGAATTACTACGTATTTTTCGTCTAGCCGATGAAAAATACAAATGGGAATTACTTGGAATGGTAAAGATGGCAATTACCACAGGAGAAACTACACATTAAAAAATCTGGGACAAAAAGGAGAAAATACCCCCGATTGTTCCAGACTCGTGCTTAGGATTGGTTACTAAAACACAAAAAATAAACGTTTTGCACACTATTTATTTCACCAAAACTTTTTAAAAAGACGTAGTATCTCCATTTTAGTGTGTATATATACCAACATTATCTGAATTGATTTGCTTGTGCAAAGCCAAATTCAACCCACTAGAAATAATATTTGCCATGCTTTCAATAAATAAATCCACTTCTTTCGGGGTCACCATTAAATTATGCCCAAGTGGTGTTAATACTTCTTGAATAAGTTTTCTTTTTTCAACTTCTTCTAAGCCTCCGACTATACCAAGAAATGTTTCTCTTGTCTTAGCTTCTGGCATATCTTCCGTACCCAGTTTCTTTCTTCCAAATGAAAAACCTGTTGGAGCTAATTTGCCTGCTGGACGGTTTGAATCTTTCATTTCTCTACCAAAATGCTTCAAGATAAAATCAATGGTATCGCTTGTAATCGACACCGCATCCACAACGGTTGGGCAACCAATGGAAATGACAGGAATTCCAAATGTTTCTCGGCTTAATTCCTTTCGTTTGTTACCTACACCAGAGCCAGGATGAATACCTGTATCCGATATTTGAATTGTCGCATTCACTCGCTCTAGTGAACGTGAAGCAAGAGCATCAATAACAATTAAAAAATCTGGCTTTGTTTTGGTTAGTACACCACTAATAATATCGCTCGTTTCAATACCCGTCATACCCATAACGCTCGGAGCAATCGCACTCACTGAGCGAAAACCATTCTCCATCTCTTGATTTAATTCAAATAAATGCCTTGTCACAAGTAAATTTTCTACCGCTAACGGTCCAAGTGCATCAGGTGTTACATGTTCATTTCCAAGTCCAATAACTAAGCAACTATCCTTTTCACTGATATGTAATTCTTGCAAAAATGAAGCTAATTCATTTGCAAAAATTTCTTCCACTTTTTTCTGAACATCGGCATTTTGCTCTCGTACACTCACAGTTTCAATCGTAATGTATTTACCCTTCTTCTTTCCAAGCGTAGCCGAGCCCTCTTCACTTACTTCCACATGGGTAATGTTAATACCATCTTCTTCTCGATGTTCAACTGTTATCCCTTTTGTCGTTTCCAAAGCCATTTCTTCCGTTGCCATTTCATAAGCCTCTAACGCTAAATCTGTTCGTACAGAATATTCCACTTGCTCACCCCTTTTTTCAGTAGTTTCACCTTCTAGGGATGATTTCATACAACAAGCGTTACGCAACTACCAATCCCTGTAATAACTCTGTTGCTTGCACATGATTTAGCGGTCTTGAAAAATAATATCCTTGTACAAGTTGACAATCTAACCTGATTAAAGCCTGAAGTTGTTCTAATGTTTCAACCCCTTCAGCAATCGTTTCTAAGCGTAGTTTTTTAGAAATATCTAATATTTGCTCTAGTAGAATTTCATCATCTGTATTCGTTCCAATAGAATTGACATATTCACGGGCAATTTTTATTTGTGTTACTGGTACTTTAGTTAAACTTGTGAGTGAACAAAACCCTGTGCCAAAATCATCAATCGCAATTTCACAACCGATTTTATGAAGGGCTTTAATTTGATTCACCAGCACCTCATTCGCATAAAATGGATATGTTTCCGTAATCTCTAGCATAATACTTTCTGGTGAAATTCTTGCCGAGGTCATAATTTTTTCCACCCGGTCTACAAAATTCTCTTGCTGCAATTGCCTAACAGAAACGTTCACAGACATTTTTAACGGCTTCGTATAAATTTCTTGCCATCTTTTTACTTGAAGACAAGCTTCTCCTAAAACCCACTCACCAAGTCTCACAATTAACCCTGTTTCTTCAGCAATTGGAATAAAGTCTGCTGGGGAAATAAATCCTCTTGTTGGATGATTCCAACGAATAAGTGCCTCAAAACCAATTAACTCTCTATAAATCGTATACTGAGGTTGATAGTACAACTCGAACTCCCCATACTGATCTAATCCTTTTCGCATATCCTTTTCAATCATTAGTTGTTTCTCAAACAATTCGTTTATTTCTTGTGAATAAAAAGCACTCTTTTTACTAGTCATTTTCTTCGCTTCTGTTAACATGAGTATAGCGTGTTTAAATAACATATCTGATGTATCTCCATCACCTGGAAACATAGTATTTCCAATACTTACCGTCATCTTAATGGATTCATTCCCAACTACAAATGGTGTACGCATTAGTTTAAAAATATCATCACTTAACATCCTTACTTCTTCACGTGTCATTAGCGTCAAAAAAACAAATTCATCCCCTTCTGTTCGATACATCCATGTGGAAATGTAAGATTCATCTATCAATTTATTAACCCTTTGCACAAACTCTCTAAGAATTTGATCACCAATCGCATGATTAAATAAATCGTTAACGTATTTAAATCGGTCAATGTCTAGTATGGACAAAGAGAACGTTTGCCCATATTGAATGAATGATTCTATATCTCTAAACATTTTTCGGCGATTTGGTAACTCTGTTATTTCATCATGATAAACAATGTATTCTAACGCATTCTGATTATATTTCATCATGTGTTGGTTATCTTCCAACATCTCTTTAGACAATTCTTCCACTTTTTTAATATAGACACTTCTCTGTCCATTCATTAAAATGATGATCACACTTCCTATCACCACATAAACCGATCTCTCTAAAGAGAAAAAATCGAAAATAATTGCTAAAGCAAGCATGATTGCTACACTGTAAATAAATTCTCGGCTCATCCCCGGATATTCTTCATAAGCAATCGTTTTATTTTGAAGTATGTGATACGTTCCGCCGTATAAAAGAATACATACCCCAATTAAATGAAATGTATCCAACATAACGTAGGGAATAGTAAAATTCTTGACAATAAAATCTCCAAGTGTTAGAAAACTCCAAAGAGTAATAATAGAACTCCCCAACAAGTATAGGTAGTACACACGACCTTCTATTAATACACGTTTCAATGCACCTATTAAAAAAAACAAACTAATAACCGCTACATATGGAATTTGATAGAATAACTCTACTTGAAATAAACCAATTTCATGATAATATTCATAGCTATACATCCAATTAATTAAACTATGAATCAACAAAAATGTTGCTAATGTGGATGTAATAACTGCTAATATCGCATCATTTCTTGCTTCCTTACTAGTTCTTGCTGTAATAATTGCAATAAAAGTAATACACACAGCAATTGATTCCAGATAGAAAAAAATACTATGCGGAAGATAATCAATGTACATACTCTCTGCAAACTCACTAGATGCTAGTATACTTCTTATTTTCTCGGGAGAAAGTATATCAAATACTAGATGCAAGAATGTAAATCCAAGAGAAATACTAATAAATAAAATGTACAATCGAAACTCAACCCGTGTTTGTTTTCTTAATCGCCAAAATAAATACATCAAAACAAGTGAAAACATCACATTCATTAACTGGATAAAAGAACTAACATTTACCATTTGATCTACACCACTAGAAATAATTAGTATGGCAATTAGAACAACTAGTGTATACAACGATTGTTTTCTTATTTTTTCAACACCCATTTCATTCCACTTCTCCAAATTAATTTTTTATACTTGAACTAAAATTATTTTATTCTTTAGTATAAAATAAAATAACAGTGTCTGCAACATATATATTCGCATTTACGATAATTCTGACTAATGCAACATATTTTAAACATCTACAATAGCCGATTAAATAACAAACTTTTCACCTTACATCACTGGACTACTTATAAATATTGGTTCATGTCTATTAATAACGAAAGAATACTCCACCAAAAATTTTGCAACTACCACAAAAAGGTTGCAAAATCTCGCTTTGTTTGATAGAATAGCATTTGTTCTGATATGATAATAAGGATGTTTATATATAACGGAGGTGAATACAATGCCTAACATTAAATCTGCGATTAAACGTGTGAAAACAAGTGAAAAACGCCGCTTGCAAAATGCTTCTCGCAAATCTGCAATGCGTACTGCTATTAAGAAAGTAGAATCACTTTCTGAAGAGAAAAACGTAGAAGGTGCAAAAACTGCTCTACTAGATGCAATGAAAAGAATTGATAAAGCTGCTGCAAAAGGTCTTATCCATAAAAATGCTGCAAGCCGTCAAAAATCTCGTTTAGCTAAAAAAGTAAATGCAGCTGCTATCAGCGAATAAAAAAAAAACGATCCATTTTATGGGGTCGTTTTTTTCAAAAGGGATGTATTTCACCCCTTTTGAAAAAAATCAAATCAATGGTTGCCAAAATTCGTGTAAAATCCACATTTTAGTAAACCATTGATTTCATCTAAAAACTTTAAAAATTACTTATGTCTCAAAAAACTTACCTTCCAGAAGACTTTTTCAATCCCACTAACAACATTTCAATCACCACTCGTCCATCCACCGCACTTGTTTTCATCGCATAATCTGCTTCAGCAAATTTCTTCATTAAATTATTCAATTCCATTTCCGTAAAAGCATGTGCATGATTTTGGGCTAATTTCACCCGATACGGATGCACTTTTAGTTTTGCTGTAATTTGTTGTTGTCCATAACCACTGCTTGCTAACCATTTTACTTGATAAATCAAACGAAATTGTGAGGCTAGGAGAGCAATAATTTTAATTGGCTCTTCCTTATTTTTGAGTAAATCATGAAAAATTCGCAGAGAACTAGAAATATCTCTCTTGACAACTTGCTCTGTTAAAGCAAATACATCCTGTTCTAATGTTCTGGAGACTAGACGCTCTACTATCTCGCTTGTAATTATGTTTTTATCTGCATACATCGTTAATTTATTGAGTTCATTGATTAGCGTTGCCATATTCGTTCCAACAAGTGTCAGTAGACGATAGGTTGCTTCTTGTTCAATTGTTCCGCCCTTTTCTTTAATATGCCTTTCGATCCATTTAATAAGTTCTTGTTCACTAAGTGGTTTTGCTTCAATCATTGTTGCATTTGTGCGAAGCTGTTTAACAATTTTTCGCCGTTCATCTAATTTCTCATAGTGAACAAGAAATACAACAATTGAAAAAAGGGATGGCTCATTTATGTATCGTTCTAAACGTTTCACATCATGCTCTATTTTTATTTTTTTTTCCCCTGTAAGAAATGAAGCATTTTGAATCACAATTACTCGGTAATCACCAAAAAATGGTGGTGTTTCGGCATCTTCTATGGCTACTTCTATAGGTGTTTCTTGAGCATCATATATAGATAAATTAAAATCACGTTCTTCTTCCTTTGTGGATAAATCAATAATTTGCTTGTATTTTTCTTCCATTAAAAAACTTTCTGTTCCATATATAACATACATAGGAACTAATGATTCTTTTTTCATCGGTCGTATCCTTCCTAACTTGCTTCATGAAGTTAGGATACAATGAATCCAGACATTTAACAAGAGAGTGAGGAATCCCCCCACTCTCCATTTATTTGAACATTTATTGACAAGTCCTAGAAACAAGCCCATAAATGGTTATTTGTTTGGAAATTCTACTATTAATTATCCATTTCCTTTTTAGTATCTCCATGAAAAAGTGAACTATTTGTGACAACTACTGTAAGATATAGAAATGAAAAAATGATGTATAGATTTTTTTTTTTGTTTCGCTTATACTGGAGTGAATAGGAGGGATTTGCCATGAACGATTTTGAAAAAAACTTACCCGACAATCGTAACGATGCGGTTGACTCTGGCGTTGGCTTCGGTGTGTCTTTTGGCTTTTTTGCAACTATGTTTATCATCGCAACTGTTTTTCATCAGTTAACAGCATAAAACAAGCACACCACCATGACAGTCCGCAGAAATTTCTGTGGGCTGTTTCTATTTTGTACTGTATGTTATGGTAATATGCTTGTAAATGTTCCTCCCTGTGCATCAAACTTATAGCGAATTGCCCCGTTCAAATCGGTACGATAAATAGTCGTATGTTCTAGCCTTTTCAATACTTCAGCAGTTGGATGACCATAACGATTATTCCGTCCCACACTAATAATCGCTATACTCGGCTTAATTTCTTCCAAAAATTTTTCTGATGTAGACGTTTTACTGCCATGATGCCCGACTTTTAATACATCTACTTGTAGATTAAACCTCTCTAATAATTTCTTTTCCCCGTCCATACCTAAATCACCTGTAAATAACCACCGTTTCCCTCCAATCACACCGTATAACACAATGGAGTGACTATTCGTTTCATCCCCTTCTGTTCCGTCTGGTGATAGAACTGTAAGCGGTATCCCTCCATCTTTAAAAATATCGCCTTGCTTTGTAATACTCCATTTTATCTGCAATGCTTTTATTTTTTCATATACTTTTTGCTCTAAATCATTTCGTTTTTTCGATATTCCAAAAACAACCTCATCCACTGGCATATTTTCCATTACTGAAATAGCTGCCCCCATATGATCATAATCACCATGTGTGACAAATAATTTTGTAATATGACGAATTCCTTTTGCTTTTAAATATGGAACAACTGTATCTTTGCCAAGATCAAAAGCATTCTTTTTTTGCTGCCATAATGCTTTTCTTTCAGGTAGTGTTCCACCAGTATCAATCATATACACTGCTTTTCGATATGGAAATTCAATAATAATACAATCTCCCTGTCCCACATCTAACACCGTTACTTCTCCGTACTTATTCATATAGGGAGCAAATATTTTTCCTGAAATAACTAACACAAACACTCCGAATACAAGAAAAAATTGACGATAATTTCTCCTCTCCATCACAACCATTAAAGTTAGAAGCAGCATACTTAGGATGGCAATAAAAAGGAGAGAGATATGCCCCGTCAGAATCATAAATGCTGAAAAATCAAATGCAACAAATGTATTGGCTAGTGTTATGATTGTGTTCAGAACATACATACACACTTGTCCAATAACTGGAATAGGTACAAACAGAAGTGTCACAAAAGCGAGAGGTAAAATAAAAGAATACAGAGGAACAAACACCATATTTAAAAACAGACTAATGGAGGAAAATTCATAGAAATAATACAAAATAATTGGCAACGATGCCATTTGAGCAATAAATGATACCCAAAATAATTGTTTTATTGAAGACAACGAGGAGAGAAAGCGTGCAGAAATAATAATACTTGCTGAAACAAGAAATGATAATTGAAAGCCAACATTAAATACGTTATATGGATTATATAATTCCATCAATAAAAAAACGTATCCAATCATGTCTAGTCCTGTAATTTTACGTTTAAATTTTGAAAGCAACAAAAACAACTCCGCCATAAGTATCGAACGCATAACAGGTGGAGAAGCGCCAGCCAATACACCATATATTGGAAGAATAATTAAGAGAGCAATAACCATTCTTTCCCTTGTTACCCCAACACGTAATCCAGTATAGTAAACCATACTTATCAGTAAGGTCACATGAAGTCCCGAAATTGCGAGTAAATGAACAAGCCCTAGCTGACTATAACTGTCCAATACAAATTCATCCATTTGGCTTTGCTCGCCAAATAAAAGAGCTTGAACAATACCAACTATTTCTTTTGGAAAATGGCTTTCTGTGTAATGAAGCAATGACTCCCGATAATTTTGCAATCCATTAAGTAAAGAGGAATGTTGCTGACACGTTTCTATTTTACTAATTACTAATTGCCAATAGATTTTTTTGGTTCGCAAATAATTTTCATAATCAAAACTATACGGATTTGTGCCCTCACTTGGTTTTTTGAGTTCTCCATTTACAAAACATGTCATCCCGATTTGTAAGCGGCTGTGTTCCTTCTCCCGTTCAGAATGTAATTTATAACGAATTGCTACAGATTCTTTATTTATTTTTCCTATTGTTGTCAATGAATCACCATCTATGCGAATGGGATTGGTAATCGTTACATAAGTAGATTTAATGGGAGAAAGCTGCGTTTTATTTTGTAACTCAATGAAGGAGAAATAGACAAAACTAAAGCCAATAACAAAGATTACGGGGAAAAGTAATACTTTTTTTCTCAAGAAGATAAACAATACATATGTACTAAGAAAAATAATTCCTATACTAGAATGAACGGAGCAAATCGCCAGTAAACAACCAATTGCTAAATAACTTCCTTTCATTTAACCGTCACAAGTGGCTTTAAGCGTTCCACTGTCTTATCCCCAAACCCTGACACTTCGCCAAGTTCTTCAACTGTTTTAAAATCACCATGTTCTGTGCGATATGTAATAATAGCTGTAGCTTTTGCTGGACCAATTCCTGGTAAAGTTTGCAAATCTGTTTCTGTTGCTTTATTTAAATTCACTACACTTGACTTCTTTTCCTCTGAAGATGTTGCCACCGAATGGATTTCCATATTTTCTCCAATAACAGGAACATACACAACCATTTCATCTGTTAATTTTTCCGCTAAATTCACTTTTGTGATGTCACCTTTTCCAACTACTCCACCAGCCGCTTTAATTGCCACTTCTACTCGGCTATCTTTTTTCAATTCATACACACCAGGATTTTTCACTGCACCTTTGACATCAACAATGACATTTTCTATCACTTCTATTTTTTTCTCTGTATCTTTTGTATCCTTCTCTATATTTTTCGGCGTGATTTCTTCAGCAAACGGCACTATTTCTTCTACAGATGATGAAATATTTCTTTGTTGATAAAAATAAAATACCCCTCCAAAAACAAGCAGTAATGCTAAACAATAGTAACGATATTTTTTTACGAATTCCATTTTTTTCATCCTTTCATTTAAAATGAATGACTAGTCTAATTGAAGTGAGCATAAGATTTGAGTAGGAGTTTTTTTGAGAGGTGGGCTAGTATGAATATAGGCTTTATTGGAACGGGAAACATGGGAAGAATTTTAATTGAAGCAGTTATTTCTAGTCAGGCGATTGTTCCAGAAAATATTATCGCAACAAATCGAACAATAAAAAAAGCTACGGCTATTCAATCGGCATACCCTATTCAAGTAGTTGACACGGCAGAAGACGTTGTAAAGCAGGCTACACTTATTTTCATTTGTGTAAAGCCACATGATTTTCATTCCTTACTCACAAATCTACAGCCACTTATTACAAAAAATCATTGCTTTGTTTCAATCACAAGTCCATTATCACTGTCCCAACTAGAACGTTTACTTCCATGTAGTGTTGCACGAGTCATTCCAAGCATTACAAACCGAGCATTGTCTGGGACAACACTAATTACTTTTGGTGAAAATTGCACCGAACACAATAAACAACTTCTACATACATTGCTCGAAAAAATTTCTGTTCCAATTGTTATTGATGAGAAAATTACCCGAATAGCGGCGGATATAACAAGTTGTGGCCCTGCTTTTTTTAGCTATTTATTACGAAGATTTATTGAAGCGGCTGTCTCTAAAGGGGATATTAGCGAAAGTGTTGCCACCGTTTTAGCGACAAATATGATTATCGGTCTTGGGAATTTACTCGAAAAAGATTTCTACACATTGCCATCATTACAAGAAAAAGTATGTGTAAAGGGAGGGATTACAGGAGAAGGGATTACAGTGTTAGAAAATGGACTTGGAACGACATTTGAAGATTTATTTGAGCAGACACAGAAAAAATTTGCGGAGGATATTATGCTGATTACCAAACAGTTTGAGGATTGACATTTCCTCCCCTAAAAGGAGGATTTATGCTGACTATGAGTTGTTTTACATTCTTTCAGATGAAAAACCTCGCTCATTTTCTATTTATTTTTGCACAAACATATAATTACTCCTTTCTTTATTTTCTCTATTGTAGCATAACTAAATAAAAAAGGTAATCGAAAGCTTCTCCGATTACCCACTAAATAATTTTACTCGCAACAAAAAACAATCGTTCTGATGAATCATTTATTTCTTCACCAAAATCAGCCGTTACTTCACACAAAGTAAAACCAGCTTCTTTTAACAACTGTTCATATTCTTTTTTTTCAAAGGTTCTTTGTTTGTGGGTTTCTTCATGACGTAAATAACGTCCATCTTCCTCTTGAACAAAAAAAGTAAGTTCATGAACCACGCTATGAGGATAATCACCCTCAAAACTTTCCCATATATAACTAATATCTTCTCCACTACTTGTATAAGGAGTATCAATAAACGCTGCTATTTTGGAAATAGAGTGTACATCAAACAGAAATAATCCATCATTTCGCAACACATCATACACACGTTTAAAAGTCTGTAGAACTTCCGCTTTTGTTTCTAAATAATTCAGGGCATCACAAAAAATAACAACACAATCTACATCAAAACCTGCAATCTCTGTCATATTTTGAGCAATAAGTGGGATAGAAACTCCTGCTAAATCTATTTTTTCCTGTGCAATAGAAAGCATTTCTTCTGACAAATCGACACCTATTACGTTATAGGCAGATTGTGCCAGACGAATCATAAATTCTCCCGTTCCACAACCAACATCTAAAACATCTTTGACTTTGGAATTGGTGCGACTTTCAAAAAATTGTTGCCACTCTGCATACGGCACTTCATCCATTAATTGATCATACATGGATGCTAATGTTTCATAACTCATGCAAGGACGCTTTCAACTGCTTCTATAGGAGCATCTCCCCAAAGGCGTTCTAAATTATAATAGCTTCGCTCCTCTTTATGAAATACATGAGCAACAACATCACCTAAGTCTAGTAATATCCAACGACCTTCATCAAATCCTTCAATCCGCTTCACATCTATATTTGCTTTATGTGCCTTCTCTTTTATTTCTCTAGCAATCGCTTGAACTTGTTTGTCTGAATTCCCATGACAAATCATAAAATAATCCGCAATTAAAGAAATTCCTTCCATATTTAAAATAAGAATATCTTCTGCTTTTTTGTCATCAGCCGATGCGACAACTACTTGTAATATATTACGACTCATTTTTTTCCTCCACGGCGTGTTAACGCCAATTCATTGTAAATTGTAAATGTATTTGGGAGAATTCCCCATTTTTTATGCACACAGTGTTTAATTGTATTAGAAATCGCTTTAAATAGTGCTTTATCCAAGTTTTCCTCTGCTAATTTCCGAACTTTTTTCACTCCTGAAAATGAACGATTTGGCTCAATGTAATCCGCAACATAAATAATTTTTTCTAAAAGTGACATCCCGGTACGCCCAGTTGTATGATAGCTAATCGCATTCAAAATATCTTCATCTGTAATACCTACTTCTGTCTTCACTAAATATGCTCCAACTGGTCCATGCCATAAAGATGGATAGAAGGTTAACAACTCTTGTGGTAATTGCTGTTCAACAATAATTTGACGCATCTCATCTTCATCACAATATTTGGCGTAGTCATGAAAAATAGCAGCAATCTCTGCTTTTTTCACATCTTCACCATATTTTTCCGCTAAATGAATAGCAGTTTCCATGACGCCTAGTGTATGAATATAACGAGATTCAGGCATTTTTCCTTTAATAATTTTGAGTGCTGCTTTTCTGCTTGTTAAAATAGTTTCTTTTTGGTCTTTTTTCTTTACTTTAACAGCTTCTTTTTTGTTATCTTTTTTCCCCTGAACTACTTCTGTTGTCATACGTATCATCCTCTCATAAAATAATTTGTTTATGTTTTTTGGACTCTTTGTACAATACGATAATGCTACCGATTACTTGGACAAGCTCTGCGTTCGTTTCTTCCACCAGTTGTTTAGCAATCAGATGTTTGTCTTCCCCACAATTTTGCAACACACTTATTTTCATTAACTCTCTTACTTCTAACGCTTCCCCAATTTGTTTAATCATATTTTCATTGACTCCACCTTTTCCAACTTGAAAAATTGGTGCTAGATGGTGTGCCATTGATTTTAAACTTCGTTTTTGTTTACTGTTAAGCATTCTTTACCCCCTAATTTCTGTAACACAACTTCTCTCATTCGCTCTATACTTGGAGTAAGTCCTGTCCACTTTTCAAATGCTAATGCTCCTTGAAAAACAAACATCCCTAATCCATCTTGCGTTGTTGCCCCGTATTGTTTCGCTTCTTTTAAAAATGTGGTGATAAGCGGCTTATACACAATATCTATTGCAATTGCCTCTTTATGAATATTTTCTAAAGACAAAGGAGATTTGTCTTCATTTAATCCAACAGAAGTTGTCTGGACAATCATATCATATTTTGCTAATTGTTTCATTGCCGTGCTCAATAATACTGTTTTTCCATTACTTTGTAAATCAGTAAGTAGTTTTTCTGCTTTTTCTATTGTGCGATTCGTTATGTCTGCATGAATATTTTTTTCAAGGAAAGCTACTGCAATTCCTCTAGCTGCTCCACCTGCACCAATAATCAACACTTGTTTTGGTAATTGATGGAGGGAGTGAATAAATCCTAATCCATCCGTATTGTAACCAATGTACTTTCCATTTTCACAAACAACGGTATTAACTGCTCCGCATACAGATGCTGACACATCTAGCCCATCAAGTAGTGGGAGTATGGTTGTTTTATGTGGAATGGTTACATTAAATCCTGCCACACCTAATGCCTTTAGACCTCTCACCGCATCACTCAAATTCTCTTTCTCTACATGAAAGGCATGATAATACGCATCTATTCCAAGGTTTTTAAAGGCATCATTGTGCATCAATGGTGATAAAGAATGTGTAATTGGACAACCAATGACACCATATAGTTTCAAATAAGTGACTCCCGTAGTAACACTTGCACACCTTTTGGCGTATGAATAACTACTTGGGCATTTGGTTCTTGACAAGTAATCCAGCCAAGCCCAGACACTACAATGTCCGTATTCGGTTTTTTGATTGTAAATTGTTTCGCAACCAGCGGTGGGAAATTTTCACGAGGTGGTTGTAACAATTCACCGACATGATTTTTATACAATTCATCTGCTTTTTCTAATTTTGTTCGATGAATTTTTAAAGCGTTAGAAAAATGACAAATAAACGAACGGTGTCCACCTTTGACGTAATCAAAGCGAGCTAATCCACCGAAAAATAATGTTTGCCCTTCATTTAGTTGATACGATGCTGGTTTAATTTCTTTCTTTGGTGTAATCACTGGTAATTCTTGCTTATGAACAAAATGTGCCATTTGATGATGATTGACAATCCCTGGGGTATCAAAAAGCGATGCATTGTCATCCAATGGAATTTCAATCATATCTAGTGTAGTTCCTGGAAAATGGGAAGTAGTAATTACTTGTTTTTCCCCTGTTGCTTCTTGAATGATTCGATTAATTAGCGTGGATTTCCCAACATTTGTACAGCCAACCACATAGACATCTTTTCTTGCTCGAATGCGATCAATTGCTTTCATTAATTCAACAATACCATGCCCTTTTTCTGCACTAACTAAAAATACATCTACTGGCTTTAAGCCAAGTTCTTTTGCTTCTTTCTTCATCCATTGAATTAAGCGATTGTGTTTCACCGATTGTGGTAATAAATCTACTTTATTTCCAATGAGAATGACTTTGTTATTACCTACAAAGCGATGTAGTCCTGGTAACCAACTACCATTAAAATCAAAAATATCCACAACTTTTACAATTAAGCCTTCGACTGTGCCAAGACCATTTAATATTTTTAGAAAATCATCATCGGTTAAGCTCACATCTTGGATTTCATTATAATTTTTTAGTCGATAACAACGCTGACAAATAATCGTTTCTTTTGTTAATGTTGATGGTGGGGTGTAGCCTAATTTCTCTTTGTCTTCTGTTTGAATCTCTACTCCACAACCAATACAAGTTAATCTCTCCATAGTTCCTCCTAAAATAGACAATTATTGCCAGTCTATCATCCCTTTATGTCGCATCCAATTTAAAATTCTTCTTTCCATAAAACGGTTAATCTTTGTCCATAAACCATCTGTACTAGCAACTGGGATAACAAGTATCGTATGTAATCCATACAAATTCCCACCAAATACATCAGTCATTAGTTGATCGCCAATAACCACAACTTCTTTCTTCGATAACTTCATTGTTTGCAGTGCTTTCTTAAATGCTTTACGGAATGGTTTTCGTGCTTGAAAAATAAATGGAATACCAAGTGGATCAGAAAAACTTTTCACTCGTTTCTCGTTATTATTAGAAATAATTGTTACAAGAAGTCCGTGCTGTTTCATCAAAGCAAACCATTCAATCACTTCATGGGTGGCAAATTCACGATCCCATTCTACGAGTGTGTTGTCTAAATCCGTAATAATCCCCTTAATTCCTCTTTGTTTTAGCTGTTCTGGTGTAATCGCAAAAATAGATTTTTCGTGTTGATTTGGTAAAAAATATCGAAACATATATCTATCCCTCATTTTTTTCAATTTCATTCCATGTTCCTAAGAGTTGTCCAACTTTGACATGTTGTGGAACAGAAATATTGCGTGGAATAAAGCTATCTTTATCAAATAATAAAACAACCGTTGAACCAAATGAAAAGTACGCCATTTCTTCTCCTTGTACTAATTCATCATGCTCATGAAGAAATTCAATACTATTTACG
The DNA here is from genome assembly GCA_031546705.1 of Caryophanales bacterium. Taxonomy (GTDB): domain Bacteria; phylum Bacillota; class Bacilli; order Bacillales; family JAVBJX01; genus JAVBJX01. Next base: position 73,540 of record JAVBJX010000022.1, read on the forward strand.
AACATTGCTCCTACTTTTACAATCGCTACGTGTCGTCCGTTCTTTGTCACTTCGGTGATGGAACGATAATTTTTTGAAAGAGGTTGTTTGCCATATTTTAATCCCAGTTTATTTACTGGATATGATTTTGTTCCAATTGACCACCGTTTGATGACACTCCCAGATATTGGGCTGTGAATTCTGTGATAATGTTGCGGACTTAAATATAGAATATAAAAGTAGCCTCCTTGATATTTTTTGGCAACTTTTGAACTTCCTAACATTTCATCAATGGAATACGATTTATTTTTTACAACTATCGTCATGTTTTCCTGAATTTCACCGATATGTTCCACAACGCCATCAACAGGACTTGTAATTCCATTATTAGATGAATGAATGTGTCGCACATTTTCTTTTAACCTGCGTGTAAAGAGTTGTTGTAATGTTTCATATTCCTTTAGCGGCTTTTCCATTTCTTCTTGATTTATTTTGTACACATTTGAAAAAAATGGAACGAAACGTTTACTCGCTTTTGATGAGGTAAAAGATGCTATTCCTCTTGATGTTATTTTGTTATTCGTTAAATTAATAAATGCACGATACAAACTTTGCACAATATTCCTCCTGCTCCTTCTCTTATTTTTTAGTATACCATATAAGATTCTTCTTTACTTATTTGTGCTGTTTCAAGTAAAATATTTAATAAGGGTTATAAAGGAGTGAAAAAGATGTTTTTACTTAGTGTAACAATAAAAAAAATGAAAGCAAATACAGCAAATATGTTAACGTTATCCAATATGGGATTGGGTGGCTTTTCCATTTTGTTTACATCTCGAGGAGAATTCGGTTTAGCAATTATTTTTATTTTTTTAGCAGCACTCTCCGATCGACTTGATGGTGCAGTCGCAAGACGAATGAACATTGAATCTGAACTTGGTAGACAATTGGATTCAATGGCCGATATTGTTTCATTTATTGTTGCCCCTGCACTACTGACATATCAAAATATATTTCAAGGTTCCGCTAGTGTTCCTGTAATGTTCTTTACTGTTTTTTATATTGCCTGTGGAGCATTTCGTTTAGCTCGCTTCAATGTAACGGAAAGTGATGGTTACTTCACTGGTGTGCCAAGCACAGCAGCTGGAGTACTGTTAACACTCTGTCAGCTTCTTTCTGACAAAGTATCTACACCATTCTTTTTGTCTTTACTGCTTTTCTTATCATTTGCAATGGTAAGTCCTTTCAAATTAAGGAAAATGTAGGGAAATATTATTTGTCACTTGTTTGTCTTACTTATTTTACCCACTATATCATGCCGATTTACCACCAAAGGGTTGCTCAAAAATGGAAATATTTTTTCCGTTTTGGGCAATCCTTTGTTTTTTAATAAACTTTTCTCTTTTCAAATGGGAAGTTTAGTTATATGATAGTTTTAGACAAAAAAATTATAGATAGATTATATTTCGACAAAGATATATGGGAGTGATATTTTTTGGATAAAGCATCATTATTAGGACTTGGGATAGCGTTTGCTGCCCTTGCTATAGGTATTGTTTTGAAAGGGGTTGCTTTGACCAAGCTACTTGTACCTGCCGCTTTCCTTATCATTTTCGGAGGAACAGCAGGTGCGGTTATTATTGCTTTTCCAATGAACGAAGTAAAAGTTTTTCCAAAACTGTTAGGAATCATTATGAAGGAACAAAAAATTCCTAAATTAGAAGACTTAATTCCGATTTTTGTTGACTGGGCAAATGTTGCACGTCGTGACGGATTACTCGCTCTTGAAGGGAAAGTAAGTGAGATTGATGATGAGTTTTTGCGTAATGGTCTAGGGCTTGCGATTGATGGACAAACACAACAATTTATTCGTGATGTTATGCACGAAGAACTTGCTGCTATGGAACAACGACATCAAGGAAATGCTTTGATTTTCACCCAAGCTGGAACATATGCCCCAACACTAGGAGTGCTTGGTGCCGTGGTTGGCCTAATTGCCGCACTTGCCAATATGAATGATATCGACGCACTTGGAGCTGCTATTGGAGCTGCCTTCGTTGCGACCTTACTTGGAATTTTTATGGGGTATGTTATTGCCCTTCCGATGGCAAATAAATTAAAACGAAAATCAAAACAAGAAGTTCAAGTTCGGACAATTATGATTGAGGGTGTCCTTTCTATTTTGGAAGGACAAGCTCCTCGTGCTATTGAACAAAAACTTGCCTCCTACTTATCACTCACTGAACGGAAGAAAGTTATCAAGACGGAGGAAAAATAAAATGGCAGGGAAAAAAAAGCATGAACATCATGAGGAACATATCGATGAATCTTGGCTTATTCCATATGCCGATTTATTGACACTTCTGCTTGCTTTATTTATTGTATTGTTTTCAATGAGTTCGATTGATGCCGTAAAGCTCAAAGAAATGGCTCAAGCTATGAATAGTACTTTTTCTGGTGGATCTGGAGTACTAGATAAGGCTTCTCCTGTTCCAAGTGATCAGGAAGAACAAACAGAAACTATAGAAAAAATGCATAAAAGTAATCCCACCTTTAAAAAAGAGCAAAAAAAACTACAAGAAATGCAAAAAGAAATTACAAAGTTTATTGAAAAACAAAAATTACAAAGTTCTTTAACAACTGTACTTACTGATGAAGGACTATATATTCGAATTAAAAATGACCTACTCTTTGATTCTGGTAGTGCTGTTGTTCGTCCTGAAAATCGTAAAATTGCTGCACAAGTTGCTAATTTACTCGTTATGCCACAGCCACGAAATATCTTGGTTAGCGGACATACAGATAATATCCCAATTAGTAATTCTACTTTTCGTAACAACTGGTATTTAAGTGGGATTCGTGCGTTTAACTTCCTAGATCTTTTATTACACAATAAGAAACTTGATCCACGGATTTTTAGTATGAAAGGTGATGGTGAGTACAAACCAGTTGCCAAGAATGACACACCTGAAAATCGGGCTAAAAACCGCCGAGTAGAAATTTTAATCCGACCGTACAACCCTGATGATACATCCTCAACAGACAAAACAATTGCACCAAAAATGCCAGTTGTAACACCTGCTCCTAAAGAAAATAGTCATTAAAAAGGTTGACCCAAGGACACTATCCTACTGGTCAACCTTTTTCACATATCAAACCAACCTTTTCTCCGAAACCAAACAAACATGGACCAAGCAATCAAGAACATGACCACTAGCACAACAAAGTAACCATACTTTGTTTGTAACTCTGGCATATTAGAAAAATTCATTCCGTATACACCAGCAATAAAAGTCAGTGGCATAAAAATAGTTGTAATAACCGTCAGCACCATCATAATACTATTCATTCGATGAGCATTTACAGATAAATAATTGTCCCGAATATCCGATGACAATTCTCGATTCACTTCTATTATTTCTGATAGCCTAATCAAATGGTCATGGACATCCTCAAAATAAGATCGCTCTCCTTTTGGAATCGTTAAATGATTTGAATTTAATATTCGATATAATAACTCTCGCATTGGTAAAATAATTTTCCTGATTTTTAATAACTCTTTCCGTATATGATAAATTTCCTTTGTGACTATTGACATTTTTTTACTTGCTTTATCTTCTAGATTATTTAATTTATCTTCTAATTCATACGTAATTGGAAAATAATCATCGACAATTTCATCTAATATGAAATAAAAAGCATACAGCGGATCTTTCTTTTTTGATTTAGATGCGGTTAGCTTCACCCATGCACGTTCAATAGCTATGGATTTTTTTTCATGATACGTAATAATAAAGGTGTCACTTAAAAAGACATTTACTTCTTCACCAAGAAATGTTTCTTTATTCATCTCTTGCAAAATAAAAAATTGATAGCCATCATAATAATCTATCTTTGGACGTTGTAAGAAATGAAGACAATCTTCAATAGCTAGTGGATGAAATTGAAAATATGTAGACAGTAATATTTTCTCTTCCTCATTCGGCTCGCAAAAATCAATCCAGTACCAAGCAATATCTGAATCTTCAATCCTTGCAAACGGTACATCTACTTCTAACTGCTTCTCTTTTGTCATTACAAGGACACGAATCACTTACGTCGCCCCTTCCAAATTTTAAAGCTAACATACAGCACCACAAGGACAATAACAGCAATAGTCAGCGGCTGTGTGTACTGGCTTGCTACATCATCAATTTGATCCCATTTATCCCGAAGTTGCTTTCCTAAATACACGAAAAAAATCGACCAAGGAATAATGGCAATAATTGTATAGATTAAAAATTTCCAAACAGACATTTTGGCAATCCCTGCTGGAATCGAAATAGCATGGCGAACAATTGGAATAAAGCGTGCCGAAAAGACAACTCCAACACCATATTTCTCAAACCATCGTTCCGCTAAATCCAAATGATGTTCTTTAATAAGCAAATATTTCCCATACTTATTTAGAATCGGACGACCACCATAATAGCCTAACCAATAGAGAAATAACTGAGCAATTACGCCACCGATAACTCCAGCGACTACCGCCCCCCAAAAGCTCACATCTCCACGAGAAACAAGGTAACCTGCATAACCAAGCACAATCTCACTCGGAATAATTTCAATCATTAAGCCAAGAGCAATACCGAAGTAACCTAACTCAGCGAAAAATGATAATACATTTAGAACAAACTCATGGAGCATTTAATCCCTCCTACTGAATAAAAATAAAATACAACGCTGCTGCTAGAAGAATCCGATAAATAGCAAATGGTATTAACTTAACTTTTTGAATAAGTGCTAAGAAGAAGCGAATAGAAATCATCGCAAACACAAATGCACTGACAAAACCAACTACCATAAATGGTAACGTATCTACCGTAAAATCTTGCCAATGTTTTAGAAGTGATAAGAAACTTGCTCCACACATAATCGGAACCGCCATAATAAATGTAAAATCAGCAGCTGCTCGATGGCTCATTCCTAGAAGCACACCACCTGATATAGTTGAACCTGATCGTGAAAATCCTGGCCACAAACCAAGACATTGTGTTAGTCCCACAAAAAATGCTTGTGTATATGTAATTTCATCGACTGTATGAGCTCTCACTCTCGGACGAGCAATATCAGCTAGTATCATTAAAATCGCTCCGAGAACTAGTCCAATAATAACAGTCTGTGTTGTAAATAAATGTTCATCAATATAGTCCTCAAATAATACACCAAGCACTCCTGCTGGCAATAAGCCAACAAATACTTGTGATAATTTCAAATGTGAACTGTGCTGAACATATACATCCTTACGTTTATTCAGTCCTAACAAATTCAAAATACGATTTTTAAAAACAACAACAACAGCCAAAATCGATCCTAATTGAATCACAACTTTAAATGTATTCGCCACCTGTTCCGAGAACAGTTCTTTTGATTTAAAAAACAAATCATCTACAATAATCATATGCCCTGTTGACGAAACAGGAGCGAATTCAGTTAATCCTTCCACTAATCCAAGCATAAATGCTACAAATACATCCCACAAATGCAAACTACTTCCCCCTTACTATATCTCTACTTATTAGACGCAATTTGCGTTTGTATCCCTGTATAAAATATATTTATTCTAATCTTTTTAGTTCAACACATCTTTTTTCGTAAAAGCTATGAAAGAAACAATAATAGATGCCACACCCCAGACACTTAATACAGCTAGTGAGAATGGTAACGTCATTGTTTTAATTGGCGGCATTCCTCCTGATAAATATGTTGTCAATTGGGTGTTGACCATAAAGAAATATTTAGCAGTTTCCCATGAAGAAACCATATTTGTTAAAATTGTTCCTGAAATTAAAACGGCTAACATAATCCCCATTCCAGCCGCTGTATTTCTCACAAGTACAGAAATCATTAGCGTCATAATCCCAATAATCACTGCGGGAAACCAAACGAGCCCAAATTCCATAAATACATAAACCCACTGGTCGATTAATTGCACCTTTGAAAAATCAACATCTCCCCCAGAAAACTGGAAGCCAAAAAATACTGGCGTAGTCCAGCCGCCATAACCAAATACAGCACCTGATATAAGATAACAAATCAAACCTGTAGCCAGCACAATAAAAGAAACAGATAAAAGAAGGGTAATATATTTGCTGAGTAATATTTTCCACCGTTCTACGGGTCGTGTAAGTAATAACTTTATCGTTCCTGCCGTATGTTCACCCGATACTAAATCTGCGGCAACAACCATAACCATCAATGGAATAAATAAATTCACGGCATTCTGGATAAACCCCTTCATAAATGTTACACCATTTGGTGAAGTTGGATTAATGTTTTTATCTAAATAATATTGGGCTAATTTAATTTCAATTTTCCCACGTTCTTTCCATTCTGCTGGAACACGGCTACTGCCCAATCTTCTTGTATAGTCCACGATTTTTTGTTGTTGATCTACTCTCCAATCCGATGTTCCAAGTTGTTCAGATGTTTGCTTCGTCACTTTGTACTGAGCATAGGTGAACATTGGAATAATCGCTGTGACAATTAGCAACACAACAAGCAATCTTTTTTTCATAATGAGTTTGATACATTCATTTTTTATGAGTGGATATAAACTAACCAATTTGTTCACCTTCTGTCAGTTTTAAGAATAAATCTTCTAATGTTGGTGTTTTTACTTCAATAGAAAATATGGATACATCTGCTTCAATTAATTTTTTTGTTATGTTTGGAATGAGCTCTTCATTCATTTCAACAGTGATTTTGTTTTCATCTTCGAGTAGAATATTTCCTGTGATTAATTCACGTGCTGTTTGCACGGGTGATACATGAAAAACAACTGTACTAGCAGATTCATCTATGAGTTCTTTGACTTCACCTACTTTAATCATCGTTCCATGACTAATAATAGCAACTCGATCACACATTTGTTGAATTTCACTTAAGAGATGACTAGATACAAAAACAGATAATCCATTACTTGCTAATTCTCGAATAAATTCCCGTAATTCTTTAATCCCCTGTGGATCAAGTCCATTGGTTGGCTCATCCAAAATAAGTAACTTTGGATTATTTAACAGTGCTTGAGCAATTCCTAGACGTTGCCGCATTCCGAGTGAATATGTTTTTACTTTATCATGAATTCTTTGGTCCATCCCTACAATATCAATTACTTCTTGCAGACGTTTCTCTGGAATGTTCGGAAGCATTCTCGCAAAATGTTCAAGATTTTCATAACCACTTAAATACGGATACATCTCAGGATTTTCAACAATACAACCAACATATTGCAAAGCTTTATTATGTTCTTTTTGCACATCATGTCCACAAATCTTAATCGTACCTTCTGTTGGACGAATTAAATCAACTAGCATCCGAATCATTGTTGTTTTTCCTGCTCCATTTGGTCCTAAGAAACCAAACACTTCCCCACTGCCTACTTCAAAAGAAATTCCTTTTACAATCAGTCGCTTACCAATTTTTTTCTTCACATTATTTACGGATAAAACCGTCATATTACCCCTCCTTACTGCAAAATATCTACGATTCGGTTAGCAATTCTTTCATAACCATCTTTGTTTGGATGAAAATGATCGGTATAAATGTATTTGTTTAAGTTTAGTTCAAATAAATCATATGTTGGTACAACCGTCATATTTGGATATTGACTCGCTAATTTAAATGCTTCCATATTCCACTGTTGAATCAACACACCACCTTGATGATCCTTATCTATATCAGAAAACGGATTGTATAGACCAACATAAAAAATTCGAGCTGTTTTGTTGATCTTCTCTATTTGAGCCAAGATTGTTTGTAAATTCCCCAGTGCTTTTGGCATCCGTTTTGCCGCCGCATCAGGATTTAATCCTTCTTCCGAATTCGAGAGAACACCTTGTCCACTTTCAAATAAATCATTTCCACCAGCCGTAAGCAAAATAATATCCGCTCCTGCTAGTGAATCATTCATATCTTTTTTCTGTTTCCAATTTTTTAATATATCATATGTACGAAAACCTGAAATAGCAAAATTATTGACGACAAATGTTGGCTTGTCTAAAGCCTTCTCTACTTTACCTCGAACCCTCTCCACATACCCTTGTCCAGTTTCATCACCGACACCCATTGTCAGCGAATCACCGAGGGCAACAATTTGAATTTTACTTTTGTCATGAAATGTGTCTTTCTCTTTTGACACAGTTGGAGCTGCTTCTTTATTTACTTTTGGTGATACCACTTGACTTACCGCATAAGCAAATCCAGATATACAAATAATGGTTGCTGCAACAATGACAACACTTATGAGTCTCCATAACCAAGAATTCCGTTTCATTTTTCTACCTCCTCACACTTTTATATTGTAAACTTTTTTGGCAGTTTGTGTCTAATGAATGGGTTCTTAAAAATTTCTTAAAAAACCACTTTTATTAAAAAGGAACTAAAAAAAGCACAGAAAGGAAAATAGCTTCTCATATGTGCTTTTTCTAGCTCTTTAACTTTTACTATTTTCTTGAATAATAGCCGAGATATCTGAAAATTTATATTGATGAGTAACAAGATTAACTACAAAGGACTCTGCTTCTCTTTCGGTCATCATTAACTTGTATCCGTTGTAACGCAAAAATACAATTAAACAAGCTAAAGCTGTACGTTTATTCGCATTATGAAAACAATGATTACTTGCAATCGATTCAAATAATGCTGCTGCTTTATCAAATATATTAGAATAAGCATCTCTACCAAACGCGCTTTGTTTTGGTCTGTTAATAGCTGAATCTAATAAAGCAAGTTCTTTTACTCCAACTATTTCTCCTGGACTGTACTTATCAATCATTGCTTTATTTATCGTAATTACTTCTTGAACTGTCAAATATCGTATATTTTCCTGCATGTTCATTTATCAACTAGACCTTTGAAAGCACCATCGTACTGTTCTACAGTCTCTGTTAAAACTTCAAAAAAATCCTCACTTATCCCTTCAGGTAATTCTATATTTTTCTTTTTATTTTTTGACATGATAATGTCCCCTTCTTTTTCCTCAAACTGTATGGAATCACCTAATTTAACATCCCATTTTTTCACTAAGTCAGTTGGTAATACCACACCTATGTTATTGCCGATTCTTATAACTTTTCTTTCTTCATGCTCTAGCATTATTCACTTTCCTTCCTCAATTATGATGTTATAACTATACTAACAGTATATGTACTAGACATCCATTCAAACAACATTTGATATTTTCTATAGATACCATCAATAGTAACCGTTTTTATACACTTTGGCAGCGACTAAAAAACCCTACTAACAAAAATTTCATTTTATCCCTAAAATATTTTTCTACTAACCTAAAACTTTTTACATTCTCCATTGTCTAATATATAAGGGAGGGAACAACATTGAAAGAATTGGATCAAGTATTCAAAGCGAGGAATGGAGAAAATTGGAGGAAGCTTATATTTAAATGGTCAAAAAGTCTGTTGTATACTTTTCAAAAATGGAAAGGTAGTAGTCTGAAATAAAACGCTGATTCTATGGGATTTTGGTGACCTGATTTCATGAGTTTGAGGCATAAGGGGAATTTGCCCTTTACGCCCCAAACCACACTCTAACTGTATATCCAACGGCTCTCTCCTATAAATTTCTTCATTCACTTCTACCGCAAACACACAACCAACTGACTTGTAAAATCTCTGTGTTTCTTCTGCTGGATGAGCAGCTATATATAACTTCTTTGCCCCAATTTTTCTTGCTTCCTCACAACATAACATAAACAAATTTTTTCCAATCCCATAATGTCTATATTCATTAGACACATGGATATATGGTAACTCTACATATTCTTTTTTACTGCCAAACAATCCACTTTCAACATTGACAAATCCTACTACATCACCTAAGAAAAACGCCCCTATTACACTGCCACCAGATTGAATACACTTTCGTAAGTCTTGAATAACTTGTTGTTTCTTCTCTTCATCCCACTGTTCCACAAAATAATCATTCTTTATACTGTATTGATGGTTTTCCTTAAACCATACACGTTTTGTTTCTTGATAGCGATTAAATTTGGTTAAAAATGTATTAAGTAGATCACTTAATTTTAATACTTTACAGATAATTCTCATGGATATTTCCTCACAGAATTATTAATTTCTAAATACAGTTCTTATTCTCATCATTTGAAAGAACCCTTAAAGGGATAAAAATTAACATTAAAAAGACACTTCAAGTATAGGATAACTTCTTGAAAATGTATAGAAAAAACCATATACTGTTATATAGAGCAAAATATTCTTAAACTTAAAAGCAGGTGTTCCAATGTTACTAATTCAACAACTTTACATCGAATGGGGAAAGGAATGTAGAGGTGCTCCATATTCTACACTACGTAATAATAGACAACACGCATATATGTTGCCAAAAAATTTTTTTGATTATAATCCAATTGGCTACCCTTCTCACATATATTCACTTCATCAAACGAAAAAAGGTTTTTCAGAACTAGTAAATCGAATATATACACGCACCAAATACGAAAAAGTTACATTAGACTGTGTTGAAATTCTTAAAGACGAAAATTCCTATGACATTTATGTAAAATATAATCCACATATGGGAAACCCAGTACGAACGAATAAATGTAGAAAAACAAAGACAGATTTTTCTACTGACCATGACAATAGTATATATGGAATGTTAAATGAACTTGCGATGACGTTAGAAATAAATAAGTATGGCAGAATTAGATATAATGGAAGACTTACAGATTATGATACAGGTAGTTGGTATTATGCCGAGGAAATCATTAACATCATTAACACAGTAAATGAGAAAGAAAATCTTGATATTTTTTTAAAGAAACAACCAGATAAGATGTATGAACAAATAGCTATCCTATATTGAGTACAAATCTAGCATCATCAAAGGAGATATAGAATGTATGAGAATTACAGAAGAAGATTGTTTTTCTTGGGATATTTTGTGGTTTGCGGTAGATAAAAATGGAGTAGTTGGAGCTTTTACTTCTGGTGTTTATGGACATATACCTGAAATGATTTGTCAATTTAGAGAACAAGTTGACCTGCTTGGAGAATACTTTTACTTTACCGAAAAAGCTGACATATTTTCACAACCTCATCTTACACATCAACAAGGAGAAAAGCTAAATAAAAATTGTTCATTGTTCAAAGACTGTTTGGATTTATCTAGTAAGGGATTAGTTTGTTATGACGCATGTGATTACAGTAAAAATATTGATACAAATAATTATTTTAAAATCTCTTATCCTTCTTCCTATCTATACATTGAAAATTTGCCTACAGATGTACATAAAATATTACAAAATCTTAGAATTGTTCATGCTGATTTTATTAAAGATACTAACGTGAAAGTGATTCATGCATATGATGATAAAAATTCAGACTTGAGGTAGTCATAACAATGAAATACATTTACTTTGAATTTGAAGAAATAAAGTATTGGATGGAAATAGATACAGATGGATATGCCCTTCGGCAAATTGTCATCAATTATAATGGCTCTGTTTCCATTTCATGTCGAGATGATTGTCTAGCAGAAAAAATGATAGACCTTGATGATACTTGCCAAATAATAGATTCGGTTGAATTTGAATCTATGTGGCACAAACACTGTGAAAAATATCGTTATCAATGGGAGATATCTAAAATCCATTTTTTCATAGGTAGTTTAGTAGAAGGGTTTGTTAGCTACTTCTATCCGCAAGGTATCATTTTTTATATAGGTGACATACAAGGTGTTGCAAACTATGAAGAATGCCAAAGAAATAGTCTGCCAAAAAATATGTATCCTGGTCATAAAATAACAGGTATTGTATCAGGATATGATGACACAAATATGTGGATTATTATTTCTGATAGTAAGGTTTTAGATTTATGAGAATAAGACTGGAAAACTCATATTTTAGGAGGTATAGATAATGAAAAAAGCATTTGTATATTGTAATGATAAATCCAACAAGTTTTGGTGGATAGATGATAGCGGCAGTGACATTATGGTGAATTACGGGAAATCTGGTACTACAGGAAGATATGAAATAAAAGAATTTAATTCTGAAGAAGAATGTAGAAAATTTGCAGAAAAACTTATTTCACAAAAGCTAAAAAAAGGTTACAAGCAAGATGATTCATTTGATTTTATCAATCATTTTTATTTTGATGATGAGGAATTTGGACTTCATCCAAAGACTTCTCACCCAAAGTTTGTTAAACATTTTACAGATGATTTCTATTATGATTGTAGTAATGAAGAAGCATCATTTGGCAGTGATGAAGGTTCAGATGCCTTATGGATGCTAACGGAACATTTGCGTAAGAAAAGAAAACTAAATTCTGCTGATTTTCCTAGATTTATTATTGAGCAGGAATGGGATATGAAATACATTCCTGTTGATAGTTTGAATGAAGACGTTGTAAAAAATTTAACCGAATCAGATGAAATGAACATGATCCAAAGTGATATGATCACCACTTCTGTTGCCTTTGGTCAGATAAAAATCACTGGGAAAATTGATGAAGTGCTAAAACAAAATGCCATTAATTCGATGAAAAGAATAATAGTAACAGCAAAAATTCTAAACTGGGGTGACAACTCAGAAATATTAAATACCATGATTACAGATTTAACTTCATTTAAATAATTTTTTAGCGATAGACGGTTACTACTTGAAAAGGGGTAAATCCATGATGAAATCAACTATATTCTTGTAGGACTTAAAGCCTGAAAGGAGAATATGTGATGAACTTTGTCATTGAGGTTGCTAGTTCTAGGTATTGGAAAGAAAATTTTAAACTCACATACAATTTTAGACATGATCCCGTGCCATTTACTGGTGGTAAATCCAATAGAATATTCCGCTATGCAAAAACAACAAATGAGCAAAGACAATATTACGCTTGTGAAAACAGCGAAATAGTTAGAGCTTGTCGCAACCCTACTCATTTAGCAAGTGCATGGGATGACTATATGCGGCATATACAACAAAATTGGAAACACCAAAGCAAAAGAAAAAAACAACATGGATATGATCAGAGAAAATTAAGAAGGTTAAAATCTACATACAAATGGGATGATCTAATTGAAAAAAAAGGTTAGAAAAATAGTTGTTAACAATATTTGTTATTATTGGAGATACTCAGAGAAATCTATATCAAATCATCAATACTGGAAGGCACGAATTCTTATATTCTCTGAAGTCAACCACTTGCACATAGAGTGCTTCTTCAAAACTAATCGTAATATATTTGGTGGCTGTCATTTGAACTGGGGATTTCTTGCAGAAAAGAACGGAAATGAAGTCGAATTGAATTTCAATCACCCTAGTTTTATAGCGGAACTCATTACATTTTTACTTAAAAATAAAGTAGATGTTACTATGCAAACAAGATATACATTTGAACACGCAGTTGATTTTCTTTCTGAAATGGGATACACAAATTTTAAGCCTGTGTGGACTTTTCATCCGATTGCAGAAAATGTTTCGCCATAAAAGTAAAATCTATATTTTTGTGCAACAGGATAGCCAAATATTCTTTATATGGAGGTACTTTATGAACTTAAAAAATGTAGCATACAGTGCGGAATATCTTGAAATGTATAATGAAAAATTACGATTCATTTGTTCGGAAAATTTTAAACAAGACATAACGGTAGGTTTTTCTCCCCTTTGTTATTTGGATGAAAAAAGATACTTTAGTGTAATAAATGGCTGTAATGTATGGGGTTCTGAAATGGAGCTAAAAAGCCAAGGAGTGGGACACCCTCTTTATCATTATCTTACTATCAATCCACCTGCCCATTTGAATGCATTTACGCATAGCAATGGACAAGACTATTTTTTATTTCATAGAGATTTATATGGTTATAGCGTACTCAATCTACACACAATGGAAGAATTTCACTATTTTCCAAAAGAAAGTTTTCCTGTTGGTGAAACGTTAATTTGGTTTCAAAGTTGCTACAATCCAGTGAATAATATGTTGGCAGTTTCGGGATGTTACCGAACAACTCCTCCAGATAAAGAAACGGGAATTCATGGACATTACTCGAAACTTCCCACACATATTATGTTTATTGATTTCACAAATCCACTACAAACTCCTGTGCAATTTGTTGAAATGACTGAATGGCTAAAAGATAAATCAGGAAAATTTTGGCTTGATGGATGGCAAGAAAAAGATTGCTGTGTTCGTTTTCATAATGGGGATTTAATCACTAATTATGTGATAAAAGAAGCAGAATATATACAAAAATTTAAGTAAATTTTTTGTATTAGCGTGTGGTAAAATATTATCATCCTCGGAATTCTTTTAATAACACAAATATATTGGGAGGTTTAAGTATGAGTTATGACTTAATGGTATTTGAAATACAATCAGCTCCAAAAACACGGGAAAGTTTTCTAAAGTGGTATGAACAACAAGCGGAATGGGAAGAAGATCATGATTATGATGATCCTAAAGTTTCCTCCCCTGCCCTACAATCTTGGTTTCATGAAATGAAAACTATTTTTCCTGTAATGAATGGTCCATATGCCTTAGCAGATGAAGAAATGGAGGATTTATACGAGGAACAAGGTATGCTTTCTGAATATTGTTGCGGTGAACATGTTATTTATGTTGCATTTGCTTGGTCACAAGCGGAAAAAGCATATGAAACGATGCGAAGTTTAGCAAAAAAACATCAAGTTGGTTTTTTTGATGCTAGCGGTAGTGGTAGTAATATTATTTTACCAGATGGTACTTTAATGAAGTAAATTTTTTATAGAGTTTTGAGGACGATAAAACATATATTGGAGGTGTACTTTTGAATCTATTAAATAACACAATACTTGATATTCAAATGTCTAATAAAGAAGATGTATTCGCTTTATTTTGTGATAATAAAGCATTGTATGTAAGTGATTATTCTTGTAAAAAAATAACAAAGATTGCTATGCTTTCTGATATTGAGATAGATAAACCGATTAAATTGTATTTCCATCATCCATACATCTGTGTTTCTGAAAGATTTGGATTAAATGCTTTCGTTGTTGATATAAGAGATTATTCTATCCACCATTTCCAAAGAGAAGATTATCATGCAGATGTTTCTAGTTATTCGATTGGATTTATAGAGCGAAATGGAGAAGCATTGTTCATCCATCAAACGCAGTGGAATAGACTTGATATCACTAGTCTTCAAACTGGAGAACTTTTAACTAATCGTGAAGTCTGGTGCAGGAGAACAGCAGAAGGATACGAAGATGAGAATGGAGAATGGATACCACCAACATACGAGGATAAAAATTATCTTGATTATTTTCATAGTATATTGCACATATCACCAGACTATAAAAACTTTCTGTCAAACGGCTGGGTTTGGTCTCCTAATGATAGGATTCGTTGCTTCCATGTAGAGAATTTTTTTGAAGCTTATGACCCTGGGAGTGTTGGTCTTGGATATGCAAGCGGTTATAACTGGGATAGACCATGTACATTTATAGATAACAACACATTTATTATTGCTGTTGATAATGACACATCTAATTTAGATGAGGAAGAATTAAAAGAATACGAGTATAAACAACTTTGGTATTTCAAACTAAGTGACATTGGCAAAAGTAATTGGCTGGAATGCTACAAAAAAGTGTCATGTGATGCTTTTGGCTTAAATAATTATGGTGAAGTAGCTGGAGATTTATATTTTGACAAAGAAAAAAATTATTTGATTGCTATCAGTGACAAAGGCGGATTTATTTTGGGAGTGGATGGAGAGATTATTGACAAATACCCCGAAATGGCAAGATTAGATCGAAATAGTCATAGTGATTTTGGTAGTAATTATGCAAAAAATAATGATTGGAAATATAGTATAGTGCATCATTTATTTTATCATTTTTCAAATGTAACAAAACAAATAGAAATGGTTCGCTTGGATTAATATACCCTACTATTCTAAAATCAAGGCGGGTACTACATATGAACGATTCAATAGAAAAACATTGGCAAAAACTACATAAGGAAAGTCTTAAAAAAATTAGTTTTATGAATAACACAAAATGGTTAAAACTTTTTCAGAAGATCAATGAAAACAATGTCCAAATTTATCATTCCACTATTAAGTATCTAATGTTCGATAAAATGTATGAATTTCATTTTCATACAGATTTTGATGATACTGGAATATTAGATGGAGCAAACTGCCCTGCCCTCTTTAAAGAAATCGAATGGATTTTTATACCTAAGACGTATGAAATAGAACGGTTTAACAGAGAAGAAAAATTAACTTCACAATGGCAACAAAATGATATAGAACTAATTAAATATTTGATTGATTGTATTGGGAAATATGAATATGATTTTGACAATCACGAATTAAAAATATATGGGTACAAATAGGTAAAAAAATTTCAAATGGAGTAAATAAAAGGAGTGGTAGAATTGGTTACAATTGAACTTTCCAATCGAATCAATTTAAAAGAAATACTTTCAAAACACCAACTTGACTCTTATCAAATAGTTAATTACTCCATTGGAAACGATGATCAAATATACTTGTTAATGGCTAAAAATATCCCTGATCGAATTGATGGGATGTTTGTTCCTACTATTAGTAATACAAATTATAAAGCACTAGTTTTAACTGTAGATTGGTATTCTGGAGAATTAATTCATACAAATGTAATTGATTTTGGCGTAATTAAACCAAACATTCACTTTCTCCAACCTATCGGAGATAATTATTTGCTTTTAGGTGCAAGAGCAAGTTTGTATAAGGATGGAACAACGGATAAAAACGCTATTATTATAGATGCTACTGGAAATATTATCCGCACGATGTGTTTAGGCGATGGCATACAAGATTGCCTAGTAGACTCTCAAAATAGAATCATTACAAGTTATTTTGATGAAGGTATTTTTGGCAATAATGGTTGGAGTAGACCAATTGGAGAAAGTGGTATTATACAGTGGTCTGAAACTGGTGACATACTCTGGAAAAATTGGAGATATGATATTTGTGATTGTTGTGCTATGAATCTAGATAGTAATGATAACTTGTGGTTTTACTATTATACAAATTTTGATTTAGTAAAAACAGATTATACCACGGACATTGTCTATACTCCAAAGATAGAAGGTTCTTCTGGATTTCTATTAAATAGACAACAGAATGCGATTCTTTTTGATCAAGGTTATAATCATCATGGAAAGTTCTGTGTACTAACATTAGCTAATCATACACTGGGAGAAATAAAACAATGTTGTTTAGAGTATAATGGTGAAAAATTAGATGACTTAGGCTTTTCATTTAGAAATTCAAAAGCAATATTTTTAGATAATGATCAAATGTATTATTTGGATTGGATATAGATTTATAGAGAAAGTATATTTTTTTTACATTGGTGATAAAATCAAATGAGTGAACAAAGGAGGATAAACATGGGATGGGAATATGGAATAGTCTTAACAGATACGAGTAAGTACAATGATGCTATTGATATGTTATATCAAGCATTCTCCCGCTCTTTTGGGATGTATGAAATGATAAAAGATGAAACAGGATTTGGACTTTTTTGCGATAATCCTAATTGGCCTGAAATAATGCAAATTTCTATAGATACTGCTAATCATCTGACTTACTTGATATCCGCTAGAGATACGTATATTTACTGTTTATTCCATCTAGGTGGCAACGAAGCTTATTTAATGATAGAGTGTATAAAAAACACACTTGATACATTAAAACTTTCTTATTCTATGAATGATTTATAAGTTTAGCTCTTCTTCCCAATAAGATAAATACACTACTTTTTTAAAAATTTACATAGCAGGAGTTGATACACTTGAGAATTATTTACATGCATGAAGATGACTATTGTATGTGTGAAATCCTACCTGTTGAAAGCTATTCCTTTTGTATGCAGCAATGTAGTGACATAGCTGATTTTGCAAAAGAACATACTGCGGAAAATGGTGTGGGCTATACAGATGTATATGTTGGACAATCACCAAAATCAATGATACAAGACTTAAATATTAATAAAGATTTATTATATAACACTTTCCGAAAATCTATCACACCTTATGACAAAATTGATAATGATGTATTCATTGATTATGATTTAGGGAAAACAAAAGGGGCATATGCCTTTGGAGAAACAAACCATGCTGTTGTATTTTTTAGTTTTCACTTAGCAACAAATATAGTTGAAAAAGTTTGGCTTCTATTAAACCCAACTAATGATGACGATATTCAGGTTGCAAACATAGTATTTGAATGTTTAAGAGGAATAGGCGAATTTATTTATGTGGATTGGAATATGGGACAAGTGTTATTTTTAAACGACTTAAAAAGCATTCAAAAATACATCCAACAACTATAAAAATAAAGACCCTCTATCCCTATTCGGACAAAAGGTCTTCATTTTTTTACACCATCAATTCACAAATATGATTAGCAAATTCTACTGGATCATTCACTGGTAATCCTTCAATGAGTAGTGCTTGATTGTACAATAAATTTGTATACAATGCCACTTTTTCTTTGTTCTCTACTTCATTTTTTAGAGACGTAAATACGGCATGATTTGTATTAATTTCTAATACTTTTTCCGCTTGCACATTTTGATCTGTAGGTAAGGCACTCATGATTTTTTCCATCTCAATAGACACTTCACCATCGGTTGAGAAACAAACTGGATGTGTTTTTAACCGTTTTGATGCTCGGACATCTTTTACTTTGTCTTTCAAAATATCTTTCATTAAATCAAAAATGTCTTTGTTTTCTTCGGTTGTTTCTGCTTTTTCCTCTGCTTCGATTCCTAAATCACCGCTGGATACGGATTTGAATTCTTTTTCTTTATATGTCATTAACATTTTGATGGCAAATTCATCTATATCATCAGTGAAGTAGAGAATTTCATAACCTTTTTCAGTCACTATTTCTGTCTGTGGCAGTTTTTCAATTCTTGCATTTGTTTCACCAGTCGCATAGTAAATATACTTTTGGTCTTCAGGCATTCTTGACACATATTCATCTAAGGTCACTAATTTTTTCTCCTTTGATGAATAGAACATAATTAAATCCTGAAGTGATTCTTTGTTCATGCCAAAATCACTATACACGCCATATTTTAATTGTCTACCAAATGAGTTGTAAAATGCTTCGTATTTCTCCCGATCATCTTTTAGTAAACCTTGTAGCTCTTTGGCAATTTTGTTTTTAATATTTTTGGCAATTAACTTTAATTGACGATCATGTTGCAGGATTTCTCTGGAAATATTCAGCGATAAATCTTCTGAATCAACCATTCCTTTCACAAAGCTAAAGTAATCAGGAAGTAAGTCCGCACATTTGCTCATAATTAATACACCACTGGAATATAACTCTAGTCCTTTTTCATATTCCTTTGTGTAATAATCATATGGCATTTTCTCTGGTATAAAAAGAATTGCGTTATATCTTATTGTACCGTCTACACTAATATGAACATGTTTGAGTGGACGATCAAATCCATAATGCTTTTCGGCATAGAAATTCTCGTAATCTTCTACGGTGAGTTCACTGCGATTTTTTCTCCAAATTGGAACCATACTATTGATGACTTCTTCTTCTTTGTACTCCATTTCTTCTTCCTTCTTCGTTATTTCCATTTTAATTGGATAGCGAATGAAATCAGAATATTTTTTAATGATTTCTCTGACCCGATATTCTTCTAAATACTCATCATAACTCTCATCTTCTGTACTCTCTTTAATTTTTAGAACTATCTCTGTTCCAACCATTTCTTTTTCACATAAAGTAATGGTATATCCGTCTGTACCAGTGGATTCCCATTGATATGCTTCGTCACTTCCCAGTGCTTTACTAGTAACAGTCACAACATCCGCTACCATAAAGGATGCATAGAATCCCACACCAAATTGTCCAATAATGTCATGCCCATCTTTGGATTCATTTTCATGTTTGAATGCTAAAGAACCACTCTTGGCAATAATTCCAAGATTATTTTCCAGTTCTTCCTTTGTCATACCAATACCAGTATCTGTTATGGTTAACGTTCTAATGTCCTTATCCGCAACTACTTTTATGTAATAGTCCTCTTGATTAAAACTGATTGATTCATCTGTTAATGCCTTGTAGTACATCTTGTCAATGGCATCACTAGCATTAGAAATTAATTCTCTAAGAAATATTTCCTTGTGAGAATAAATTGAGTTAATCATCATCTCTAACAATCTTTTGGATTCTGCTTTAAATTGCATTTTTTCCATACGAACTTCTCCCTTCTATTAAACGAAAACAAATATTAGCACTCTAATAGTTTGAGTGCTAATGTTTATTTTAAGTATTGAAAGCTTTTGTGTCAATGATTAAGTCTTGCTATCTTCGTTTGTAAATACAATTTTTTTCCACTCATTCTCCAAACAAAAACACCCCAGTTGGAGTACTTGAGAAGTTACCTTGGTTTTAGATTATAATGTACATCATCTTGTAATTCGTATTTTTCAACTATCAATTTACAATAATTTAATATCGTATTTGCATTTGCGTATCTTGTTTCAACAAATATATTTTCTGAAACCTGATACGGTCCTAACATATTAGTAGTATCATTAGATATAATACGTCGATCTCTTCCTTCAAAATCCCTATGCTTTGTAAGACTTTCAAATATTTGAGGTTCTAATTCGTAAAGTTGATCACATAGTATATGTAGTAGCCCTTTCCAAGATCTTGTACTATACTCTTGATCCAAAATGATAAGTTTCCTTGGTTTTTGACTAGTAATATTCAAATCTTCCATAATGTTGTAATCTTTCTCGAAATCCAAGTGATCGTTTTGAAATAGCTTCGTGTATTCTTGTGGTATGTACCAAATTTTTCTGGCAGTTTCAAACAAATCAGAAGCCCTTTTTTTGATTGATTGATCATTCCATGTTCCAAATTGAGCTAAATTTCTATTGATTGAAAGGTTTGATTCAGATAGAATTTTCTTCTTTTCAGAGAATGGTTTAGCTGCTAGCTCAGAATTATATCCAGTTAACTCGTTGTGCTAGTTGTTTTAGCCCTTTTTCAATAAAAAACGCTCAAAATTTATTAAATATAGCATGAATAATTGCAACAAATAGACAAAATTACAGTTTTTGTTCAAAATTACTAAGCACAAATTTAAAACTCC